>CAJTEM010000040.1 GCA_910575255.1 Lachnospiraceae bacterium | reverse complement strand
CCCTTTTTTCTCAAAATTTATTACATCTGTTCCATTCCGGATAATATTTATTTTTCAAAGTTCAGCCGACCGCTGAACCTTGGTCGGCAGGCTCAAGATTCCGAGAGCCTATATAAGTTTTTTGCTCCTTTTCCTTTGCATCATTGAGATTGTCTACCCATTCTCTATATTTTAATAAGTCATAATCCTTCAGATTCTCACTTTTTTGCAATTTCCGACACCAGTCCCAATATAAATGGTAATCCTCATACAATTCCTGTACCGAACGCGCATTCGTGCAATTCCGGCATAGAATATCAACTTCATCCTTCTGCATTTCTTTCTGGATTCGTTTTGCTTCTGGCGAATCCAGAATTTCTTCATAGCTCTTCTCCAGCAGATTGCCAAGCACATGCTCCAGAGCATAATCCATACAGCAGAGAACTATGGTTCCATCCGGTAAAAGAACATTATGATTCATGCCAGTTCCGCAGTTGATGCATACAATCTCACCAGTGGAATGTTTGCTTTCCACATAGTCGTTCTCTACATTTCCTGCCCGGCTAATCAATTCAGTAATCAATTTTGAATTCTTCGGAATCGTTTCCACGATATCCGGGTGGATTCCGGCATGGCAGGAATAACCGGTTACCAGAGGAAGCCCCTTTTTCTTGTATCCTGTCACCTGATAGAGCAGACTCAGATATTCTTCTGTAATCTGAATATTGGCATTGCTCTTATCATCCGGAATATGGAGGACAAATTCATCAAAATCCAGATCTTTTATCCTTTCAAAATCCTTTAAGGACATTCCTGCTAAGGTTGTGTAAATAGCAGTTGGAAATCCCTTATCCGCTGCATAGCATACCATATCTGTACACTGTTCATTGAGCCATGGCTCTGCCATCCCGGAAAAATCGATTCTTGTACCGACAGGAATTTTCTCCAGGCATTTCTTAAAATCCTCCAGGGACAGGACTGCTCTTCTGAACGGGTTGACCTTAAAATAATTTGTCGTCAATAATTTCTGCGGGCAGTAGACACAGTTCATCTTACAGCCGATTCTGGTAGTGATTTCCAATCTTCCAGGTGTTTTGTTTTTCACAGGTTTTATCCTCCAATCAAATATACAGAGTGATCGCTCTAAAGCTTCTCTGCCATTCCCTTCATAACGATAAAATTAATAACCATGGTAATCGGAGTAATGAATAACTTCGCAAAGATCTTTCCCGCTTTCGCTATCAGCATCCGGTTACCGGCCCAGGCGGTAATCCATGCAGCTATATACTGTCCTAAGGCGGATACTCCTGTTAACAAAACAAATTGATAAAGGACATAAATCAAATATTTTATGAACAATGGTATTTTCGAGTTGTTCTTTTCAAATATCTTCCTTGTCGATACAAAAAATACCAGGGTAACCGCTGGGATGGAGCTGATACAGTTTGCGTAAAATACAGGCAAACCACAAATCAGTGTCAGGATAAGATACAGAGAAAAGTCGATACACCACCCTAAACCAGATAATCCAAAAAATTTTATAAACTGTATAAATATGGCCTTCAATAAAAAACAGCCTCCTCCTGAACAAACGCCTATTTCGGCTTGTAACCTTGCTTAAATTGCGCTAACTCTTCCGGTGTCCCAAGAACATGGACAGCCTTATCCTCAACAACAGAAATATATACACTTTTTCCTTTGCTAATCAGATAATTATATAAAGGGGCAACATATTTCTCACCTTTTTCCAGATTCTCATTTTGGGAATAATATTCTTTGTACAATGTTTCGTACAAGGCACAGCTGCTGAAGTAATAGGCTCCCAAGGTACAATAATCAGAAATCCGTTCCTTTTCCCGGACCTCCACTGCTTTTCCGTTTTCCGCAAGCTTTACAAAGCTCCAATGGTTTCCTTTTCCATAAAAGCAGGGAATAAAACCGTCTCCTTTTAAATCACTGTATTTCATTTGGCCGGGTTCTACATAGGTATCAATGTTATAAATCAGCAGGCCATGTTCAGGATTCCACATATCACTTGCCAACATGGCTGTCGTGGCCTGTCCGTCTGTCAGATAATCGATTTCTATGATTTTCCGCCGGGTAATTCCTGATTTATCACACATTGCTTCAATAAAGGTGGCTGCCTGGTCTTCCTTCCTCACGATAAAAATACACTGTGATACCATATCCAGATATCCGGACAGGCTGTCCATAGACCATTCGAACAGGGTCTTTCCACATGCCTCGATCATATACTTGGGAACCGAATAGCCGGCTTCCCTGAATCGGCTTCCCAAACCTGCCATAGTGATTACCAGATCCAATTGGTTATTATCAGAATAAGTATTTTTCATTCTTGAGTCCTCACATATCTTCTTAAGTTCCTCTGGCGTGCAATTGATAAATTCATTCGGCCGGACTGCCCGATCATCCACGTAAAAGCCCTCATGCCCGGGCCAGGGCTTACCATATATGATCTCGTCATAGGGAATTTCCCATTTGTCCAGCCATGTCAGAATGATCCTGGCAGTGTTGGCATTGATCAGGCCGATATTTCCCTGGTAGGAATTCATATTTCTTGAAGTATACAGAACAATTTTCGCTCCGTTATCTTTATAAAATCTTATCTTTTTAATCATGTCCGCATAAGGAACCAGATCTTCATATCTCTCATGTTTAGTTTTAATCGGACATAACGTGCCGTCAATATCAATAATAAATGTCATTTGTCCAAACATTGGCGGATCTCCTCCAGTATATTTATGGCATTCAGGATAAATCCGAATACCTTTTGCTGGTTATCTATATGCAACGGCAGCATGGAAAGGAACAGGGACACTTCATATATCCTCACTGCCAAATAGGAATAACCGTTATTTTCCAGATACTTCCGGAATAACTCCTTGTATGGTGTATTATCAAAATCAATATCCAGGCGGAATTTCAGTTCTGTATCCAAAGAGATGTGGTATAAACCATTGTTGAAAAAATCGTATCGTCCGCAAATAGAATGGGATAGCTTCGCCAAATCATAATAAGGGTTGGTCCATAGCTGGGCTTCCTCCTCTGCGCCCTTGGGATCGATCAATTTTAATAATTCTCCGTCCTTATTGAAGAGCATATTGGAAAAACAGAGATCCCCGTGGCCAATAACACTAACAGATTCCCGCTTTAAATCATGGGTAATTTTCGAGTAGGTTTGTTTATATTCAGAAACAATCTCATCCAAGCCAGAGTATTCCGTCCCGTTTTCTATATATTTCTGAAACAGTAAGTATTGCGGATGTTCCTTCAATAATTGGATGCGTTCCTCTAACTTTTGGAGATATAAGCCTTTTTCCGTCTGAAGGTATTCTGCATCTGAAATATTCTTCTTGCTTCTGATTTGGATAAAATGAAACACCTTGGATAACAGTTTTTCAAATTCACTGATATCAATTGCCCCGTGAACCCAACGGATCGCCAGATCTGTCATATGATACCGTTCCATCTCATAGGATGCCTGATCTGGCAGCTCTTGATAGTTGTATGGCATTACGAACCAGGTCTTCATGGGATCCGGAAGCAGCCGGTAAAAGTCATACTCAGCTTTGATCTTTTTCTTATTCGTAGACGTCTTGGTTACTGTGAACTTATCTCCTTTTACAGAGTTGAAAAACCGGGCATCGAATCCTCCGGAGATATATTGGATAAAATTCTCATAATTTCCCAGATACCAAAGGCCATTTACCGAAAAAGCCTCAAAATGGTTTTTAGAGGAACGGTTTCCATAGATATTCTTATCCTGAAGAACACTGGCGTTTTTGGTCAAAAACTGGCAATATTCCTCCCTGTCATCCATCATAAGCACGGCAGGAACCTGCTCATTCAGGCAGACATAATTCTCTTCAATAAAAGGAGCCTTTTTCAAAAGCAATGCTATACTGCTTTCATCCAGAATGATAAAATCCGAAAAAATATGGACTATTTTTATGTCTGGCTCATAATTCCTGATCTTTCCTACAAGAGCATCAATCTGCCAGCTGTAATCCAGCTCCAGAACTTCATCAATCACTTTCTGTTTTCTGATGAAACCCAGAAAGTTGCTTTTAATACTTTTTCTTTTTAAAATAACATCCCCAAAGGTTTTGTCCCCGATAATATTTTTAATCGAACTATGGGGTTCGATATGGTTATCATAGATACAAAGTGTTCTCATGATCGCTCCTTTTTTACAAACCAAAGCCTGCCGTAGGCAAAACCTGCGCAAACCGCAAGTATCAAACCACTCATGCAGATATATATATCTACATATTCATTGGATTTTCCTGTAAAGACAGCATTCATATAAGATACAAAGTTCTCTGCCTTAAAAATGCGCCCGCTTCCGATAACCAGGCTGTATAACATGGCATATTCAGCCAACCAGGCGCAACCGGAGAGAACCAGTAAAATGGCCTCCCGCCCCCGGATTAATTCCTTTGCATACAGATACCAGTTCTGAGCCTTCCTGATCATATCCAATGCTAAAATCCCCCTGTCCGACTCGATATTCATAATCAAAAAACGGTTTAAATACTTATAGGTAGAAGGAAAAATCCAATAGAATACAGTGACTAATATTATGAATACGCACAATACTGCCACAACACCGGACACCTGATTTTTTTCTCCTATCGTTGACACCAGTAAAAGAAGCAAAAGGGGAAGCGTATCAAAATAACGGTCAATCAGTATCAGCAAAAAGCCTCTCTTATAATTTTTGAATTCGATGCCATAACAATACATCCGAAAAATTTCACCCAGCTTAAAAGGAAACACCAGATTGATAAGGGTGGTTTTTATGTACAGTCTGATAAAACTTGCCAATGCCAGCCGTTTCTCCAACAGGATAATATATAAACGAAGCGCTTTTATACCATACACAAGAATGGCAAAAAATGTTCCCAGGAATAGTACCATATTCCAATCATCTTTTAAATAGAGTAAGCGGATTCCTGTGCCTATGGCATGGTAAAAAAACAGGATTGCCATAAGGAATACGGTAATATTAATGCTATAATACTTTTTACTTTTCATTTTCATCCTCTGACGCTTTGTTTTCCGCAATCACCTGTGCGGAATAGGAATCTCTTATGGTATCCCGTAATTCTTTTTTCATGAATTTTCCCGGTGCAAAAGCATAACTGCCCAGCATCATTAGAACTTTTTTAGCCTGATCAAACAACTTTACATTAGAAACCTGATCCTCTTCTCGCCAGCTTACAGGAAAAAAGAGAGCTTTCTGTTTGTAATGCCGAATTGCCATAACCATACAGTAATTGAACATAAGACTATCCGGATATTTCATATAGAATCTTGTCCGGAGCATGGATGTCTGGTACATATTCAGTCCGGATCCCAGATCCTTTACCTTGAATCTGCAGATAAGGGAAAACAAAAAATTGTATACTCTATTGCCAAAGGTTCGAAAACGGGAGTATCCCTGCAAAACAGAACCCTTCATAAAGCGGGCACCCAGGCAACAGTCATATTTCCGGAAGAGCTTTCGCTTTAAAATTGGAAGCAGATCATGGATATTCCCCTGGTCATCCCCGTGCAGGACTATTACATAGTCAAAACCATTGTTAAGGGCATAGTCGAATGCAACCTTATGGCTGCCGCCCAGACCGTAATTTTCGTCATTCCGAAGCAATGTGAAAGGAATCTCCGGGTGTGCTGCCATCCATGTCTTTACAGTGGCTTCCGTATTATCCGTACTGCGGTTATTTATCATGATGGTTTGGGAGATGTAGGGCAGGATGTCGCTGTCTAGTTGATCCAGTACCCGGGGGATCTGCTTTTCGCAGTTGTAGCCAGGGATAAATAGCAGGGTTTTATTGTTCATTCTTGTGTTTTTCCTTCCTAATGTTAATTATGTGTTTCAATTGATAGATCAAAAATATAATTACAACCGTCCAGGCTACCAGATAATTGGGATACCAATACATAAAAGCGGTTCCCGGTATGGATAATATTAATATGGGTATTTTTATCAATGACGAACACAAAATGCCAGATATTAAATACAGCTTTTTTCTAAAACACCAGACAATAATAAAGATCAGTCCTAGTATAGGAATAAATGCGTTATACGTGATTTTATGTAATAACCATAAGAATTTATTAACTTCCAGTGTTTCTAAAATTGTTATAACGTTTTTCCTTAAGTTGACTGAAACAGGTCGCGTGAAATCATGTCTAAAGAAAACCTCTCCTATAGTTTCTGTAGAGTAATTCCCTTCATTAGTATATAAATTTTCTGTGCTCTCTATAAACTGACCACTTGAACACATGCCATTTGCCTGTAGAACAACCGGAATCTGCACTCTAAGAAAATCCTGTGGGTACATGAAAATCAATTTTATATAAGAGAAAAGATATCTGCGGTATTCTGTTTTTGTATAATCTTTTCTAATAAGATTTTTACTGCTATCCCATATCACGCCCTTGCCCTCATCACAAAGTAATTTCAGGTCAATAACACGATTAATTTCTTCTAATATAGTATCCTCCTCTGATAAAACTTCATTATGAAGTGCATATTCAATATAAGGCAAAGTTATGATAACTGTATTCTGGTCTCCAATTGATTCATAAAGAAGTTTGTTCTGATATTTTATTCCGAATAAACTGCCCCCCCCATAACGCCTATAAGCAAAAGCAAATTTATTTTTTGAGTTTTTCCTTTAAAAATGAGCATATATAATATAGGAGCAAGAACCAGATAGTAAATGCTTTCGCTTCTCCAGACAGCTAAGAGAATACTCAAACAGCAAAATATCCCTGTTGCGTTTGGCGTTATCATGTATTCTGGATCCCTTTTTCTGTTAAAAATCTCATTAATCAGGAATGTTATAAAAGCCAGTTCAGCAAAAGCATATAGAGAACACCTCACAGGATACAAATTGCTGTCAATTACTGGAAAAAGTAAAAAGGGAATAAGCAATATCCATTTAGTCCAATTACTCAAATGCAAAAAATTCTCATTAATTGTTTTGATAATAAAAGATACCAAAAATGAAATTAGCAATATCTGTACGATAATGACACCTGTGGGAAACGGAAGAATCATCAGGCTTGCTATATATAACACAGAGGTAAGCCAATGCTGATAGGAATTCGGAATGAAGTACCTGCTTCCATCCAAAATCCAGAATTCATCCCAGCGCCAGACACCTGGCCAGACTAAAAGCAGCATAATCCACATGATCCCTGTATAACCAACAAAAAAACTTAGATATCCATTTTTTTTGAGCTTCTGAAATGAAAAGCACATCATAAAGCTCAAACCAAACAGAAGTATTTTGGAAACAGTGTATATCATAAAATGATTTTTTAACGAGTCCATATCAAACCACAACCGTTCTAAAAAGAAACTAATGAAGACGATATACAGGGAAATGATCAAACTGAATACATAGCATCGAGATTGTTCCTTATTACTTTTTTTCATATTGTTCCCCCTCGTATAAAATTATCGTTCTGTAATATCTGCTCATATAACTTATTGTTGCTCTTTAATTATATAGAGCGGCCTTCGTTTTGTCTCCAAATAGATTTTTGACAAATATAATCCAATAACACCAATAGAAAACAGTTGAATACCACTAAGAAATAATATAATACTTACCAGCGATGGCCATCCAGCAACAGTATCCCCGAATAATAATGCCCGGACGATCACAAATATTAGCAGAAAAATCGACAAGCTGCAAAAAAGCAGACCCCCCATAGATGAAACAGAAAGCGGAACTGTTGAAAATGCTAGCAGTCCTTCTATGGAATATAAAAATAATTTTCTAAATGACCATTTCGTTTCTCCGGCAATTCTTTCCCTGTTATTAAATTCCAGCCAGGCTGTTTTAAATCCAATCCAGCTAAATATTCCTTTTGAAAATCGATTGTATTCTTTATCTTCCAGAATAGCATTTACCATTATACGTGTCATAATCCTGAAATCTCTGGCACCATCAACGATTTTGGTATCCGATATTTTATTAATAATTCTGTAAAACAATTTAGCAAAAAAGGAACGTATTGGCGGTTCGCCCTGTCTGTCTGTTCTTCTGGTCGCAACACAATCGCAATTTTCCTGTTTCATCAAATGATACATTTGTGGTATAATCTCTGGCGGATCTTGAAGGTCTGCATCCATAACGATAATATAATCGCCAGTAGACATGTTTAATCCAGCATATAGAGCAGCTTCCTTTCCGAAATTTCTGGAAAAGGTAATATAATGTACACCAATATCGTATTCCCTGATTTTTTTTATTTCTTTTAAGGTATCATCAATGCTTCCGTCATCGACAAAACAAATTTCAACAATTAAATTATTTTGATCAAAGAATTCCTTTAAAGAAATGATTTCTTTATAAAACAAAAAAATTGTTTCTTCTTCATTATAACAAGGTACTACTATAGATATTTTCTCCATTTGCAACTCCTATTCAGTAAGATTATATTAGGGGTGGTAGAATTTAGAAATTGTAAGCACTAAGCGTATCTTTCAGACGCATTATGCTGTTATTATATTCTGCACCATCAAATAGTCCTAACTTATAATCCATTATTGCAGCCATAATAAGAGTGCCAATGACTAATGTATATAACAAGTCTTTATTCAAAATAATCTTTGCAGATTCAATCTTTTTAAACGTCCATATTCCTAAAAAGGTCACCATCATTGCCTGGCCAAATTTATACCTTTCAGCATCCCAGGCAATAAAATTTAATGTATATCCGCAAGCAATTACAAAACCGCTTGCAGCAATAAATAAAAATGCCTTTTGATAATTACGGTTAAAAATCAGAACTAATGTTACTGTAAATATTATCAGGAACATATATGCCATCAATTGCCAGTTTTCATCCCTGAATAATATCTGGTCTGTATATTCCCTTGCTGTTCGATCACCATAAAAATATGCACCTATCTCATCCAGTCTTTGAAACTTATCAGAATTTTCCCGAATTAGTGATAGCTGTTTTCCAATTATTTCCTGAGGAACTCTGATATAATTGACACAGATACAGTATAATATATTGGGAATATTAACACATATAGTCTGTATCAGACAACGAAATACTCTTTTACCCCCCCCCCCCTCAAAATCCACTACAGGCATATTTTCAAAGGTGTTTAAAAGGGTTATTGAAAGCAGTACCGGGCACACAAGAAAAGCATTTGTTTCACTTATCAATAATGAGATGAACATTAAACCGGAGCAGAGGATAGAAAATTTAAGGACGCTCTTGATTTTTGCACAAAATAGTATCAGTCCACACAAAAAAACATATCCATATTGTTCGAAATATCCCATTTCATGTGCAATATAAGCACTGTATATACTTAATGAATACCAAAAAACAAGAAGGCTTCCAACAATGTTCTGAGTTTTAATTGTAAAAAAATAAGATAAATAGCAAAAAAAGGATAGTAATAATATCCCTGTTCCAACTATAAGAACATATAAAAATTTTCTATCATATATGAGATTACCAAATAAAAGTTTTAAAAAACTGGCTATTAAACTTCTTGGTATAAAACCATATTCATAGGTAAAAATATTATTAGATAGAACATATTCTGAAGGCCAGCGAAATCCATAAAGGAAATTCCAAATTAATCTTATGACTGTAATCAGAAACAACACGTTAAATATAAATCTTTTACAATACGTCAAATTTTTCTTATTCATAGACACCTCCATATTAGCTCTTATCTGTTTTCCGCAGTTATATCCGAGATGTAACGTTTACTGCTCTTTATTATATTAGTTCCTTCTGCAAGTTTTTAGATATTTTGTAATGATTTCAAAAAATCAAAATATATTTAATAAAACTGAAAAGTCCCTCAAATTTTCTTAGTGCAAAATAGTTTCATTGATTTTTTTATAATCTTATACCGTAAAAATTCTATAAAGCATGCAAACAAAGTAAGACAAACTATGAATAATAAATAATCCAAAAGCACATTGGTTTTTTTGTGAATATTCAGAAATAATCCGATAAAAAACACCTGATTTAAGTACATATTTATCGAAATTCTTCCCAGTAGTGTTACGATATAATTGCAAAAAAATTCATTCCATTTATTCCATTTATTATATTCGATAACTATTAAAACAGGAAATAGAATAAGAACCAACAAATTATAACTATTTTTTTCTGCACAAATAATATTAGAAAAAATCAGTATAAGAACAATTATTTCAATACAACTGCAATAATATTTATTTATTTTCTTAGGAATATATTTATTGTTCACATAATATGAAATACATCCTATTGATATTCCACCAATAGCCCTGCTGATTGCTGAAGTACAAATTCGTTCCCAGTGCACATGGTAATCTAACCCTTTTCCTTGAATTGCATACCAGGAATAAATTGCAAAGATTAAAAGGGGAGCAATAAATTCCGAAAAACATTTTTCATCCTTTTTAATTAGCCAATAGATAAAATAACTCACAATCAAAAGTGCTGAAATATACCATGTAGCAAAGTTCCAGAATTCCCATGTAATTCCTGTAGAAGTAAGTAATAGAAACTCCCATATATGTGCATATACTTCATCAATAATTTCAAAAACATTCCACTTAGATTGTATGCTAAAATTTATAATTAAAATGCAATAGGCAATTATTATTGGAGGATAAAGCCTCTTTATTCTATCTGTTATATATCTTATTGCTGTATCATCATGATGCAGCGCATGTCTCATCATAAAAAAGCCAGATAAGATAAAGAAAAATTCCACTCCCAAATAGCCACTAGCAAAGATATTATTGCCCCCCCCAAATAGACGGTTTCAAAATGCAACAGGCAAACAATACATGTAAATATGAATCTCCAAAATTCAATTCCATAATTCATAATTATTCCTCTCCTAATCATTATTATTTTTAGTCCATGTCGTACCCAATAACAATGAAACGGAACATATCGTGGCACATTGGCTTCTATAGCTAAACCAAAAATGGACAAACGAATGTGCATTAATAAATAGATACCATACATAAGGTGAAAGCATCATCAATATTACACAGAACAAATATCCATTATTGTTTAACTTAATATATCCTTTTTTGTATAAAATGAAATTAACAATTACCCATAGAATTATTAGCAATATAATAATGAATTCTATGTGAATTGAATATTTTTCATTTAAGATCTGCAGGAGATTAACAGGAAATATAGCACTAAAGTTAAGCCTCAAACTTTCACGAATCATTCCTGTTGTAGTTTGTGGACCATAATCAGGTCTCATTGTTCCTGCATTTACAAATTCATTGAATGCATCTAAAAAACAGTTAGTATTTAACGCGACAGATGCAAGCAACCATTTTCCCATCCAAAGGATAACATAACCAGAAAGCCATCCAATCGCACTTTGGAAAAGCAATATAAATCCTTGCTTTAACGTATTGCATTGATTCGAATGATTTTTCTTAATAATCAATAGCAATGTGACCATTGGAAATGTTAAAAATGGAGTGGCAAATAAATCCATAAACGCCGTCGTGCCTCCAATGACTATCATAAAATCTGCCACTTGAAAATCCTGTTTTAATGATGGAATAATAATTGCTGCAGTCAAAACAACTAAAAATGTACCAATAAAATTCAAAGAAGAACCCACAATTACAATGTTCGCGCTTAAAATACCAATCAAAAAACTGACGGCAGGTGCTTTTCCCAATTTCCCAATGGTCATTACGGAGATACCAGAAAGCAATATTACTAAATACTGAAAAATCATACGGATCTCCGACAGTGTAAATAAACAAAGCAATGGCCTGAATATAACCTGGCTGCCAAACCACTGTCGCATATAGGTATTCTCATTTATACCGTTGCCATTGCTATAAGAAGCAGTTTCCAATGTATATTTTAGATCTTGTATAGGATCGCCCCCCCCCATCAGGGTTTTCACCCAGGAAATCTCCAGCAATTGCTTTAAATACATTTTTTTCATTTGCCAGATACGCTACATTTAAATAAATTGCATCTGACCAGTTATCCAATTTTAAGCCACAAAATTGAGAAGAATCATTGTGATAAAACATCTGCGGATATAATCCCTCTTCTTCGAGCTGCCCGTATGACATTTCAATATTTTTTCTGACTAATTCAGAAGGAAGTCTATATGCTATTACCTTTAAGGAAATAAAGAGCACAAATAAGAATAGAATAATTTTGATCTTCTTTTTTAAACTTGCAATAACATTACTCATAAACTTTCCTTTTCAACCTCCTTCCGCATCTCCTCATACAATTCTGCATCTTCCCTGCACTTGCCAAACAACTCATAGGATCTCAGCAAAATCTTATAATTCGTCTTATATTCCTCTGCAACATCCCAACTTAGCACATTATCCTTATCACTTTCCAGATCTGCCAAAAGTCTCCTTAGCTTTTCATTGTCAGGAGACAGCTTCGCCTGATAGCATCGGTAGAGCCGGTCAAAAAGCGTCCAGCAACACACATCCTTTACATCATGTTCCAGCTGTGTAATTTTGTTTTCCATCACAAAATCAACCCGGGAACGCAATGCATAGCAGCTGTCCAAAATATTTTCATTGACCTTTCCTGTTATACTGTCAGCACGCCCATGCCAGTAGTTATATTTGGAAAAATCCACAGAAACCAACTTTTTTGCAGCATAAAAAGCCAGATGGGTAAAAAATTCGTCCTCATGATATTTGTTCTTTGGGTATCTCTTTCCGTCTGCAAAGATTTTCTGTTGATACAATTTATTCCATGCCACTGATTTAAAGTGTTTCCATTGGAGTTGCTCCTTCAGAGCAAATATCGCATCACCTTCTATGATCTCACCGCTGTTATCCGTCTCTTCTTCGATCCGATCTGGGTAAACATTGCGATAACTGCATTCTACAATATCTGCATTCTTCTCCACTGCCAGCGTATATAAGGTCTCGCACATATCCAGGTCAATCCAGTCGTCACTGTCAACAAACATAATATAAGGAGCATCTGCAAGATCCAATCCTGCATTTCTTGCATCAGAAAGGCCGCCGTTATTTTTGTGAAGCACCTTAATCCGATTATCCTTTTGTGCATATTGATCACAAAGTTTTCCGCTGTTGTCCCAGGAACCATCATCAACCAAAATAATCTCAATATTCCTCAATGATTGATGAATACAGGATTCGATACATCTCTCCAATTCCTTTTCTGTATTATAAATTGGAATAATAACAGAAATGAAAGGCATTTTAATACCGGAATAATACCTTCGGATCCAGTCTGCCTGTGACCTTTGCGTAAAATCATCCCGGATATTTTGTAACATAAATTCCAGGATTGCTTCATCGAGCTTGGCCGGGTTTGCTTTGACAGTTTCCGGATAAGAATCACAGGGAAGGAGCAATTGAGTTCCCAGACGGTAAAACCCCAATAACCGGGAACACATCCAGGTGCTTGTTTCTACCGGCAATTCCAATTTCTGGCGATACACAGAACATGCCCTGCTTTTGAAAATGGACTTTGGTCTGTTCTGGCAGATGATCTGCAATAAGCCGAACAAAGAGGCTTCTATACATTCATCATTTAGCTCTGGCGATAAATGGTACAGTCCTCCGGCCATTAGCACTTCATCCCGTTTTACTGAAATATTGAGTGCATAATTTCTTTCCGGTGTATCTGCCAATCCATCCGTATAAAATCTGTGTTCTCCTAATAAAATCCGTTTCTGCTCAGAATTATTATTTCTGCATTTTACAGATCCGCAGACAGCTTTTACCTGATTCTGAGACATCATTTTCTTCAGGTTTATAAAATAATGATCATCGAAAAGGTAGTCATCCTCACCAAAGACCAGAATATCTCCGGTGCTTTGCCAGATCCCCATGTTTATCTGAGTTGCTACATTGGAAGACACACATTGTATAACCTTTATATTCAAACCTAATTCATCTGATTTCTGCAGTTCCTGAGAAAATCCCATTTTTTCTGTGGACTGCTTAATGAGAACAACCTCTGAACATCCCTCCTGATTCGCTATTGACTGCAGGCATCTGTCCAGCATTTCCTGATTCCCAGTATCATGTAAAATAACGGAAATTGTTGCTGCTTCCTGCTTTTGGGAATCCATTTCTGCTTCCAGAGCATATAAAAACTTTGTTTTTGCCTTGGCATCTAAAAACGAAAAACAGGTTCTGCAATCAGCAATTTTATACCAGCCTTGGTATCCGTCTAATCTGCCTGCAGTGCCAACGGATTCTGCCACGATACAGCAGTCCCAGTTTTCCTTTAAGACCTTGCTGTCTTTAGAAACCAATACGTTGTAGGAATCCGGTATCCTGTCCAAACCGCATTCCTCATATTCTTTTTCAAAATTAACTGCAATAATTCTTTCATAAAGATTATTTTCCAGACAGGATGCATACTTATAGTCCACAATAAAATGTCCTGCCTGTTCAATGAGGGTTTTCATTGGCTGATACCAGGGATGACTTTCCGCATCGCCGTTGAAGATCCAAATGAGAGGCTTCAGATAATAATCTCTTCTGAAATCATCTAAAAGCATAAGCTTATAACGGTTTTCCGTTATCTTAAATTCTTTATCCTTTGAAGTTAAGGAATTGGGATGAAACCGGTAGGAGTACAGTGGTTCTGTAAATGATGTATGCCTCAGACTGCAGATTTCATTAATCTTCATCCAATAGTCGTAGTCTTCTGTACAGAACTTATAGGATGAATAATCCAAAACAATATGAGCACATATGGCTCTGTACATAAATGCTGCGCCAATGTAATTATTCGCAACCACGTTCAGCTCTAACACACTTGATGGGAACAGTACCTCTTCCGGATATTCAGCATTGGGATACCATTGATTATCGACAATCGGATTGCCGTACTCATCAATCAGGCGCATATTTCCCCAGGTCATTCCTAATGAGGGATTGTCCTGTAATTCTTTCACGAAGCGTTCCAGAAATTCTTCATGCATGATGTTATCCGCACTGGTCCAGGTATAGAATTCCCCCTGAGCCATCCGGAAACCTTTGGAAAGAGTCCTGGGCAATCGGATATTCTGCTGATGGACTACCTGTATCCGGGAATCCTGCGCAGCATAATGATCTACAATATTGGCGGTATTGTCTGTTGAACCGTCATCAATGATGATCAGTTCAAAGCTTTTATAAGTCTGATTCAATACACTTTTTATCGAAGCTTCGATATAATCTTCTCCGTTATATACAGGAAGGACAACAGATACCAATCCTCTTTTAAAGGGACATTCAATCTTTGCGATGTCCAGAGGATATTGCCTGTCCCTTGTATCTTTATATTGAAAAAATTTATATTCTGCTTTACTTAACAGATGATTATAATCAAATTCTGTGCCTGGTTTTTCTGAGACAGTCTCTGCTGTATTGGCTGGATTATGTACCGGATAAGTTTCCGGCAAAGCTTGCGGCATTTCCTGGTTCAATAATTTTCTTTTGGCACGTTTCAGGATGGGAACAATCTTTTTAATTCCCAAAATATTCTTTACCTTTTCCGCATATCTCCAGGTTCTTGAATTCAGCAACGCATTAATCTGAAGCTGCAATGCCTGATTTTCAAGAAGGATCTCATCATAAGTTCGTTCACAGACATTATCCGGCAATGTCTGGAGCCATGATGCAGCCGCTCCTGCCTCTGAATCCCTTTCTTCCTCCGGCAATTGAATTCCCTGATTTTTGAGAAATTCCTTTCTCTCTGCAATCGCTTCATATGCATGAATATTTTTAAAATCCTGTTTTTCTGCATTACCTGGAGAAAGCATGCAATTCTTATTGTACTTAATCAGATCTATGTGAACAAAATTCCTGGCATTGCAGACATACTTATAAACGGTAAACTCATCTTCATTTAATTTATTTATGGGAAAACGGATCTCGCCTATCGTCTCTCTTTTGTATAACTTCCCCCATGCCATTGACTGAAAACGATCCTCATCCAGCATGTTTTCCAAAACGGATTTATGGTCAAAGAGGGTAACAGTTCCTGTGTTACATTGTCTTTTGGCTCTTGTTTCGGAGATAATCTCTCTGTATTGGCACTCTGCGATATCTGCATCATAATCCATGCATAACTCAAACAAAATCTCCACAGCATCTTCATCCAGCCAATCCCCACCTTCTACAAACATCAGATATTCGCCATGGCTGGATTCTATCCCCGCATTTTTGGCCCGGGCTACTCCTCCGCCCTTTTCCTGTATCACACGAATTCTTTGATCCCGGATTTGAAGCACATCACAGATAGCCCCACTGGAATCCAGGGAGCTGTCATCAACTAAGATAATTTCCAAATGTTCATAGGTTTGTTTTATAACGGAATCAACACTTCGTTCCATATATTCCTCGGCATTACAGGAAGGGATAATAATGCTGATAAGCGGGTATCGGCCAGTTGCCTTTTTCATCCTCATCCTCCCATGTGAATCTCATTTCTGAGAGATCCATAATTTATAGATAGTATTCTAATAATTCCGGATTCCTTTTCTTCCATTTTTCATAAAAATAGTTGCCATTCTTATTCATCAGTTCGGTATGATAGGGACTGCCTGATTTCGTTGTCTGATGCGGCAGATGCATAATGGACATGTATGGACAATAAGCTATCTCGAGACCAAAATCACGGATTTTTAAGGAAAGATCGGTATCTTCATAGCAGGTAGGATCATAATACGTATCAAATCCGCCGATATCCTCAAACAGTTTTTTTTCCATAAGCAACCCGCTTGTGGCCAGGTAAGCGATATCCAACCGGAACCAGGCAGCAGGATTGTCCATACTCCGATTCGCAAATCCGTCTACAATAGGACCTGTGGTTTCTCCTAGGGCAAACCATCCCGCGTTCCAGCTCACAGCGCCCACGTATTCTTTGCTTTCCAGTATCTGAAGCGCACTGTCTAACCAATAGTCGCTGATCACCCACTGGTCACTGTCAAGAAAACACAGATATTCACCTTTTGCCTGTGCTGCCCCCAGATTCCTTCCGGAAGAGCAACCGTTTCTATTGTTTTGCAGCAGCAATATATTCTCTCCATAGGTTTCTTTTAAAAACTCAAAGGAACCATCTGTACTTCCGTTGTCAACTACAATAATTTCATAGGAGTAACGGCTGTTATGTGCTGCCAAGGTATTGACACACCGCTCAATAACATTGCGGTTATTGTAATTCAGGATAACGACAGAGATCTTCTTGTGTGTTCTTTCCTGAGAAGCGGCACGTTTAATCAGCTCTCCGCATCGGGCGAACCAGTTATTACTGTCAGTAAATCCGCTTGCATCAACAACAGGAGTTTCCTGTGCTATCAGTTTCACCCAGTCTTCTTTATTATCAGAACAACAGACATTCGGATAATTCTGAATATCATCCAGAGCCGCCGCTATGACCTTTTTGTTCATGGCAATATATTCGAAAATCTTTAAGGGCGACACATATTTCCCAATCTCACAGTTTTTAAAAGGAAGAAGTGCGATGTCTGCATACTTTAAATATGCTGGTAATTCACTTTGTTTTTTTAATCCTAAAAAGTGAACATTTCGCCCTATGGAAGATGTTCGTTCCCTTATTCCTGAATAATCGCCAATCAGATTGATCTGGCAGTCTTTGCACTGTTCCGATATAAACTCAATCTTTTCCCAATCAAACCATTCTCCCCATAAAGAACCGAAATACAAAAGTGTCTTTCCGCCTTTACGTGCAAGTACCAGATCTTTAGGGCAGTCATAGTTCTTTGAAGGCTCAAAAAGCTCAGTATTGACCGCATTTGGCAAATATAAATATTCTCTCGCAGTAACTTCTCCGATCTTTTCCCCCAGAAGTCTGGCTGTTACTGTAATCAGATCCGCCTGCTCTGTAAATGTTCTAAAAACCTCTTCCTCATAAAACAGGTTCCCAAGAGAAGTCGCCCAATTATCGATATGCTCATATACGGTATAACACCCAAACCTTTTCGCAATCGTAAGATAATCTTTGAATTTTTTATAAGGAATCTCGAATATCACAATGCTTTGGGGAGTGATAACGCTTTTAAACCATCCGGGATGGATCTCATCCACCTTTTTATGAGTTATGGCCGGAATAAACATATCAGGGACATTTTCCTCCGAGCAATCAAAGCCATATATATAGTGAACCTGATATCCTAAACTGTTAAAGGTTTTCGCCATTTGTGCAGAACGCTGTCCGCCCCCCACATCAAAATAAGGGACGGATGCAAATATAATGACAGATGACATTTCCTTTCTTACCATCGAAATGTTTTCGCCTACATTTTCATTAACAGAATGCTTTCGAGAAATAAGGTATTGTCTGGTATTTTCCAAATAGTCAAAATCACACAAATATCTTGTATGAAAATCCTTTTTTATAAGTTTTCCCAAACCCCATTTTATAAAATCCGCCGATTCCCCTTCTTTGAAAAATTGGACAAAAAAGCGTCGGATAATAAGCCCTGTTTTGTAGACTCTGCTCTTTTGGGTAATTTGAATATTTTCAATTGCCTGAAGACAGTTCTGAGCGTGCTGTACAACAACCACGTCATTCCGATAACCGGTATTTTCATTTTCACCCAGAACAGTTTTTTCTCCTTCTTTGGAGGTTGCTTTTTTATTTGCAGAAGACTCTTTGTTTGGGAGCCCTTCCGGGAGCCAGGAATAGCTGGTCTGACTTTCATTTTCTTCTGAATTTTTTTTGTTTTCTGCATCGGCCAGCTTGGCCAGTCTTTTCTCTTCCATGGACGCAAGATAGTGTCGGCTCACCGGTCCGGGCAGACCATCTTCCCGGATCAGACCATCTTCAATCCAGATGGCCCGGTCACAGATCTGCTCAATCTGTCCCATGGAGTGGGAGACAATAACAATAGTTGTGCCGGATTCTTTGATTTCTTCCAGACGCTCAAAGCATTTTGTCTGAAAGCTGATATCCCCTACGGCAAGGATTTCATCAATCAGGAGCACATCCGCATCTACGTTGATTGCAACAGAAAAAGCCAGCCTCATGTACATCCCCGAGGAATAGGTTCTGACTGGATTATCGATATAGTCCTCCAACTCCGAAAATGCAATAATATCGCTGATTCGGCGGTCAATCTCTTTTTTGGTAAGGCCAAAGATAGAAGCATTGATATAAATATTTTCTCTTCCGCTCATATCCGGATGAAACCCGGCGCCTAATTCCAACAAACTGGACACGCGCCCGCACACCTCGATACTTCCGGAAGTTGGATACATGATTTTGGTAAGCATTTTTAATGTTGTGCTTTTTCCGCATCCGTTTTTCCCGATTAAACCGACCGCCTCTCCCTTTTTTATATGAAAGCTGATTCCATTGATAACCCAGCGATCCTCAAATTGATTTCTTTTGGTAAACAGAAGCTTCTCTTTCAGGCTGCTTCCTTTATCATAAAATACCTTGAATTTTTTCTTCAGATTTTTGACTTCGATTGCATTTCCTGCTTCCAATTCTATAACTCCTCCACAAAGTCCCGCTGTAATCTGGTAAACGCAATATTTCCAAGCAACAAAATAATAATTCCCAAAACACTTGCATGTAATAAGGTATTGATTTCAGGTACTTTTTTGTAGTACAAAATATCTCGATAGGCAACGATAATCGGAGTCATGGGGTTTGCGTAAAATACAGGCAGGAATTCTTCCGGAACAATATCCATAGGATACATTATGGGGGTCAGATATTGCCAGGCCATGGTAACAATCCCTAATATATGTTCCAAATCCCGGAAATACACGGTTAATGCAGAAGAAAGCATGGCAATCCCCATAGCCAGCACATATTCTACCGCCATGATAAGAGGCAAAAAAAGTAATGCGTAAAAATTAATTCCGATACCGGAAACCATTAATGCCGCAAAAATAATGATAAAGCAAAACAACATATTGACAAAAGAACTGGTCACATAGGCAATCGGAAGAACCTGCCTGGGAAAATATATTTTCTTAACCATGTCCTGCTGAGCCAATATGGCCATGGAGCCACCTGTAATAGAAGCACTGAAAAATATCCATGGCACTAAAGCAACGAACAAAAACATGTAAAACTTTTCAATGCCGGCTCTCATAATGGCAGAAAAAACAATAGTATAAACCACCAGCTGGAGCAATGGATTGATGAATGTCCACAGAAATCCGAGGACAGATCCTTTATAGCGTCCTCTGAGATCTTTTTTTACCAGGCTGATAATCATTTCACGGTATGCGTATAATTCTTTTAACAGTTCCACTTGCTTCTCCTGTTTTTTATAGATGTTCCATTAAAATATCGGCAATCCGCCTGGAGGCAAAGCCATCCCCATACGGATTCGAGGCATGAGCCATCTTCTCATATTCCTTTTGGTCTGTTAACAGTTTCCGGAATTCACGATAAATGATTTCCTCATCGGTTCCGACAAGTTTCAATGTTCCGGCCCGGATACCTTCCGGCCGTTCGGTAGTGTCCCGCATAACCAGAACCGGTTTTCCCAAAGAAGGAGCTTCTTCCTGGATTCCGCCGCTATCTGTCAAAATCAGATAAGAACGAGCCAGAAAATTATGGAAATCCAAAACATCCAAAGGTTCGATGATATGAATCCGATCATCTCCGGCAAAGATATCATTGGCCGCCTGGCGAACAACAGGATTCATATGTATCGGGTATATCACCCGGATATCCGGGGTCTCATCCACAATCCGGCGAATGGCGCGGAACATATGATACATGGGTTCTCCCAGGTTCTCCCTCCGGTGAGCCGTAAGCATAATCAGCCGATTTTCTCTTGCCCATTCCAGCTCCGGATGACAATAATCATCCCGAACTGTTGTCTTCAACGCATCAATAGCCGTATTTCCTGTGACATAAACAGATTCTTCTTTTTTACCTTCATTCAACAGGTTTCTTTTTGATAATTCTGTAGGCGCAAAATGGAAAGCAGCTATAATCCCTGTGGCCTGCCGGTTGAATTCTTCCGGATAGGGGGAATATATATTGTAGGTACGCAGTCCGGCCTCCACATGCCCGACCGGAATCTGCAGGTAAAAGGCGGAAAGCGCGGTAACAAAGGTGGTAGAGGTATCTCCGTGAACCAGCACAATATCCGGACGTTCTCTTTCCAGAACCGCTTTTATTTTCTCCAGAATAGAGCCAGTAACATCAAAGAGGGTCTGCTTTTCCTTCATAATTGAAAGATCATAATCCGGCTGTACCTCAAAGGCGGCAAGAACCTGATTCAGCATCTGCCGATGCTGGCCTGTTACACAAACAATAGTATTGATGTCCTGACGCGTGTATAGCTCTTTCACAAGGGGGCACATCTTGATCGCCTCCGGACGGGTTCCAAAAACCACCATGATCTTTTTCATCGGGAGTTCTCCTTTTGTTTTCGGTAATCAATGATTGCTTTCAGTACGGCATTTCCGCGTTGCTGCCAGCTGTTTGCCAGAAAAAATTCTTTTTGGCTTTTCTGGTCATCAAAAGGGCATCTCAAAGAATCTTTACGGCAAAGCTTTAAAAATTCTCCCTTTGTCTGATAAGTGTAAAGATAGTCCCTGTACTTTTCCATTTCGAGATTGTCTGCGGCAATCACTGGTTTATTTTCTGACAGATATTCATAAATCTTGACCGGATCAATCGTATCTAAAAGCGGTCCTCTTTTAAATGGATATAAGCATACATCAAAGCATCGAATCCATTCCGGAACCTGTTCTTTTGGTACAGTGCCATAATAATGAATGTTGGGAAGATCTATTTTCTCAATCAGGACCGGTCCCACCAATGCAACTTCACATTCCGGCATAGCCAATGCCAGGCTTCGGATCAACTCCTGATCAAACCAATGGCTGATTGTCCCGATATAACCAAAACGGCGTTTGACTGAATGAGAAAGTGGAAGATGCAAATTCTCGGCCCTTTTTTTCTGTTCAAAATCGGCCCCATTGGGCACTTGATGAACGCAAATATGTTTTTTACTCAATTCCTGATAAAAGATAAAAGAAGTAACAAAAATGATATCCGCTACAGACTCCAATTCCGATCTCATTTGTTTCAGGAATCGCCGGATCGAAGCATTTTGCTCTAAAGCCACATTATCATCCATTTTGTCATAGACCAAAACAGATGATTGCTCCTTTCCCCTGGGAAATATTCTGTTATTCCGAATCAAACGATAACATCCCTCATATCCAATCCATATAACATCAGCAGATGCTATCAATTCTCGCAATTGTAACCGCTCAAACCAGGTATTGATATGAAACCGGTCAAAACGCTGAAGGCGTATATGAACTGACAATAATCCATTCGGGCGGAAAACATGAAGCTTTGGATTTACGTCGTATTGATAAGATTTAAAATCCCAGTCCCTTTTTTTCAAACATCTCATTCCGGTCACGGTCGGATCTATGTACCACAATTCATGTGTTTTCGAGATCTCTTCTGCCAGACATTGAGGACGTTGTTTGATGTCTGCATAGGGGATGGGAGCAAAATATATGATTTTCATGAGGCATGATCATTCGCATAAATTTGTAGTGATTTTTACTTCCAATAATTTCCCTTACAAGAAGTTATTGCAGCAGAAAATAACAGGGGAGTCATTATAGGAATTGCAGATATTTAGAAAAGAATGATAAAAAGAGAGCCTGGTGTCTTTGGCTCTCTCAAAAATGCAGATATATCAGTGTCAATTGTTGAAATTTGAATAACAGAAAAAACATCTCAGGTATCCGTCAGTAGTCGACAATAAATTTTTTTCATAATCAGTTCCACAGCTTCAATACTAAATTCCCTACTTTTATACTTGTTTTTTTCTCCTATGCCTTTTAAGCGTTCTGGAACAGTTAAAAGTTGTAATAACGCGTATCCATAGTCTTCAATACTATTTGCATGGTTTACCATGTATCCACCCGGACACACCTTGAAATTTCCGTTTTCTGACTGCACATTCCCCATCAAATCCCGGCAGCCACGGATATCGGAACAGACAACAGGCAGCCCGCAGGCCATAGCTTCCAGGAGTGACATGGGAAGTCCTTCCTGGTAGGACGGGAAAAGAAAAATGTCAGCGATCTGGTAGATATCCAGCATATCCTCACGGTACCCGGCAAAAGTGACTAATTCCGGAATACCGAGTGCATCAACCAGTTGTTTCAATTCATTTTCCAGTTTTCCATGCCCGCAAATTACATAATGGACAGGAGGACGGTCAGGTGTATTGATATATTTTTGCTCCTGCAGCCAGGCCATTGTACGGATAGCGGTTTCGTGGTTTTTTCGTTTGATTAATTCTCCAGAGGATAATATGATAATCTTGTCAGTCGGCAGGCCCAGATCGGCCTTCTTTTTCATTAAAAATGTTTCATCATGCCCGGAAATTCGGGTCAGGTCAATACCGACTCCGGGAATGTAGTTGATATATTTTGAATGAAAGGTTTTTTTGGCGCAACGGTAATCCTCCCGATTAATGCAAAGTAGCTGATCGGTGTAGCGGGAGAGGAAGCGCTCCATGGGATAGTAGCACAGCCAATATATGGGGGAGGCTCCCTTGTAAAAATGAAACCCATGCGCGGTATAGATGACCGGGCCAGTATGAGTAGCATGAGCAGTCAGACGGGCCATGACAGCGCCCATGGGAGTATGGCAATGAACCAGGTCAAAATGGATCTGTCTCATGAGGGAGTAAAGCTGACGATAGACAGTAATATTGGCAGGATCAAAAGGGCTTCGGACAAAGTCGATCTGGTGCCGAATGATGCCGGTTCCGTCCAGACGGTGATTGTCATCACCATAGGACGGGGTACGGTAGTTGGAGGCATAGTGGACTTCGTACCCCATGGACTGTAAGATACGCACATTGTTCATCTCAAATTGGGGGATGAATCCGCTTACTGTGGTTACTAAAAGTGCTCGTTTTTTCATTGCCTGTTCACTCCGATCATTTGTCTTCAGATGATACCTTGCGGATGACGGATCACGATATGCTTTTTCGTCAGCTTTTCCTAAGAACTTTATGTTTTTTTTGAGGAGGTACTTCCAAATTCACCATTTTATCCTCGGAAAGAATCGCAGCAAAGCATACAGGAATTTCTGTGTCGCATTTAGTTTCCTCCCCTTTATGTTCTTCCCGATCTAATACCCAATGAACGTAATTTACTAACGAATTGTATCGGGCTCCGCGGCCAGGATGACCGGTAACCATCATTTCTCCATCAAGAATTGCGCCAACTGCATGGCATTTTCCTTCCAGATCTGCCATTAATGCCCCGTCCATTGCTGTGATTCCTTTCAGTGCATCTGTTGAATTTGCAATAGGGAAGGGTTTTACTTTATAGGCACGTCGGAACTTGCATAACCGCTTTATCTCAAAATCCAATAAATCTTTATTCATAAAAACAATTGAGGTTCCATGGGAATGGCTGTCGATCAGAGTACAGATTGTCTTCTCTATCACGGAACTGTCTTTCACAATGCCATCCAGTTTTTTTAGATTGCTTTTCCACCCGTCTTTATCCCTGTCGCAGACAGCCATGGGAATCTGGTAGTCACCATTTTGATATTCCAGAAGCTCCTGATCTTTGCAGATGGCAGACCAGTGCAAATACCCCCTGAATTCAATGGCAGGTTCTTCTTTTATCAAATGGTCAGAGATTATTCCATCAATCCAATATTCTGTATTTTTTCGTAGGATTAACAGACCATAGCCTTCTCCTGGCATTTCCATCAGCTTTCGGATGGTTCGCAAATATTCAATGGCAATTGGATATTCTTTTTCCTTTTGGCCACTTTCTGTATTTGTCAGCAGTTGTATATACTTTTTACCTGTTTTAGTTAAAGCAAAAGGCTTATCTGCGAAATACATTTTGGATTCTGCCGTTCTGTTTTCGTATAGTTGGGCAGAGATATGAATCAGCAGATGTTTGTCTGGGAACCGATATGTTTGAATGATCTTCTCGGCATAATAATGGATCAATTCTTTTTCATCTAAAATATTTTCCAGAAAATATTTTATCAGGGGATTCATTTTCAGCCGATGTTCCAGCGGGTCTTCCGAATCAGGGGAACCATTACTCTCTGGAATAGAAGCATCGGATGCCTCGGCTTCCGTTAGTTTTTGATCGATTTCTTTCAGATATAATAAATTAGTAAACTTGTCTGTTAATAATTCCAAAAGCAAATCTCCCAAACATTTTCCTGCGCGGGCGGCAGGCTTAGGCAGTTCACAAGAAAAGCTCCAGATTACTGGTATTTCAAAATTTCCATTTAATCGGGAGTCTTTGATCATCTGCTTTTTGTGGCACAACACCATCTGTGTGTCTGTCTGCCTGATATCATCGGTATGGCCTGTGCTGGTCTCGTAAGGAGGGTCAGAGACCTCCTTGCCGGTATCAAGAGAAAAATTTAACCGGAGATTTTTCCAACCGTTATACCGGCGGTTTAATATTCGGTTCAGGGTCTGGCACAGTTTCCTGCCGGTTGTTGTCTCCATTTTGTCCTCCTTGCGATTATACTATATGATATTTGCCTGATTTTGGATTTCTGCTTGCAGGCATTTATGATATTCGGCAATATATTTTTGAATTTCTATTACCATGTTTTCGGCATTTTCTTCCTGAAACAACTGATAAATTTTCCGGATTGATTGTTGATCTTCGGAGCTATCATAGGAGGCCAGGCTATCCCTGGACGACAGCAGGTATTTTTCAAATTCCATCAAAACTCCGGCATCTCTGAAAACGCGATATCGGCTTGCGGCAAATTGATTTTCAAATTCCCTGATTGCATCGGATTGGATGTTGGAGGGATTGCTGCGTTTGGTTAAATATTGATCAATAATATGGTAGATAATTGTTTCCGTTATCAGAATTTTTTGTGGTGGTCTGCTTTCATGATTTATTTTTATTACATCATCCTCCAATTTGTCAAAACTCCACAAGCAGGCTTCTGCGTCAGGGGATTTTGGATTTGTTATTTGGTAGGACATACAGAACACAATCATCGAACTGCGTAGATAATTAAGCACATCCAGCTCTGCCCGGCCCTGATCTTCCGCATTTTGTATTAAAACTTGTAAGTAGTCATACATAGAAAGCTTCAGTGTCCATATACTTATCAGGTCCGCAACACATTCTTTAAAAAGATACATCATATCTCTTGAAATAGAGGCCATGGACATTTCATTCCTGTTCCAGTCGGAAGTACGGGCCAATTCTATCCCGGCCTTCAGAAATCCACGTTCCCTTTTCCTTTTCATATGATCTGCCAGGCTGGGGTCTCTCTCAAGCCAGTACAGAAAATCTTTTTCCAGCAAATATCCGAAAAGCAGTTCCTGTTGTTCTTCCAGGATAGAGACACAGCTATCGGTCAAAGTTACGGTAAGCAAGTGGGAATAGGTCTTATATTTTTTGTATTTTCTGAGAAAATCTGTCACCTCTTCTTCTGAACTGAAACCAACGAATTTTACGGTTGTCAAATATTCTTTGTCTTCCAGCTTATTGAGATAAACTTCGATTTGTTTTGCCAGGGAGTTTTCCAGTTCTGTTAGGAATGCGTCAGTCTGGAGAGATTGCCATTCGTTTTCATCTGTGATTTCATGCCGAAGAAAGTCCCGGAAGTAAACAACCAACATTTTTGCCATTATAATTTGGGCATGTTCTAGCCGGCGTTCTCTGTCCCGAACTGTCTGTCCGACAAAATGTCCAACCTCATGGGCTAACATGACTAGCATTTGCTTAGGATTGTAGGCTTGATGTTCCGGAATATTGACCAAAAACAATCGTTGTGTGTCGACCACATTTTTAAATAACTCCAGAACTTTCAGATTGTCGGCAACACCCAGGCAGGTCAAAAATTCGTAGGTATGTTTTGGGTTGTCGGTACAAGAGGTGCTTAAATGTCTTTTCAAACGGTAAATAAAGGCATTGTAAAAAGCCGTGATTTTAACCGGGGCACAGTAAATTTTTATGTCGAAATTTAAGGTCTGGGTAAACTGGCGATCCGAATGCGTGGCATTCTGTACATAGACATTCAAGCCCTTTATAAATTCATAAAAGGAGTCAAAAAATATTGCTTCGGTTTTCTTGTCTCTGCTTTCCGCGATCTTCATTACCATATTCAGTGGTAAAAAGGCTGATATAAGGATATAATCCGGAAAGGCTGATTTTTCAAATTTTTGCAGGGAATTCGTAATCTGGTACAGGTACCGGTTCAGGTCTTCGAACTGCCGTAAATTTCCGGAGTTTAACTGTCCGATCATTTTTCTAAGCTTTTCGCTTAAAAGAGGGACTTGTTCAGTAATATTTTTTCCGTCTTCTTTATTATCCTGGCTGTCGGTTTTTCTTATACATGGTTCTTGGGGCAGGGCAATAATTGTTGTAGCGCCAACCAGATTTTCCTGGTAAATTGCGCTGCTGTTGTTCAGAACGCCGGTTTGATCCTGAAATAGACGCAGAAATGATATCCACGGAACATCTTCAATCACAATGACTTCATCATTACAGCCAAGGACGGATTCTTTCCTGAGATGGCTTTTCTTATCCTCGGCTGTCAACTCTGTCATTTGTTGTCCTATTTCCTTTCGTACATAGTCAATACTCCCGGGTTTCTTTTCAATTATGTAGATGTAGGCCTTGTGAAGATTCTCTTTCTGGCTGGATGCCAGGGATTCTATATTGTAATTCAGCTGATGTCTCTGAATTGCGGCAATTGTAAAGCTATAGGTGAGATTCAATCCGCAAGTTTTCAATGGAGAGTTTTCTTCCTCTCGGTGAAAACGATCCAGAATCCCTGCTCCGTCCCGGTAACGTTTGCACATGAGGATCAAGATAATGTCACTGCTATCTAAAGTCAGATAAGAAATCGCCTGCATGTTTCCAGGAGAGGAAAGAGCGTCTTCCAGGTTCCTTCGGTTTTGCAGGTTCATTTCAGGAGAGGTGGTTTTTACCTGAAGAAGGGTCAAAAAGATAAAGGGGTATGCCGTCGCCTCCTTCCTGGCCTGCATCCAGAATTCACTATCTCTGGAACAGGGCGGATCCGTCTGATACTCATTGCGGAAACCAAATAAAATTTTTTCTGAATATTTTCCCTTGAGATTCTTTAGCTGCTTTTTTTCATAATCCCATAAACGGTTGAACGAACAGTCGTTCTGGCTAAACAGGTTCTCACCCACGGAAAGTCCGTCATAATATCCGAATGCAAGATAATCCCATGTCTCATGGATTTCGCTGCCAGGCGGTAAAAAATCATTATATAAGACAAATGGCCGGCATATATTTTGCATTTGTATCCCCCCTTATAAACGTCTTGGTATATTTTGAAAAGGTTTGCCGCAAAAGAAAAGACCCGTCTTCATACAGACGGGCTTTCTTCTTAATATATTATATTTACAACTCGGTCTGCCAAACGATCGTTATAGTTGTTCAGGTTAAGTTCTGTTTTCCAATGTTCTGTGGTATTGCCGTGATCTTCCAGACGTAGAAAGGTACTATCGTTCTTCTTCCCCAGCAGGATATTATTCACTTCCTGAGTATCATAAGAAATTCTGTCTACTTTTCTTTCCATATAATATGCACTCTAATCCTTTCTATGATCTGGTTTGTCTTTCTGGATGCCCGCATTCACATGGGCCTGTTAGTGATTGTACTAACCAGTCAGCCTGTTCTATTCCTGATGTATGATATGCGATGCTTCGGGAGACGTGAAACTGTTGTTATTTTAACATACGTTAATGGAATAATCAACTGGTTTTTCGTGGATTTGATACAATTTTGATGCAATTGAATTTTGAAATATACCCTTCGATTTTATTACATTTCAAGGGAAAGCTTGTTACCTACCCCACCACCCCCATCCAAACTGCATACAAAAACCGCGCACTCACATAAGCGCAATATTTTTGATCCTTATCATTTTTATCAGCATCCACATAATCGCTGACAGATTTGACAGAGAGGAATCTGGGCGCTGGCTGGGGTGCGTTTTCGCAGGCATAGTAGACTCCATAAGTTTCCATGTCGATTCCGAGTACCTTTCTCTGATGGGGTTCTATGTATTGCCGGAGGATCTGGTCATTCTGGATTACGGCGGCGCCGCTGGCCAGTGCGCCCAGATGCAGCCGGATATCTAAAGACTTTTCTACGGCAGCTGTTTTGTTCCATTGATTGCGGATCGTCCAGAGCTCCTGGGAGAAGTCTCTGGTGAAAAAGGCATGGAGGGCAGGGGGGAGGGAGATATAATGTGGTTCGGGAAGGAAGAGCAGGTTCCCGTCGCTTTCCTTCCATTTGCCGCTGCCATAGTCCCAGGATTCATCAGCGACAATCAGGTCACCGATTCGGACCTCTCCCTTTTTGCCGCCGGTGATTCCGACCATGCATACGCATTTAGGGCGGAAGGCTGCGAGGATCCGGGTAACGAGTGCAGAAGCTGCCGGCATTCCCATGTATTTCTGTCTGGCGAGAAGGAGCCTCTTTTTTTCACCGTTTTCTGTGGCTTCAGCAGTATAATAAAGCTGGGGGTCTCCAGGAACGGATTCTTCCTTCCAGTCCAGATCCAGGGCGAGTACAGCCTGGAATTCGACCTCCGCCGCGGTGATGATAGCGATGTCATACTGATATCCCATATTGGCTTGTTCTGCCATTCGTTCTTTTTCCGCTTCCAGCTCTTTTTTTGCTTCGTAGAGCCAGATGACTTTCCTTTTCAGCTTTTTTCTCCATTCATCAGAGTCTCCCTGATATTTGATCAGGAGACAGGCGGCGTCTGCGAAGACAGACTCGCATTGATTCAGGGACTCCTCATATCCGGTCAGGCCGATGATGCACAGAGGTTTTTTGGCCTGGTCCATCGTGGTGATACATTTCAGGACAGCGGTTCCGCCGGCGGAACTGACCTCCTGATCGATCTTGTAGGGAAGCAGCACATCCAGAATGATCAGATCATAGCGGCAATTGCGTATTTTCCGAATGGCATCATCCACGGTCATGCAGTCTTCCATATCTTCCACATCAATTTTCCCGGTTTGTTGGAGAGCTTCCCGGATTTTTCCTATTTTGATCCGTTCATCGTCGACAATCAGTATTTTAAGATTCATAGGTTTCTGCCTCCTTTAGTAGTTCTCTGAGCCGGAAGGTCCAGTCCAGAGAAGATGCATCAAAATATACCATGCCCTGATAGATGCTTTCGAATTGCTCTGTCAGGGATTCATCGAGATCTTCTCTTGTAATATTTTCCCGATCTTCTCCGAATACACTGTACTGAGTGACAACAATGACGGGAATCCTCAGCTCACGGCGCTGCAGTTCCTTTAGGATGTCTACTCCGCCAAAGGGGCGGTAGCGGTTGTTCTGGCTGCTTTTGACCGTTTCGAAGGTCGGGATACTCATGTCCAGAAGAAGTAAGTGGTAAGAGTCCGAGACAAGGGTTTTCATGCCGCTTTGAAAAGAGGAGCGTATATCTACATGATAGCCTTCTTCTTCAAGAAAATCCCGGATTTGGAAAGCCTTGTAATCATCATCCTCGATTAACAGCAGTTTTTTCATCATTCCAGGAAGCTCCTTCGATTGCTTTTATTGGTATGTAGATCTGGGTATCAAAGTGTGGGGTGTCAAAGTGTGGTTTGTTAAAGTGCGGGGTATCAAAGCGTGGGGTGTCAAAGTGTTCCTGGTTCTTTTGAAGTCCGAAGGACAGCCACCAGTGATCGCCAGGAGAGATGTAGGTTCTGAGCATATTTTGTATTTTGATGTATCCGCTTCGGAAATCTTTTCCGTAGAACCGGTCTTTTTGTGCCGCCATCATGATTTTCACATCCTTTACCCGCTGTTCGATGTCCGCAATGATAAGATCCTCTGCAAGGTTTGTTGTCATCCGGAGACTGAGAAACTGATTGTCCTGATAAATCTGCAATTGGATCGTTAACTGTTCCGGACAGTGTTTATAACCGGCATGAATAATGGCGTTATTAAAAAGAATGATCAGGATCTCATTAAAGTAGGAAAAGGTTTTTCCCTTCCACAATCCCTCTGCCTCATTCTGGATATCCAGCTTAACCTTGCTGAAACCGGGATTGATATTACACATTGTGGCTTTACAGGTCTCCAGAAGAGTGCTCATATTGTAATCCGGATGCTCCTGTACTGTAGGAAGACGGAACCACTGGGCAATGAGAGTCAGTTCTTTCTGAAGCTCGGTCCTGCATTGGATCAGGGGATTGTGAATCAGGGTATAAAGCTCCTCTGCATTTTCTTCTTCATAGAATTCCCGCAGGCGATTGTCCAGATGCTCCAGCTCGTTCAGACAGATGGTGCGAATCGTGGTTTGAAAGTAATCTCCAAGTGAGTTCAGACCGATTCGGATCCGTTCCATCAAATCCTTTTCAAAAAGCTCCATCAAGGTTTCCGCTGTTTCTGAATTGGCGCCTTGCAGGAAAAGCCGGGAAACATCTTCATTGCTATAATACATATCAATGAGACCTTCCGGATAGAGTTCCTCTGTCCGAATTCGTATAATCTTTGTTCTTACATCGGAAATGAGCTGATCAATCTGTACCGTAAAATCGGAGATGATTTGTTTCAAATGGTGAAGCTGCTTCTCATTGAAGTCTTGTGTGGAGAAGGTTTGTTCAAATCCCTGGTTCTTTATGGGAATGTATTCGGAGGAATCATCGCTCTTACGGATAAAAACCATATTCCGCTCTTCGAATATACGGCGAATGTGATTCTGCAGGCGGCCATGGCGGATTCTGGTTCCCAATGACTGGTCAAGTCCCATTCGTCCGAAGGCAACCTCATCTCGCAGTTCAAAAAGCAATTCGGTAAACATATCATATTTTTGGTTTCTCTTGTCAGCAGAATAATTTCCGGATTCATCGTCATCAATCCTCAGTGTGAGGATGTAATTCTTCTGTCTGAGATGGAAATCGATCTTTTGAATTTCACCCCATATTTTTCCCACCTCACGGTAGCGGCCAAAGCTTTGAGAAAATTTCTCCAGATAGTAATTGTGAAGACGTTCCATATCAAAGTCGATCTTCTGATCATCGAGATACTGCAGGTTCTGTGACAGGAGCTGGCGTTGAGTCATGGAACTGATCTCTTCATTATAAAACTTTTCATTAGCAGGATCCAGCTTTTTTAATTCCTGACAGATCCGCAGCCTTTCTGACAAAACATCGTCTTCCCGCTCAAAAAGCCAGAACATAGAATCCATCATATCTGTGGTGCAGAGATACCTAAGAAAATAGATTAATTGTTTGCGGTTCCAACGAAAGGCTTCTTTTACCATATCGCTGGGTCTGGAACAGCCGGAGCGATCCATAAAATTGGCAAAGTCGCTATACACATCATCAATCACATGCTGATTGGCAATATAGCTGAGGATTGGCAAGGTAATACTGCCTTTGAGTTCGTTGGTCAGATGTTCCCGCACATCATCGTAGAACTGTTTTTTATCAATCCGCAGGGTCATCAGGGAATTCTCCAGGTACATGGGGATGAAATCCGTGAGGGCATCCTCAAAGAAGCCCAGCCTGGCCCTGATATGAACCAGAAACAGGAAAAGCTCCTCTTTTAAGTATTCGGAGACATAAAGGCTGTCCGATTCTTTCAGCTGCAATGCCTGATTCAATGCAAGCGTATATTGCTCGTCGCGGGCCATTTGCCGGGCCTGATACCATTGCAGCCGCAGAGGTTCGATCCGATCCTGATATCCGGAGGTTTCTTCAGACTGCTCTATCCGGTACAGTTCGGTAAGTGCGGATTTCCCCGATGCTTTTTCAAATGCTTTTACGTAAGCAGCGGCAAGCTTATCGGGATAGCAGCGGCAATGGCGGATGTTGTGATGTCTGGCATGAAGTCCCAGGCAGCGTTTCCAGAAATCAGAATATCGGCAGGCGGCTTTACCCAGATAAAAATGGCACAGTTCCGGAGCAAGAGAGAATCCGTTTAAAAAGCGGAGTAAAATCTGCAGCTCATCGAATGCCTGCTCCGAGCCGGGATTTTTCTGATAAACGTCTGTGAGTACCTGCTTCAGCCACGATTTCAGGGAAGTATCCCCGGGGGAGGATTCCGAAGATCTGCCGGTAATAATTTCTGATTTTATCAGATATTCACATGCCTCAAAAATGCTTCCGTCCTCCGAAAGGAGCGCTTCGCACTGCTGGATTACCTGATTATATTTTCCTTCGGTATAGTGAATTCCGATCTGGTGCAGTGTTTTTTCCCTGTCACTTAAGGTGATGTCCTCGCCCTGATAAATCATTTTTTCGAGAACCGGCAAGGGAAGCATTTGATTCAGCTCTGCCAGCATCTGGCAGATAAAGCGGGTGAGAGAGTTCGGCTGAGGGTTCAGGCATAAAAGGTAACTGCATACTTTGCAGTAATCCAGGAAATAATCAATCAGGGAAGAGTTGCTTGCATAATAGAGAACCTTTTGCCAGCGGATGGTTTTTCGAATTGTGGTTTCTACTTGCAGATGCATCTGAAAATAAAGGCGGATCTCTGGCGAAACTCGTTTGATTGCTTTTTGGATTCGCTGGTTGTATTGACTGTTATTGAGGTTTCGCTCTACCTTCAGACTGAAAAAGCTGGCAAAGCAATTCATCCAATTGTTGGAACAACCAAAGGACAGCCCGTTCTGGAATTTTTTGGTTGCCTCCAGCCCGCCTTCCAATTCCTGCAGAAGAAATTCCTGTTCCAGACCCCATAAGGAGAAGCAGCATTCTGTCTGAATGGCATTCAGCTCTTCCCGGGCCTCTGGATAATATCCCTGCATGACCAGATTTTCAAACCGGCTTTTTCGCTTAAAAAAGGAAGCGAGACGATCCGCGTGCAGGCAAAGCAGGTTCTTTCCCCAGTTCAGCTCCTGCTCCAAAGAGGTCTCCTGATAGCTGACCAGCCGGTTCATCCTCAGTCGGTAATATTCCTGGGGAAGCAGGCTGTCTCCTGCCCTTTTGCGAAAATTACGGGAATTTTTCCATAGCTTATGGATGAGGTTGTCCATGCTCCGGATGCTGCATTGATATTTTAATTTCCTGATATTGCCGGATAATTTTCCGTGGTTCATTAAAATATCAATATAAATCTGTTCGTCTGACTTATGTTTTTTCATGATTTATCCTTTCTGCGGGGAGACCGGCAGATAGGAAAAGGATACAATCTTTGGGTTACTTCGGATCCAGAATGGCCTGATCCGAAACATATCCTTCTCCTTCCGTGAGAGCCTGGCTTAACAAGGAGCGCTCCGTTTCGGTTTTGTATTGTATCAATGCTTCATCGATTGTCTTATATGCATGCCGATATCCGGTGGCCCGGTTCGCCGGCCGGATTACATAGATGCTTAAGGAGAGGACCAAAGACAGAATGGAATAAATAAGAACCCGGGTACGATCCCATTCGCTGTTTTCACCAGGCGTTCCGCTGATATAAATGGCAGCGCAGGTGCAATATAAAGGGATAACGGTCATGGCAACATTGATACATTCCCAGCTGAAGTAGGAATGCAGCCATATATTCTTTTTCTTAATAGCTTGTATGTAGAGAGGTTCTGGAGCGGCGATGTCAGGGACTTCATTGTAAGCCTGAGAGACCGTCGCTCCGACAGCAAAGGCAAAGAGAACGATAAGAATCAAAAACATATCTGTCATTCGGAATAAACCGAATTTTACAGACAGAATCAATCCCACAAGGGAGCAGGCAAAGAAAATCCAGATTGCGCTTTGGATCAGGCCATGCCGACGCGTGTAAAACCAATGGCTTTCAATTAAAGACTTCAACAATTTATAGAAGAAAAACAAAGTAACAAACAATGCAATAACAAGCAATACTATAATATTGACAAGCCTGTCGGAATTGCAAATTTGATGTAAGAAGCCAGCCTGCATAGGGATTCCTCCTGACGTATTTTAGATAAATTCCACGAGTAATGAGCCAGGGTAACAGTTCATGAGTTATCTGAACGGTTACGAGCCTAGTACAGCATTGCATTAATTCTCGAGTAATCAGCACTCGCTGTTTACGCCATTGCTGCGTTGTCATCAGTCAACGATGCCACTGCATCGCCTCCTTCTTCCGCCTTGCACTGACGCAAACATCAAGCACTGATTACTTTGAGATTAATGCAATGCTGTACTGGTGCCGTTCTCTCACCCCATCAACATATGTGCCACTGCCATCGGATTGTCTTCAGGGAAGGCCTGTACGCATACCAGAATATCCTGTGTATATTGTTCCGTTATGTCCAGCTCCTCTGCGATGGCGGCAATTGTCTTGCCCTGGCAGGATAATGCTGTTGCCCGGGACACCAACTGGGCAAGGCGGGAAAGTTCCTCTGTATTCGCGGTATGCCTGTCACTTAAAAAAGTGCCGGTGGTCTCAGCAGATTCTTTAGAAGAAGAGTCCATAAAGTCTTCCAGTCTGAGCTCGTCGCTTTGAGGATTCTCCTGATAATATTCGTCTAAAAGATCCCAGTCCTGTGCGGGATCTTTTTTTATATCAGCCATAGTGACCTCCTTATGTATCGGATCGTTTTATGCCTTTGGCAATTGTATTTCAGTGTCTTTAAAAATCGGAAAAGTCTGCGGACTATCCAGCCAGCTTTATCCGAAGGATCCGCCTCACGGATTCGTCGATCCGTTCTGTGGTCAGTTCGCCCCGGGCCACGGCATCGAGGACTCCCTGATAAGCTGACTTGAAGTCGGCGGGCATCAGGAGAATATCGTTTCCTGCTTTTAAAGCCAGGATGGCGGCCTCTGCAGAGGAGTATTGTTGTGCGATCGCTCCCATATTCAGGGCGTCTGTGATAACGATGCCGTCAAAGCCCATCTCCTCGCGCAGAAGTCCGGTGATGACAGCCGGGGAGAGGGAGGCAGGGAGGCTGTCGCCGGTTACCTGGGGCAGTGAGAAATGACCGACCATGATAAAAGGAATCCCGGCCCGGATGCCGTCCCGAAAGGGGATCAGCTCGCAGGACTGTAATTCTTCGATCGTTTTCTCCGTGAAGGCATATCCGTCGTGAGTATCGCCGGCAGTGGCGCCGTGGCCGGGAAAATGCTTATACACACTCAGAACGCCCTGGTCATGGAGTCCGTTTGCCACGGACAGAGCCAGCGCAGAGACATTTTCGGGATCAGAGCCAAAGGAACGGCCCTTTACGACCGTATTGTCCGGATTGCTCAGGACGTCGGCTATGGGAGCAAAATCCAGATTAAAGCCCAGCGCAGAAAGGTAGGCGCCGATCTCGGCACCTGTGCGGTAGGCTCTGTCCTTATCCCCGGACTCCCCGATTTCTGACATGCTGCCAATGACCGGAACATCAAAACGGCCGCTTCCTCCGATGCGGGCGACACGTCCTCCCTCCTCATCGACCGAGAGAAATGCAGGCAGGTTCAGACGCTCCATGCTGATGTCCTGGACATGGGAAAGCATGGCCTTTACCTGTTCGGCGGACTCAAGATTGCTGCCCAGATAAATGAAGCCGCCGACCGGAATGTTCTGAAAGGCATTCCGGGTCAGCTCTCCGGCAGCAGTGACCGGGCCGGTGCTTTCGACCAGAGATTCCGGCAGGATGATAAAAAGCTGGGCAGCCTTTTCCTCAAGAGTCATGGACTGAAGGCGCTCTTCGAGCTCGTATTTTGCGGAAGCATATGGTTCCGGCTCATGTTTTCTGGCTCCGGAGTCTGCTGTTTGGGAAGCAGCTTCTGCGGAAGCTGTGGCTTCAGGAGAGGAAGACGGGTGGCCGTCGTGGGCGGATCCAGCACGGTGTAACACTTTGCCGGATGTGCCGGATTGCGTTTCTGCCGCAGCAGCAGACACGGTTCCGGGTGCAGGGTCAGTCTCCGCGGCAGCTCTGTTGTTCTGAGGCCGGTTGCAGCCGACACAAAGCAGGAAAGCGATGACAGATACCAAAGCCCGGAGCCTTTGTACCTTCCCTCTTTTGATTTTCTCCTGTCCGGCCAGCTTCTTCATTTTCCCTGCTCCTTTCCTGCGGATAGATTCACAGCCAATTTCGTCTCTGCTTTTATTATTATATGTTATTGTCAGTAAGCATGCAATGGAAAATTTGAGAGTGCCCTTTCCCCTAAATTAGCTAACATTATTTGAGGGGTTCGTTCTTTCCATGCCGGCAGATATCAGCTCTGGAAAAACCTAATACAGAGAGGCGCGCACCTGCCCCATCCTTTTCATGCAAATCCAATAATTCTTCTCTTTCTGATTCTCCGCTTTACGGATCTTCTCCTCGTATTCTGCCTCAGCCAGCAGCCAGTCAGAGCGTACCAGCCCGATCTGCAGGCAGCGCCGCATTTCATTGATCAGAGAAGGGGCGGAATTGCCGCAGGCAGCCTGGGAGAGAAGGGTGGCGGCGGTGCGCTCGTAATCGGGATGGATAAATATATTTGACGCAGCGTGATAACTCAGGTTGCAGACTGTGAAGTTTTGCTCCGAATCTGTGAGAAAGGCGCTGTCATCCGTGGATTCCTGAATATAAAGGTAATACAGGCAGGCAGAGGTTTTTTTGTCCTGGCGGCGGAGAATCCGGCCGAGACGCTGGATTCGTTGCCGGCTGACTGAGGAACTGGAGAGGACAATGCCTGTGGCAGCGTCAGGAACGTCGATGCCTTCGTCAAGGGCACGGCAGCATATGAGAATGCGCAGGCTGCCGTCACGGAAACGGGCGAGGACATTTTTCCTGGCCTGGGAGTTTAAAAGGGAATGATAGCAGCCGACATGGCTGCCGTAGCGCCGGGCAAGCGCCTGGTAGGCAGCTTCGGCCTGCTGGATGCGTTCTCCGAAGACCAGAATGCGCTCATTGGGATCGAGCTGTCCGATCAGGCTGACAGCACAGTCGATTCTGGCAGAGGCCAGATAGTTCAACGCCTGTCTTTTCCAGGAGAGACGGAGGAAAGCTCTGGCATAGTTTACAGAGGCATGCGTTGTCTCGCCGGCGATGTGCCGGATGGCGGAAAAGAATCGGAAACGGTCTAGAGTTTTCAAAAAAGGGTGCTGCCGGATCAACCGGGAGCGTATATGGCATAGCTTGTCGCTGATATCGTTATATTCCTCTCTCTCCTCTGGAGAAAAGGAAAGTGCGATCTGGTAAATGAAAAAATCGCAGATATTTTTCTCACGGATAGCCTGGGAAAAGCCATATTGAAAGATTTCATGTCCGAGCGCAGAGGCAAGAAATGAGGCGGCTTCGATATTCTGCGGTGTGGCGGAGAGGCCGAGAGAATGGTAGCGGCCATTCAGGGGGATTCCGGGCGTGAGAAAATCAAAGATTTTTTGATTTTCGGGACTGGCGTAGCGGTGGCATTCGTCAGCAATCAGCAGAACATCATGACCGGCCTGGATGTCGGCTAAAATGTGCCGTGCCAGACAATAGCGGGCGGAATTAATCAGATAGATCATATACTTGCTTGTGGGATCATCCTTGCGGGTGCTATGAAGAAAACCGGGACGCAGGGAGGAAATGCGGCAGTCAGGGAGGTGCGTCTGCATGGCAAGCGCCCACTGGGTGGCCAGCGGGAGGGTGGGAACTACGATTTTGACACGCAGAGACGACTGGGGAGAGGTGGCCTGAAGATGCTTTTTCAGCAGTCTTGCGCCATACAGGGCCATGATAGTTTTGCCGGCGCCGGTCACAACGTTGGCGATGCCGTGAAAATTGTTGGCTGACCAGGCGCGGAGGCATTCTTTTTGCCAGGGGTACAGGTGCATGAGTGGGGGCCTCCGGAAGGGGTGTTTTTTGGGGGGATTTCGGAGCGGGGGGGCTTTAGGGGGGGGGG
>CAJTEM010000039.1 GCA_910575255.1 Lachnospiraceae bacterium | reverse complement strand
GACGTTTTGATAACCCCAAACAACTGCAGAAGCTGGCAGGATACGCAATCGTGTCCAACGATTCCGGTAAGCATAACGGCGAAAGCCGGATCAGCTACCGTGGCCGGAAACGTCTCAGGTATGTATTGTACGAAGCGGCAATCTCGCTGATAGGAAAGAACCGTGAATTCAAAGAAATCCATGAATACTATCGGACAAGGGGGAAAAATCCGTTAAAAAAGATGCCGTCAGTGATAGCCGTTGCGTGCAAGATCATAAGAGTATTTTATACAATCCTGACAAAAGGTGTGGACTATGATGGGAATAAGCTGCTGGGCGACATCCGGAGACCGCAGGTGCAGGCAGCATAAGTAAAAGATTCAGGGAATTACCAACCTGCCACAGCCGGATTGAGTGTTTGAACATCTGTCGGTATCAAATGCTGAATCCAGCTGTGGCAGAAGCTGGAAAGTATGGAGGCTGTATCGGGAAAACGTCCACCGCAAGGTGCCGTTGCAGAGGACATACAGACAGGTCAGTAAGACTTAAAACAAAGAATGAGCCGGTAGTCAGCAGGAATAATCACCATAGGGCAAGACCCTGTAAAGGAGCTAAGCTGACACCCTGGTTATGGACAGGCGGGACGAAGGAAGTTAGGACCCGGCAGAGATGCTGGTGATCCTGGTAGACACGGGAGGTTCGCTGCCGTAGATGGATGGGTATACAAAAGGCCATGTAGAGCGAGGGCAATGACGTTCTGCTTCGTATACTCAAAATCCTCTATTTTCGTACCAGATACAGAGAGATGTCCATCTTCCCGGCTCATTCATCTGAGATATGAAACTAAAAATTCCTTGAAAAATAAGGAAAAAAGACTTGACTAAATAGGGAGGATAGTAATGGAGGTTAACAATGTAAAGTGTTTAAAATGTGGAAGTAGTTTTAATAGGATGTTTCTCATGGGGAAGCAGGGGAATGCAGATGTTTGTCCTGTGTGTGGTGGAGAGCTTCAGGATGAAGATGAACATCCGGATTGGATTACTTGGTATTATTATAAGGATATAGAAACTAATTGTTTTACATTAAGAGACGAAGCAATTGATTTAGATAAATGGGTAGATACGCAACTTATCAAAGAATTCAAAGCACCACCAAGAGATTCAAAAGGAAGTTCAGAACAAGCAAAAGAAATCTTACGAACCTATGTCCCAGATGCATTTGTTAATAAAACACCATCAGAAACAACCGTAAAATGTCCTTATTGTGGGTGTACTGATATAAAAATAGTACCCAAAAAGTTTAGTTTGTTAACAGGATTTGCAACAAATAAATTAGAACGAGTATGTGCTAAGTGTATGAGGAAGTTTTAAAACTGAATAGGGAAGATGAAAGATTAGAGGGATTATAATCATAGTCTCTCTTTTATTAAGCAAAAAATAGGAGGAAAACAAATTTGAACGAGGATTTTACATTAGAACTTATCAGCGCATTAGACCAAAACAAGAGCAGGAAGCAAATCAATTCCGATATTAAGGTGCTCGAAAAAACAATTAATATGTTACGCCTTACCGGAACTTTTGCAAAAGGGGATACTAAGAAAGAATTGAATGACTATATTAGTCAGTTATCGAATCAATTATCCATGATTAAACTAAAAGCAAAGATGGATAGTAAAGAGCTAAAGAGTGAAATTGATAAAACCTTAAGCAACTTATCTTTTAAAGAAATTGATGCATTAAATATTAATGAAAATAAAACAAAGCTTAAAATGCGGAAGGTAGTTGCTGACCTCCGGTCTTATGCCGATAGAGTGCCTATAGGCGTAAATGTTGAATATAAAAAGCAAAAATTAGACAATGACTTGACAACTTATCTGAACAAAAATACAAAAATTAATGAGTCCTCAACACTACTAAAGGAAGCAGAAAAAGTCCGGGAACTTATTAATTCAGTTGGAGATAAGAAGACTTTAAGAGAAGCGACGGACGCCTTCCAATTATACAAATCAGAAGTTGCGGCTACTGGATTTAACACAAAAAGTACAACAGATAAAATTAAAAATATGCTGGGACATATCTCAAAGATATCCAGTGCTTTTGGGGTAGCCAGCATGGCCGTAAATAACTTTGTTAAATCATTAAAGACGCTAAAATCAAATGATACAATTCTCACCGAAATATCAAAGACTTCTGACCTTACAAAGCAGCAGTTGAAAGAGATTGGGGATGAATCCTTTAAGATTGCCAGCAAATATGGAAAACTTTCCAGTAATTATTTGCTTGGAGTGCAGGAAATGGCTCGTGCTGGATATGGGAATTCTGATACTATGGCAGAGTTAAGCACGAAAGTACAAGGTGCAGGTGATATGACTGCTGAGCTGGCAAACAAATATATCGTTGCAACTGATAAGGCGTTCCAAATGAACGGATCCATAGAAAAATTAACGACGACATTAGACGGTGCCAATAACATTACAAATCATAATGCACTATCGATGTCTGATTTAGCAGAAGCAATGAGCATTGTTGGTTCTCAGGCAGCAAGTTCAGGGATGGAAGTAGACGAAACGACAGCGGCTTTAGCAACGATGATTGCGGTAACTCAGCAGTCAGGAAGTCAGATGGGAAATGCTTTCAAAGGGATATTAATGAACTTGTGGCAGGTGACAGGCGAAGTTGAGGATGAAGGATATGGCACAGGCAACATCTGAGGCAGCTTCAATCGCTGCTCAATATGGTGTTCAAATTGATGAATTATCTGCACTAACTGCGGTTGCTGTCTCCAAGACAAGAGAATCTGGTTCAGAAGTTGGTAATGCATTAAAAAGTATTTTTATTAATCTTCAAGATACTACTAAACAGCCGATTGTAGATGTATTTGATGAACTTGATATTTCAATGACAAAATTTGTCAATGGAGCAGAAATATTAAAAACACCTATCGAATTATTAAAAGAACTATCAGAATCATTTACTGAACTGCCAGAAGGTTCTATATTAAGATCTAACATTTTAAATGATATTGGTTCAAAATATCATGCAAATACTCTTGCTGCTATTTTATCAGATTTTGACAGCTACTATAATATGCTGGATTTATATAATCAGGGATCTGGCTCAGCAATGGAAGAAGCTATGAAATCTGCCAATAACCTTTCTGGAAGTTTAAATAGGCTTGGCAATACATGGACTTCTATTGTAAATAATGTAATTGATACTGATGCTTTAATTAGTGTTACAAACGGGTTTAATTCTGTTTTAAGTGTAGTAGAAACATTAACATCTACACTAGGAAGTCTAGGAACTATTAGTATTGGAGCTAGTGGTATCTTAGGCGCAAATGGGTTAGGATTAACAAACAATGTTACAAAATTTCATAGTTTACAAGTCCCTTTTTATAAAGCTGCATAATAATGCCATGTAGCCAACATAGAGAGTGTTCTGTAAAATAATCGTTTATTAAACAGACTAACCTTAGTTTTAAAACTAAAATTGTCGAATATCGGGGGAAGCCGTAAGCCTGGTAACAGGTACTTGATTGATGAAATAAAAGGTATAGATTTTCTATGCTTCATGAGAGAATAAGTATATAGTACAAAAATGGTAATCCCGACACGGTATGTGTTAGATTGATAGTGTAATGTCATAATATATCGTGCGAGAGGCTGACAAGACATAGAGGGGCACAGGCGTAATTGTGTCTCGTTGCTACAATATACAGTCCGTAACCATAGCGAAAGGCTATGTGGAGCCAACAGAGGAACGAACTTTAGTGACATACAATTAACCTTACAATTTATTGCACAATCACTACTGCTCTATTGGCACAAATTACACAACATCACTGCTGGCTTGGAAAACAGGGTGATGAAAAGAAATAAGCAATAAAAGATTAAATTGAGTAATTTTTTGTAGAATTATCCAAATGCTTGTAGTATAATATAAGAAAACTTACCAAAACTTACCATTTGGAGATATTCTTATGAAAGTTGAACAATATAGTGATGATATTAAAGTTATTGCTAGTGGTAACTTTATATTAAAATCAAGTATATCAAATGCAAAATTACATATTGATTTAAAACCAGAATATGATTTTGAATTAGATTTATTATGGACTTTTAAATCAGGAAATCCCGATGAAGATGTTAATGTTTCTTTAGGAAGACATAATGAAAATTTTTTAGAATTAATTATTACTAATGGAAGCAATCCTTTTGGGAATGGAACCCAAAACCCAACAGGAATAGCAACATTTACAGATGGAAAAATATTATTCTGTCACTATCATTTTAGCAGACCAAATTCAAATAATCCTAGAATGATGTATTATACATTATATATTTATTAGATAAGGTGGGTAATATGGTTACGAAAAAGAAAAGCGAAAGCACCGCTAAAATGATAACAGAACTTACATCTTCTGATTTGAATACAGACATAAAAACAGATTTGATTCATCAAGTAATTAATAATATACCAGGAGGTAATGAAAGTTTGTTTGATAGAATATTTGGAAATCGAAATCCAGAATTATATATTGCTTTACTTATATCGTTTCTTATTTTATTAGTAGGTACATTTTGCTCGTATTTTTTCAGAGATAATTTTGAGTTGGTAAAAGAAATCTGGGGAATATTTGTACCACTATTAACATTAGTGATCGGATATATAATAGGAGATCAAAAATCTAAGTAGTAAAGTCCAAATCATTTGAATTGGAATGATTATGTAAAACAATTTTTATATTTAAAAAATAACAATATTCATTAAATCATGTGATTTTGACAAAGGAATAATCTATGATCTTTATATTTAGAAATATTTTTCTTGGGTTTACAATTATATCTTGGATTTTTATTATAACTTATATTTTTAAAAAGCCAATTAAAAAAATTGATAATATTATCTGCCCGCTATTAAATCATTTAAAGATATATTTTGAAACCATTGTAATGGCATCTTTATCTATTGCCTCTATATGGGTAGCAATATCAGCTAATAGATTGGTTCAAGTACAAATTGATTTAGAAAAGACACAATTTGAATTAGATAATTCTCCCATATTTTATATTAGTTGTCTAAGAGATAGTAATTTTAATCATATTATGTGTTACTATATCCCAGAATATTTAAAGTATGATGGTTCAAGTACAAGTTGGACATCCTGGTAGACGAGATTGTTCTTCTAGGATTTGTTTTCCGTGATCTAGCTTTGTTTTATTTTCCATCCTACGCTTTGCTAAATCTTCATCTCGATGTTCGAATAGATATTGGTCAAATTCAGGAGATGATTTGATATATTCATCAATAAATTGTTGTTTTAATTCATCTTCTAAACATGTTTCTAACCCACTTGCCGTAAATTCTTTTGGAACTATTTTTAAACTGTTATTACAATAGTCGCATGGCTTTTCCAAATTTTTAGAAGTTCGTTGCACTACTCTCCCACATTTTTTACAGTAACAAAGCATTAATGCTTCCTCCGAATCAACTTATTATAAAATTCATTTTATCATATTTTTCCAATTGATTGTTTAAAACTTACTACCACAATTATTACATTTATATGTTTTTCCAGCATCATCTACTGCTCCAACAACACCAAAAACTGCGGTCTTTACTGCCCTATTTCCTATTGTAATCTTATTTATATTTGTTGAACCACAAATGGGACATTTAGGAATACAATTTTGCTTATCTTTTTCTTGTTGCATTTTGGCTAGATTTTTTGCTTGTTGCTTACGACTTTGTTGATGATGAAACTCTGCAAGATCTTTATTTGTTTCACGTTCTTTTTCAATCTGAATGTTATAAGTTTCTAAAGAAAATATAGGATTATCAGCAAGTTCATTCATGACAAAATTATTAGTACGAGAAATCAGTTCTTCTCTTAAAGCAAGTTCCTCGTTAATAGTTCCAATAATAGTATTATTAGAGAAACCGTTTAATTGTGATAAAATTTCCGACCAACTGTCATTAAAGATATTATATTTTTGTTTCATTTCCTTTGATAATATTTTTAATTGTATACCACAGTTTTTACATCTTTTACGAAATAAAATATATCCAACGTCTCCACATTTTTCGCAATACATTACTTTTCCCATACTTATTCACCTCAAAGTTTTTCTAAATTATAGCATATTTAAAACAAAAATACCACCCCACATGGTATAAAACTGCGTTCTCCACAAACGCACCGTATGTCTCCACAACATATATATAAATTGTATGATTTTTTCAACAGTAAACAACGAACTTGCTATATTTGGAAGTACAATAGATGAAATAAAGAAAAAATGGAATGAATTTGTCAAAAATGTTAAGATTGGTAACCTATTTGGTGAAGACGGAGCATTTGCTTCACTTTTCAGTAATAAAAAAGAAAAAAGCACCCTAACACCAGAAGTATTATCACAGTTTGATGAGTTCAAAGAAAAATTCAACACCTCATCTCTCAGCGCAGAAGCATTAGCAGAACAGATGGAGAATATCGATGAGAGAATCATTGACTATGCTAAAACCTGTAAAAATGGAGAAATGACAACTGAGGGATTCAGAGCATCCTTAAATACTATGTCCTTCTCTGCTAAAGCAGCCACTATTGCTTTCCAGGCCCTCGCAACCGCACTCAACATGGCAGCAATGTTCGCGATAACAAAAGGGATAGAATTAGCAGCTACTGCTATTAGTAACTATATTAATCGTGTTGAGATTGCTAAGGAGAAAATGGATAATTCTGTTTCCTCTTATGAGTCTGTAAAATCAGAATTAGAATCTATATCTTCTGAATTGAAAACTCAAGGGGAAAGGATAGATGAACTTAATGCGAAAGACCATCTCACCTATGCAGAAAAAGGCGAACTGGAACGGTTACAAGAGATAACAAAAGAGCTTACTATGCAACAGGCTCTTAAGGAAAAAGAATTAGAATCCAATGCCAAACAAGCAGCTGATGATACGGTAGATGCTTATAAGAAAGAATTTGGCAAATATGAGTTATCTGATACCCGTGTTAAAAACGAAAAAGACTACATCGATTATTCAGGTGTAATCACAGATTTCTATGCACCTGATCTTGCAGGTCAGATTGCGGTATATGAGGAATTAATTAGTAAACAGTAAAAATAAGGCTTCTGTATAAAACACATTATTAACACAGTGTATTTTATAGAGCAGCCTTATTTGATTCTAATAATTTGAAAGAAGGTGTTTTTATGACTTAGAAGGTTCCCCCACAATTATTACATTTAAATGATTTATTGATTTTTTTGCTCAATAATCCCCACCCTAAAACAGACATTGCCCTCTCGCCACTACCAATTTTTCTTACATTAGTACTATTGCAGTATGGGCATTTTAATCTATTGGTATTTTGTTCTTCTTGCGCCATCTTTTGTTGTTGCACATGGTTTTTGAATTGAGATAATTTTAATTGATACTCAATTGGATCGGTTTCTTTGAGTTTTATCATTTCATGAAGAAAAGAATTATCATGAGATATTGAATACAGAATCTTTATCTCATCTTTTGTAACCTCTGTAATATATAATTTTTCTTTGCATATATTACATAAATTATCATCTGGAACTTTAAAATTTGTATATAAACCTCTATATTGAAATGGTGTTGTATAAGGTATAGATTTGAAATCTTCTATACATTTCCGGCAAATTACTAATCTATCATTATCCATTTGTCTTATCCTCATTTTTATAAATTATTCCAAGTAATTTATAAAAAGTATATCATATATTAAAATCGTTGTAAACTATGACAGTGATGACGGATGGACAAATTTTCTTGATAACTTTAAAAAGAAATTACCAGAAATAAGTGAAGAAACTAAAAAAATAATTTTAGACATACAATCTTCTATTAATGATGGTTTCGAATTTGACTTTTCAGATGGTTTTGTAGGTGAAATGGAAATTACAAATGATAGTTTAAAATCTTTCCTCCAAACCTGGGATGGAACAGGTGACATAGCAGAATCATACCAAAATCACCTACAGCAAGCCTCCACTTCTACTTCAAAATTTGCCTCCACTCTAAAAAACGTAGCAGCAAATATGGGAATTGCTTTGGCGACTACATTAGCGTTTAAGGCTATTGCATATGTTATTGACCAAGTAGTAGTTACCTATCAAGAATTAAAAGAAACTGCTATTAATGCGGCAGAAGAATTCAATAACCTGAAATCTAAAAGTGAATCGCTGAATTCTGAGTTAAAGAGTACCGGAGATCGGATTGAGGAATTAGAAAAGAAACCCAACCTCACCTTTGTTGAACAAGAAGAACTGAAGAAACTTAAAGAGGCAAATGAAGAGTTAGAACATCAAATTGAGCTAAATAAGGTTTTACTTGATGTTGCGGAAGGGAAAGCCAGAGATACCGCATTAGACTTTTTAAATAAGAAAACAACCTATGAGCAATACGGGGAATGGGATACATCACAAGTCCTTAACGGTAATAGCAATTATGGACAACGTAATGCAGGTGAGATCTTTCAAGGGAACCAATTAGAGGTAGCAAAACTCCAATTGTCAGAATACGAAGACTTATTGATGCGGAAAGAAGATGTGGAAAAACGGATCCAGGATTTCCAATTAGCAAATCCCGATGCCGATCAATATACGGCAGAGCAAAAAGGCCGATTCGCAAATTTAACCATGGAATTAAATTCCTATGATGACGCACTCCATGGATTGAAAACTACATTATATGAAACCGTTCCAGAATTAGACCAATTTAGGGCATCATTAAATCCAGACTATGACCAGTCTTATATGGATTCTATTAATGAGATTGTGGATAGATATGCTAATCTGTTTGGTGGTGCTGGTGAAAACGTAACCGATAAATTTAATGAAGTGTGGGAATCTGCGGATTTCTCTTCTGCCCGAAAACAATTAGAGGAATTATCAAAAGCAGGGGAATTGACACCGGAAGTATTGGAATCGAATGAAGAGTATAAAGAATTATTAGATGAAACTGGTAAGACTGCTGAAGAAACAGTATCACACATTAATGCTTTAGTTGATGCGGAAAGAAATGCTGGCACTGCTTCCTCTCCCATCCTTCCATTCAACAAAGAGGAAATGATCTCCGCAATCAATGAGATGTCAGAAGGATTTGAGGAACTGGATAAAATCTATTCCAGCATCTCAGATTATGAACCATTTGATTATAAACTGTTAGATGATGACAAATTCAAAGAAACTTTCTCCGGATTAGGGGATGCTTATACCAATTTTATTGATGCAATTTCAAATTCACCCAGTGATATTACTGCTTGTCAGTCTGCTTTTGATGGTTTACTGACAGAATGGATTAACAGCATTGGGGTTCTTGACCATGTAAGTGAAAGCACTGCGGATTTAACGACAGCTATGCTCTCCAATATGGGCGTTGCCAATGCACAGGAATTAGTGGATGCATCCTTAGCAGAGCGGAAAGCAGAGGCCGCATGGAAGTCTAGGGATTTAACCAATGCTACTGCGGATGAAATCCTTGCTTTAGCAGAAGAGGCGGGTGCCGTAGGGACAGCAGAAGATGCATTTGTTTCCTACATCGTACAAAAGATGATGGCAGAAGCAGCCCTTGACCCAAGTGGAGACATCTCTGCATTAGCCAGCATTGTCAACTCTCTGGGAATTGCTACGAATGCATGGCGGCAGTATTACGCTACTAAAGCCAGGATGGAAGCAATTGCTAATGATCCCAGTTACCAATCTTACAATGAAGATGGTAGTGTAGTATCAAAGGATGAAGTGCTATCCCAGTATGCAGACATTGCTGCAATTCACCAAAAACAGTTTGCCGAAGATTTGGAAGCAAACTTTAAAAACACTAAATTTACAGGTGGGGGAGTCAAATCCTCAAGAGGTTCCGGTGGCTCTGGCGGTGGTTCCGGAAGTAAAGAGAAAAAGAGTGCTGCTGAAGTTTACGACTGGATTGAAACCCTAATCAAGCGTACCGATGAAAAGATCGATGAATTACAGAAGAAAGCTACCGATGCAAAAGGTTGGCGGGCAAAGAATGAAATTCAGGATACTGTGTTTGATGAACTGCAAGCAAAACTGGAGCAGTCCAAGTCAGCCTATGATCGTTATATGCAGGAAGCAAATTCTGTAGGCCTGTCTGATATCTATGTCAATAAGATTCAGAATGGCGAGCTTGACATTGAAGAGGTAAAAGATGATAATCTCAAGGAAATGATTAAGGATTATCAAAAGTGGTATGAAAAAGCAAAAGAATGCGAAAAAGCAATCGAAGAAATCAATGACGAAGCAAAGAAAACCAGAGAGATAAAACTGGATAACATCATCAAGGATTACGATCAGCTTGTCAGCCTCATGAAAGCGTATACGGATTACCGGAAAGATCTGGTTAGTGTACGTGACCGGATGGGTGAGCGTTTAGACCAGGATGATTACCAGGAATTAATTTACGACCAGCAGGAAATCTATGATACCCTGGCTGAGAAATATGAAGAATTGAATAATGAACTGAATTCCGGAGGAATTGAGCAAGGTACGGAAAAATGGTATGAAATGAAGGAAGAACTGATTGGTATTAAGTCAGAGATGATTAATTGTGCCAATGCGGTTGAGGATTTCAAAGACCAGATTTTTGAACTACGGTTTCAACCATTAGAAGATCTTGTATCGAAGCTGGATTCGGTTAACAATGAACTTTCTAATATGGTTTCCCTGATTGGTGATGATGGACTGGTAAAAGATGGAATGTTGACCGACCGTGGTCTTACTACCGTTGCTATGTATTCCAGGCAGATCATCAATGCCAAAAAGGAAGCTGAGGAATATAAGGCCGCTATTAAAGCCTTAAATGCAACTTACCGGAATGGAGACATTACTTTAGAAGAATACAATGAAAAATTGTATGAATATCGAAGTGCCCAACAGGAGGCCGCTCTGGCTACTAAAGAGGCCAGGGATGCTATCATTGCCTTGCGGGAGGAAGCAATCAACCAAGAAATCGATGCCATGGAAGAACTAATCCAGGCTAAAATTGATTTACTGGATGAAGAAAAAGAGCTTTACGAATACCAGAAAAAGATTGCAAGCGACAACCGGAATATTGCTATGTTGGAGCGTCAAATTCAGGTATTATCCCTTTCCAGTGACCGGGCTGATATTGCCCAGCGTCTACAGTTGGAAGCGGAGCTTGCAAAAGCAAGAGAAGATTTAGCGGAATATCAGAGAGAACATTCCGTAGAGTCACAAAAGAATGCCCTAGAGGAAGAAGGGGATGCATATAAGGAAGCTAAGGAAAAAGAACTGGAAGACCTTAGAACTAATTTAGATGCTCAGGAAGAAGTAATTAAGAAATATCTTGGTCAGGTTACTAATAATTACTCTACAGTATATGATACTCTTACACTTTACGCCGATGAGTATAATATGGCAGTAACGGAAGACCTGACCAGCCCCTTCTCTTCTGCTGAAATGGCAACTCAATCTTTCCAAAGCGTGTTTGCTGATACAATCGCTTCTATCCAATACCAGATTAACAGCATTGACTGGAGCAATATGACCAGGGGAATGGATGAATTAGGTGGAGGATATGGTAGTGATGGGGATTATGAGGATATCTCCAGTCAGGGAAAATGGCAAAAAGGCAAGGGTGGCAAATGGTGGTTTGGTGAAGACTACCAGGAAGACGGTGATTACTGGTATGCAGAAGATGGTTATTACAACATCAATGGAAAAACATACGGCTTCGATGAAGACGGTTATATGAAAACAGAATGGGATGATTCCCAAGGTGACTGGCATTACTTCGACAAAGATACAGGTGAGATGCAGAAATCTCAATGGATTCAGGGAAAACGTGGTGAATGGTATTATTTAACTGCGGATGGTTCCATGGCAAGGGATGCAGCAGTCAAAGCAAAAGACGGGAATGGTTATTACCTTGTTGACGAAGATGGTGCCTGGAGAGAATCGGATGGAATTTTGACCAAGAAGCAGTTTGATGAACTTGGTTATGATATTGCCTATCGGAGTGGGACGAAACATGCACAAAAGGGTATTGCGTTGACAGATGAAGAGGAACTTGGTTCCGAAGTTCTGATTACCAAAGACGGAGCACTTAGACAGTTAGACTATGGTGACCGTGTGTTTAATTCCGACCAGGTTGACATGCTTTGGAAATTATCTCAAACGAGTGACCCGTTTGAGTCGAAGGCTTCCTGGAAGGAGAACTATGAACGGTTAGCCCGAATGAGTGACCAGTTATTAGAGGACGCTCCATGGAACCGGAATCAAAAGCATATTCTGAATCAGAGTCTGAATCAGAGTCCGAATCAGAGTTTAATAGATCCATCTATTATTAGAAGCATTGAACCAAACATTAATATTAATAACTCTGTTGTTGTACAGGGAGACGCCAGTGAACGGACAGTAGGATTGATTCAGAATGCGATTGATGATTTTGCAAAGAATCGTATGGCAGGTGAATTAAGAAGCAGCTCCGTTATAGTATGAAATAGTAAAATATTGGATGGGCAGGCTACCTCAATATAAGGTAGCCTGTTTGCTGTTATGGGTGGGGAATGTGCAAGGATTTGCGAATTCGGCAAGTCCTTTTTATTTTAGGAAATGATATTTAACAGGAGGATGGCGTGATTTGCGAAGTACAGAAAAGATAAAAGAAGTACCAATCTGGGAAAAATTAAATTTGACGGTGGAGGAAGCTGCTGCCTATTCTGGAATTGGTATAAATCGGATCCGGGAATTGTCAAATGATGATAAATGTTCATTTGTATTATGGGTAGGGAACAAAAGATTAATTAAGAGAAAAAAATTTGTCGAGTATGTGGAAAGACAATTTTCAATATAAAAAGATAGAAGGGAAGAGATTAATATGATAAAATATAATTATCATATTAAGGCTCTTTCAATACGAAAGGAGCACGATTATGGCAAATAAACGAAAGGATAATAAAGGAAGAGTATTGAGAAAGGGGGAAACACAAAGGAAGGATGGCACTTATATGTACCGCTGGGGAAATCCTGCCGGGAAGAGAGAATGTGTGTATGCACAGACATTGGCTGATTTACGTGAAATGGAGCAAGAAATTGGCAGAGAAGTAGCAATAGGAGTATGCAGGAAGTCGTATACAGTAAATGAGCAGATTGAGAGATATTTAAAAACAAAAATAAGGCTGGCCAATTCAACGAGAGAAAATTATCGATACTATTTTGAACATATCATTAAGAACAGCCCAATCGGGAGAGCAAAGGTTGTAGACATAAGAAAGTCGGACATATTAATTTTCTATCATTCATTGACCGAACATGGCCTGAGTGCAGGAACAATAAAAATCATTCATAAGATCATCCGTCCGGCATTACAGCTTGCATGTGATGATGATGTAATTATGAAAAATCCGGCAGATGGCTGTACAAGAGAATATGCAGAAGATATGGAAAAGAAGTACGCACTTACTTTTGAAGAAGAAAAAGAGTTTTTAGACAGAATTAAAATGCGTCCAAGAATGAAGCGATACTATCCCATGTATGCAATTATGCTCCAGACAGGTCTGCGTATAAGTGAAGTGGTTGGTCTGACTTGGGATGATGTTGACATGGAGAAAAAAGAAATTTATGTAAATCACCAGGTACAATATCGAAAGGTACAGGGAGATATGAAGCTGTATGCGAATACCACAAAGACAAGCGCGGGGAAAAGGGTGATCCCTATGACGGATCAATTATACTCTTTGTTTATAGAGCAGAGGAAGATTTGGTTAATGACAGAGAAAGCCCCTGGTTTTGTTGTAGATGGGTATAAGGATTTTGTGTTTATCTCTCATATGACAGGAAAATGTATGAGTCATAACAGTGTAAGAAGGATGATGAGAACGATCGTGGCGATGAACAGTGAAAGAGAAATTCAGTTGCCGAACATAAGTCCTCATATTTTAAGACATACCGCATGTTGTAGGCTTGCGGAATCTGGTTGTGATATTAAGGTGCTACAATACCTTATGGGACAGACGGATATCAGAACTACAATGAGAGTGTATAATCATGTGGATGTTGGGAGGGTGAAAAGAGAGATGGACAGGTTGAAAATACTGGATTGCGGAGGGGAAATTTTTACACCAAATTTTACACCATTTTCAAGAAAAGTTATGTAGACTTATGGAGACTTACGTGAAGTTTAATATATTTCTAAGTAAAAATTTAGCTAAAAATATCTCTGAAAACCCGAAATCCCCTTGATTTTTCATTAAAAACCCCTTATAATGAATCACATAAGAAAGAATAAGTTCTTCGGGGCAGGGTGAGAGTCCCTACCGGCGGTAAAGTCCGCGAACCGCGTAAGCGGCCGATCCGGTGTGATTCCGGAACCGACAGTATAGTCTGGATGAGAGAAGAAATTGTGTGGCGGCCGCAAGAGGCTGCGCCGTTTCATGATGAAGATTTATGCCCCGGATGGATTCAAGACATTCGGGGTCTTTTGCTGTCTGAGGAGGTTCTCAGGCAGGATTTTCTTCATCGGAAGGATACACATGATTCCTCCGTACGATGAACTTACCGGGCAATATGAGGAGGAAGACAAATACGAAGCATTTTTAGATGTCTTCTGACGACATGCCGCCGAACGAACGTGAGGGGGCGCTACATTATGATATCAGGAGGAAAGAAAATGAGAGAGAATCGATTGCTGTCCACGAGAAACATTGCGGTGATGGGAATGCTTGGCGCTTTATCGGCCGTACTGATGCTGTTTGAGGTGCCGCTTCCATTTATTGCGCCCAGCTTTTACGGCCTGGATTTGAGCGAAGTTCCGATTCTGGTGGGAACCTTTGCTCTGGGACCTCTGGCCGGGGCCGTGATGGAGGTAGTTAAGATCCTGATTAAGCTGGTATTAAAGCCGACCAGCACGGGGTTTGTGGGTGAGTTTGCCAATCTGGTATTCGGCTGTTCCATGGTGCTGCCGGCAGGACTGATCTATCGTTTCCATAAGACGAAGAAAGGGGCAATGTTTGCCATGGCTGCAGGTACGGTCATAATGGCAGTGGTAGGTGTGGCTGGTAATGCGCTGGTAATGCTTCCGTTTTATTCGAATTTTATGCCGCTGGAGAGCATTCTGGCAGCGGGTGCGGCGATCAACCCGGCGGTGGGTAATGTATGGACATTCGCAATATTTTGCGTAGGCCCGTTCAATATTGTAAAGGGCATCCTTGTGTCGCTGATCACGGCGTTGGTTTATAAGCGAGTCAGTGTGATGATTCGCAGTATCGGAACAGAAGGAGGAAGGAGCAAGCGCAGCGTTCAGGCTTGAAAACAGAAGAAAAATTCGGATTTGGTGCCGGAAACGGCGCGGCGGTTTTACCGCTTGCGCCGTTCCGGCACTTGTGCTATGATAAGCCGTAACAGAGCCGGGAACCAGGGAATCAGGGAGGATGCCGGGGAAAAAGGGGAAATGGAGATATGGAGACCAGGATGGTGCGGATTGATTCTTCAGAGAAGCTTTGTGAAGAGGAACTGCAGGAGGCAGCGCTGATTTTGAAAAACGGCGGTTTGGTAGCATTTCCGACGGAGACGGTTTACGGGCTGGGGGCGAATGCACTGGATGAAAAAGCGGCGGGAAAGATTTATGCGGCCAAGGGGCGTCCGTCGGATAATCCTTTAATTGCCCATATCTCATCGATTGAGGAGCTGGAACCACTGGTGACGGAGATCCCGGATGTGGGAAGAAGGCTGGCAGAGGCATTCTGGCCGGGACCGCTCACGATGGTATTTCCCAAGAGCAGCCGTGTGCCGTATGGAACGACGGGAGGACTGGACACGGTGGCAGTGAGAATGCCGCAAATCGCGGTGGCCCGCAGGCTGATTGCCCTGGCAGGAGTTCCGATAGCGGCGCCGAGCGCGAATCTGTCAGGCCGTCCGAGCCCAACGACGGCGCAGCATGTATGGCAGGATCTGGCGGGGCGCATCGAGATGATTCTGGATGGCGGACCGGTAGGAATCGGCGTGGAATCGACGATTGTGGATGTGTCCGGGAGAACGCTGACTCTGCTGCGGCCGGGGGCAGTGACACTGGAGATGCTGGAGAATGCAGTTGGGCATGTGGAGGTAGATCCGGCCATGAAGGGGGAGCCGAATCCGGCGGTTCGTCCCAAAGCTCCGGGAATGAAGTATCGTCATTATGCTCCCAGGGCGAAGATGACTCTGGTGGACGGTGAGACAGGGGCTGTGGTCAGAGAGATCCGAAGGCGGGTGGAGGAACAGACGATGGCTGGCAGGCGGGTGGGTGTTATCTGCACGGAGGAGACTAAAGAGAGCTATCCCCAGGGAATTCTGCGCTGTGTGGGAACACGAAGCCGGGAAGAAACGATTGCTCATAATTTATTTGCTGTATTGCGGGAGTTTGATGATCTGCAAGTGGATGCGATTTACTCGGAAAGCTTTTCGGAAAGCCATCTTGGTTATGCAATTATGAACCGGATGATGAAGGCGGCCGGATACCAAAGAATCCATGCAGAGTAGCCGGATCAGACATAAGAGGCATTATGTCCTGTGTCTGCAGAGGACGAAGGGAGAGGGAGGAAGGATGGAAGAGATAAAGAAACGAACCGATTATATTTCCTGGGATGAGTATTTTATGGGGGTGGCGGATCTGTCGGGCAGGCGTTCGAAGGATCCGAACACACAGGTAGGGGCATGCATTGTGAGTGAGGACAACAAGATTCTGTCCATGGGCTATAATGGTTTTCCGCGGGGGTGCTCGGATGATGAATTCCCCTGGGGAAAGGAGCAGGAAAATACGGATCCGTACAGTGCAAAATACCTGTACGTGACGCACAGCGAACTGAATGCCATTCTTAACTATCGCGGAGGAAGTCTGGAGGGAAGCAAATTATATGTGACGCTGTTTCCCTGTAATGAATGTGCCAAGGCGATCATTCAGGCAGGAATCAAGACCGTAATTTATAAAGAAGATAAGTATCCGGATTCTCCTTCTGTCCGGGCCTCCAAGCGAATGCTGAATGCGGCGGGAGTGAGATATTACCAGTATGAGCTGACGGGACGGATGATCAAAATACAGGTGTAGGCGGGGAAAATATGAGATTTTTACTGGCGGCAGTGAATGCCAAGTATATTCATTCCAATCCGGGAGTGTACAGCCTCAAAAGGTATGCAGAGGAGAAAGAAGGCGCCGGAAGAATACTGTCAGGCCAGGTTTTGGAAGAATCGGTACAGCAGGGATGCAAAACCAGAGGAGAGCCGGGGCTTTCCGCCGGATCTGGCAGGGAGCCGGCAAAGGACATGGATATCCGGATTGCCGAATATACGATCAACCATCAGCCGGAACAAGTTCTTGAGGATCTTTACCGGCAAAAGCCGGATGTGATCGGATTCTCCTGCTATATCTGGAATATTGATTATGTGCGGGAGCTGGTTCATGATCTGCATAAGGTATTGCCGGATACGGACATCTGGCTGGGCGGGCCGGAGGTGAGCTACGATGCGCCGCTGTTACTGGAACAAGAGCCGGAAGTGCTGGGAATTATGAAGGGAGAGGGCGAGGCGACGTTTGCCGGATTGCTGGCATGTTATTGTATCCTGGGAGGAGCGGTGCGCAGGCGTCCGGAAGCGGTTTCTGCAGGAACGATGTGCAGGCGTCCGGAAGCGGTTTCTGCTGAGACAATGGGCGGGCAGCCGAAGCTTTCTTGTTCCGATGAGGCAAAACAGGAATTCTGGCAGAGCCTGCAGCAGCTTTCGGGGATAGCCTTTCGCGGCGGGGATGGCCGGGTCCGGGAGACGGGGATTCGTCCGCCTGAGGATTTGAGCCGGATTCCTTTTCTGTATTCGAATCTGGACGGGCTGGAGCATCGGATTGTCTATTATGAGAGCAGCCGCGGCTGTCCCTTTTCCTGCAGCTACTGTCTGTCTTCCCTTGAGAAATCCGTTCGTTTTCGGGACCTCGGTCTGGTCAGGAAGGAACTGAACTACTTTCTGGAGCAGAAGGTCTTGCAGGTGAAGTTTGTGGATCGGACGTTCAACTGCAATAAGGAGCATGCCATGGCAATCTGGCAGCATATCCTGCAGCATGACAATGGGGTGACGAATTTCCATTTTGAGGTAGCGGCGGATTTAATGGATGAGGAAGAGCTGGCTCTGATCGGGAGGATGCGGCCAGGCCTGATTCAGCTGGAAATCGGAGTGCAGAGTACCAATCCGGATACGATCCGGGAGATTCACCGGCGGATGGATCTGGGACGGGTGCGGCAGGTTTTGGCACGGATCCGTCAGGGACACAATGTTCATCAGCATCTGGATCTGATTGCCGGGCTACCCTTCGAGAGCTATGACAGCTTCCGGCGTTCCTTTGATGAGGTGTATGCCATGGTCCCGGATCAGCTGCAGCTGGGATTTCTGAAGGTACTGAAAGGATCCTATATGTACGGGAAGGCAAAGGGGTATGAGCTGGTTTACCGGGAAAAGCCGCCATACGAGGTGCTTTCCACCCGCTGGCTGTCATATGAAGAGCTTTGCCGTCTGAAGGGGATTGAGGCGATGGTGGAGACCTACTATAACAGCGGTCAGTTTGCCAACACCCTGCGGCTGCTGGTTCGGGAGTTTTCAGGACCGTTTGAGCTGTATGAATGTCTGGCGGAGTACTATGAGAAAAAGGGCCTGAATGGCAGAAATCACAGCCGTATGGCAAGATATGAAATCCTGGAGGATTTTATCCGGGAGTGCCTGGGACAGCAGTGCGGGAGCAGGAAAAAGCAGGAGCTGTTAACGGATTCCCTGGTATATGATTGTTACCTTCGCGAAAACTGTAAGAGCAGGCCGGGATTTGCCTTGGATTTGGGACCGTATAAGGATATGCTTCGGAGCTTGGCGCCACAGCAGCGCAGTTTGGGTTCGCAGGTGCATGCAGAAGTATTTCGCTCCGGAGCCGTCTGGCTTTTTGATTACCGGATACGGGATCCGCTGACAAGAAATGCTTCCGTGAGGCGATTGCTGTGAGGAGGGGGAAGATTTGGTACAGGACTATGTGGCGATTGATCTGGAGACGACAGGACTGGATGCCAAGAGGGACAGAATTATTGAAGTGGGAGCAATCCGGGTGCGGGGCGGTGCGGCGGAAGAGACTTTTCATTCCATGGTAAATCCGAGGCGGAGGCTGAATCCGCAGATCCGGGAGCTGACCGGAATCCGGGATGAGATGGTAGTACAGGCTCCGGAGATTGGGGATATCATTGCCGGGATTGTGTGTTTCTGTGATGGACTGCCGCTTCTTGGGCATCATGTGATATTTGATTACAGCTTTCTGAAACGGGCGGCGGTTAATCGGGGAATTGCCTTTGATAAGGACGGCATTGACACTTTGAAGCTGTGCCGTCAGCTGATGCCCGCAGAAGAGTCCAAAAGTCTGGAGGCAGCATGTGCGTTCTTTGGAATAGCAAGAGCAGGTGCACACCGGGCATTGGGAGATGCCGGGGATGCCCATCGCCTCTATCAGGTGCTGGCCGGACGTTTTCCGGAGGCCGGGGAAGCGTTTGTGGCAAAACCCATGATTTACAAGGTAAAAAAGGAGCAGCCTGCCTCGAAAAAGCAAAAAGAGGACTTGCGGTATTTATTAAAATATCATAAAATAGATTTGCCTGTGGAGATAGAAGACCTGAGCCGCAATGAAATTTCCCGCTTCCAGGATCGGATCATTTCCCAATATGGCAGGATTCGGTAAACATTCAACAGTGAAAGAGGTGAATTTCAATCTATGAATAATAAAAAGAGAAAAATGATTTCCACAATCATTGTGATTATTTTGGTGCTGGCCATGATTATACCTACAGTGGCAAGTGCATTGACCATGTTTTCGTAATCAGGAGGGAACTGCAGGAGGATTATGGGAAAATCTGATATAAAAAGGATAATTTTGGCCGCGGCTGCCGCGGCTGTATTTTTCTCTGTGCCGGCCTACGCAAAGGAGCAGACCATGCCGGAAGGGTTGTTTGTGGGCGAGGCGTCTCTGGGAGGAATGACAGAAGGAGAGGCCAGGCAGATGATCACGGCCGAAGAGGAGCGGCTAATGGCACGGAAGGTTACGCTTACTATTGCGGGGAAGACAGCGACGACAACGGCAGGAGAGCTGGGACTGTCCTGGAGCAACCGGGAAGCTGCGGATGAGGCATTGGACAAGGCGGTGGAGGGAAATCTGGTACAGCGTTATATGACCCGCAAGGATATGGAGAAAAGCCCGGTTCATGTGCCGATGGAGACTGCGCTGGAGGATGGCAAGGTGGATGAATTTATCCGCAGGGAGACGGACGGGCAGATGGAAGAACCGCAGAATGCCGCAATCATTCGGGAAAACGGAGCATTTCGGATCACGCCGGGAGTATCTGGCAAGGTAGTGGATATTGCTGCCACAAGGGAAGCGCTCGAGCATGCACTGCAAAGCGCTGCAAAGGACGAGGTGATGGCAGAGGCGGTCGTGGCAGAGAGGGAGCCGGAGATCCGCGAAGAGGATCTGGCATCCATCGGTGACGTTCTGGGGAGCTTTACTACGGATTTCAGCAGCAGCGGCGCTTCCCGTTCCGGCAACCTGGCCAACGGGGCATCTAAGATAAACGGCCATGTACTGATGCCGGGAGAGACCTTGTCCGGTTATGAGTGCATGCATCCTTTTACAACGGCAAATGGCTATTATACGGCGGCAGCCTATGAAGGAGGGAGGGTGGTGGACAGCATCGGCGGCGGGGTCTGCCAGATTGCCACCACACTTTACAATGCGGCATTGCGGGCAGAGCTTCAGATTACCCAGCGTCAGAATCATTCGATGATTGTCGGTTATGTGAAGCCGTCGATGGACGCGGCGATAGCCGGGACAGTAAAGGATATCAAGATTACAAATAATTACAGCACACCGATTTACGTGGAGGGATATACAGAGAGCCGCAAGCTGACCTTTACTATCTATGGAAAAGAGACCAGGCCAGCGAACCGGTCGGTGGAGTATGTGTCTGAGACCCTCAGTTCTTTTAGTGCCGGGGAGCCGACCGAGCAGGTGGATCCCTCGATGGCGCCGGGAAGCCGCAGACAGGTGCAGTCTGCGCATCGCGGGGTGAAATCCAGGCTCTGGAAGGTGGTAACCGTGGATGGGGTGGAGACGGAACGGACATTGCTTCATACGGACACCTACAATGCTTCCAAGGCGATTGTACTGGTAGGACCTCCGGCTCCGGCTCCGGCCCCCACAGCTGCGGCACAGCCGGAGATGCCCGCGATTCCTCCTGCACAGCCGGAGGCGACAGAGCCGTCAAAGGCAGAGGGTATCGAAGGCGGACCGGGAATCTCCAGGCCGGCACAGACCCCGGCTCATTCGGAGACGGCATCGGAAGAAACGCCTGCACAGCCGGAGACAGCAGAGCCTGTGCAAACCGCTCCGGAATCGGCAGCACCGGCACCGCCGGAGTCTGCGGCGCCGACCAAAAGCCCTGCCCAGACAGAGCCGCCTGCTTCGGCAGCTCCGTCCCCGGAGGGCAGTCCGGCGGCTTCTTCGGAAGGAGAAGCCGCATAGATGAGGGCGGATGACAAAGGCTATAAGGATTCCGGCCGGTTGATGGCAGGACAGGATCTGGTGGCTGCCGGTTATGCAGGGCTGGCAGGGATACGAATTTTGGTGAAAGCCAGAAGAGAGGAGCTGGAAAAGCGTTTTGCAGCGGATTATCTGGAGGATCTGATTGCGGAAGATGGAGGCTCGGTTCTGCTGCAGAATGCAAAATACCGGATGTCCCTGGGGGTGGCTGAGTGTGAGCCGGCAGGAGAGGGAGGCATTCTGTCGGCCGTCTGGTCACTTACCGGGGCCTGTCGTCTGGGGGTGGAGTTCTCTCTGCGCCGGATTCCCGTCCGGCAGGGGGTGATCGAAATCAGTGAGCTCTGGGGGATTAATCCCTATCGGCTCTACAGTGGAGGCTGCTGGCTGATGGCCTCAGACAATGGGGGGCGGCTGGTACATGATCTGAGGGAGAAGGGGATAGCGGCTGCTGTCATCGGCGGCATCACGACAGGGATCGCCCGGGTGATAACAGACGGCGGTGAGCGCAGCTATCTGAACCGTCCGCAGCCGGACGAGCTGGAAAGGGTGTTTCCGGACTGGAAAAGGGAGAGTGCTCTGAATGCTCTGGCAGAGAATGGCGGGTCCGATGTGATAGAAAACGGATAAAAAACGAGGAGGCAGTTGGTTATGAGAGAGAAAATACTGGCAGTGATAGAGAAGAACAGCAGGATTGACATCCGGGATCTGGCGATTCTGTTGGGAGAGAGTGAAGTGGCAGTTGCAAACGAGATTGCTGAGATGGAGAGAGAGCACATTATCTGCGGATACCATACCCTGATCAACTGGGAGAATACCAGTGAGGAGAAGGTGATTGCCCTGATAGAAGTAAAGGTGACGCCGCAGCGCGGAATGGGATTTGACAAAATTGCGGAACGGATTTATCAGTACAGCGAGGTGAATGCCGTTTATCTGATGTCCGGCGCATATGATTTTACTGTAATTCTGGAAGGCAAGAGTATGCGTCAGGTGGCACAGTTCGTTTCCGATAAGCTGTCTCCTCTGGAATCTGTCCTCAGTACGGCCACGCATTTTGTGTTGAAGAAATACAAGGATCACGGCACAGTTCTCTGTGACGAATTCCAGGATGAAAGGATGTTGATTACACCGTGAGAAATCCATTATCAGAGAAGATTGTGACAATCCCGCCCTCCGGGATCCGGAAATTTTTTGACATCGTCAGTGAGATGAAGGATGCGATCTCCCTGGGAGTGGGAGAACCGGACTTTGATACCCCATGGCATATTCGGGAGGAAGGGATTTATTCCCTGGAAAAGGGACGTACCTTTTACACGGCGAATGCAGGACTGCGTGATCTGCGGGTGGAGATACATAACTATCTGAAGCGCAAATATGAGGTGAGCTATCATCAGGATAAAGAGATTATGGTGACCGTGGGCGGCAGTGAGGCGATAGACATTGCCATGCGCGCTATGCTGGATCCCGGTGATGAGGTGCTGGTGCCTCAGCCCAGTTTTGTCTCCTATGTGCCCTGTGCGGTTCTGGCCGGCGGGGTAGCTGTACCGATTGAGCTGGAGGAGAAGGATGAATTCCGTCTGACACCGGAAAAGCTTCTGGAGAAGATCACACCGAAGACCAAGCTTTTAGTAATGCCGTTTCCCAACAATCCGACCGGGGCTGTCATGAGGCGGGAGCATTTGCTGGAGATTGCCAGAATCGTGGAGGAGCACGATCTGTTTGTGCTCTCAGACGAGATCTACAGTGAACTGACCTATGGAGGGGAAGCCCATGTATCGATTGCCTCTCTGCCAGGAATGAAGGAGAGAACGGTACTGATCAACGGCTTTTCCAAAGCCTTTGCCATGACCGGATGGCGTCTGGGCTATGCCTGTGCGCCGGAGGTGATTTTAAAGCAAATGCTCAAGATTCACCAGTTCGCCATCATGTGTGCGCCGACCACCAGCCAGTACGCGGCTATTGACGCCATGAAAAACAGCGATGATGATGTAGACCATATGAGGGAATCTTATGATCAGCGGCGGCGGTATCTTCTTCATGCCTTTGAGGAGATGCGGCTGGAATGCTTTGAACCCATGGGGGCTTTCTATACGTTTCCCAGTATTAAGCGGTTTGGCATGACCTCGGATGAATTTGCCAACCGTCTGCTGCAGGAGGAGAAGGTGGCCGTAGTGCCAGGCACCGCATTTGGTGACAGCGGGGAGGGATATCTGCGGGTGTCCTATGCCTATTCTTTGAAAAGCCTGAAGGAAGCGCTGGGAAGGATTGAGCGTTTTGTGAACCGGCTGGATGGGAAATGACATGTCAGACAGAATGAATATCGTATTATTTGAGCCGGAAATGCCTCTGAATACCGGTAATATCGGAAGGACCTGTGTGGCGACAAACAGCCGCCTGCATCTGATCGAACCGCTGGGCTTTAAGCTGAACGAGAAGGCAGTTCGCCGGGCAGGACTCGATTATTGGGATAAGCTGGATGTGACAGTTTACTGCGATTATCAGGAATTTTTGGACAGGAATCCCGGGGCAAGGATTTATATGGCGACCACCAAGGCATCAAAGATATATACGGAGGCAGCTTATGAGCCGGGGTGTTTTCTGATGTTCGGAAAGGAGAGCGCAGGGATTCCGGAGGAGATTCTGGTACAGAATCAGGAGAACTGTGTACGTATTCCGATGTGGGGAGATATCCGTTCGCTGAACCTGGCGAATTCTGTGGCAGTAGTATTGTATGAGGCATTACGGCAGAACGGGTTTGAGAAAATGACAACAAAAGGAAAGCTGCACCGGCTGGAATGGCAGTCAGATACCCTGCAGTAAGCTGACAGGACATCCAATTTGCAGCGCAGCAGGCACGGCACTTGGGTCTTCACTCCGTTTCGGTCCGTCCTAAACAAGCGCCACTGGCGCTTAGGACCATTGCTCGCGGAGATCAAAAAGCAGGAAATATCGAGGGCAGAAGCCGCGATATTGCCTGCTTTTTCAAATAATGCCAGAAAAAACAGGCAATTGTATTTGGGGGGAAAGCTTAGAAATTGGTGGCAGTCATTTCCTTCCCTGCCAGGACCTCTTCATAATCCTTCAGATTCCGCGCCAGCAACTCCGGGGTGTCCAGGCCATAAGGACACTTGGCGGCACACTGGCCGCAGTGGAGGCATTCCCTGACCTTATTCATAAGCTCTTGTCCTTCTAAAGACAGATGAGAGGCAGAGGGGGAGCGGCGCAGCAGCAATGACATACGTGCGCAGGTGTTGATTTCAATGCCGACAGGACAAGGCATACAATAGCCGCAGCCACGGCAGAAGCTGCCGCAGAGCTGTTTGCGATCCCGGTCGATCAGGGAGCGGATCTCGTCAGTCATTACTGGCGGATGGGGGATATAGCTTAAAAATTCATCCAGCTCATGCTCCCTTTGGATCCCCCAGATCGGAAGCACACTCGGATATTGGGAAAGGAAGGCATAAGCAGCAGCCGAGTTGGTGATCAGCCCGCCGGATAAGGCCTTCATGGCGATAAAGCCCATATCATGCTCCTGACAGCCCCGGACCAGGCCAAGCTCTGGTTCGCCGGAGAGATAGCAGAAGGGAAATTGCAGGGTATCATAGAGACCAGAGTCAATAGCCTCCTGAGCCACAGCGAGACGATGGTTGGTGATGGAGATGAAGCGGATCTTCCCCTGCTCTTTTGCTTTCAGCGCGGCCTCATACAATCCGCTCCCGTCTTCAGGCTTTGGGCAGAAGGAGGGATTGTGAAATTGATAAATGTCTATGTAATCGGTCTTTAAAAACGTCAGGCTGGTGTCCAGATCCTTCCAGAAATCTTCGGCAGTCTTGGCCGCGGTTTTGGTAGCAAGATAGATGTGGCTGCGGATATCGCTGAGTGCACAGCCGATCTTTTCCTCGCTGTCTGTGTAGGCACGCGCTGTGTCAAAAAAGGTAATGCCGCCATCATAGGCTTTTCTGAGAAGCTTTACGGCGTCCTCCATGGGAATCCGCTGGATGGGCAGTGCGCCAAAGGCATTCCGGTCAACCGTAATGCCGGTTCTTCCTAAAGTAATGTCTGACATAGAGAAGTGTCCTCCTTTGGTGTTAGGATTGGTAAGGATATGTGGTTATGGCATCAAAACCTGAGAATATCTTATCATATTTTACAGAACCATACAAGCCAGTACAGCCTGCTGATTTTTATTCCTTCGGGCGATTGTTGCTTTTCACGGGGCGGGGTTCCGGAGGGTAGGCTCTGGAAAAAGGCTTCCCCGGCTTGCGGGTTTCGGATGCAGAAACTCTAAGCTTGCAGAAATCTGCTAAAAGCAGTGTCAAAAATACAGAACTCGCTTCGCTCAGACAGCTGTATTTTTGACACTGACGCAGATTCCTGCGAGCTAAGAGTTTCTATGCATCCTGCAAACGCAAGCCGGGGAAGCCTTTTTCCAGAGCTGGTATCTACCAGCCTTGAAAGAACAGAGAACGGGATGTCCAGCCTTGGAACAAGGGGAGGGCCGCAGCGGAAAATGGTCTGCGGATGTTGACTTTGCAGAGATTTAGAAGTCCTTAAATTTCTGAGTTTTGCGTGGAAACGAAAATGCACACTGTTTGAGCGCAGCGAGTTTGTGAATTTTCGTTTCGCTTTTAGCAAAAATCGGAAATTTTAGGAATTCTTGATCTCGAAACCGGAAACATCCGCAGACCATTTTCCGCTGCGGCCCTCCCCTTGTTCCAAGGCGTACCTTCTGGAATCTCACCACACCCGTGAAGAGTAAAGGGCAATTACTTTCGAAGGAAATATTCCCGAATCCACCTTCCTGTCTCGCTTAATTCTTCCGCCTCCCACCTGGAAGTCTTGTTGCAGGAAGGATCAATGACACTGCTGGTCTCAGCCTTATTGGCCAGGCTCCAGCAGCAATAGCTGATCTGATTCCGGTCTAACAGATCCAGCCACTGGGAGGTCTGGTCAAAGTTATTCCCGCCATTACCGGAGGCATCGCAGGTGCCAAACTCACTGACAAACACCGGAAGACCCTGGGCAATGCAGGATTCCAGCCGTTTGCGGAGCCAGTCGGTGTGGGTATTGGCATAGAAGTGGAGGGTGTATAAAAGATTGTCATATTCCAAAGGAGAAGCAGCAGCCTGGTCAATATCCTGGCTCCAGGTAGGAGTTCCTACCAGTATCACGGCATCCTTGTCATTGGCCCGGATGGCAGGAATCACTTCCCGGGCATAGCTTTTGATACTGTCCCAGGAGACCCCGGAGTTAGGCTCATTGCAGATCTCGTAGAGCACATTGTCATGATCTTTATACAGAGCAGACATTTCCTTGAAAAATTCCAGCGCTTCTGTCTTGTGGACATTGGGATCCCGGTCATTTAAAACATGCCAGTCAATGATTACATACATACCGAGACCGGTGGCATAGTCAACCCCGTTTTTTACAAGTTCCTTCAGTTCCTTTTGATTTCCGCCGCTGCAATAGCCGTTATATTCATCGGTGTACAGGGCCAGACGGATACAGTTGGTATTCCAGTCATCCCTGAGAGTACAAAAGGCGTCCTGGTTTACATACTGAGGGAACCAGGCAATGCCATGGGTGGACATACCGTAAAGCTGAAAGGGCTCTCCGTGACAGTCGGTCAGCCGGGCGTTCTCTACCTTGAGTCTTCCGTGAAGTGCCACCGGGGTTGAATCCGGAGCAGGCTGGGGAGGTGCCCCCAGGGCATTGGCCGGCATGCCGGGAAGCAATCCGCATGCCGTCAGGATCAAGAATAAGAGGCCGATCAGAAATCCTTTCTGTTTTTTGTTACCTGAAATGTTCATGAAGAATCCCTCCCTGATAGTAAGAATTTTCCGGTAAAAGAAAGAACTGCTTTTCCCCCACAGAAAGCAGTCCCTCCAGTCACGATCCTAAACCGTTACATTATAAAGCTTTTCCTGGCATCCCCATACCAGATAGATGTAATCAGCACGGTGTGCGTCTTACTGAGTAGAATATAACATTTTTTGAGAGAATAGTCAAGAAAAATTGTGCAAAATACATCAAAAAAACAAGTGTTATTCTTACATCTGGTATTTATTACAGAAAGAGAATTCAGACATCTTTGTTCTGCCGTCGTCAATTTTCAATACAGCTGTTCCAAAAGCTTATGGTCATTTATTTCCTTCGGGGGTTCAATGGATTTCCGGTCAATCTTTCCGTTGAGATTGCGAGGAAAGGAATTCAGCTGGATCAGGCCGGTGGGAACCATATAGTAAGGGATTCTTTCCTTTAGGCGTTCCTTGATTGCTTTTACATCCAGCTTTTCATCCGCGGTAAAATAAGCACACAGAACATTGCAGCCCCCATCGTCTATAAAGGCCTTGGCAGCTACCTCTTCTCAGATTAAAGGGGTGGAGATCGATTCCGGTATCAGCGATGAGATCATGGAAGAGGCCATGAGGCTTTTTACCCATCGCCAGGAATCATAGCCGGAGGAGCCTGGGATGAAAACGCGAATAACGGAAATGTTGGGAATCACGTATCCGGTTATCCAGGGTGGGATGCAGTACGTATCCTATCCGGAGTTGGCGGCAGCGGTTTCTAATGCCGGAGGTCTGGGCACCATCAATGCAACTCTCTATAAAAACGGAGAGGAATTCAGGCAGGCCGTCCGGCAGATGAAGTCATTGACGGACAAACCCTTCTGCATAAATATGAGCCTTCTTCCGGATGTGAAGGTGGGAGATGAGATTCGGTATTATATCCATATCTGCGGGATGGAAGGGGTAAAGGTGATCGAGACGGCAGGTACAAAACCAGATGCGCTGACATCTTTGATTCATGATGCAGGAATTCTCCATATTCATAAGGTCCCGGCTGCCCGATATGCCTTAAGTGCAGAAAAATGCGGGGCGGATGCAGTCACGGCGGTAGGTTATGAGTGCGGCGGCCATCCGGGGATGGACGGAATCGGAACCATGGTCCTGGTCAATGAGGCCGCCCGCTCGCTCAGGATTCCGGTGATTGCCGGAGGCGGTATTGTGGACGGCAGAGGCATCGGGGCCGCCCTGGCCCTGGGGGCAGAGGCAGTGATCATGGGCACTCGGTTTCTGGCCTCCGCCGAGGCACCCGTCAGCGATAACCACAAAAAGTGGCTTTTGGATGCAACAGAAAGAAGTACGGTTCTTATTCAGAAATCCATCCATAATATGATGCGGGCTGCCGACAACCAGGCGGCCAGAGAGTGTCTGCGGCTGGAGGAAGAGGGAGCTTCTTTAAAGGAGCTGATGCCGGTTATTTCCGGTGAGAGAGGAAGGGACGCCTACGCCACCGGCTGGGTGGACAGCGGCATATTTCCGGTGGGAACCGGGTGCAGCCTGATCAAGGAGATAAAGCCGGTGAAGGATATTATGCAGGAGCTGATGCAGGAGCTGGAGGAGACTGTGGGACGGCTGGGACAAATCTCAAATGCCGTATAAAAGCTTAGATCATTACCCTTTCCGGGCAAGGAATATATGTTCCTGCCTGGAAAGGGTATTTCTTATATCATAGGAAAGTGCATCCTATGATATAAAAACGCTCCGCGAGGATCACGCTGCGGCGGAAAGGAATGATGTCGCTGAAGCGAACCGCCGCAGGCAGAGAATCCTGCGGAGCAGGATTCTTATTTAACGGATTCTACATTAAAATCATTTTCAGGCAGGATAATTTTTATCTGGTATGTACATACTGAATGTGAAGAAGTCTTGTTATGGTTCATACGGCCGGGCCGGATGTCGGGGAAGGCGTGGCGGATAGCCTGTGGCAGCTTGTATGTCAGGATGCCGGCGAACCGTAACAAAGGATTAATGGATGCGGAGGAGGCAGCATGGAATTTTCAAAGTCCTTATCGGATAATGTGGAACGATTAAAGAGGGTTCTGCAGACAGATAAAAATTTTGATATTGTTTACCGGACCTTTGAGATTGCAGGAAGGAAGGCGGCGCTGTTCTTTGTGGACGGCTTTACCAAGGATGAGGTATTGCTGAAAATGATGCAGTCCTGGTGGGCCATCAAGGAGGCGGATATGCCTGAGGATGCCCACGGATTTTCTAAAAAATACCTGCCTTACGGAGAGATCGGACTGGTAAAAGAAGAGGAGGATATGCTGGTACAGCTTTTGGCCGGTATATCCTGTCTGTTTATTGACGGTTTTGAGTTATGCATGACCATTGACTGCCGTACCTATCCGGCCAGGAGTGTGGGGGAGCCAGAGAAGGATAAGGTCATGCGCGGCTCGCGGGACGGCTTTGTGGAGACGCTGATTTTTAATACAGCCCTGATCCGCCGCCGGATCCGGGATCCGAAGCTGACCATGGAGATCCTGACAGCAGGAGAGAGCTCCCGCACGGATATTGCCGTTTGCTATATGGACGGCAGGCAGGACGAGAATTTGTTAAAAAAGGTTAAGGAGCAGATTCAGGGACTGAAGGTGGATGCCCTGACCATGAACCAGGAGAGCCTGGCCGAGTGTATCTATCCTCATAAATGGTACAATCCCTTTCCCAAATTCAAATTCTCCGAGCGTCCGGACACAGCGGCGGCCTGTATTCTGGAGGGAAATATCGTGATTCTGGTGGATAATTCTCCGGCAGCCATGATTCTTCCCTCCTCGGTATTTGACATTATCGAGGAGGCGGACGACTATTATTTTCCGCCTGTTACCGGCACTTATCTCCGTTTGTCCCGGATGGTAACCGCTGCCTTGTGCCTGCTTTTAACACCCACCTGGCTGCTTTTCATGATGAATCCGGGGATGATTCCTCCCTGGCTGGAATTTATCCAGCTGGCAGACCCCTACTATGTGCCGCTGATCTGGCAGCTTTTAATTCTGGAATTTGCCATTGACGGCCTGCGGCTGGCAGCTATCAATACCCCCAATATGCTGACTACACCCTTAAGTGTGATTGCCGGTATCGTGCTGGGAGAATACTCGGTAAAATCCGGATGGTTCAACTCCGAGACTATGCTTTATATGGCATTTGTCACCGTTGCCAATTACAGCCAGTCCAGCTTTGAACTGGGTTATGCTTTGAAGTTCATGCGGGTAATGATCCTGATTCTGACAGCGCTGTTAAATGTGTGGGGATACGGGGCCGGGGTTGTTATCTCCCTGTGCGCGATTATATTTAACAAGACCATAGCAGGGAAGAGCTATATTTATCCCCTGATTCCCTTTAAATGGAGCGAGCTGAAAAAGAGGTTTTTGCGGGGACGGCTGCCCATGGAGAGATAAGGAAAGGCGACCGGCGGGAAAAGAAAACATGGGATTTCTCTTGTTATCTGGCAGTATATAAGATATCCCGGTTGATGGTTCTGTAAAACAGCTCCCGGATCTGCCCGGGTTCTCTGGTCTGGCCTAAGATCCACATAAGCTTGGTGACGGTTGCCTCTAAGGTCATGTCATAGGATTCGAGCAGACCGAATTCCTGCTTGATGGTTTTCCCCACTTCATAGACAGACATGTTGCTGCCTTCATTGGTGACCTGGGTGGTCATGACCACGGTCTTTCCGGTTTCGGTCCACTGACGGATTGCCTTATGGAAATCCCCGGAATCATAGGAGGGAAGGCCTCCCACACCGAAGGCTTCAATGATCACGGCATCATAGTGGTCGGCAAGGTAGGTGAGAACTCCTGCTTCCAGGGAGGGGATCAGCTTCAGGAGTGCGATTTTCTGATTCAGCCGGTCATAAAACCGGATGGAGTCTGTCAGCAGTGCTTTATCATCCAGATAAAAGATCACCTGCTGGTCCTGAATCGTGGCAATATAAGGGAAGTTGATGCTGGAGAAGGCATTATAGCTTTTGGTGCGTTCCTTTTTGCCCCGGGTGCCGGCGATCACCTTGCCGTCAAAAACGATGGTAACTCCATAGGCTTTATCATGGGAGGCAAAGCGCAGGCTGTCGGTTAAATTGGTCTTGGCATCTGTGATTTCCAGATCAATGGGCTTTTGGGCTCCGGTGATGACAATGGGCTTGGGAGAGTTCTGGATCAGATAGGACAAAGCTGCGGCAGTATAGGCCATGGTGTCTGTACCGTGACAGACGACGAAGCCGTCATAGGCATCATAATGTTCCCGGATGGCGGCAGCAATTTTCAGCCAGTGGCAGGGCTGCATGTTCGTGCTGTCAATGTTGATAAGCTGAAGCGTATCGGCCTGACAGAATTCGCGGGTATCCGGGACATAACTTAAAAGTTCATCAGAGGTAATCAACGGCTTCAGCCCGGCCTCACTGCTTTTGCAGGCAATCGTGCCGCCAGTGGCAATCATCAGGATTCTTTTCATCATCAGGGATTTCCTTTCCTTTACATTTTAAAAAAAACGTTGTATGATTTCTTAATAACAATATTACCATAACTCGTATTTTTCAGACAACAGGAAATACTTAAGAAGGAGAAAATTATGGCAAAGATTCCAAAGGATCCATGGATGCTGCTGAGTTATGTGAATACTCAGCTGAGGGATTTTTATTCTTCCCTTGAGGAATTGTGCGGAGGGCTTGGAGTAAAGCAGGAGGAGCTGGAGAAGAAGCTGGGAGCGGTGGATTATCACTACAGCAGAGAGAAAAATCAGTTTATGTGAGAAGGTCAGAAGTTATGACGCAGGTGTTAGTGGTGTGGGATTGGCTGATGGAGCATTTGCTGTATATGAATCTGATCCTGTCGGTGGTGATTGTGTTTTTTCAGAGGCGGGATCCGAAAGCAGTGTGGACCTGGCTTCTGGTTCTGTATTTTGTTCCGGTATTCGGTTTTTTCTTTTATTTGATATTTGCCCAGGATTACCGCAAAAGCAAGATGTTCCGGATTAAGGAGGTGGAGGATCGTCTGAGCGCCTCCGCCAGGCAGCAGGAGCGTATTCTGAAAAACGGTTTTTTGTATCTGGAGGATCCTCTCGCTGCTGATTATGGGGATCTGGTTTGCTACAATCTGGAACAGGCCGGTGCTGTGCTGACTCTGGAGAATCAGGTAGAGATATTTACGGATGGGGAAGAAAAGTTTGCGGATCTGCGCAGGGAACTGGCAGAGGCAAAGCATTTTATTCATATGCAGTATTACATCATTAAGGATGATGAGCTGTTTGGTTCTCTGCTGCCGATTCTGAAGGAACGGGCAGAAAAAGGGGTGGAGATCCGGATTCTTTACGATGGCATGGGAAGCAGGCTGATGCCGCGCTTCCGGTGGCATGAACTGCAGCGGGCAGGAATTCGCACTGTCAGCTTTTTTCCGCCGTTTCTGGGAAAGCTGAATTTGCGGGTGAATTATCGGAACCACCGGAAGATTGTAGTGATTGACGGGAGAACCGGCTATGTGGGAGGCTTTAACATTGGCCGGGAGTATTTGGGGAAGAATCCGCGTATGGGATACTGGCGGGATACCCATCTGAAGATTACCGGAGACGCGGTGATCAGCCTGCAGATTCGGTTTGCCCTGGACTGGAATTATGCGGGGAAGGAAAATCTGTTTTTAAATGGCTGGTATTTTTCCGATTGCAGCTGCCTGTCTGGCTTTGGAGTGCCGAAGGAGGGGGAAAAGCGGACTGCTGAGGCAGAAAGGACTTTGTCGGAGAAGAAAGCGGTGAGAACAGGAACGGAAGCGGAAACAGAAGCAGGGGAAGATATAGAGAAAGAGGAGATAGCGGATAAGCATGTTCTGGGAAGACTGTTGGGGATTCAGATCATTGCCAGCGGACCGGATTCCAAGCAGCGGCAGGTAAGAGACAATTATCTGCAGCTTTTTCATAAAGCCAGGCATCATATCTATATTCAGACGCCTTATTTTGTTCCGGATGATGCGGTTCTCAGCGCATTGAAGATTGCAGCAGGATCCGGGATTGATGTGCGGCTGATGATTCCCTGCAAGCCGGATCACCCGTTTGTCTATTGGGCAACCTGTTCTTATATGGGAGAGCTGGTGGATGCCGGCGCCCGATGCTACATTTATGAGAATGGTTTTCTGCATGCAAAGGGTGTGATGGTGGATGGACGGGTCAGCTGTTATGGTACGGCGAATATGGATATCCGCAGCTTTGAACTGAACTTTGAGGTCAATGCAACCATCTATGATGAAGAGACGACAGAACATCTGGAAGCGATTTTTCTGGATGATCTGGTAAACTGCAGGGAGGTGACCCGGGAAATCTATCGGGCAAGAGGCCTGTGTATGAGAATCCGGGAGCAGGGAAGCCGACTGCTTTCGCCGCTGCTGTAGGATTTATCGCGGAAATAACGGTGAATACAGTACCAGCATTGGAGAAGCTGGCAAAATCAGAGGGGAGACAGGTTAAGATGAGAGATTCCATGGATTCCGGCAGGGGGAAGGGAAGAGGAGCGTTTTGGATTCTGCTGTTGCTGCTTGCGGTGGCAGGAATCGGGGCAGCAGCTTTGACGGGAAGCTTTTTTAAAAAGGAGCAAGAGCAGCCAGAGACATCCGCAGAGGTTACAAAGGAGATTATAATCGAGACAGAGACATCAGTGGAGGAGACAGAGGCGCCCTATGTGTCACCGATCAATTTTGAAGAGCTGCGGGACAGAAATCCGGACACTGTGGGATGGATCCGGATTCCGGATACGGTGATTGATTATCCGATCGTACATGATCCGGAGGATAATGAGCATTATCTGCATGTGGATTTTGACGGGAATTCCAGTGCTTACGGGGCTATTTATCTGGATTGCGACAGCAAACCGGATTTTTCGGGATGGAACAACCCGATTTACGGGCATCATATGAAAGATGGTTCCATGTTCAAAGCTCTGGAAAGATTTAAAGAGGAGGATTTTTTTAAAGATCACCAGTATTTTGAGATCTATACGCCAGAAAGAACCATTCACCTTAAGGCAGTTGCCTGCTATTACAGCAGTGCGGACGGCATTGTCCGAAAGACGCAGTTTCATTCCCGGGAGGAATTCGATCAGTGGATGGCCAAGCGGCTGGAGCCCTGTGCGTTTGCGGAGGTTCCGGAAGAATCCGTGGATTCCATGTTCGTACTGGTGACCTGCAGCTATGAGATGGCCAATGCGCGGACTCTGCTATTTGCTGTGGAGGTGGAAGAAAGGGTGCCTGTGAACCGTAACGAAGGGGAGAACTAAGGATAATTTTAAGAAACCTTAATTGAATTCTAAGCTATTGTGTGATATAGTACAAAAGATAAATCAGGAAAAACAGGAAAAATGCGGAATTATACCGATAAGCAGGACAGCTCAGATCCGCAGAAAAGGAGATTACAGATGAAGGGAATTATTCTGGCCGGAGGATCCGGTACACGTCTTTATCCATTGACCAAGGTGACTTCCAAGCAGCTGCTGCCGATTTATGATAAGCCGATGATCTACTATCCGCTCTCTGTGCTGATGAATGCGGGAATCCGGGATATTTTGATTATTTCGACACCAGAGGATACGCCTCGTTTTGAGGCATTGCTGAGCGACGGAAGCCAGTTTGGCATTCATCTTCACTATGCGGTGCAGCCCAGTCCGGATGGCCTGGCCCAGGCTTTCATCATTGGCGCGGATTTCATTGGAGATGATTCGGTTGCCATGGTGCTGGGAGATAATATTTTTCACGGACAGGGCTTAAAGAAACGGCTGCGTGCTGCGGCAGCAAAAGAGAAGGGGGCAACCGTATTCGGCTATTATGTGGATGACCCGGAGCGCTTTGGTATTGTAGAATTTGACGAGAACGGTAAGGCTGTTTCCATTGAAGAAAAGCCGGCAAAGCCGAAATCCAATTATTGTGTGACTGGCCTGTATTTCTATGATAATCGTGTCGTGGAATATGCACGGAATCTGAAGCCCTCTGCCCGCGGTGAGCTGGAGATCACAGATCTGAACCGGATCTATCTGGAGAATGGTGAGTTGGATGTGACATTGCTGGGCCAGGGATTTACCTGGCTGGATACCGGGACACATGAGTCACTGGTGGAGGCGACTAATTTTGTGAAGACGGTTGAGACGCATCAGCACCGCAAGATTGCCTGCCTGGAGGAGATTGCCTGGCTGAACGGCTGGATCGATAAGGAGCAGGTGCTTAAGACTTATGAGATTTTGAAAAAGAATCAGTATGGACAGTACCTGAAGGATGTACTGGATGGCAAATATATTGACAGAATCCACAATTTCTGAAGAAATGATTCCCGTGGGCAATGAGCCGGGCGCTGTGCTTGTATGCGCATTTGGCGAATGCTGCGAGGGCCGCATACACTGTTGCTTTGCATCGGAGATGCTGATATGGTGTAATTATGCAGCAATATTTAATACAGATAGAGAAAGGAAACAGATAGTATGAAGATTATTGTAACAGGCGGAGCTGGTTTTATTGGCGGAAATTTTGTACATTATATGGCAGAAAAGTATCCGGGGGATGAGATTATCAATCTGGATGCCCTTACGTATGCCGGTAATCTGGAAACTTTAAAGCCGGTAGAGAATAAGCCGAATTACCGTTTTGTTAAGGGTGACATCGCAGACCGGGAATTTATCTTCGGCCTGTTTGAAAAGGAAAAGCCGGATGTGGTGGTGAATTTTGCGGCAGAGAGCCATGTGGATCGCTCTATCACAGATCCGGGGATTTTTGTGAGGACGAATGTGATGGGAACCACAACCTTGCTGGATGCCTGCAAGGAGTTTGGCATTCAGCGTTTTCATCAGGTATCTACAGACGAGGTGTACGGAGATCTGCCGCTAGACCGGCCGGATCTGTTCTTCACGGAGGAGACGCCGCTGCATACCTCCAGCCCCTATTCTTCCTCCAAAGCAAGTGCGGATTTGTTTGTGATGGCTTATCATCGGACCTTCGGCATTCCGGTCTCGATTTCCCGCTGCTCGAATAACTATGGGCCTTATCAGTTTCCGGAGAAGCTGATCCCCTTGATGATCAGCCGGGCGCTGGCAGACGGGGAGCTTCCGGTGTATGGAAACGGGGCAAATGTCCGTGACTGGCTTCATGTCTATGACCATTGCCAGGCGATCGACCTGATCATCCGCAAGGGAGAGGACGGCTGTGTCTATAATATCGGCGGCCATAACGAGCGGACGAACCTGGAGGTAGTGAAGACGATCCTGCGCGCCCTGGATAAGCCGGAGAGCCTGATCAAATATGTAACAGACCGCCCGGGACATGACATGCGGTATGCGATTGATCCGGCAAAGCTGGAGAAGGAGCTTGGCTGGGAACCGGTTTATAATTTTGATACCGGGATTGAGCAGACGATCCGGTGGTATCTGGAGAACCGCGAGTGGTGGGAGCATATCATCAGCGGTGAATACAGCAATTATTTCCAGAAGATGTATGGAGAGAGACTGTAACAGGCTTGAAAACAGGAGCAGACAAGAATGAGCATGAAGGTATTGGTGACTGGCGCCAAGGGACAGCTTGGCACGGATTTGATGAATGAGCTGGCACGGCAGGGGCTGGAAGGTATCGGCGTGGACGTAGAGGAGATGGATATTACGGATGCGGATGCCTGCCGCCGTGTGATTTCTCAGGCAAAGGCTGACGCAGTGATTCATTGTGCAGCATATACTGCAGTAGATGCTGCTGAGGATCAGGTGGAGCTTTGCCGGAAAATCAACGGAGAGGGAACCCGCAATGTGGCCGTGGCCTGCCGGGAGGCAGGGGTGAAGCTGATGTATATCAGCACGGATTACGTATTTGACGGTAAAGGAACGCGCCCGTGGGAACCGGATGATAAACGGGCTCCTCTGAATGTATACGGGCAGACAAAATACGAAGGTGAGATCGCCATTGAGGAATTGGTGGATCGGTATTTTATTGTACGCATTGCCTGGGTATTCGGTGTGGCAGGAAAGAATTTTATCAAAACCATGCTGCGCCTGGGCAGAGAGAAGGGCGCAGTCAGTGTGGTGGATGATCAGGTGGGTTCCCCTACCTATACCTATGATCTGGCGCGGCTTTTGACGGATATGATTCAGACAGACCGTTATGGCTGCTATCATGCGACAAATGAGGGGGAGTGCAGCTGGTATGAATTTGCCAGAGAGATCTTTCGTCAGGCCGGTATGGATGAAGTGAAAGTGACCCCGGTCAGCAGTGAGGCATTTGCGGCCAAGGCAAAGCGCCCGGCAAACAGTCGGATGAGTAAAGAAAAGCTGACAGAGAATGGTTTTAAGCGGCTGCCGGACTGGCAGGATGCGCTGAGGAGATTTCTGAGGGCAATCAACGAATAACCGATAGCGGCAAGACGAAAAAGGGAGGCAATCATTGTGGGAAAATATTTTGGAACGGATGGTTTTCGCGGTGAGGCGAATGTGAATCTGACCGTTGAGCATGCGTATCAGGTGGGACGTTTTCTGGGCTGGTATTATGGGAAAAAGAGCCGAGTGACACCTGAGAATCCGGAAGGCAGGTGCCGGGTGGCGATCGGCAAGGATACCAGAAGAAGCAGCTATATGTTTGAGTATTCCCTGGTGGCAGGGCTGACAGCCTCCGGCGCGGATGCATTTTTGCTTCATGTGACGACTACGCCCAGTGTATCTTATGTGGTGCGGACTGAGGAATTCGACTGTGGCATTATGATCTCCGCCAGCCATAATCCTTATTATGACAACGGTATCAAGGTGATCAATGGTAAAGGAGAGAAACTGGAAGAGGATGTGATTGAAGAGATTGAGCGTTATCTGGATGGGGAGCTGGGGGAGATTCCATTTGCCCTGAAGGATAAGGTGGGGCGCACGGTGGATTACGCAGCAGGACGCAACCGCTATATCGGTTATCTGATTTCCATTGCGACACGATCTTTTAAAAACAGAAAAGTGGCTCTGGATTGTGCTAACGGAAGTGCCTCTGCCATAGCGAAGAATGTTTTTGATGCCCTGGGAGCAGAGACCTATGTGATCAATAATAATCCAAACGGACTGAATATTAATACGGACTGTGGCTCAACACATATCGGGGTTCTGCAGGAGTTTGTGAAGAATATGGGCTGTGATGTGGGTTTTGCCTATGACGGCGACGCGGATCGCTGTATCGCGGTTGACGAGAATGGGGAAGTGGTCGACGGAGATAAGATTATGTACATCTGCGGGAAATATATGAAGGAGAACAATGCTCTGGTGAATAACACCGTGGTGACCACAATCATGTCGAATTTCGGCCTCTATAAGGCCTTTGATCGTGAGGGAATTTCCTATGAAAAGACAGCCGTGGGCGACAAATATGTCTATGAAAATATGGCAAAATACGGGAATTGCCTGGGCGGTGAGCAGTCAGGACATATTATTTTCAGCAAGCATGCGACTACCGGTGACGGGATTCTGACTTCCTTGAAGGTGATGGAGGTAATGTTGGAAAAGAAGGAATCTTTAAGTAAGCTGGCATCCGAGGTAGAGATATTCCCACAGGTGCTGAAGAATGTCCGGGTCCAGGATAAGCAGCTGGCGCAGGATGACAGTAAGGTGCAGGAGGAAGTGAACAAGGTCACGGAGGCTTTGGGAAGTGACGGGCGAATCCTGCTTCGTCAGTCTGGTACGGAGCCTGTGGTGCGGGTGATGGTTGAGGCTGCCAGCAGGGAGCAGTGCGAGACATATGTGGATCAGGTGATTGCGGTAATGAAGGCGCAGGGGCATGTGCTGTGTGAATAAAGATACAGGAATTGCTTGCAAGAGGTGAAAAATTGTGATAAAATCTATGCTAATGCCGATGGCAGTTCTTTGGATTGCGGCGGTATAATATACCAGAAAAGGAATGATGACGGATGGGGTTAGGCCTAAGAGCGTGACAATTTTTATTGTCGAGAATTATGGCGTGATTTACCGACTGCGAGGCTGAAGACAGAATTGGATGACAGCTCAATGAAAGGATAACAGACAGATCGCAGGAGGAAAGAACTATGTTAAATTATAAGAGATATCAGAGAGTACCCGTGGTGGATTATCCGGAGCGTGAATGGCCGAACAGACAGATAGAAAAGGCTCCGATGTGGTGCAGCGTGGACCTGAGAGATGGCAATCAGGCATTGATTGAACCCATGGTTGTAGAAGAGAAGATTGAATTTTTCAATATGCTGGTAAAGCTTGGTTTTAAAGAGATTGAGATCGGTTTTCCGGCAGCTTCTCAGATTGAGTTTGATTTTCTCCGCCAGCTGGTGGAGCGGAGACTGATTCCGGAGGATGTGCGGGTACAGGTACTGGTGCAATGCCGGGAGCATCTGATCAAGAGAACCTTTGAGGCCATTGAAGGGATCCAAAAGGTTGTTGTGCATATTTATAATTCCACATCTATTTTGCAGCGTGATGTGGTGTTCCATAAGAATAAAGAAGAGATTAAGCAGATTGCTATTGAAGGTACGGAGTTGGTGAAGAAATATGCGGCTGGTTATGACGGAGATTTGCTGTTGGAGTACTCTCCGGAGAGCTTTACCGGAACGGAACTGGATTATGCCCTGGAGATCTGCACGGCAGTGCAGGATACCTGGGGACAGGCAACGCCGGAGCGGCCGATTATCTTTAATCTGCCATCTACGGTAGAGATGACGACACCGAATGTTTATGCGGATCAGATTGAGTGGATGGACCGGCATTTCAAGGACCGGGACAGCATTATTTTAAGCGTCCATCCCCATAACGACCGGGGAACCGGTGTGGCGGCCACAGAGTTGGCGCTTTTGGCAGGAGCTGACCGTGTGGAGGGAACGTTGTTTGGCAATGGCGAGCGTACCGGGAATGTAGATATTCTGACTCTGGCTTACAATATGTTCTCGCAGGGGATCGATCCGAATCTGCAGATTGAGAATGTACGTGAGATTGCAGAGGTATATGAGCGGTGCACCAAAATGCAGATTGACGAGAGGCATCCTTATGCAGGGAAGCTGGTATTTACTGCATTTTCCGGCTCCCATCAGGATGCGATCAACAAGGGAATGCAGGCGCTTAAGGAGAGAGGCGGGGATCATTGGGAGGTTCCTTATCTTCCGATCGATCCGTCCGATATCGGGAGAGTGTATGAGCCGATTGTACGGATTAACAGTCAGTCCGGCAAGGGCGGGGTAGCTTTTGTAATGGATACCTTCTATGGATTTAAGCTTCCGAAGGGGATGCATAAGGAATTTGCAGATGTCATTCAAAAGATTTCCGAGAAACAGGGAGAAGTAGCTCCGGAGCAGATCATGGATGAGTTTCGGCGCAACTACCTGGAACGGAAGGAACCCATGCACTTTAGAAAATGCCAGATTACCGATACTGAGGTGGAGAAGAACGTATATGCGACACTGGCTAAGGTGACTTATACAGATCACGGAATCGAGAAGGTCTTTGAAGGTGTGGGTAACGGCCCGATTGACGCCGTGCAGCGCGGGCTGGAAGAGGAGCTCGGCATTCAGATTAAGGTACTGGACTATAATGAGCACGCACTTCAGATCGGTTCAAATGCGCAGGCTGCTTCTTACATTCATCTGATGGATCAAAGCAGTGGTAAGGTAACTTATGGTGTAGGTATCAGCTCTAATATTACCAGAGCTTCCGTACGGGGGATTTTCAGTGCAGTGAATCGGTTGTTTTATTCATAAGGCAACAGTTCAGATCCACTTTGAATTGTTATCATAAGAGACAGATGAGTGAGCAGAAAAGCTCCGGGATCCTTTCAGGAGGATTCCGGAGCTTTATGATTCCCGCGAGCAATGAGTCAAGTGCCATGCCTGCATGAGCATTTGGCGAATGCCGCGATGGTCACATACCCCGCTGCTCTGCAGCGCAGAAAGCTTGATGCCTCGCTGCTTGCAGCGGGGTTGTGACTGTGCACTTACATTCCTGGTCCGGCTAAGCGGCCGGGTCCGTCAGGAAGACTGCCAGCTTCTGCATTTTCTGCAGAGGGAGCATCTGTGGCGGACTCTTCACTATTTTCTTTCGGCTGTTCTTCCGGAATGACCTCTCGGCAGACACCGCTTGCGTCAACCTGATAGGTCACACCGTTCACGGTAATCTGTGCATCTGCATACATAACGCCATTCTCCGGATTCAGATAATACCAGGCAGATTCATCTCCCACCCAGCCGGTCTGCATCTTTCCGTCATCGCCAAAGTAGTACCAGAGTCCATCAAGCTGTTTCCAGCCGCTGACCATGGTTCCGTCACTGTCATTAAAATAGTACCATGCATCATTGATCTGCCTGCGCCCGGTGCCCATAGCGCCATTGTCTTCAAAATAGTACCAGTTTTCACCAATCTGAAGTGCGCCGGTCTGCATGGCTCCGTTATTATCAAAATAATACCAGCTGCCATCGATCTGCTGTCTCCCGGTCTGCATGATCCCATTGCCGTTAAAGTAATACCAGATTCCATTGATCTGATTCCATCCATCTGCCATGGCGCCGGATTCTCTCAGATAGTACCAGACATCCCCATCCTGCAGCCATCCGGTCTGCATCAGAGCATCGTGATTCAGATAATACCGGGCATTTCCGTCATGGATCCATCCGGATTGCATGGCTCCGCTGCTGTCAAAATACCGCCAGCCTTCTGGAAATGCCAGCCAACCTACTGTCATCCGCCGGGAATCCGGATCCAGATAATAGGTGGCGTCATTCTGGGAAAGCCATCCGCTGACAGCCAGTCCGTCCGTATCCATAAAGAACCAACCGGTTCCGTCGTGAATCCAGGTATCCTTCTGCATCCGATGATCCTGATAATAATAGGTGTTGCCGCCAATAGTTCTCCAGAGATTTGGATGAATCACATCCGAGAAGTCCCGAAACTGAAAATCAATATCCACATTACCGCTGATGCCGTCCACGGATCCGGTATTGGTTGCCTGCCACATGACCGGATGTTCAAAGGCATGGCGGGTTTCGTAACGGGCTACCCAAACATCATAATCCAGAAGAGACAGATCGAGCTTGTTCGCCAGCCAGTAATCGTTGGCGTATAAGATCGCATGATAACCGGCAGCACTAATCTTGCGGCAAAAGGCATTGATAATATCAGCCAGCTCCTGGGGAGAGAGTGTGCTTTGAACCGAATCCTCCACATCAAAGGCAACAGGATAAGAGACAGGATAATCCTTAATCAGATCCAGTACAAAATCCGCCTCCGCCTCTGCCATGGCAGGATTCGTTGCGTATGAATATATGTAAATTCCCAGCTGAACTCCGGCATTGGAAGCCTCGGTGGCATTGGTATGGAAGCGTGGATCTACCTGGCCCTTGTACCGGGTTCCCAGCATGGCAAAGGAAATGTCATTTTGAGCTACCTGTTGCCAGTCGATCGGACCCTGCCAGTGAGAGACATCAATACCTCTGGCCAAAACACCAGGTATTGGGGTGCCGTCTTTAAGCTGATAAGTGTTCTCTCCGATCCGGCCGTGGCTGGAGGCTGCATAAACCGAGGAGAACGGGGATAACAGGGACATGCCCACAGCGATCCCCAGAGCGGCAAATCGACGGGGGTGTACTTTGATAGAAAATGTTTTTTGGCGATGGTTCTTCAATCGTAGTTCCTTCCTTTCTTCAAATCATGTGTGAAAGCTTGCAAAGACAGTTGGTTGGGGCTGCGATTGTCTATGCGAGCGGAATTTTGCCTGAAAAAATAAAAGGCTTCAACTTCCGGGACTGGCAGCTAAAGCCTTTTTTATTCCAGAATATCAAATTGTGTTACGGCTTTGGTCCGCCGGTAAGGCCGGCCTGAAGGGAATCCCCTGACTGTTGCCTGGAAGAGGATCCTCCCGGGGTAGAACCGCCAGGAGAGGGAGCCGTACTGCCGTTGCCGGAAGAAGAAGCTCCGGGGCCGCCGCTGGAATAGCTGCCGCCGCCCACAACCGGAGTGGAGGAGCCGCTTCCGCTATTGCCGGAAGAGCCATTATATACATTGTTCGTGTTCACATTCGTATTGCAGGCGCCATTGCTGGCAAACTGATAGGCTACGCCGTCAATCGTGCGGGTGGTGCCTGCTACCATGCGTCCGTCAGCAGACGGATCCAGATAATAATAAGTACCGTTCACCTGAATCCATCCGGTCTGCATATGGCCGGAATTGTTAAAATAGTGATAATAGCCGTCGATCTGCTTCCAGGCAGTGGACATAATACCATTCGCCGGATCCATATAATACTTATTCGTACCATCACTGAGCCATCCGGTGAGCATCTTGCCCAGTGGCAGGCTTGCCGTAGCATTCATATTAAAATAATAATAATTCCCATTATACTGCTGCCATCCGGTAAGCATCTTACCGTCCGAGCCAAACAGATAATAGCTGCCGCCAATCTCGGTCGCAGTGTTCAGCACGCACTTCCCACTGCTCGGATCAAAGTAATACCAGGCATTATCCATGTTCCGCCAGCCAAGCATCATCGAGCCGTCGCTGCGCATATAGTAATAGTCACTGCCGATATTCAACCATTGATTCACTACCATCGTGCCGTCGCTGAGTGTGTAGTAGTATTTCCCGTTATCATTGACCCAGCCAGTGGCCATCAGGCCGTCTGACTTGAAATAATACCACTTATCATTGATCTTCTTCCAGCCGACGCTCATCACACCAGAGGAAAGATCCATGTAGTAATATCCGTTGGACGTGTTAATCCATCCCTTATGCAGGGAACCGTCCGAGTCGTAGTAGACATAGTTGCTGCCGTTCTGCACCCATCCGGTAGCGGCCAGAGCCGTCATGTTGAGGCCGAGGACTGCGGTTCCCAATACGCTGGCAAAGGCAGCAGCAGCCAGCCATCTTGTGTTCTTCATACCTGATACCTCCTTATATACCGGCTCTATGCCGGACAATATTCACATTCAATAAAAACCATTATATCATAAGCCAACAAAAGAAGTGATAACAATTTTATTACATTTTTTTAATCTTTTCATAATACCTTTTTGCGTAGCGGTACATAATCAAAGTGTAATCCCCGAATTCTTCCCCCAGAGAGCTTTTATAAACAGCCCAGAGTGCCCACAGAAAGCCCCCCAGCGCCATATAGCTGTATACGACCAGGCGCTCTTCATTCGTAGCCGGCCGTCCAAAATAGAGTTCCATTAACCGTTCCGTATCCGCTTCCTTATAATAGGAATAGATAGCGCACATTCCCAGATCGATCAGAGGGTCACACATCCCGGAATATTCCCAGTCAATCAAATGGACTGTTCCGTCCGGAAGAATCAGGAAGTTATCTACATTGCTGTCAATATGAGCAAGGGCCTTCGGACGGGCAAGCACTCTTAAGCCGTCCAGCAATTCATCCATCTTTTGCCGGACACTGTTATAATCCTCAAAACGGGTTCCGCCATTTGCCAGGCAAAGCCGCTCGTAAAATTCAATTCGTTCCTGAATATCAAAATTATGTTCTACCGAGAGACCCGAGTCATGAAGCTTTCGCAAGACCTTCATGCAGGCGGCCATATCCCCATCGCTGGCAGCGTCAGCATTGCGGGCGCCCTCATAGTACTCGGCAATCTTGTATCCGGTCTTTCCATCCAGATAAACAACTTTCTCGGAAATTCCCAGCGTCTGTATCACCTGATAGACCTGTTCCTCTTCCGAGCGATTGATCAAAAGTTCGGTGCCCGGTCCCGGAATCCGGCAGATATAATGCTGATTCTTCAATAAAAATAAGAAAGAATTATTGGTCATGCCGGATTTCAGGCAGCGGATGTCATGAATCTCCGATTCGGGACACTGAAAGACTTTGGCCACAAGCTCCAGGGCCTTATTGTCCGAACGTGTCTGATATTTGGGATCAAAGCTTCTCAGCTCTTCCAGATTTTCAAACTCATAGACCTGGTCGTCTGGCTGGCAGTTAATCGAGATCTCCAGTTCCTGAATATGATTCATCAAAACATGTTCCCAATACATCTGTTCCGTCCCGGGTGTGGCATAAGCGTCCTCCAAAAGAGGAAGAAATCGTTCCGAAAACTCCCGGGAGAAGCAGACCGGACCATACATTACCCAGCAGTCCTTGCCGCCGACAGAGACCTTAGTAATGAGTTTCTTCTTATTAAATAGAAGCGCCCATTCTGAGGTGTCGCCTTTCATATATACAGAGGAATACCAGGCGCCGATTTCCCATTGATGAAACATATTATCCCGCAGCCAGTTGTCGGAAGACAGTACATACATGTTGCGCCCTCGCAGAACTTCCCTTGCATGATAGATCGTAGCCAGCGTATTCTTGTGGGAATATTCCGGATTATAAAGAAGAGTCACCCCATATTTGTCAATCAGATATTCGAATTTTTCCTTCAGATATCCAACCATAATCGTGATATTTGTGATGCCGACCTGGTGAAGCTGACAAATCTGCCGCTCAATCATACGCTCTCCGAATACTTCCAGAAGTCCCTTCGGTGTCTCAAAGGTCAGCGGGACAAAGCGGGAACCAAATCCGGCAGCGATGATCAGGGCGCCGTCCACCTGATACCGGTCATCCAGGTAAGCATCTCCAGCTCCAGTCAGCTCATAAGTATTGGCAATACTCTTACCCTGCGCCAGCAATCTTCTCCGGCAGCATTCTTTTAATAAGGTGTTGATCGTGCCCAGAGAGAGGTCCAGTTTCTGTGCAAGCTCCCGCTGAGTACAATAAGGATGCTCTCTGATGTAACGGCAGACAAGTCCGATTCGATCCATATCATTACCCCTTTCCAGATTGTGTGACATTAATTTTATAATAATATGTTCAAAATAGAAAAATATCAAAAGGATGTGAACATTATAGCACATGTACCGGGGAAAACCCAGTCCAAGAAGAGATTGTACGAATATTAATACAATTTTTGCAAAAAATTCGTTTCTTGTAATACTTTCGTAAGAAAACGCTTAGGGTTTTGTTATAGCATTTATCGAAAAAGTGTATTATACTGTCAATGTGATGGAGAGATGGTATCTTCCAACAGGAAATCAAAAGTTATGCATGATTTCAAAAAATTGAAAAAATGTAAAAAAACTATTGATAATTCCCCTTATAGGAAGTATAATACCATCGAGTTGTAAAACCAAGCAATTTCAGGAATTTCAAAAAGGAAAAGGAGAGTGCATTCATTATGAGAAAGCAGACAAAAGTAGTTGCAGTCGCATCTGCAGCAGCCCTGCTGGCCATCGGCGCTTCCATGACTTCCTTCGCAGCTACCGGCTGGGTGGAAGAGGATGGAACCTGGTATTTCTATGATAAAGATGGCAACCGGGTGGAAGACGAGTGGAAGAAATCCGGCGATAACTGGTACTGGCTGGACAGCGAAGAGGGCGGCGCCATGGCTTCGGATAAGCTGGTGGATGACGACGATAACTACTACTATGTAGATTCCAACGGTGTTATGGTTCGTAATACCTGGGTAAAAGTCATCAACGAGGATCAGGATGATGACGAGGATCCGGCTGAGTATAATTACTACTATATGCAGTCCAATGGTAAGGCTTACAAAGCAGGCGACAACAGCACAACCAGA
>CAJTEM010000038.1 GCA_910575255.1 Lachnospiraceae bacterium | reverse complement strand
CACATTCCCACAAATCCAAACTTATATAAAATCCAAACTTTTCTGAAAACAGCTTGATAATTGGGGATTCTTGCCGGAAAAAGTTTGGATTTCGTTTCACAAAGTACAATACTCCAATTATGACAAAATGCGTAAAACACTACTATTTAGCTCTGTTTCAATCAATTTATTCTCATTTCTGACAAGAGAAGTACAAAACAAAATCCAAACTTTTTTATCAGAAAATGCCTTGAATAAAGGATTTACAGAGGAAAGTTTGGATTTCTTCTAAGTTTGGATTTGTGGAAAAATCTAAACTTTTGGATTTTTCCACAATGCTTGTCTTTTGGTCTTTGGTTCTTTGATTCGGTATAGTGTGGTGCTGGCGGTCTATCTCTTGTTTTCGGTCTCTTGCTTCTTTACCGTACATGAGCATTGGGAACAGGTATATATTTCTTTCTGCATATCCATGAATTTTTCCAAACCAAATTGACGGACAAATTCGCTGTTTTCCATAAGGCTTTCCTGATATCTTTTGTTATAACTTTTTTCCAGGTTTTTAATCCGTTTACAGGGATAATCGGAACATTCAAAACAATATGGTAATTTTTTGACCTTGATACAATCTTTTATTTTACACTTACGGCAATGCTCTGGTTTTCCCTTATCACTATTTAAGCAACCTGCACATGGTTTTTTGTGGCAGCAATGTTTATAACAAACAAGACAATTCATTCCACATGGAGCAAACATACTTGTGTCAATATTTTCTTTAGGCATTTTCATAAGTTCTTATCCTTCTAAAAACTGGAATTTAGCGTTTCCCTGTCTTAATAAATTCAATCAGCTTTTCCACATCGTCAAAATCATCATAATCGCCAATAATTCCTTTACGATGATACAGGATTCCTCTCTTTTCATTTTCTTCAAGACAGTCAAGAAGACTTTCTATCCCATATCTTTTTATAAATAATGTAAATCCATATGGCTTGATTTTATTCAGCAACCCTCTTTTACAATCCATTTCACAGGCATAACAGCTTGGAAGTTCCTTCTCCATGGCGCATTTTCTGTTTTCACATTGGATGTAGTCAGGACAGGTATCGGAATAGCAGCCATTGCATTTTTTATTTTCTGAACACAGGCAACAGGCAAGCCCACACCTTGCGATTCCTAATTCTCGTTTCATTCTTTCCCTTCCTCAACCCTCGATTTGCTTGTTAGTCCACCATTCTACAATTCTACTATTCAACCTCCACCTTATTTACAAGATCCAACTTATAACGCACAGCACCATGGTCTCTAAATATCGTTGCACTTGTAATATGGATTGCCAAAATAACGCAGTTTTCATCCTGCTCATTATTTGCATCATCGTACCAGTCTGCAAATGCTTTACGGAGTTTCGTTCTTAGGGCAGCGTTTTTGGGTTCCAAAACCCATCCGAGGTTTTCTCCAATTCCATGACCGTATATTCCCTCAAAGCAAACGGAAAACGCAACCTCTTTGTTTTGAGCGATCTGCTGCATTTTATTTGATTTTGCCGATGTTGTGACATAAAACACGCCATCTTCATAATAAGCACTCACATCACGGACACTAGGGCGAAGAAATCCATCAGCGCCCGGTTCCGTAGTAATCGTTGAGAGCGCAATGGTGTTATCTTTCTTGTTGCCACAACTTTCTTCAATTAATTTCATTCCTTCTTCATATCTGTTCATTGTTAATTCCTCCATCCATTTCAATTTGCTTATTCGTCCACCATGCATTCACTATCCAGAAGTTTCGTCAAGTCCTCCACGGAAGCGTCCATTTTTACAGAAATCTCCTCCATCGTCATATCCGAAGCAAGAAAACGCTTTATCACCATTTTCATATCCTCACCGACCTCTATGATATGCCCGTCCGGATCATAAAAACGAATCACCCTCTGGCCCCAGCTATGTTCGATCACTTCTCCCAGGTATTCCATGTCCGGGTATTCTTCCAGCCTGTGCAGAAATCCGTCAAAGTCCTGTTCCTCAAAGACAATTTCCGCATTGTTGGATTTTTTTAATACCTTTTCTTCGGGCAGGTTCACAAGCCAGTCAAAATCCTGCTGTAATGCCAGGCCGCAGGTAAAAGCGATATTCCTTCCGTAGTCCTGAAATACTTCCAGTCCAAACAGATCCTCATAAAATTTCCTCGCAGCCTTAATGTCGGCCACTGCTATCACCGTACATGTGTACTTCATAGAATGATTTCTTTCCGCTTTACTTTTTCTAATTCTCTTTTACTGTTAGCTGTTTCTGATACAAATAGCGCTGTATCCAGATTGTCACTTTTTCCTGTGCAGCTTCAGTTCAACCTTTCTATGGGATGCAATCTCCGAAAGCACCCCTGCTGCAAAAGCACTTTTCTCTTTGAGCGTAAGGGTTTCCATATCTGGTCTGCTCTCGATTTCCCTGAGTGCCTCCTTAAGCTCCTGCAGATTCAAAAGGTTTACCGCAACGCAAAAAAGGGTCTTTTTACGGCCGTCATTATAGCCGGACAATAAGATATCCAGTATTTTCATCTTTTCCATCTGCTCTGTATTGTAGGCTTCGGCCCCAAACTGCCGGACCTTTTCCAGATCAGTCCTTCGGTTGCGATGTGTAATAAAGGAATCAAAATCGTCAATATGCTCATATTTTTCACATGGGTACTCCGTGCATTGACAGCAGTATTCTACTCCTCCATGTTCCATGCTGCACCTTGCAATCCTGCACGACTGATTTCCTTCCCCTCCACCGCAGCCGGGGCAGTTTTTGTTCAAAAACATGGGGCAAAGTCCACAATTCAGACCACAAAGGGACAAGAACTGATTTTTCCGGTTAAATCCTTTCATGGAACCTCCTTAAACAGCCTACCTGCAAACGGTTAGGATAAGCTATAATAATACTTGACCTAACACAGTAGGAAATTTGAAAATTTAAAACTCATATCTTGTACCATGCGAGAGCAACAGGCCATCTGTTAATTCCACACGCAGAATGATGGTGTTTTCATCGTTAAAATCAGTATGACCGTTATCAATCCATTCAGCAAAGACTTTTTTCAGCTTTTCAGCAATCACACAGTTTTCTTTTTTTTCAAAATAACCCAGACTGACGCCATTCCCGTGTGCTGTAAACCACTCGCCGGCGATTGCAACAACAGGGTTATCTTTCATATGTTTCATTTTATTTGAGAGTGCATGGGTAATAACATAAAATGCTCCATTTTCATAATAGGCATTGACGTATCGCACATAAGGCGTTGTATTTTCCGTTGTTGCTAATGATATAATTGTATCTTTCCCGAAACGCTCAATCATGACCTGTTCTGCTTCTTGGCTAAATTCTTTCATTAAATCTTTCTCCCTTCAGATTACATTTTCCGAATCTGTTCAAAGTCTCGATAAGCTGAAATTGTTACATTGTAGGGTATGTTCATTATACATGCTTTGTTGTTTTTACTCTTGATTGTGTAATTTCTTCAAATAGCTGTTTTTCGTTTAGGTCTTTAAAAACTCTTTTGGGAATTAACGTATATACTCGCAGTGCTTGAATTAAGTAGTAAAAACCACGGCTCTCCCATAGTGCAGAGTAAATGTTCCACTTTATTTCTGATTCCATGCTTTGCGTTTTAAATTTAATGGTTTCCTTAGAAAATACCAGCGTATATTCCTCATGATATTTTGCAATTTGTTTGAATTTCAGTATAAGCATTAGAATATATAAATAGCTTCCCAATGCAGTTACAACAATTATCAATCCAAATATTAAAATACTAAATATGCTAAAAGAGGAGAACAGCATATAAACTACTGGCAGCAACAAAAATAAAGTGGCTAAAGCAATCTCATATTTATGTATAGTTTTACTGGAAATTAAATATTGTCTTTCTGCTTTTATATATTCACTTTGAATATATTGAAATCTTAATTTTACTGTTTCCAAAGGTATACCCTATTCGTTATATAATCTTTGTTGCAACTTCCAGTTTTCCAGTCTGACAAACTGGAATTTATCTCTTCGTAATAATTCATAATAGTGCTATATATTGATTATTTCTCTATTGAAACAAATGGTGGAAAACTATCAGAACTATTCACACGTTGCATTGTATTTATGTCATAGTCAAAGCATTTTCCATTATATTCATAATGTAATTTTCCATCTTCACAATAAAAACGATGTTCTGATTGAAATGCCACAGGCTTAGATTGTCCGTCTTGTATTGGCTGATCACGATACAAAACCTGATCTTCTGAAAATTTTAAAACATTGTTTTCGAGACATATGTCATATATGCCACTAACCACTGCCTCTGCTGCTACATTTCTTCCAGTAGCTGAAATCATTCTAAAACAACCGGTCATTGTATCTGTACTTTTACGCTTAGCTAATTCAAAACGAAATAATGATACAGCACTAAAATCTTTTCGCAGTTCTTCTCGTTGTCCATCAGCTCCCATAAGCCATATCTTTTTATTTGCAACTATAAACATATCTAATTGAAATCCGCTTTGTGAGTATTTTAGATTTGAAAAAGAAATCTGATCAGAGTATACACCCTCTAACGCACCATCCTCTAGTTTGTAAACCAATTCCTTTGTAAAAAGTGTTCTTCCATTTACATTTTCTTCGATAAAATCTATAATCTTTTTCATCTTCAAGTCCCTCTTTCATTAAAATATCAGCTCACCGCACAGTCTTTTTCCAGATAAAACATATAATTGTTCCAATTAGTGCGATCGCTCCCATGGTGATATAAGGCAATTCAATACTACGCTCATACAGATACCCAGCCAGCAGAGGGGCAATGACTTTGCTAAGATTTCCGGCGGTGCTGGCAAAGCCCATGAGTATTCCTTTGCGCTGATTGGCCGCCTTGGATAGGCTTGCGTTTAGTGTGGGTACTGTTAAAGCGGAAGATACTGCAAATAGACCGAAAACAACAAGTACACTGATAAAGCCAGATGTTAATACCATAGCAAAGGCAACCAGTGCTTTACAAAATATGCCTGTCAGTATTAGTAGCTTATCGCCCATCTTATTTTCCAAAGGACCGGTAAAAAAAACTGTACTACACTTAAAACACCTGCTACCACCATCCAAACAACACCAACTTGCCCGGTGGTAAATCCAAACTTGTCAACGACATATAGCCCCGTAATACCCTGCAAACCGGTTTGACAGAAGTTTACGATAAAAATAAGGATCAGAATAACTCCTGCGGGACCAAGCAGCATGCTTTTCAGGGCTAAAAAATCAAAAGAATCTTTTTTGTGCGGATAACCTGACCTCTCTATGGACTCTGGCAAAACGGTTACAATGAGTAAAAATGCAATAAATGAAATTCCGGCTCCTGTAAAGAATGGAAGTGCAAGTGAATAGCCAGCCAGAATACCGCAAAACAGCGGCCCTAACATAACACCTACACTCATTGCGGCTCCAAGCTGGCCCATATTCTTGCTTCTTTCGTCCTCTGTGCTGGAATCACCCACATAGGCCAGGGACGCAACTGACGTAGCAGATGACAAAATACCGGATAAAGCACGGGCGATAAACAGTGTCCAAAAGGAGGAGGCCAAGCCAAACAGCAATAAGCTGATTGTATAGCCCAACATGCCAATGCTGATAATCGGCTTTCTGCCGATTCGGTCGGACAGCACTCCCCAAAACGGGGCGCACAGTGTTTGTGTCAGCGCATATATGGCCGTGAGCCAGCCAAGTTCTTTGCCACCCGCTCCGAGATTTTTCATGTAAAACGGCATAACCGGAATGATCAGGCTATATCCTAACGCAATTACAAAAGTTGCAAGTTTCAAGGCAAAAATAGGCGTTTTATTCATTGAGTTTTTATTCATTGAGTGTCACCTCCCCTGTTGCGCCGTCCACTGTTATCATTTGTCCGTTTTGTATGGTTCGCGTAGCAGTGTGTGTTGCCATGACAGCGGGGATACCATATTCACGGGCAACAATGCTTGAATGGCTAAGAGGGCCGCCAATGTCTGTTACAATCGCACTTGCGGAGGCAAACAACTGCGTCCATGCGGGAGTTGTGGTAACGGCGACCAAGATACTTCCCGGCTGGAATTTCTCAAAATCTGCCGGGCTGTTCAGTACACAGGCGGGAGCCGTAACAACGCCTGGGCTGGTTCCTATGCCCATCAATACAATTTTCCCATCTTTCTGTATTTGAGTTGCATGTGATACGGCTTTTGTGCTTTTTTCCGGCAACATGGAAGGCGGCACATAACCCCGGAATGTATCATGCTCCGCTTGTCGAGTAGGGATTGCCTCACTCAGATCAGATAGGGGCATATTTTTATCAAGCTGTGTTATGAGCGTTTCCAATTCTGTCTTTGTGAGCCAGTAAATATCGTCCGGATGTGAAATGGCTCCTCCAGTTAAGAGACGTTCAGAAATTTCCTGTAACATACGGCGAATCAGTGGGTGCCCCATCCCCATCAAATAAATAGCGTTTTCACGCATGGGGGCAGTAGTTTGTGCCCAATGGAGCAGCTTCAAAAACAGCTTTTTACGGTGGCCGCCTATCTGTTGCAAAATCTCTTTTTCGGCCTGTTTCCCGCGCTTTTCAAATGTGATTTGGCGCGAATACGGATTTTCCCCTTTTTCCTCCAAAAATGCTTTTATGGATTCAAAGGTTGGCGTAAGCATCTCCTGTGGTGTGGCATATGCAAAATCAAATTCATACGCAGTACAGCCAAATTTTTTGAAATAGGCGTTAATCCGGCTTTTCCACTCCATCCATACCTCCTGCGAAACTTCCGCAGGCAAAATGGAGGACTTGAAATCTTCTGCTATCTTTGCTGTAGGATTGCTTTTCAGATAGAAGCCTAAAGTGTTACTTTGCTTTGCCCATTCCGAAAGGTCCCACAGGTTCTTTTCCGATTGCAGCGCAATCGTATCAAACCCAAGCAAGAGAACAGAAATGTCCGTTATACCAGCACGGCGGGCCGCACCCTGAAAGAATTTTGTGAATAACGTTTCGCTGATCGATGCGGCGGGCAATGTAAGCTGAATCCTTGTGAAATAAATACATGCGGCGTAAAATACGGCTTGAATGCCCTCCATAATCTGCCGGGCGCTTAACGTATACAGGGACATTTCGTCCCACTGCTTCACCACATCCTCAAATTCTTTTCTTGCCGCTTCAAAGCGCATAATGCTGTTCGTAAGCGTCCGGCGCAAAGAGCAGGGGGAAAGGGATTTTACAGCAATTAAAAGAGGCTTTGCCTTAGCGGAAAGATAGACATAACCATTGATGATCGTGTATGCCCCATTGTCTGGCAGCAGCTTTTTTGCGCTTGTACCAAACATATCCACCCATAAAAGCGCCGACGCACGGTTGACTAATTCAAGGCCAAGAGTGGCGAACAGAGGCGTGACTGGGTTTGGCAGGTGTTCTGCCAGACTGCCCTTTGTGTAAACTACATTCTTTTCCGGCAATACCCACTCCGGCGGTAAGACAGTAATGGGGCGGGCCTGAACAATATACAACTTATCTTTTTCCAGCGCCCATTCTATATCCATAGGCATTCGATAATATTTCTCAATTTTATTTCCAAGCTGCGTCAGCCGCATGACTTGATTGCGGGTAAGAGCAGGTTTTTTACGGAGCCGTCCGGGGACAGGGATTTCTTCCGTTCCGTCTAAGGTGCGAACCGTCATAATCTCTTTGTTTGCCACTTCATATGACACGATTCGGACGGCGCTCTTGTCCGTAACGATTGTATCAGGGGTGACTAAGCTGGAAACCACCGCTTCACCAAGCCCCCATGCGGCGTTTATAATCATTTCGTTACGTCTGCCGTTCATGGGGTTGATTGTAAACATAACACCAGAAGCATCAGAAAACGCCAACTTTTGTACGACTACGGCAAGGGCCACAAGCTCCTGCCTGATATGATTCTTTATGCGGTAAGCAATCGCACGAGCTGTCCACAGGGATGCCCAGCATCGCTTTACAGCGTCAAGGACTTCGTTCTCACCTTGTATATTGAGGTACGTGTCCTGCTGGCCCGCAAAAGAAGCATCGGGTAAATCCTCCGCAGTCGCGGAGGATCGGACAGCCACCGAAACATTTCCTAATCCGGCATAAGCGGTTTTTATTGCCGCCGATACTTCCTGCGGCATTTTTCCATTATGAAAAAGTTGACCAATCTGCTTGGATATATCTTCAAGTTGGCTGGTACTGTTGGAATCTGTGCCCTCCAGCAATGCTTTGATGTAAGGCTGAATTTGGTTCGCTTCAACAAAAATCCGGTATGAAGCAGTCGTAACATGAAAACCGTCTGGCACAGGGATACCCGCTGTCAATAGCTTTGATAAAGACATACCTTTTCCGCCAACCATTTCAAGTGATGCCTGTTTATGCTCCAAAGACAGGATATAGGGGTTCATTTTTTTCACCTCCTTCATTCATAATTCCGTGTAGAAATATATTGATTGTTTCGTCCAGCATCTTTTCCTCACTGGCTGATGGCCGGGAAGTATAGACAATGGAGAGCATGGAGTTAATCAACAGGCGCACCACAAGGTCAGAATCTGTTTTGCGAAAAACACCTTTGGCCACTCCGCCTTCAATCACGGTCTTGATAGTATTGTGGTATTCGTAACGTATTGTTTTCAGACGCTTCCGATACTCTTCTTCCAAGTAGTCAGATTCGGCATGAAGCCACATTAGTACAGTCCTGTACTGATGTGGCACTTTAAGCTGATTGTGCATGATTTTTCTAAGGCATAGTTCCGGCAAAGGTTCATTGTCAATAATTCTGTGAACCTGCTCTATGATTTCCTCAAATTTTTTCTCCATTGCATATACAGCAATCTCGTCTTTTGTTTTGAAAAAATCGTATAGACTGGACTTTCCCATTTTCGCTAAGTCTGCAATTTCCCGCATAGATGTTTTTTGAAACCCATTTTCAGCAATAAGGCGCAACGCAATATCAACTATTTCGCTTCGACGTGCTGCCTGTTGTTCGGGTGTAAGTGTAATTCCTTTTGGCATCTGACAAAACCTCCCAGTAGCGACCGATGGTCGTTTATTACATTTTAATTATATAGCGACCAACGGTCGCTTGTCAAGATTGAAATTTCTTCCTGCATATACTGCCCAATAGAAAAGGGATGTTTCGGCCATGGCTCTAAACGGTTATACCGAAACTTCTATTATACCGAAATCTCCATGGAAAGCTGATAAAGCATGGCTTCTTGCGGAGATTTTCGGTATAACTTTTTACTGGATCTTATACAGTAGAAAACAAAAAATGCCGCCCCGACACAGGAATTCGGTATAACCTACAAGAGCTTACAAGCCATAGAGTTGCTTTAGGAGATCCTCATCGTCTATGGTATAGCTTGAAGAATCTTCTGGAGCCCCTGTCCCAGAACCCATGGCTTTTTCTATCGCTTTACGCTTTGCCTCCGTGTCGGCATGGGCATAGACCAGAGTGGTCTCAAGGCTGGCATGCCCAAGCCATTGGGAGATCAGTGTCAGGTCCATCCCGTGCTGGTACAGGTGCATGGCACGGGTATGGCGGAAATGGGGAGCTCCCCATTTGCGGCACACCAGCGCCACCACCAAACTTCTTATGTCCGGAGGTGATTACAATTCGGTTATGCAGGCCGGCGGATGGTCTAATCTGGAAATGCTGACCAGACGTTACGGGAAGCATTCTTTTGCAAGCGAGCGCGAAAAACTGGCTGGTAAAATGGATGATTTTCTTGACGGCAAAGGCATCTGTGATTCGCAGAAAAATGATAAAGATAAGGCAGGTTCTGCAGAACAGGTACTGCAGCAGCTTATGAAATCCAATCCTGAACTGCTAATAGAATTTGCCAGGTCTATCCAAAATGCTAATAAAGAGTAAATCTATTAGCAGACAAAAGAACAGTTAAAAATACCGTATTAGCAAAAAAGAAAAAATCTTGTGTTTGGGAAGCTTCAAAATGGGAGTTTTATTAGCAGAAAAACAGAGCGGATTATTTGAACATCCGACCAATTAACTCGTATTAGCATGCAGGTTCGATTTTCAAATGTATTAGCATATTAGCAAATCTGAGTTTTGATGCTGAAATGAAGAAAGCCGAAAACCCGCTAAAATCAAGGCTTTCGGCTGTGTTCCCAGCGTTCCCGAGGTGACTCGAACACCCGACCTACCGCTTAGGAGGCGGTCGCTCTATCCATCTGAGCTACGGAAACTTACCAGATTCCTCCTGTACGTCTTTCTCTGCCGCACATCAGAACCCTTTCTATTATATTCATAAAAGCTTCTGTCGTCAAGCACAATTTCACTCTTCGAACACGGCAACTCCCTGCATCCAGATCTGTCCCTTAAACCGGCGTCCCACCACCGGCTCCCCAAGCAGATCCCGCTCGGCAATTCCCACATGAAAAACCATATCATTACAGTTCAGTCGCAAATCATACACCTTCTCACCACTGACCTTATTCACCTTCTCCTCCACCTGAAGAATCTCACCGATCACCGTATACTGGTCACACTCTATGCCGCTCGGCATAAAGCTGGAATCCACAATAGAATAAATATCCTCCTTCATCACCCGCCGGGAAATCTGGGAATACATATCGATATCCTCAATCGTCAGTGTTTCCATAGCATCCTCATCCCCATTACGTGCTGCCTCCATCAGACTGCTTCGATCCTTTGCCGCAACCTGAGCCTTCTCGATCTGCTTGCGGGTCTTATGCAAAGGCAGCAGAATCTTCCCCTCACTGGAAAGCCCGGTCAGTTTTACTGCACTTACCTTGCAGGATGCATGATCCAGTTTTCGTTCCAGATATTCAAAACCATTATCCAGATAAAAAATCAAAGAAATCCCCACCCGAGGTTCATCCAGCAGCCCTCCGAACGTCTCTTTCTCTGTGTGCCGCTGAATACTGCACTCCACATCTGATGACACATCATTGGCTGTCATATAAGGATAATAGTATTCCCTGCGAAAGACCCCGCCTTCGTCCGTCTCCCCTGCCATCACGATTCCCATTCCCGGCGCAAGTTCCGCACGTACCTCGCACAGATTACTGTCCGGCTCAACCTGAATCCGCCGGCTCGCCGCTGCTGTCCGCTCCAACTCTTCCAGCAGCTGCATGATCTCTTTTTTCTTCTGATATTTCCCAAATCCGACACTGCGCAAAAATTTATGCATACCATTCACCTCGCTGACCCTTTGCGTATTCTCAGGAATTCTCATTCCCGATTCCCGAGCCGGAACTAAGAACCGACCGATTATCCCTCTCTGAAAATCAGACTATGAATGGGCGGATCCCCGCTTCCTGGAGAATCCGCCCGCCCCCATAACTATCTTCTGTGATGATGATGGCCCTCTCTGTGTGCCGGTACACATTCTGCATATCCCTCGCACAGTTCTCCGCTCCGGTGTTCACTACAGTAATGACCGTCTACTCCACATGCCACACCATCCTCGCAGCTGGCCTGACAGACATTTTCGCAAATGCTGCTGCATGACGAAGGATTCTGCTGTCTGCAGCCGTGTCCGTGGGCAAATGTGGGCACAGCAAATACAAACATCATCATCGCTGCCATACCTATCGCCACCAGATGTCTTCTCATGCCTTCCACCTCCTTACAGCCCTATCATACTATAGGTAAAACAATTTTACAAGGACTTTAAAACGCTCTTTCCGGGAAATCCCCAAAATCCCGGCCTCTAATACCGCATCAACAGCAGATTCACCGTCAGGCCTGCCGCGGTTCCCATCAGGAGAATCATGTCTCCCCTTTTTACCTTTTCCTCTTCTATGGCTTTACACAGGACGAACGGAACGGATGCGGATACCAGATTACCATATTGCGCCACACGGTCAATATATGTACCCTCTGCAAATCCTAACCGCGGCATAATCATCTCCAACGCCCGGCTGGCCTGATGCGGCACTACCAGGCGAATCTCCTCCCGGGTCATTCCCGCTTCCTCAAGACATTGATCGACGAAATCCGGCAGCTTTCTGGCACACAGCTTCAGAATCCGGTGCCCTTTCATATCAAAATAATAATCCTCCCGGTTCTCTTCGTTCATGCAAAATGCCGTCATCAGTCCGCAGCCGCCCCGAATCTCCGTATCATGTGCTCCCTCTGACCAGGTCTTCTGTCTGCCGTACAGAACTGCAGAGTTCTCGCCCTTATCTGCACGAACCAGCACACAGGCCGCTGCGCCGTCAGAAAACAGTTCATAGCTTTCCGGCTGCCTCGGATTCAGGGCCGCTGAAGCCGTATCCCCAGACAATATCAGCACCCGCTCATAGCGCCCGTTATCCACAAGTGAAGAAAAGATATCCACAGCAGAAAGGAAACTGGTGCATGTAGTGTTGATATCCATAGCCGGGATATCCAGCCCCTTCGCTATCCTCTCATGCACCAGTGCCGCATTACACGGAATTGCCTGTAACGGCGTTGCCATTGCGCATACTATGATATCGATATCTTCGATCCCCATGCTGGCAGCCTCCAACGCTTGCCGCGCCGCAGCTTCCGCCAGGTCCAGAAGGCTCTCACCCGACATCAGCCGGTATCTTATCTGGTTTTTAAACTGCAATTTCCTTCCTCCGATTGCTCTTCCCATTCCTGCTATTTTTACCTTACGTTCTGTTATCTCTTTCCTTAGTGTCTTCATCTCTCTGACGTCTCCTCTCCACCCGCTTCATCTTTTTCCCCTGCTCCTGTACATATGGCCGGAATATCAGCTTTGGCAGGATCCATCCCTGTTCCTCTGCCAGGAGGGCAAATTCCTCCCTGACTCTCTGCCGTCCGGCTGCTGTCAGGTCTGCATAAACCTGAATTTGGCCATCCAACTCCTGCACGATCCGGTATTCTCCCTCACAGCCGCCATATCCCGCCTCCTGGCCTCCCGGATTTTCCTCGTCCTCTGTTAATTCCTCCCGTTCTCGCCTGTGCTCTGCCCGATATTGCCAGGCATTTCTGTCCCCGTTCTCCACAAACAGGATACACCTGCGGATGAAATCCGGAAACACCTCCTTTCGCCTACCGTCTTCTCCCTGGAAAATAAACACATCATCCTCTCGTCCTTCAATCTTCTCCAGTGCCAGACAAGGACTCCCACAGCTGCATGGTTCCTTCCGCTCCTTCAGAATATCATTCAGCCGATAACGGATAATTGGCTGAGCCTTTCTCTCAAAATCCGTCACAATCGGTACAAACCGGCACTCATCCAGATAGTCCCGTTCTATATGCACAATATCCTCATTCAAATGCAGCGTACCGCACCTGCAGGTCGTTGCCAGGCATCCTTCCGTGCATTGATACACCTGGTGAATGACCTCCTGTCTGAAAACCCTTTTCAGCCGTGCTTCATCTGCCGGTTCCAGTACCTCTGCAATCGAAATCACCCGCTTTGGATATATTCTCAGCCTTCCCCGCTCCTGTTCCTCTGCCAGCATCAGAAGTACGGACGGCTGTCCAACCAGAATCAGTGGCCGGATCTCTCCCAGTCTCTTTCGATGCTCTTCCATATCCCGATAGATGTCAAAGAAATAGAACCGAATCCGCTTTGACCCCACAGACTGATACAGATTGCTGTCTGCTCTCATAAAGAATGCAATGGAATGAGATTTCCAGATACTTCCCGGCAGAAATTTCGCCAGAATATATCCTGCCCAACGCATCCGCTCCGCCTCAGACACCAGAAAAATCCCTCTCTTTCCAGAGGTCCCAGAGCTCAGTCCCACCGTAACTCCTCTTAGCCTGGGCACAAAATCCCGCTCCCGCTCTGCCCTGACTGCAAAATCTTCTGCCTCTCGCCGGCCGATACCTACCGTATTCAGTTCCTTAAAATTCCGCATCATAAAATTTTTGTCGATCTCCGGAAAATCCTCCAACCGGCGCTTGCCCTGGCAGATCGTGGAATTCCTCTCCACAAAGCGCAGATGTTTGTCAAGCTTCCTTTTCTGCCACCGCTCCAGCTCTGCCCGGCTGCGAAACCTTAGCCAGTATTTATAATACAGATAATGCCGGAATATGCACAATTGTTCATACATCCTTCTTTTTTTCCTTTCCCTGTTGTCCCACCCAGATAGCTCACAACTCTATTTTCTGTCTGGATGGAGCAATAGCACAAATCAAAGTTCTTTCCTCTCCCTGCTGATGGGAGAATATCACTTCAATCTCAGGATGTTCCTTTTTCATGCGGCAGATTTGCCGAAGTGTATCCCGGTATTTGGGGAAACTATCCTGAATCAGACGCGGTATCAACCGCATCCTTTTTGTATCCTGAACCAGATCCCTGCCCCAGCAGGCATCTGCTGCCAGAAACAGCTGCATATCTGCAAGCCACAATCCCATCTGCCCCTTGCAATGCCCCTCCAACTCTACTCCGATTACGCTTCCGTCCCCAAACAAATCATAAACTCTTCCAAAATAACGGCATAAAAAATGCCTGTCAAGTGTTTTCTGTGGCACACGCCAACTGCGGATCTTCTCTGAAGCTGGCAGATGGCTGGTCACCACCAAGTTGCGGATTCCCGGCTGTCTCATGCTTCTCTGCACTTTTTCTGAGGTAATCAGCTCATATCCGTCAAATCCTGTCAGACCTCCGATATGATCCGGATGCGCATGGGACAGGATAACCGTCCTGATGCTCTCCGGGCAAATTCCGTCCCCGGCCAGTCTTTCCTGGATCCGCTGTCCCTTGTTTAGAAAAACCGGATTCAGGCGCCGATATAACTTCAGAAATATTCCTTTTCCGAAAATCGCTTCCGAATACCCTGTATCATACAGGATATTTCCCAATTCCTGGTGCTGAATCAGAACTGCAGATGCCGGAAAGCATCTCTTTTCCCGCTTTCTCCCTTTAAATATTACTCCCAGATCATTGACACAGTACCCACAATGATAAATGATTACCTTTTTTATCTTCTCGGGCTTCTGAGTTTCCCTATCCCGCCCCGCAGCCTTGCCCTCCTTCTGCCTGCGCCACCATTCTCCGTATTCCCGGATCGATTCCTTCAGCCCTTTTTCCGGCTGATAATTCAATAGCCTCCGTGCACGGCTGATATCCATAGTCTGAGCAAATCCCAGGGTGCAGACTGTATAGCGTGTCAGTGGAGGCTCTCCCGGCATCCGCAGCAATCGATAGATTCCCTCCAGCCCGGCTGCCAGCCCATATGCAGGCCAAAACGGCAGCCTCCGATAGTGTGGCTTTTCTCCGGCAGCTGAAAGAAACTGCTCCAGAAGCTCTTTAAAATCTGCCGGTTCCCCGTTAGTAATATTAAAAATCTGGCCAGACACCCCTTTCGCCGTCATTGCCAGTTCACAGGCCTGCGCTACATTTTCCACACTGGTCAAATCTACCAGATTGCTGCCGCCGCGAAACAGGGGAATCCCAATTCCTTCATTTGCCCGAAGCAGGCGGGGCACCAGACTGTTATCCCCAATCCCAATCAATCCACGTGGCCGCAGGATTACGATTTCCAGGCCTTTTGACTCCCACTTTTGAAGCTCCTGCTCCGACATTAATTTGGAACGGATATAATCATTCAAATCATTTTTAACCGGTGCATCCTCCTCCCGGATTCCGTATTGGTCCTTCTTTTCCGTATAAATACTGGGAGATGAAATATAAACCAGGCGTCGTACCCCCTTCTCCTTACACCATCTGGCAATCCGTGCCGTAGCCCAAACATTAGTCTGGTAGAAATCCTCCCGGCATCCCCATACGGTAGACAAAGCCCCTGCATGAATCACGTACTCCACCCCAGTGAAATACTCGGCACAGCTTTCCCCTTCTGTAAAATCCCCAGGGCAAAATATCGCTCCCAGCTGCTCCAGCCTTTGTCCCTTCTCCCTGTTCCGGCCCAGTGCCAGGACACGATAATTCCCAGCCAGCCTCTTAACCAAATACTGTCCCAAAAATCCGGTCGCCCCGGTTACCAGCACGGTTTTTCTGAGAGCCTTTCCCTGCCTGTCCTCATACTCCTCATTTTTGTCCTTGATCTCGCTGCACTGCTCATACTCTCTGTCTTTTTGTACCATCTTTTATTTCCCTCCCTCTCCTGTACTGAGCGCTATCCGATATCCTCTGTCTCAAACATCTCTCTTTGCCACTGCTCATTCCACTGTCTACGCAGTCGGATCGTTCGTTCGACCTCCTCGCCCAGCCCGGACGGATCCTTTAAGATTCTTCCGAATCCCAGCCTCTCAAACTGCCGGGCATTCAGCATCTGCTCTCCCTGCTGCGGACACATCAGACACGGCACGCCATAATACAAGGCCTCATGAATGCTGTTCAATCCGCCTGCCGTGATAAACAGTGAGGCTCTCTGCATGATTTCTCCCTGATTTATCCATCGCCGGACAATGAAATTCTCCGGAAACTCCTTCTGTCCTTCAAAAGCCTGCTCTCCCCATACCATCACCACTGAATATTCTGGCCTGTGGCTCTTTCCTCCGTTTCCCTTGCCCAGCTGCCGCACGATCTCGTGCAGAAGCCTTGCATTCTGATTGAAAATCGTTCCCAGCGAAATATAGATCAACGTCTTATCACGACAGACAAAATCGTTCCTCTCTGCGGCTTTTCGATACATCGACATCGGTCCCAGAAACCAATAGCTCGCATCAAAGTTTTTTCCTCCCGGCTGAAATCTGCGCGAATACCCCATCAGGTTCCAATCCCCCTGATTCATCAGCACATCCTTAACTCCCAATCCACGAATTTTCCAGTCCCGCCGCAATTGCCTTTTCAGTCTCAGAATCCGTGGCACCTCCTCCGGACATTTCCAGAAATCACCAGAAAATCCCCTCGCATATTCCCAAAAACCTTTGTCTCCTACCCGTCGGATCGCTGCAATACTGTAAAAGCTGAAAGACGGCACCTGCATCCAAAATCCTGCTACTCTTCCCCATAAGGCAAGTGAATCAAAAATCACTGCACACGGCCGATCTCTCCTGGCCTGTTCCATAAGAACCGGGAGCATTTTCTGAGAATATTCCAGAATGAGGCGATACAGTCTTCGGATCCGGCTCCCATCGGTAAGCTCGAGTTCCCCCGGTTCCATCGGATAGGAGCGATACTCACAGCCATTTCCCTCAATTTCTTCCGCAAAACCCGGCAAAGAGTAATATACCACCCGGAATCCGCTTTCCGCCAGGCGTCCCGCCAGATAGATATTGGAATACATATGTCCATAGGCAGGAATTCCATACCAGAAAATCACCCGTCTCCTTCCATCCTCCATCTGCTGTCTCCTCCTCTTTTTTCTGCCTGAAATCATTATAAAAGAAAACCCTCTTTTCCGGTAGAGGCAATCCGTCACTTTTTCCTGTGACAAATGTAATCCTGCTGCCGGTTGCCTTTTGTGGGGAGGTTCAGAGGTATGCTATTGATATAGGCGTGAGAATTTCTCCATGCAAAGTCAGTAAATTGCGACGGCTGCATGGAGTAAAAGAGAGTTGCAAAATAAAAATGCGCATAGAAAAGAAGAAAGAGGGGAGGGGCAGCCCTCGTTTCGTGCTCTGCGAGTGGTTCCTTGTAAACTGACCTAAAGTGGCTATTCCGTTTTCATGTGAGCCGGATTCTATTTGCCTCCGTGTTATTTCCTGCTATGGGGCGTGCATGGTTTTGCTTTCAAACACGCTCTAGTATAACCCACACTAATTACCGATACCTTTCACACAGGATAAATTTTCAGCCTGCAAGGCGGAGGAATGAGGCGTAGCCGGTGGCTACGTCGATTGACGACAACGCAGCAGATGGAAATTCAGATAAGTGAAAGGTACGGTTAATTAGTGTGAGTTATACTAGACAAATCAGAGAAGCTGCCATACAATATAATCAACCGGACTGGTTTGGAAGGAAAGCCGGGTGAGGCCTTTATCAGGATTTTGATTGGTAAGAACATAGAGGAGTAAGGAGTGGATCGGATCTATGAGTCATAAGGAAAATGATGGGCAGAACGAGACTTCTGTTTCTGCCAGCTCAGTCTGCGATGCAAGGAAAGCAGAAGACGGAGAGAAGAATCCGGGAGAGTTGTCGAATGGGGAAGATCTGGCGTGGGAGGAGATAAGAACCGAACATATTATACAGGATGAATGGATTGATTTCCGGCGTTCGGCTTATCGGTTTCCGGATGGGAAGGTGTACGAGCCGTTCTATAGCTACAGCCGCAGGGATTATGTTGTGATAGTAGCGTCGGATGAAGAGGGGAGGTTCCTTTGCGTCAGGCAGTTCCGTCAGGGAATCCGCAAGGTAACAACAGAGTTTCCGGCTGGAGGTATCGAGGGAGACGATCAGGAGGAACGGAGAGGGGACAGCCAGGGATGCGGATTATCCGCACCGGAGGCTGCATTGGCAGCGGCGGAGAGAGAGCTTTTGGAAGAGACAGGGTATCGTTCGGAGGATTGGCAGTATCTGCTTAGCGTTCCTTCAAACGCCACGATAGCGGACAATTATGCCCATATTTTTGCAGCGAGGAATTGCAGAAAGTGCAGCGCACAAAGTCTGGATGAGACGGAGTTTTTAAAGGTCAGGAAATATTCGGCAGATGAGATGGAAGCTTTGATTCGCCGGGGAGAGTTTCAGCAGGCGATCCATATCATGGCATGGCTTCTGACACGCAGAGGAGCAGGAATATGCCATTTTTATTGATTCGGGATGATATTACCAGGGTGGCGGCGGATGCAATTGTAAATCCGGCGAATCCATTGCTGCGCGAGGGAAGCGGGACGAGCCCGGCGATTCATCTGGCAGCAGGAGAGGCGCAGCTTAAGAGGGCATGTGAGCGGATTGGCTATTGTGAGATGGGGCGGACGATTCACGAGATGGTACAGCTGCAAAAGCATCTTCCGGAGTCCGAGCGGGCGGAGAAGGTGATTTTTGTCATTACCACGGACGGACTGGAGAATGCAAGCCGTGAATATTCCCGCGACCAGGTGAAACGTATGATTGAGTATGAAAGAGACCGCTATGGCTGGGAATTTCTGTTTTTAGGGGCCAATATGGATGCGGTGGCAGAGGCGGGAAGTTTTGGCATCCAAGCAGACCGTTCCGTTACCTTTGCAAATGACAGCCAGGGAATCCAGACGAATTATCGCGTGGTCGGAGAGACGATTTCCCGGATGCGCGGTTTATCGTCGATGGCGCCGCCGATATGGGCAGAGTGGAAGCAGGAAATCGAAAAGGATTTTAAGAAACGAGGCAAACGATTATTTGGCAGGCGAGAAAGGAAATCATAAGAGTTATGAAGGAAAAGCAGACAAGGAAAAAGGAGCTTCTTCGTCTGTGCGGAAGCATGGAACAGCTTGCTGGTGTGAGAAGGATTGAGTATCAGGACGGAAGGGCGTCAGGACTTCGCTGTGCTCTGGTAGACAATGGCCTGCTTCAGGTTCCCCTGATGCTGGATAAGTGCCTGGATCCGGCCTGGATCCGCTATAAGGGCATGAATCTGAGCTTTCTCTCAAAACCGGGTCTTCAGGGGAGAAATGCGTACGATACAGCAGGAGAAGAGGCCATCTATTCCATCATGGGCGGAGCAATGTTTACCTGCGGTCTGGGAAATGTTCATGGCTGCCGGCAGATTGACGGTGTCGATTATCCTGCCCATGGCAGAATTCGGACGACCCCGGCGGAGAAGGTGGGAACGGATGCCTTCTGGGATGGGGAGGATTATCGGATCCGTGTCAGCGGGGAGATGCGGGAGGCCAGACTGTTCGGAGAGAATCTGGTTCTGCGCCGGACAGTAGAGACGGTCTGGGGTTCCGGAGAGATCTGTTTTCGGGACGAGATCGAGAATCAGGGGGCGCAGCCGCAGCAGCTCTGCTTTCTTTATCACTGCAATGCCGGGTATCCGCTGCTGCAGCCGGGAACACGGCTGATTCTGCCGGAGCAGTCCTGCACTCCGCGGGATGCGGCAGCCAGGGAGGGGATGGCAGCCAGAAAGAGGATGGAAGTTCCGGTGGATGGTCGTCCGGAGCAGGTGTTTCAGTATGTCATGGCAGACGGCGGGGACGGGGAGACTTTTGGCGCTGTGGTGAATGATGAGAGGGAGCTGGCGTTGTGCATCCGCTGGAACCGGAGACAGATTCCGTTCATGACACAATGGAAGAGCGGCGCATCCTGTGATTATGCAATGGCACTGGAGCCGACGAATTGCGATTTTCAGGGCCGAGCCGGCCAGACGCAGCTGCTGGAACCGTTTGCAACGCATGTAAACGAACTGCGTTTTTGTGTGGTAGAGGGAAAAAGCGCCATCGAGCAGTTGGAGGAGGAGTCAGAACGCTTATGCCAGAGCTTATCGAGATAACGGATCTTTCCTTACCGGAGCTGGATGTATATGCCGGTCAGACAGAGACACAGCTGCTTCATTACTATGAGCCGGATGAGGGGATTTTTATTGCCGAGAGTCCCCGGGTGATCAAGCGGGCGTTAGATAAGGGCTATACGCCTTTGTCATTTCTTTTGGAGCGAGGGCAGGTAAAAGGGCAGGTAAAGGAGATCCTTGCCTGCTTTGAGAATATTCCGGTCTATGTGGCAGAGCCGGAGATCCTGACAGGATTGACCGGTTTTGCGATGACACGCGGCGCTTTGTGTGCGATGAGGAGACAGACGCTTCCCAAGGCCAGAGAGATCTGTACCGGGGCACGGAGAATTGCCGTGTTGGAGAATGTTATGAATCCCACGAATGTTGGCGCGATCTTCCGTTCCGCTGCCGCACTGAATATGGACGCTGTATTGCTTACGCCTGGCTGCAGCGATCCTCTCTATCGACGTGCGATCCGGGTCAGTATGGGGACGGTATTCCAGATCCCATGGACCTTTCTGGGAAGCCGGGCGGATGAGTGGCCGCAGCAGGGAATGAAGCTTCTGAGGGAGATGGGATTTCGGACTGTGGCGATGGCCCTGAAGGAAGATTCGGTCAGTATCCGTTATCCGCGTCTGGCGGAAGAAGAGCGTCTGGCAATCGTGCTGGGGACAGAGGGGGAGGGACTGGCAGAGGATACCATTGCTGACTGTGATTATACGGTGCGGATTCCAATGTCTCACGGGGTGGATTCGCTGAATGTGGCAGCTGCCAGTGCGGTGGCATTCTGGCAGCTTGGCGGGCAGGAAGCATGAGATGGCGGGAACAGATTCCGATTCAAAAATGCATAGATTGGATATAAGCCATACATACTACTCTCATGAGCAGAATAAAAGACTTACCCATTAATTTTTTTAAGTGCGGAGTTACCGGCTGGTGCCTGGAGGTGATCTTTACCTCTGTGGAATCGATACTGGCCCATGACTGGCGACTGATCGGCAGAACCTCCTTGCTGATGTTTCCCATCTATGGTATGGGGGCGCTGCTGGCACCGATCAGCACCATGGTGGACCGCTGGATCGGGGAGCTTCAGATCCGTCCGTCAGACCGTATCGTGCGGCATGGAATGCTGGATATGGTGCTGATCTTTACCACAGAATATCTGGCAGGGATGTGGCTGCGGGCGCGGGGCATGTGCCCCTGGGATTACAGCGGCCGTATGGCCAGTGTCAATGGACTGATTCGTCTGGATTTTGCACCGCTGTGGTTTATGACCGGATTATTGTTTGAACAGATCACGAAACGGAGGAGGCACTGAAGGAGCCGGCGGGGAGATGCCGGCAACTGCTTTGCACGAAGGGAAAGGAACAGGAGCAAAATGAAAAAAAGGGATATTTTTCTGATCCACGGGACAGATTACAAGGAAATGACAAAACAGTTGCTGGAGCGGGCGAATCTGGCTGCGGATATCCGGGATCAAGAAAAGAAGATTGCATTAAAGCCTAACCTGGTGGCAGCCTCAGATCCGTCACATGGCGCCACGACCCATGGAGAGCTTTTGGCCGGGACGATTGAATACCTTCAGGGGCATGGCTTTCAGAACCTTACGATTATGGAGGGATCCTGGGTGGGGGAACAGACAGAGCGCGCTTTCCGGGCAGCAGGGTATGATAAAATATGCCGGAAATACCAGGTGTCTTTTGTGGACTTGCAGAAGGATTCCTCAACGGAATATAATGGGGCAGGAATGAGGATTCGGGTGTGCGATCAGGCCATGGCAGCAGATTACAGGATTAACATGCCAGTGCTCAAAGGACATTGCCAGACCGTGGTAACCTGTGCCCTGAAGAACAATAAAGGATTAATCCCGAATTCAGAGAAGCGTCGTTTTCACACCATGGGATTACATAAACCGATTGCCCATCTGAATACCATTGTGCAGAATGACTTTATCCTGGTGGACAACATCTGCGGTGATCTGGACTTTGAGGAAGGCGGGAACCCTGTGGTGATGAACCGGATTCTGGGTTTTAAGGATCCGGTGCTTTGCGATGCCTTTGTCTGTGACTGCATGGGATACCGGACAGAGGATGCAGCTTATATCGGACTGGCGGAGAAGCTTGGGGTGGGAAGCACCGATCTGGCCAGCGCCAATATAGTGTGCCTGAATCCCCCGACAGGCACGGAAGCCAAAGCGCACATGACACGCCGGGTACAGAAGCTGGCTCAGTTTGCCGAAGCAAAGGATGCCTGCAGCGCCTGCTACGGTTCGTTAATCTACGCTTTGGATCGCCTGAACGATGCCGGCGAGCTGAAAAAAGGCCTTCCGCCCGTGGCCATCGGACAGGGATATCGGGGCGCGAAAGGCGAGATCGGTGTGGGAAGCTGCACCTCCTGTTTTCAGAAAAGTCTGCCAGGCTGCCCGCCGAAAGCGTCAGAGATCGTAAAATTCCTGAAAGAGAACTGGGAAAGCTAGAGTTTTACAGGAGTGGTTTTTTCAAGGCTGGCAGATATCAGCTCTGGAAAGAAAAAGGCTTCCCCGAATTGCGTTTGCAGAATGCATAGAAAATCTTAGCTTTTAGCAGATTTCTGCGAGCTTAGAGTTTCTGCATTCGAAACCCGCAATTCGGGGAAGCCTTTTTCTTTCCAGAGCGTACCCACTGGGATCCCGCCCCGCGAAAGTAATAAAAAGATTAGAAAAAGGAAGGCAAATGACTTGTTTTTGCTTCCCTTTTTTTATATACTGAATAAGATAGGAATCGAATGGAGAGGGACAGACAAATGATACGTTTTTTATTGGTAGTAATCGCACTTTTTGGGTTTCTTGCAGCCAGTATTCCACTGGTGGCGGGAGAATATTTAATCCGGAAATTCAATCCCAAAAGGCAGCAGGAGCACAGTCTGCGTATCGTGCAGGCGATGTTCCGCATGATCTTCAGGCTGACCGGTTCAACGCTGGTGGTAAAGGGGCAGGAAAGGGTGCCGGAGGGGGCAGTCTTATATGTAGGAAATCACAGGAGCTATTTTGATATTGTAGTGGGATATAGCGTGGTGCCGAATCTGGCCGGATTTGTGGCAAAGAAAGAGATGACGCGGTATCCGGTGCTGGTGAACTGGATGGAGCTGGTAAACTGCCTGTTTTTGAACCGCAAGGATATCAAGGAAGGTCTGAAGACCATTCTGGAAGGGATTGAGAAGGTGAAACAGGGGATTTCCCTATGGATTTTTCCGGAAGGGACCCGCAACGAGAACGAGGATCTGCTGGAGTTGATGCCGTTTAAGGAAGGAAGTCTGAAAATCGCGGAAAAGAGTGGCTGTCCAGTAGTGCCGGTAGCAATTACCGGGACTGCGGATATCTTTGAAAATCACATTCCTTTTATGAGGCCATCTCAGGTGACCATTGAATTCGGTGAACCGATTTATCTGAAGGAGCTGCCAAAGGAGCTGAAAAAGTGCTCCGGGGCTTATACCAGAGAACGGATCATTGAGATGCTGAAGGCAGAGCAGGAGTTTAGGAAGACCCGGACAGAGATGATAGGAGGACAGCGGGTACAGAAGGCATAGAGGGGCATTCTGGAGAAGCACTGGAAGAGATAGATCCGGCAATGAGGGCAGAGGGAAGATTTGCGGACAGTGGATCCGGCATCACAGCGGATGGGACAGATCTGCAGACAGAGGGACTGACAGAAGAGAGACACGGAGGACGTAAAGACTATGGATTTACAGGAATGCAGAAGGCAGTTGGATGGGATTGATCAGCAATTGGTAGAATTATTTGAGAAAAGGATGAAGATCTGCGGCAATGTGGCAGAATACAAGATCGCCACGGGAAAGCCGGTGTTTGACGGGGAGAGGGAGCGGCAGAAGCTGGCAGCCGTGGCAGAGCAGGCTCATGGCGAGTACAATCAGACTGCCATTCAGGAGCTTTTTTCTCAGCTCATGACGATCAGCCGCCGTTATCAGTACCGGATGATGGCAGAGCAAGGGCAACGGGCGAACCTGGGATATGAGCAGGTGGAGAAGCTTCCCATGGACGGGGTCCGGGTGGTTTATCAGGGAGTGGAGGGGGCATACGGCCATGCGGCTGCGCTGCAGTATTTTGGGGAGAAGGCGGATATTTACCATGTCCCTACCTTTGAGGAGGCTATGAAAGATGTGCAGGAGGGGGGCGCGGATTATGGTGTGCTTCCGATTGAGAATTCTACGGCCGGAGCGGTGATCGATAATTATGATCTGCAGATCAAATATTCCAATCACATTGTGGCAGAGACTTTTGTGCAGGTTCGTCATATGCTGTTAGGATGTCAGGAAGCAGAGGCAGAGGATATCCGGACAATATTTTCTCATCCTCAGGCATTGATGCAGTGCTCAGAATTTCTGAACGGGCAGAAAGGCGTTAAGCAGATCAGCCTGGAGAACACCGCAGTAGCGGCCAAAAAGGTTGTTGGGGATCAGGACAGAACCCAGGCTGCGATCGCCAGTGAGATTGCAGGAAGGCTTTACGGACTGAAGGTACTTCGGCCAGAGATTCAGAACAATAAGAATAACACGACCCGTTTTATTATTCTGTCCAGGCGGCCTCTGTACCGGAAGGATGCAGCAAAGGTCAGCATTGCCTTTGAGCTGCCTCACCGCAGTGGTACGCTCTACAATATTCTGGGACATTTCATTTTTAATGGAGTGAATATGCGGATGATCGAGTCAAGGCCGATTCCGGGGAGAAGCTGGGAATACCGGTTTTTCATTGATATAGAAGGGAATCTGGCAGATGCTGCGATTCAGAATGCGTTGAACGGAGTGGCGGCAGAGGCGCAGAATATGAGAATTCTTGGGAATTATTGAAAGAGGAGAGAGGAGTGAGCAGCATGGTACGCACATTTGCGGCAATCGACATCGGTTCTTCTGGTCTGGAGATGGGAATCTATGAGGTATCGGAGAAGTTCGGTATCCGTCCCGTCGATCAGGTGCGGTATCCGATTGCCCTGGGAGAAGACACCTGGCTTTGCGGGAAGATCAGCTACCAGAGGGTGGATGAGATGTGTGAGGTGCTGGCAGAGTTTGCCCGTATCATGAAGGGCTATCAGGTGGAGAGCTGCCGGGCCTATGCCACCAGCGCGTTGAGAGAAGCGCAGAACAGTCAGATTGTCGTGGATCAGATCCGGGTGAGAACCGGGATTGAGGTTCGGATTATCAGCAATTCCGAGCAGCGGTTCATCAGCTATAAGGCGATTGCCTACAAGGATGCGGAATTTCAGAAGGTAATCCAGAAGGGAACCGCGATTCTTGACGTCGGAAACGGGAGTACTCAGATATCTTTGTTTGACAAAGATTCTCTGGTTTCCACCCAGAATCTGCCGTTGGGAGCTATCCGTCTGGTGGAAAGTATGAGGCATATGAAGACCACAGCCGAAAAGGAGCAGAAGCTGATACAGGAGATTGTGGATAATGAACTGGTTACTTTCCGCAAGATCTATCTGAAGGACAAGAAGATTGAACATCTGATCGGAGTCGGTAAGGTGACCCTGGTTTTATACCGGAGAATCATGGAGGAGGTGAATCACCGGGATCGGATTTCACTGGAAGAATTCAATCATTTTTATGATACTCTGGGACGCATGACCTTGGATCAGATCGAGGATACCTTTGGACTCAATGCCGGTTATGCGGCGCTTCTGCTCCCGGCGGCCACGATTATCCGACAGGTGCTGGAGGTGACCGGCGCGGACAGCATCTGGGTGCCGGGGACTTTGATGCTGGACGGAATTGCGGCGGATTATGCGGAGGAGCGGAAGCTCTTAAAGTTTAACCATAATTTTTCCAATGATATTATCGTGGCATCCCGGAACATGGCAAAGCGTTACAAATGTCACATGCCCCATATTCAGGCAGTGGAGAATGCCGCCCTGCAGGTATTTGACAGCATGAAAAAGTACCATGGACTCAAGGACAGAGAACGCCTGCTCTTGCAGATTGCGGCGGATCTGCATTCCTGCGGGAAGTTTGTGACCATGCGCAATGCCACAGAGTATGCCTATAATATCATCATGGCTACGGAGATTATCGGTCTGTCACATGTGGAGCGGGAGATCGTGGCGAATGTGGTTCGTTATCATTTGAAGACCTTTCAGTATAATGACATAAAGATTGATGCAAAGCCGTCAAGGAGTTCGAGGCTGGCGACCCCGGATAATCTGACATTGACGGTGGCAAAGCTGACAGCTATCTTGCGGCTGGCCAATTCCATGGATCGCAGTCACAGCAATAAGCTGAATAATTGCCGGATTGTGATCAAGAATAATAAGCTGATAATCAACACAGATTATGTGGGGGATGTGACACTGGAGGCATTGTCCATAGAAGAAAAGGCGGATTTCTTTGAGGAGATTTATGGAATCCGACCGGTATTGAAGCAGAAAAAGAATATGTGAAGGTGACAGAAGCACTACAATAGATGGCACAGGGAGGAAGGCCGGGAGGCTTTGAGACAGATTATGGCAGAGATAGAAAACATTTATACGGATCCGAAAAACTATGTGAACAGGGAGCTGAGCTGGCTGGAATTCAATTACCGGATTTTGCATGAAGCCAGGGATAAGTCGATACCGCTGTTTGAGCGGCTGAAATTTTTGAGTATCACCTCATCGAACCTGGATGAATTCTGTATGGTGCGGGTGGCATCTCTGAAGGATCAGGTTCATGCCAGGTATAAGAAGACGGATATCGCCGGACTGCGGGCAGAGGAGCAGCTGGCATTGATCTCGGAGAAGACCCATCGGCTGGTGGAATTGCAGTATTCTACCTATGGCAGATCGCTGCTTCCGGCACTGAAGCAGCAGGGACTGCAGATTCTCTGGGGACATGAGGAGCTGGAGGATGAAGAAAAGCGGTTTGTGGACGGATATTTTCGGGAAAATGTTTATCCGGTGCTGACGCCCATGGCAGTCGATTCTTCCCGGCCGTTTCCGTTGATCCGTAATAAATCCCTGAATATTGCGGCACTGGTACAGAAGAAGTCAGGAGATGATTCTCTGGAGTTTGCCATGGTGCAGGTGCCTTCCGTGCTCCCGAGGATCGTAGAGCTGCCTGGCAGGCAGGACGGGACACGCCGGATTATTCTTCTGGAAGAGGTGATCGAGCGCAATATCCATGAGCTGTTTTTGAACTATAATATTGTGTCAGCCCATCCGTTCCGGATCATGAGGAATGCTGATTTTACCCTGGATGAGGAAGAGGCGGTAGATCTTCTGGAGGAGATCCAGAAGCAGCTGAAGAAACGCCAGTGGGGCGAGGTTATTCGCCTGGAGATTGAGGAGAAGGTGGATAAAAGGCTCCTGAAGATTCTGCGCAAGGGACTTTCCGTGGGGACAGAAGATATCTATGAAATCGGGGGCCCTCTGGACCTGACATTCCTGATGAAGCTGTATGGGATGAAGGGCTTTGATCAGCTCAAGGAAAAGCCGTATACCCCGCAGCCCATACCGGCGTTAATGAATGAGGATGATATCTTCACCAACATCCGGAAAGGAGACATTCTGCTGCATCATCCGTATCAGACCTTTGATCCGGTCGTGAACTTTGTGCGGCAGGCAGCCAGGGATCCGGAGGTTCTTGCCATTAAGCAGACGCTGTACCGGGTCAGCGGGCATTCCCCCATTGTGGCAGCTCTGACAGAGGCAGCGGACAACGGCAAGCAGGTGTCGGTTTTGGTGGAACTGAAGGCGCGTTTTGATGAAGAGAATAATATTAACTGGGCCAGGAAGCTGGAGAAGGCAGGCTGCCATGTGATCTATGGCCTGGTGGGGCTTAAGACTCACTGTAAGATCACTCTGGTGGTGCGCCGGGAGGAGGATGGCATCCGCCGTTATGTCCATCTGGGAACCGGTAACTATAATGATTCCACAGCCAGACTGTATACGGACTGCGGAATGCTGACCTGCAACCCGAAGATTGGCCAGGATGCAACGGCTGTGTTTAACATGCTCTCCGGATACTCCGAGCCGCCGACCTGGAACAAATTGTCTCTGGCGCCTCTGTGGCTGAGGGGAAAGCTGATCAAGATGATCCGCCGGGAGACGGAGCATGCCCGTGCCGGCAGCTATGCCCATATTATGGCCAAGATGAATTCGCTGTGTGACAAGGAGATCATTGCCAGCCTCTATGAGGCGTCCTGCGCTGGGGTGAAGATCGAGCTGGTGGTGCGCGGAATCTGCTGCCTCAAGGCAGGCGTGCCGGGACTCAGCGATAATATCAGCGTGCATTCCATTGTCGGAAACTTCCTGGAGCATGCAAGGATTTTCTATTTTGAGAATGACGGGAGCGCAGAAGTCTATATGGGAAGCGCAGACTGGATGCCGCGGAATTTAGATAAACGGGTGGAGATCATGTTCCCGGTCGAAGACCCGGGTTTAAAGGAGCAGGTGATCCACATTCTTAAGGTGCAGCTGGAGGATAATGTGAAGGCGCATATCCTGCAGCCGGACGGAAGCTATGAGAAGATCGACAAGCGAGGAAAGGAGCTGGTTATGGCCCAGCAGCAGTTCTGTGATGAGGCTATGGCTGCGGCGGAGGCCAGAAGGCAGGAGGTAAGCCCCAGCGTACATGATACCAGGAGGTTTGTGCCGGCGGAGGGGTGAGAAAGGAAATAAAAGACAAGAAAAAGGGATGCCCGAAGGGGTATCCTCTTTTGTAGTAGCGAAATTATTTTATGTAATATTTAAATTCAGAGTGTTCTCTGCTGTAGATACAGTTAATGTTATTGAGATGAATATAAATAGCTTTTTTAAAAGCGGCCTCATCATGATCTTTAATGGCATTGACAATTGCGGCGTGCTGATCCGCCATTAAGCCGGGGCTTTCTATCTGAAGGGAAAGCAGGCGTGCAGAGGGCGGAAACAGCGAGTGCTGATTACTCGAGAATTAATGCAATGCTGTACTAGTATAACCCGTTTTAAATAACCTTCCGTTTCGCCAGTCTGCTTTCCCGATAGCACAGAGGGAAAATGCTCAACGTAGCCCCACTACGCCTCCGCTTTTCCCTCTGCACTCTCGGAAAAGTATCCTTGCCGAAACAGAAAGGTATTTAAAACGGGTTATACTAGTTGCGATGACATATGGGGAGGAGCCTCTGCCCATAGATTTTAAAGAGGTGAATGCAAAGGAATTAACTATCCTGGGTACACGTCATCAATATCAGAAATTTCCAGAAACCATACAGTATTTATCGGAACATCGGAAGCAAATAGATCATTTGATAACACATGTAATCCCGATAGACAAGTATGAGGAGGCCTTTTCCGTATTAGAGGAGAAAGAGGGTAATGCAGGAAAAGTGATACTTACCTGGTAATGGGAATGCGGCAGAAACGCCTTGACGAGAGAAAATCGCCGGGGCGTTTTCTTTATCTCTTTAAATGCCTGTGGATTTTTTTGTATTTCGAGTGTATAATATTAAGAGTTGAAATGAACGATTTCCCGGCAAAAGGAAGAACACTTCCAACGACTGATAAAGGAAACAATATGAAAAGATTGAAAGATGTCATTTTGATAATATGGTTTTCGCTTATAAGCCTTTCTTCGCCTCTTTGGGTTGGCATCATATACATGTGGATTACTGGCCACAGTAAAGGGTATGGCTATGATCTGGGGGCGGAAGCGGATATTTCGGTGTTTTTGGGGTGTGTATTTCTTTTGTTTTGGCTGCTTGCAATCCTGCCGGCAACAATCTCTTTATGTAAAAAATGCCGCTGCAAAAAGGAATCATTAACATGGCTGCCGCTGCTGGCTTTTGTGGGATTATTTGTGGCAGGGATTTGCTTTTTGGGGTGGAATGAATTTATCCGGCTTTTGGGGTATGGTTATCCCATATAGGTAGTATCATGCCGGATAAACAGCAAGGCCGGCAAACGGAGATAAGACAGGGCGATGCGGAAAAGGGGCAGGGAAATGCGAGGATTTACTTTTGCAATAAGTGATTTTTTTCGGAATTTATTTAACTGGCGGGGAAGGCTTTCACGGGAGGGATATTGGCTGGCCTGGTTTTTTGTTCAGATTGTCGGTGCTGCGTTGATACGGTTATCCGGTATTGCTGCGTCATTATTCAGTCAGGACATTTTTGTCGTATCGTGTGTTATCGCCAATCTGATCTGGGGTCTTGTTATGCATTTTTCCCTGCTTTTTGCCGCCATGCGGAGATATCGTGACTCTGGGAAACCCGGCTGGCTGGCACTGATTTTTGACGGATTGGGACGGCTCTGTCTGAAGGGAAGCGTAATCTGGCTCCTGTTCTTTTTCGTTCTGTCTGGCATAGGGAATATATTCCCGGATGACGACAGGAAAGTGCTTTATGTATTTGGCGGGGGATTTTTTGTTTTTGCTGCTGGTGTTATTCTTTGTATTGTGAATATCCTGTTTCTTATACGGAAGTCTGACCCAGAATGTGTTTGAAAATTCATTTCAATAGAATGGTAAGAATTTGAAGGAGGTTCATAAGGAGGACTTTGTCCGGCGCAGATGGGCAAGGAGATATCCTGTCTGAAGAGTTACATTTTATCAGCAATGTTGGCGGAGGCCATATCCTATGGACTGCAGAGGAAAAGTGCAATAGGAAAACAGAAACTTTCCGAGAGATGTTTTACGAGCTTTCTTGGATTCGATGGGATAAAACGGAGCATCCGTAAAGCGCGGAATGGAGGATACACAATGATTATAATTAGAAACGGACGTGTCATCGACCCAAAGTCTCAGACCGATGCCATTATGAATATGGCCGTTGATCAGGGGAAAATCATTGCCATGGGGCCAGACACGGAGGAACTATTGAGAACAAGTCCTGCCGCTGGCACAAAAAGCGATGACATCATTGTCCTGGATGCGGAAGGCCTGGTGGTTGCCCCGGGGCTGATTGATGTGCATGTGCATTTCCGGGATCCGGGCCTGACTTATAAGGAGGATATTCACACGGGTGCCCATGCGGCGGCAAAGGGCGGATTTACTACGGTCGTATGTATGGCGAATACCAGGCCGCCGGCAGACAATCCGGAGACACTGGATTATATCCGGTCCGAGGGAAGCAAAACCGGGATTCATGTGCTTCCGGCTGCTGCGATTACGGTCGGAATGAATGGGGAGACGCTGACAGATATGGCTTTGCTGAAGCAGCACGGCGCCTGCGGATTCACAGATGACGGGCTTCCGCTTCGGGATGCTGCCCTTGTAAAACGGGCCATGGACGAAGCAGTACGGTTGAATGTTCCTTTAAGTTTTCACGAGGAGGATCCCGCCTTCATTGAAACCAGTGGTGTGAATCAGGGAGAGGTCTCCCGCCAGATGGGTATTGGCGGGGCTTCTGCCCTTGCAGAGGATGTGATGGTTGCCCGGGACTGTATGCTGGCGCTCCATACCGGGGCGACGATCGATATTCAGCACATCAGCTCCGGTAATTCCGTGAAAATGATCCGGCTGGCAAAGCAGATGGGGGCTGATATTATGGCTGAGGTGACACCCCATCATTTTTCATTGGATGAGACTGCTGTCTTAAAGCACGGGACTCTGGCGAAAATGAATCCGCCTCTGCGCACGGAGTTGGATCGGGAAGAGATTCTACGGGGACTTCAGGAAAATGTTATCGATATCATTGCCACGGACCACGCCCCGCACAGTGTGGAAGAGAAGGAACGTCCGCTGACAGAGGCACCCAGTGGAATCATCGGACTGGAGACCTCGCTGGCTCTGGCGATAACGAACCTGGTTCATCCTGGTTATCTCTCCCTCATGCAGGTGATAGAAAAGATGACGGTTAATCCGGCCCGTCTGTACCGTCTGGATAAAGGTTATCTGGCCGCAGGTGCAGATGCGGATCTGGTGATTTTTGATCCGGGTGAATTGTGGACAGTGACGGAATTTGCCTCAAAGGCTTCGAACTCACCATTTATTGGGGATAGGCTGATCGGAAAGGTAAAATATACGATCTGTGGCGGCGGAATCGTATATCAGGATGTCTGATTCTTGGAAGGAGGACGGTCCTTTTCCGCTGTGCCGGCATTTTGGCAAGGCGCTTTCAAAAGAGCTGCGGCAAAGCCATAGGTTTTCCCTGTGCTTTGCCGCAGCTCTTGTTGCCTTAGTGTTTTTTCGCCGCGGGTTCTTCTGTTTTTGCAGTTCCTTCCGCCACAGGTTCCGCCGCTTTCGCGGTTACTTCGGCTACGGGTTTTGTCAATGCTTCCGCCGTGGCATTTGTAACCTCTGCTGCATTCTTTGGCTCTGCCACAGCCGGAGTTACCTTATCAGACGCCTTTTTCCTTACGGTTGCGGTCTTTTCGGCTGTGGCTTTTTTCCGGCCGCAGTCTTTTTATCTGCCGCGTCTTTCTTTCCGACCGTGTCTTTCTTTCCGATCGTGTCTTTCTTTCCGACCGTGTCTTTCTTTCCGACCGCGTCTTTCTTTTCGACCGTGTCTTTCTTTCCGGCTGCGTCTTTCTTTTCGACTCCGGCCTTTTTTCCTGTCTCTGCTTTCTTTTCGGCCTTTTTTTCCACCTTCTTCGGCGCTTTCATCGGCGTGCAGGTGAATACCAGAGTACACATCGGCGGCAGATCAATGACGAGAGAATTCTCCCGATCATCCCACGTTTCCTGCTTGCTGATCTTTGCCCGCGGATTCCCCTTGCCGCTGCCGCCAAAGCTGACTGCATCGCTGTTGAGAATCTCTTTATATTTTCCATAGAAAGGCACGCCCACCTGGAATTTCTCATGTTCCACCGGAGCAAAGTTACAGATAAAGAGCAGTGTCTCTTCCGGCTTACCGGTTTTGCGCAGGAAGGATACGATATTGTCTGCACTCCGGGAGCAGTTGATCCACTCAAAACCGTCCGGATGGAAATCCTTCTGGCATAGCGCCGGCTGCGTCTGATACAGCTGATTCAGTGCCTTCACATAGTCCTGGGTATTCTTGTGCACCGGATATTCCAGTACGTTCCAGGGAAGCTCTTCATTCTCATTCCACTCGGCAACCTGAGCGAATTCCTGTCCCATGAACATGAGCTTTTTGCCCGGATGGCCATACATGAATCCATAGGCAGCCCGCAGATTGTCAGCCTTGGCCTCATAGGTCTCACCTGGCATCTTACAGAGCATGGAATATTTACCATGAACCACCTCATCATGCGAGAATACTAATACAAAATCCTCACTGTAGGCATACAGCATGCTAAAGGTCAGCTCCCCATAATGGTGGTTCCGGAAATAGGGGTCGCAGGACATATAACCGATGAAATCATTCATCCAGCCCATGTTCCATTTGTAATCAAAGCCCAGTCCGTTATCCTTCACATCTCCGGTGATCTGCGGCCAGGCAGTAGACTCTTCGGCAATCAGCAGAGCACCATTTTTACGCCCCTTAAACACAGAATTCAGATGCTTGAGAAATTCCACGGCCTCCAGATTCTCATGGCCGCCATAAATATTGGCTACCCACTCACCGTCATTTTTGCCATAATCCAGATACAACATGGAAGCAACCGCATCCATACGGATTCCGTCTGCATGATACTGCTCTGCCCAGAACAGGGCATTGGCAATGAGGAAATTCTTCACCTGCGGCCGTCCGTAATTATAGATCAGGGTTCCCCAGTGCGGATGCGAGCCCTGGCGCGGATCCTGATGCTCATAGACACAGCTTCCGTCAAAGCAGGCCAGGCCATAAGCATCCCTGGGAAAATGTGCCGGAACCCAGTCCAGAATCACGCCAATCCCCTGCTCATGAAGATAATTCATAAAATACATAAAGTCATCCGGTGTTCCGTAACGGCTGGTAGGCGCATAGTAACCAGTCACCTGATATCCCCAGGAAGCGTCAAGCGGATGTTCCATCACCGGCATCAGTTCCACATGAGTATAGCCCATCTCCTTTACATACTCAGCCAGCCGTGGGGCAATCTCCCGGTAATTATAGAATTCAGAGCCGATGATCTCCTTCCCGCACTCATCCACGGAAATCGGTTTGCGGATCCAGGAACCCAGATGCAGCTCGTAAATGGCCATAGGCTCTGTCTTGGAATCACTCTTCTTCCGCGCACTCATCCAGGAATCGTCCGTCCATGTGAATTTGCCGATATCCCACACAATCGATGCCGTATTCGGACGAAGCTCCGTATAGTTCCCATAAGGATCCGCCTTTAACATGGGTTCCCCTTTGCGGTTCTTGATCTCATATTTATAGACAGTCCCCACATCCAGTCCTGGGATAAACAGCTCGAATACACCGGAATCCCCCAGACGCTTCATCTGATGGCGCCGCCCGTCCCAGCGGTTGAATTCACCCACTACACTTACCCGCATGGCACAAGGAGCCCACACAGAAAACAGCACACCCCTCACGCCCCGGATCTCCATCGGATGTGCACCCATCTTTTTGTAGACATCGTAATAAATGCCTGCTTCAAATTTCTTCAGTTCCGCGTCACTGTACTGGGTTCCAAACGCATACGGATCTTGCAACTCTTCCTCACTGCCGTTATCATAGGTCACCAGCAGGCTATAATCAGTGACACTCTTTCTCGGCACCAATACGGCAAAGAAGCCATCTTCATCCTGCATCTCCATGGGATATTCTTTCCCCGTGCCGGCCAGCTTCACTGTCATTCCGGCCGCAGTCGGAATAAATGCCTGGATCAAAAGCCCTTCTTCCGTCACATGCGGTCCCAGCAGCTTCTGCGGCTCTGCCGCCTCCGAATAAACCAGCTCCTCAATCGCCGCCCAATCCATCAAATCATATAATACTTTGTCCATAAGGAACCCCCTTTACTGCCGGATGGTAATCTTCGTATTTTGTAACAAATACCAGAAAATTCCATACGCTGCGCTCTTATTTCTGATTATTATTATAACGGATTTTTAACGACATGGCAACGATTATTATAGAAATCCGCCATATTAAATCCACTACTCGTTACTTTTCACAGGTAATGTCATGATGTTGGGGTCAAAAGGTCTTTTGACCCCTCTGATACCGGATTGCTCCGCACTTTGTGCTCCCGCAATCCTCAAAAACATTCAAAATCCGCCCTAATCGGGCTACTTTTTCATGTTTTTGGCGGGTCCCAAGTTCAAAAATCCTCTTGCAAGCAAGCTTGCATCGGATTTTAGACCTTTTGACCCTGGTATCATGTCATTTAGTTAAGTTTCTGATAGGTACGCCAAGGAAAAGGGGAGAGAAGCAACCGGAAAAATCCGCAGACCGTTTCCCGCTGCGGTCCTCCCCTTGTTTCAAGGCGTACCTTCTGGAACCTCACCTCACCCCATGGAAAGTAACCGCTATTGTTACTTTTTATGGGCAATACATAACTGACCTTGTGGTTCCGGCATTCCAATCAAAAACACCCCGGCCGGTATCCCGGCTCAGGGTGCCCTCTCTTTATGCCTTTGCAAATTCCTCCATTACGGTCGCTGCCATTTTAATCGCATTGATATAATCTTCCAGGATGATATTTTCATTGGGAGCATGGATATTGGAAGCCTCGTTTCCGGCTCCGAACATGACTGCATCCAGGCCGGCATCATGACAGAACTGATACATGGCTGTTGTGCCGGAACTGCTGATAAATACCTCTGGCTTCATTCCGTAGACGGGTTCCACACATTTGATTACGGTCTGGGCAAACAGGCATTCCGGATTGGCTCTGAAGGGAGGCTCTCCGGACAAACGGACGACCTCAATATCCGTAAATCCCCTGCGATCCAGATGTTCCCTGACCAGCTTAAGAATCTCATCCGGCTTCTGATCCGGAACCAGTCGCAGATCCATCTTTACAACAGCATTTCCCGGCATAACCGTCTTGGCGCCGTCCCCAAGATAACCAGCCTTAAAACCGGCAATATTAGCCGTGGGCTGATAATACAGCTTTTCCAGCAGGGGAACCCCGGTCAAGTCATTGATAAAGCCATCCAGCCCCAGCCGCTCTTTGGTCTTATCCTCGCGGAAATTCAGGGTTTTCAGACAATCCATTTCATAATCCGTAGGCTTCTTTACACTGTCATAAAATCCGTCGATGGTAACGCGGTCATTGGCATCCTTCATGGTTGCCAGGGCGTGAACCAGACGCCAGGCCGGATTTTTCACAATGGCCGCGTTGCTGGAGTGAAGGTCGCTGACTGCGGTCCGGCAGCGCAGCTCAATATACAGCAGGCCTTTTACGCCCAGGCCAACCTCCAGAGGGCCGTCGAGCTGCTTGCTTCCGCCCTCCCAGGCAAAGCCGTCTGTTTTCAATCGGTCCGGATATTTATGGGCGAATTCTGACAGATGAGGGCTGCCGACCTCTTCTTCACCTTCGTAGATCAGTTTGATATTTAAGGGCAGCTGCCCGTAGACAGCCTGGTATGCCTTGATGGCGCAGACACGGGACAGCAGGCTGCCCTTATTGTCTGTAGCACCCCGGGCGTAGAGCTTGCCATCCCGGATCTCCGCTCCAAAGGGATCACTTTTCCACTCCTCAAGGGGTTCCGGAGGCTGGACATCATAATGATTATAAAAAGAAAGCGTGCGGTTTTCATTTTTCCCTTTGATTTCTCCGTAGATTATGGGATTTCCGCTGGTTTCCACGATCTCCGGTGTGATCTGGATGGTGGCCAGCTCCTTTACAATCAGATCCACCATCTCTTTGATGCCCACATTCTGAGCGGATATGCTGGGTTGACGGCAGAACTTCTGCAGCAGGGCAATATACTCATCCCGATGGGCATCCACATAATCATAAAGCTGTTTCATCCTGAATCCTCCTTTTCTTCTTGCCGATAATATTAAGTCACTTAACACTTTGATTTCTGTTATCATACCACCTGCTCAAAATGATGTCAACGGTAAACACCATTTGACATTTTGGTCCGAACGTCTTATAGTGTTATAAATAACAGGATTGAGGAGGGGAGTTATGGCAACAGAAGAGGAGATGAAGAGTATTATTGATCATTTGGTCCACCACTCTGCCTATCGGATCGGAATGGTGTATGATTTTACAACCGTATGCAATGCCATGGCCAACAGGCCAAGAGAATATGAGCAGGGGATTTTTTTGACCATGGTGGAAGTGCGGATTGTTATGGAAATTGCGGAAAAGCCGGGAATTACAGCATCGGAGTTATGCAGGAATTCAAAAAGAACACGGAGTGCAATGTCCCAGATTGTGAAAAAGCTGAAACAGAAAGACCTGATATACGGCGAGATCAGCGACGAGCATCAGAAAAGAATGCTGCTGTACCCGACCATGGAGGGAATGAAGCTTCGCAACCATATTGTCCGAAACAAGGAAGGCGATAAGAACCGGGTATTCACCCGCCTGATCGAAAAGGGATGCACGGTAGAGGAATTGGAAAGTTTTTACAAAGTCATGAATATCTATACGAATCTAATGATCGAGGAACCAAAGACCGGCTGGGATTATCTGATTCCCAAGGATTAAAATCCCTTCGTGATGATTTGCCTGATCTGGCAGGATATCCGAAATACATAAAGGGAAATATTGTGTGTTGACAAACATGGTCTTATCGACTATAATGTGTTTAATCACTTAACACATTAACAATTTACTGTGATAAAATGCAACAAGATGAATGAAAAGCGCAATGGGGCGAAAGGTATTCCTTTATTGCGCTTTTTTACAATCATTAAGAAAAAGTGGGTGTACTCACAAAAAGAGTCGGATCTTATCAGTCAAAGGATCGCTCAATGAGAACATGCAGACGAAAAAGAGAAGGAGGAGAAAGTATTATGAGAAAAACAAGTATCAGCAAAGCACTGGCGGCAGCGCTCGCCTGTACGATGTTACTGGGGGGCTGCAAAGGTTCCGGGCAGACAGGTCCAAGCAATGTTCCTGCAGAATCCGGCACTGCAGCGCAGGGAGGATCCGATGCTTCTGCAGCATCGGCCGGGGAGGAATCAAAGACACTGAAAATCGGCGCGGCAAGTGACATCATTACTTTGGACCCACACGATCAGAATCAGACCAATACGGGTGATTTATTCAAGTCCATCGGTTCCCAGCTGTTTGTCAGAGATCTGGATTTCCAGCTTCAGGGAGGTCTTTGCACGGAGTATGAACAGGTGGATGATCTGACCTGGACATTCAAAATCCGGGATGACGCCAAGTTCAGCAACGGGGATCCCATCACGGTTGAGGATGTAAAATGGAGTCTGGATCGGGTATCCTCAGATGAGAGCCTGGTAGGCTATATTTATTTTAAGTATATCAGTGATGTCGAAATTCTCGATGACAGCACGGTTAAGATTACTACCGAATCTCCGAGACCGGATATGCTCAGCCTGCTGTGTATGTCCAGTTCCACAATCCTTCCGTCAAAGTATATTGAGGCGAACGGAATGGAGGCTTACATAAAAGAGCCGGTATGTTCCGGTCCCTACCTTCTGAAAGAATGGATCCCGGATGACCATTACACCCTGATCCCGAATCCGGATTATTACGGAGAGCCGGCAAGCTGGGAGGAAGTGATTGTGCGTGCGATTCCGGAAAGCTCCACCCGGGTATCTGAACTCCTTACCGGCGGTGTGGATCTGATCTACAATGTGCCGGTGAATGAATGGGATCGGGTATCCGGCAATACGGAGGGTTATGGAACTTCTCTGGTATATGGGGAAACCTCCAGGATCATGTTGGTTCTTCTCCGCATGACAGACGGATGGGTGTGTAAGGATCCCCTTGTCCGGGAAGCGATCGAGTGTGCCATTGATAAGAACGCAATCTGTGATACGCTTCTGCTGGGCGCCGGAACGCCAACTCGCAGCCGGATCGGTTCTTCTGTAGTAGGCTTTAATGATGATCTGTTTGGCAAGGAAAAAGGCGACATGTATGATCCAGAGCGGGCAAAGCAGCTTTTGGCACAGGGCGGCTACAGCGAGGGCCAGATTGAAGTGAATATGACAGCGTCCAGCGGGCGTTACCTGATGGATGCGGAGATGGCCCAGATGATTGCAGCCTATCTGGAAGCAGTAGGAATCAAGGTTAATCTGGAGCTGGTGGATGCCACGGTTCTTTCCAATATGTTCTCAGGAAAGGAAAACAAGGATTTGTTTATGATTGGTTTGTCGGACGGCCAGTATGACGGGTGTTATCCTCTGGCTCAGTTCTGTGATCCGATCCGTACAGAGGGACAGAGCGATTACGATAATCCGGAGATTGTTGAGCTGTATCAGCAGGCAAGGGTAGAGAGAGAACCGGAGAAGAGAGCAGAACTGTCCCGTCAGATTCAGGCGATTGCATCCGAGGATCGGCCCCAGATCTGCATTGCTCAGATGAAGGCGATCTTTGGTGTCAGCAACCGGGTGACTTTTAATCCGAGAATGGATACGAACATTCTTCCAGATGAGGTAAGTCTGGCAAAATAACAGGAGAATTCAATATGGGGAAATATCTGATCAAGCGAATTTTACAGATGATACCGGTCATGATTATTATTACCATGATTATCTTTGTTCTTCTTAACGTGGCTGGAGATCCGACTGTGAATCTGCTCCCTCTGGACGCTACGGAGGCAGAGAGAGAAGAGCTGCGAACGGCGATGGGACTGAATCGGCCGCTTCCGATTCAGTATCTCGACTTTCTTGGCAATGCGGTAAAGGGCGACTTCGGCAATTCCTATCGATTCAACGAGCCGGCTCTGGACCTGGCTCTGGCAAGGATGCCGATGTCCGTTCAACTGGCAGGAGCCGCCTTGTTGTTTGCCGTGGCCATGGCGATTCCTTTGGGAATTTTGAGCGCCCAGTTCGCCAATTCTCCTTTTGACCTGGTCATCAGCGGGATCTCCGTACTGGGGCGGGCCATGCCGAGCTTTTGGGTCGGTATTATGCTGATTTTGCTGTTTGCCGTGAACTTTCGGATGTTTCCGGTTTCCGGGAGCGGGACGGCAAGCCATCTGGTACTGCCAGCCCTGACATTATCCATTCAAAATGCGGCTCAGATTATTCCCCTGATTCGATCTAACATGCTTTCGATCATGCATGAGGATTATATTCGCACAGCCCGAAGTAAGGGACTTCGCGAATGGAGCATTATCTGTATCCATGCCTTTAAAAATGCCCTGGTTCCGGTGGTAACTATTATTGCCCTGGAGATTCCGGGACTGATCGGCGGAGCTCTGATTACCGAAACCGTGTTTGCCTGGCCGGGGTTGGGACAGTTCCTCATTCAGGCGATCGGAAACCGGGACATGAGCGTGGTTCAGGTATGCATTTTCCTGATCGCGCTGATCACTTTGGTGGCGAATCTGATTGCAGACATCGTTTACTGTCTCATCGACCCAAGAATCCGGTATGAGTGAGAAGGAAGGAGGGACGCTTGTGAAACAGAAAGGAAAATCATATCGCATGCCGAGATGGCTCCGCATGCTTTGGAGAAGCAAAACCGGACTCCTGGGTTTTGTCATTGTATCGATTGCCGTAGCCTGTGCCTTGTTTGCACCGTGGTTAGCTCCCTATGACCCCAATGCCATCAATCCGCTGAATATGCTGAAGCCTCCGGCATTCATGGCAGGCGGCGATCCAGCCTTTTTGCTTGGCACGGACAATCTGGGGCATGATATTTTAAGTCGCTTGATATATGGAGCCAGAGTCTCGATGATCATCGGGGTGCTGAGTGTAATTCTGGCAGGCGTCATCGGAACCGCGTTCGGCCTGCTGGCAGGCTATTATGGAGGAATTCTGGACTCTGTCATTATGCGTGTCACAGATGCCTTTCACTCGATTCCCCGTATGCTTCTGGCTATGGTGGCAGTCACTCTGATGAGAGCGGGGATCGGCACTCTGGTACTGGTCATCGGGATAACAGGATGGATTACTTATGCCCGTCTGATTCGCAGTGAGGTATTGGTGCTGAAGGAACGGGAATTTGTGAAAGCGGCAGTTACCATCGGGACGCCGGACTACAAGATTATCTGTTATCATATTTTGCCCAATGTATTTTCTTCCTTTATTGTAGTGTCTACTCTTGCCGTGGCTACCAGCATCATTGCGGAAACCAGCCTGAGCTTTCTGGGACTGGGTATTCAGCCTCCGGACATTTCCTGGGGCGGTATGCTCAGTGCCGGGAGGAACTATCTGGCTACCAACTGGTGGGTGGCTACCATGCCGGGCATCACCCTGACAATGACGGTGCTGGGAATTATGTTTTTGGGAAACTGGCTCCGTGACTTTATGGATCCCCATAATCAGGGACTGGAATAAGGAGGCAGAAGAGAATGAATCAGGAAGCATTATTACGGGTAGAAAAGCTGAATGCCTTCTTTAAGAAAGAGGATGGAAAAATTCAGGCATTAAAGGATGTATCCTTCCAGGTGAACAAGGGAGAGCTGTTGGCTATTGTAGGTGAATCGGGATGCGGAAAAAGCCTGACATCACTGTCCATCATGGGGCTGACGGCAAAGAGCTGCCAGGTGGAGGCAGAGTATATTGATTTTCAGGGAGAGAATCTGCTGAAAATCTCACCGGCAAGACTCCGGCAGCTTCGGGGGAAGGAGCTGGCGATGATATTTCAGGAACCGTTGACCAGCCTCAATCCCCTGTTCACCATTGGCTTTCAACTGACGGAGACCATCTGCCTTCATAATCCGGTCAACAAAAAACAGGCTCGGGAGATCGCTGTGGAAACCTTAAAAAAGGTGGAAATTCCCAGACCCGAACGAATCCTTTCCGAGTATCCGAACGCCCTCAGCGGCGGAATGCGTCAGAGAGTCATGATCGCTATGGCTCTGGTAAATAAGCCAAGTCTGTTGATTGCAGACGAGCCGACCACAGCGCTGGATGTGACGATTCAGGCTCAGATTTTGTTTCTGATGAAGCATCTGATGCGGGAGTATCATACTTCGATTATGTTTATTACCCATGATCTGGGGGTAGTAGCAGAAATGGCGGATCGTGTTATGGTTATGTATGCCGGACAGATTGTGGAGGAGGCCAATGTATATGATTTGTTTTCCCGGCCGCTTCATCCCTATACCCAGGGACTGATGAACAGCACCATTAAAATCGATCAGACCGATGATCTGTTGGCCACCATACCAGGAACCGTTCCCAGTCTGGCAGACATGCCGGAAGGATGCCGGTTCCATCCCCGCTGCCCTTTGGCAAAGGATGAATGCAGAAGAATTTGTCCGGATTTGGTAGAGACAGAGCCCGGAAGAAAGGTGCGGTGTCTTCAGAGAGGGGGAGAAGGGAGTATCCGTTTTAGAGGATCAGAATGTCCGGAAAACATGGACAAAGGAGGAAACGACAATGGCTGAAGAATACTTGCTGGAAATCCGCCATCTGGACAAATTTTTTACAGTAAAGGGCGGAGGTCCGTGGAAAAAACCAGAGATCCTGCGGGCAGTCAGTGACGTAAGCTTTTGCCTGAAAGAAGGGGAGACCCTGGGGATCGTAGGGGAGAGCGGATGCGGGAAATCTACCCTTGGCAATACGATCATTCGTCTGCTGGAGCCCACATCAGGTGAGATTCTGTTCCAGGGGAAGGATCTGGCCAAAATGAAAAAACGGGAGCTGGCGAAATATCGTCCGGATATGCAGATGATTTTTCAGGATCCCTATTCCTCGTTGAATCCCCGAATGCGTGTGTTTGATATTATAGCCGAACCTCTGCGCACTCATCACGTTCTTGCCGGAGAGGATTTAAGAAAGCGGGTGCTGGAGCTGATGACCGTGGTGGGACTGGATGTATCCTATGCCAGCCGCTATCCCCATGAGTTTTCCGGCGGGCAGCGACAGCGTATCGGGATTGCTCGTGCGCTTGCCCTGAGACCGAAGCTGATTATCTGCGACGAGCCGGTGTCAGCCTTGGACGTTTCCATTCAGGCCCAGATTCTGAACCTTTTGCGGCAGCTTCAGGAGAAATTTCATTTAACCTATATTTTTATTGCGCATGGACTTCCCAGCGTACGTCATATCAGCAGCAAAATTGCGGTCATGTATCTGGGGAAAATGGTGGAGATGACCTCCAGAGACCAGCTGTTTGCTGCTCCGATGCATCCTTATACCTTAGGACTTTTTGAGGCAATACCGATTCCGGATCCGTCATTTCGCAAGCCAGAGGAAGACCGGGAGATTCTTCAGGGAGATATTCCGAATGCGCTCCATCCCCCGTCCGGCTGCTATTTCCATCCCCGGTGCCCGTATGCCAGGGAAGAATGCCGTACCAGAGAGCCGGTTCTGGAGGAAAAACAGCCCGGGCATTTTGTCGCCTGTCATTATCCGATCAGCATTAAAGAAAGTGACAAAAAGGCATGAAGAAATATCTGCCCTTATTTGCCAATGTTCTTTCTCAGCTGTTGTTTGGTTTTGCCTATCTTTTCATGAAAATGGGGATGGCTGTGGTGGATCAGAATACGGTCAAGTTTTTATCCTTTCGGTTTGGCCTTGGTTTTCTGGTCATGACACTCATTCTGGCGGCAGGGTTTCAGAAGGTAAGATATAAGGGACGTCCGGTTCGGCTGATTCTGATATGCGGATTGTTTAATCCTTTGATCAGTCAGGTTCTGGAAACGACCTCCACCACCTATGCTCCGGCGTCCCAGATTGCCTTGTATGCCAGTGCCATGCCGGCTTTGATGCTGATCTTTGCCGCACTGATCAACCATGAATATCCCTCCAGGCGTCAAACGGTTTTTGTGTTTGTGACCATGGCAGGGGTATTAGTTACCAATCTCTCAGATAAGTCGGAGACCGGACTGACAGCCCTGGGGCTGTTTCTGATCATAGCCGCCAATCTTGTCATTGCCCTGGGGAGAATCATGGTGAGAAGGGCTTCTAAAGTCTTTACTTCTTTTGAGATCGTGTATATAACGACAGCCATAGGGGCAGTCGCCTTTACCCTGACTTCCATGGGAAGCCATGTCCTGTCAGCGCCCTTTTCCGATTATTTCTCAGGACTTTTATGCCCCCAATTTTTGATTGCTGTTTTTTATATGGGAATCGGCTCCTGCGTCGGTGCCTTTTTACTGATGACCTATGCCTCTGCCCATCTCCCGGTAGCAGTCTTTGCCTCCACCTGCACATTAGGCACTGTGGTTGGCATTGTATCCGGGGTTGTGCTTCTGAAGGAAACCTTTCGGCCGGCAGATATTCTGGGAACCATGATTATCCTGATCGGTATTATCGGAATCAGCCTTTCCTATGAAACGGAAGGCTGAAAGAAGTATAATGAAACCATTTCTCCGGCAATTCAAATACAAACACAATGCCCAGCACGATGGCGACAGCAGCTTTTACGGCGCCGTAGCCGGTTTCCAGGGCCATCTGCAGTTGGTTGCTTACCGTATAGTAAGCAGCCCAGTAGATGCCGGCACCGGGAACGAGTGGGAAGATGCCGGAAATCAGAAACAGGGTGGCAGGACAGCGTTTCCGGACAGCGAACCAACGGGACAGCAGGATGACGATTACCGTGGCACAGAAAGTTGCGACAGTGGCGGTAGAAGCAGGAAGCAGGCACAGATAGACCAGCCAGCCGATACTACCGATCAGCCCGCAGTAGGGGTAATAATTGGACGGAACACCAAAAAGCAGGGAAAATCCTACAGTTCCGGCAGCAGCAGTTAATACTTGCAGCATTAGCTTTATCATGATACTTGTCTCCTCCGTTCCAGTGCTTACAGCAGGACGCCTCCGGTCACGCTGTTGTAGATTGCCATCATAAAGCCCACGCCCATAGCAATGCAGAAAAATACCAGAACAGCATCCAGCATGCGAACGGATCCGGATATGTAATCTCCGTCAGCCATATCCCGGATTGCATTGGTAAAGGCAACTCCGGGAACCATGATGACAATTCCTCCGATCAGCATGGATTCCAGATGCGTTCCCGGCAGAAGGCGATGACAGAGAATGCTTAAAAAGGTTACCCAGGCACTTCCCACAATATTGCAGACGATCTTGGAGAAATGAGGCTTGCCGATCTTAAGCAGGTAGAGATAAAGCAAAGCACCGATTCCCACTGTACAGAGGGCGTCCGACCAGCCGCCGCCAAAGAGATGGCTGAAGCAGGCGCCGGAGAAGCCGGCAGCGGCAATCTGCAGCTTTTCCGGAAAATCCGGCATATTCTGAATCCGTTTTAATTCTTCCCGGACCTGTTCCAAAGTATAGTCTCCGTGCTCAATCTGCCGGGAAAGCTGATTTACCGCGGCTACCCGTCCCAGATTGGCGCCATTGACCGGAATCAGCAGCACCTTGGCAAACTGTGCTTCCTTTTCCTCCTCATCTCCGGAGGTCAGAAAGATGCCATTGCTGAGGACAAAGGCGCTGGCAGAAGTAAGTCCGAAATGTCGGCAGATCCGGTAGATCGTATCCTCAACGCGGAAAATCTCCGCACCGTTTTCCAACAGGAGTTTTCCCGCCTCCAGTGCGGCCAGCAGAACCTCCCGGTCTTGTCTTGAATGTTCCATAAATCAAAAGCCTTTCTTAATTCCCGAAACGATTCTTTATCTGCAGGTCTGAGGGTTATGCGAGCAGGAAGCTCTGTCCCTCCTCGCGGATATCGGCAATCCGGTCGCGGTAAGCCTCGGAACGGGGAAGCTCTTTCAAGCGGCGGATGATGGCAAAATCCTCCCAGAAATGCATGGGGAATACTGTCCCGGCTCCGACCGTCTCCATGAATTCATGAAGTCCCAGACAGAACCATTCCTCCTGCCTTCCATCCAGAGGCAGCATGGCAGCTTCCGGCACGATTCCATATTCTCGAATCTTCTCCAGTTCCCGATGATAGTTGGCATTCATATTATTGTTCCAGGCCTTGCTTTCCCCGTTCCATCGCCAGTTATTCAAGTCTCCGGCGTGAAAGAGGGTATGGCCGCCGCTTTCCGCTAGAAAAGCCACCCCCTCATCTGTGGAATGAAAGGCCGTGATACGGGTACCGCCGCCCTCTTCCAGGGTGAGAGTCATACCCGGATCCATGAATTCGGTCCGGCAGAAGTGGCGGTCCGGCACCTGGTTCTGCCAGATATCGTCGGAAAGAATATAACGAATCCGCGGATAACAATCAGCCAGATCCCAGATCGCCGGTGAGAAATGATCCTCATGGCGGTGACTGACAAAAACCAGAAGATCCTTGTCCTTGGAAAGCTCAGGGAGAGGCCCCTTGATATAATCAAATAACAAATACAGCCCGTCCAGCTCCGCAAGAAAGCCGCTGTGCCGGATATACGTTATCTTCATAAAAAACCTCCTTGATGACCTGCTTGCGCGTCAGCGCAATTCATTGTATCACAAACTATAGAAAAAGAATAGGGGAAGAATAAGAAAAACGCGGTAAACGCAAGCTTTTGGTTCACAGATAATACCATTCCATTTAGCCGTTCCAAAAGGTACGCCAGGAAAACGGGGAGAGAAGGAATCGGAAAGGGTCTGCGGATTTTTCCGGTTTCGAGATCAAGAATTCCTAAAATTTCTGATTTTTGCTAAAAACGAAACGAAAATTCACAAACTCGCTGCGCTCAGACAGTGTGAATTTTCGTTTCCACGCAAAACTCAGAAATTTAAGGACTTCTAGATCTCTGCAAAGTCAAAATCCGCAGACCCTTTCCGATTCCTTCTCTCCCCGTTTCCCTGGCTGTGTTTCTCGTTTCCTCTTTACTGATATTGGGAATGAACAGTGGCACTAGTATAACCCGTTTTAAATACCTTTCTGTTTCGGCAAGGATACTTTTCCGAGAGTGCAGAGGGAAAAGCGGAGGCGTAGTGGGGCTACGTTGAGCATTTTCCCTCTGTGCTATCGGGAAAGCAGACTG
>CAJTEM010000037.1 GCA_910575255.1 Lachnospiraceae bacterium | reverse complement strand
TTTCTGAGCAATTCAATTATACCAAAACCAGAGTGTTTCATGCTATTTTATTGCCAGTTTTTATTGAATTTTCAAGGTGCATAGGCACTTATGCAAGTGCGAAGTTTGAGTTATATAAATTATAATGTATCGGAGAATGACCTGGCATCTTATGGTCTGGATGCTCCGGAACTGTCCATTACGGTTGATTATACCGTAACAGAGGAAGGGACGGATGAAGAAAAAACGGAATCCTTTGTCCTGAACATCGCCAGGGACCCGAAGGAACGGGCGGAAGAAGAAAAGAAGGCAGAAAAGAGGGAAAACCAGGAGAAAACGGATGAGGAGTCCGAGGAAAAAGAGATCACAGCATATGCCAGGGCAGGGGAGTCCCGGATTATCTATCAGCTTTCCACAGAGGAATACGAAAGTCTTATGGACAGGAGCTATGATTCCCTGCGCCATCAGGAAATGTTCTGGGCTGATTTTAAGGATGTCAGTGAGCTGGAAATCCTTCTGGAGGGAAACACCTACACCATTACATCTGACAAGAAGGGGGACGAGAGGGTCTACCGTTATCTGGATGAGGAACTGGAGCTGGCGGACATTCGAAGTGCCATAAAGGGATTAAGGGCGGAAGCCTTTACGGATGAAACTCCTGACGGGAAAGAGGAGATCAGCCTGACGATTCGCATGGACAATGACAACTATCCGGAAACTACCATACAATTATACCGATATAACGGGGAGGCGTGTATCGCGGTGGTGGACAGGGAACCGGTGGCATTTGTGGCAAGAGCCAGCGTGGTGGACCTGGTGGAGGCAGTCAACGGAGTCGTCCTGAAATAGAGCAGTGATCAAAAGGCAGATTCGAAAGTTTACCTTGAGGGGGATAGGGGATAAGATCGAGCAGGATGTGCAGGAGACCTTTCACGGCTTTGACAGTGAGACTCAGAAGAGGGAGGTGGGGCAGTATTCCGGCAATGCCATGCTGGATATGGTGGATTATATTTATGAACATTTTGACGAGTTTTGTCTGCTCCTGGACGCTTCCTATGGCACACGATTTCATACAGGGAATTAACAGAACTGCAGCTGAGATGCCTGGTCGTCTGGAGCCGCCTTGGAGGAAGAAACCCTATGCTGGCAGTCGTTGCGAAGCGGCTTGGGGTTTCCCGAACAGCTGTCCAGAAGGCACTTCATGGCCTGGCGGAAAAGGGGATTCTGGATGACAGGCATGAACCGACCCAATATGGCTGGAATCTGATCGACCATGTAGTGCGGCAGCGGCATATCCTGGAAAAGTGAATGGAACTGCACCATGTAGAAAGCGGGGAGTGGGAAGACGTCTATACCAAACTGAGGATCAAATTTTCTACGGAAGAAACAGACGGATATGGAGTCCCTGTAATCGAGGCGGAAGCAGAAAGCGATACCTATTCGATCAGCAGCGTCATGGTTCTGGAAGAGTATGCCAGTGAGTGGAGTGACTGGTCTTATAACAGCATAGATGATATCTATGATGCAGATTATGATTCTGTTTTTGACGGTACCGGTGATGACCGCGAGATCGATACGGATCTCCTGGCCTGAAACCGTACTTACCGGGCCATAGGAGATCTTTCAGAGCTTATTTACGTGGTGGAGGAAGAAGCCTTTGATGGTTATTCCTTTACCGGCAACAAGGAAAAGTTTATATTATCCGGGCTGGGGGCCGAGATCCGGAAGACGAAATATCTGGAAAAGAAAACGGTTTTGATACTGTATGTCCGGTTTTCAGAACCGGATGATCTGGCCGGCGAGGTGAATATGCCGGTATGGACACAGCAGAGGACTGCCAGGTGGGAACCAGTGAGCGGGGCAGCATATTATGAGCTGCGTTTGATTTGACTGCGGGCATCCATGTTTTTTTCGTAACCTGGCAGGATATGATCGGAGGAGTACAGGATATTCTGCAAATAGTATCCTTGTGATTGACGTGATTGAGGAATACATGGTATTATGAGACAGAGACAGCTGCTTTTGCGGCGTATCGGTCGGGTCAGGAAGCGGTTCACAGGGAGGATGCAGGGATGGGGAATTCAAAAGAGTTTTGGGGACGAGCGGGTAAAGAAGTGCCGGTTGACAGGAACCGTGGTCAGCACAGCGGGATGCAAAGCGTTCAGAATCTGGAGGCTGTCATCAATGAGGGGCTTCGTGTGGCCCTGCTGGAGAAGACGCCGGATCAGTCGCTGGAGGTGCTGCTGGAGCATCTGGGGAAAGCGCTTAAGGGAGAGCGGACTTATATCTTTGAGCGGAATGAGGCGGGCGGGGATGACAATACCTATGAGTGGACGGCAGAAGGAGTGGAGCCTGAAAAGGAGAATCTGCAAAATGTTCCTCCGCAGGTGTGTGCCAACTGGTATCGGAATTTCAGCATCGGCAGGCATATCGTCATTGGGAGTCTGGAGGATATCAGGGAATCGGATCCTCTTCCGTATGAGAACCTGAAGCGGCAGAAGGTTCATTCTCTTGTTGTAGTTCCCCTTTATGACGGCAAAAGGCTTATCGGGTTTTACGGTGTGGACAATCTGCCTGTAAAGTCCCTGGAGTATGCATCGAATATGCTCCAGACTGCCGCCTATTTTATCGTATCTTCCCTGAAGAGGCGGAACCTGGTCCGCGAGCTTCAAAAGCGGAGTTATAATGTGCTTCATTCTCTCAGTGTGGATTATTTGGGCATCTACCAGGTGAATTTCGATACAGATGAATGCGAGATATACCGGGACAGCGAGCAGGTGAGTATGGATTGGAATGTCAGCTTTGTGGATGGCTATCAGACGGCTATGAAACAGTACATTTCTCAGTGCGTGGCATCCCGGGATCAGGAACGGATCCGCACTGTGACGAAAAAAGCTTATGTGCTTGCTCAGCTAAAGAGCAAAAAGAAATTCTATGTCCGGTATCAGGTGAAGGATAATTCCTATGGGCTGAGGCATCTGGAGATTCATTTTTCCGCCATGAACAGGATCGGGGAAGAGAATATCGTGATTTTCGCTTTGCGGGATGTGAATGCTGTGGTCGAGCAGGAGGAAAAGTACAAGCTGGAGGCAAGGCAGAGCCTGGAGGGGATTCTGGAGGGAGCCAGAACCGGTATCTGGACCATTGAGCTGGAGGAGGGCTGCAGTCCGAGAATGTATGCGGACCAGACCATGCGGATCCTTCTGGGAGTGCCGGATGAGATCGAACCGGAGGAGTGCTACCGGCACTGGTTTGATAACATTGAGCCGGACTATGTAACGATGGTGCAGGAATCTGTGCAGGAGATACTGGAAACCGGCCGTTCTGAGGTGATCTATCCCTGGAATCACCCGGAGCTTGGGAAAATTTATATTCGCTGCGGCGGTGTGCCTGACAGAACCTTCAAAAAACCGGGTGTCTGCCTGAACGGATACCATCAGGATATTACAGAAATTATGGTGACGAGGAAGAAGCAGGAGCAGGCCATCATGGAGCTGTTAGAGAAGGTCAGACGGGCGAATTCGGCAAAGAGCGAATTCCTTTCCCGAATGTCCCACGATCTGCGTACGCCGATTAACGGAATTATGGGGATGCTGGCCATTCAGGAGAAAATCCAGGACGATCCGGAGAGGCAGAAAGAATGCCAAAGGAAGATCCGGGTATCAGCAGAGCATCTTTTGTCTCTGGTCAACGATGTTCTTCAGGTCAGCAAGCTGGAAAGCGGAAGCGAGATGGTGGTGGAGGAGTCCTTTGATCTTCATGATCTTCTGGAGAACTGTATCACGATTCTGTCTGCGCAGGCAGAGGAAGAGGGAATCCGGCTGGTGCTGGAGAAGGTAGTTCTTAAGCACAGCAGGCTGATAGGAAATCCGCTGCATTTAAAGCAGATTCTGATGAATATCATGGACAATGCCATCCAGTATAACCGGCCCCATGGTTCCGTGTTTTTGCAGGCAGAGGAAATCGTCTGTGAGGGACAGACGGCAAGCTACCGTTTTGTGATCGAGGATACCGGAATCGGTATGGGGGAGGACTTTAAAAAACATATCTTTGAACCCTTTACCCAGGAGCATCAAGGTGCAAGAACCCACTATACCGGTGTCGGGCTTGGAATGTCCATTGTAAAGAAGCTGGTAGAGCAGATGCGGGGGACGATTGAGATGGACAGCCAGATCGGTAGAGGAAGCATGTTTGAGATCACACTCCCCCTGAAGATCGATCAGACGTGGAGCGGACAGTCTGTGGATGAGGAGCGGAATGTACAGGACAATATTACCGGAATGCGCGTGCTTTTGGTGGAGGATAATGAGATCAACTGTGAGATCATGGAGTTTATGCTGAAGGAGGCGGGTGCAAAGGTAGTGACCGCCGGCAATGGAAAGATTGCCGTGGATACCTTTGCGGCGTCCGAACCAGGAACCTTTAACTGTGTGCTTATGGATTTGATGATGCCGGTTATGAGCGGATATGAGGCGACCCGGGTAATCCGCGGCATGAACCGCCCGGATGCAAAGGATGTGCCGGTCATAGCATTGTCGGCCAATGCATTTGAAGAGGATGTGGCTCTGGCAAAGGACGCCGGAATGAATGAACATCTGGCCAAGCCTGTGGATATCAGAAAAATGTTCCGGGTTATGAGCCGGCTGAGGCGCTGACAGGGAGCGCACGTTTTTCTGCCATTTAACGCATAATTGTATTCCTGAAAATGATAATTACAAATCCAGACAATGCTTGTGGTACGATAGAGGCAGGAGCAGTAAAAAGGAAGCAGGTAATATTCCCAAAAGCCTGCTATACTTTAGCCAGGATCGGATCAAGAAGCCGTCGTACTTCTAAAGTGCATTCTGCATAAATCTGCAGAAGTTCAAGGAAGGAAAAGATACCAAAATACTGTCCGGCATATAGGATAACGGCCTTTGACCTGGTCTCCTTGTAGTTTTTCACTACGACAGGAAGAGATCTCCCGGAATATCTTTTTCCTTCGTCTAGGTTCTTGTATATTTGGAAATAAACGTATCCCACCAGTGTCATTATGATGTGATAAGTGATATCGTTGTACTTGGTACTTTTAAAATCTTCCAGCAGAAATCCTTCATCTGGCGGAAATCCTCTTCTATTTCCGGACGCAGTTCGTAGGTATTTATGATCTGTCGGGCCATCCTGCTGGTGTCTGTCGTCATAAATATAAAGAGTTATCTGTTTTTTTATCATGCATAACACAGGCATTTATGGGGACATCCTGCTCCGGCTCATCGCTTTCCCATAATGGGGCCAGGTCTGTCACGAAGACTTGGCCAAAAGCCAAAAGACTTATTGAAGAAAAAATTGTAACAGTTCAGCCTTCCGGCTGAACTAACGGGTATAGCACCGGCTAAAATATAGCCGGTGTGCCCATAAATACCTTTTTTACATTCTCAATGATTCCCATTTCCCTTTTCTTTAGGGTTTCGATTATGGTCATGATGGAACAGTACATCTTGTGACCGCTTTCCTTGCGGAATCCCCCTGCCATCTTCTGACTGTTTTTGGCTTTCCTTAAATCCCTTTCTGAAAGGTTGTCATCAAATGGCACAGAAAAATTGTGCAGAAGCAGAAGGTGGTTGTGGCTGTACTTCTCCATCCGGTTAAGCAGTGTTGTTTCCTCTTGTCTTGCATATTTATGGACGGTTTTTTTGTTCTCTTTCCGTCCTTTTTCCAACAGGGAAAAATACCTTCCCTCATACTCCCTTATCCTTTCATCCGGCAGTATGGATTTCCCCTGTCCCATGAATTCTTTGCGTTTTTTATTCATTTCACACAGAAGTGTGATCATCTCAGCCGACCACTGGTTTCCGGTCTCCTCCGTATTCTTACGCAGGTAACGGATGATGTGTACGTTGCATTCCGCATGATCCGTCCCGAAATGATACAGCGCTGTTTCATGGTCATGGACAAGGATTCCTGCATACTGACGCAGAAAATTCAGCCCCTTTAAGGCTTCTATGGATTTGCTGTCCATGGCATGATATACCACGGTATCTTTGATACTGAAGTTCCTGATATAATCCGGTTCCCCGTTTACCGTTACGACTGTAGCATCGGTTGCCACTGCCTCCTGGCAGAGCAGCTTATTTTCCAGTCTTTGGATGTCTGCCTGCGAGGCTTGCGCAAACCTTTTACAGAAGCCATAGATGCTTCCCTCTGATAATTCCAGTTCCCCTCCTCCTGCCGCATTTAAGAATGCCGCAATCCGGTCATTTGACATCACCCCTTCACTGTATAGGGCGACCGCCAGCGCCTTTACATTTGCGCCATAGGTCACATCGCTGCGGTATTCCGGCGGGATGTGGATCGCCCCGTCTTTATCCGGATAAATGCGGATCTCTGTAATGACCGGTTCTGTCTGTAAGTCTATGACATATTTTTTTACATAGTTTTGCCCGATTACACTACCGATCGTCCTGACCTCATGTCGGCACCTGCCAGACGTAATCTTTTCTTCTGCCATGGATTTTGTAAGGGTGCTTCCCGCGTGCCCTTTCTGCCCTCCGGCTTTCCGTCCGGTTTTTTTCCTGCCGTTGAATGTATTTGCAGGTTTTCCGCCTTTCAGGTCTGTGGAAGGCGGGAAGGAGGTATTGGAACTGTCATGGTTGATCATGCTTTTCAGGCGCGCATTGTCTTCTTTCAGCAGCTGGTTTTCTTCTTTTAATCCCATGTTCTCTTTTTCGAGGGTATCGATCCGGTCATTCAGGGTATTTATTTTTTCTTTGGAATCTTTTTCCACGGTTTCCAGACGTCCCATGATGTCCATGAGCTGCTGGTACATTCCACTGCCATAATCGCTGCTTCTTCCCATGGGGCTTCTCCTTCCGTGCATTTCTGATAAACATAGTTTATCAGAAACAGGGAAAAAAGGGAACTCCCTTTCAAAAGCGGTCCGTCAAAATGACGGGGGAAAACACCTCCGGAATCAGGGGCTGGTGTGGAAATCTTTTTGTGTGAATGAATAAAAAAACCGTTTTTAGGAAGTTTTAAAGGAAAGTTGTCCACAAAGCACAGAAATATCCGGCTGATTACATAAATGCCTGTTTTCTTTGTGGATAACTACCATAATAAACTTTTTAAATTTCTCCCTTTTGACTGTAAGGCTGAACTGTTACAAAAAATTGAAGAAAAATACAATTTATTATTGCAAAAACGAAATAGATTTGGTATTATTAACCACAGGCGGTTCAGCCTAAAATTGACAAAAATGTCAATAAGTTAAAGCTTCGCTAGGAGAGCTTATCAAAGAATATACTAGCAGTTGACCGGCATCGACTAAGAGCGAAGGCGCTTGTAATGTCGGGGTAGTGTGTAAAGCCGAGTTACACGTTGTTCAGGTGAGTTTTTACCTTTTCTGAAGGGATAAGTCTACTCTTTTTTAGTAAAATAGGCTTAAGTAAATGGTATTATTAATCAAAGATTCAGCCTGGAACAAGCTGAAATTGACAAAAAAATGTCAATAATAGGTTAAAGCTTCGCTAGGAAAGCTTTTCAAAGAATATACTAGCAGTCGACCTGCATCGACTAAGAGCGAAGGCGCTTGTAATGCTGGGGCAGTGTAAAAAGCCGAGTTACACATTTTTAAAGGGATAAGTCTACCTTTTAAAATAGACTTATAAAGTAAAGAAAGTAGGAGGTGCGAAAGTGAAAGTAGGGATGGCAGATAGAATAGAATGGGCAGGATGGCATAAGGATAGTTGTGATGATGGGCCTGGTGTCAGGAGTGTACTTTTTTTACAGGGCTGCAGCATGAACTGCATGGGATGTCACAATGTAGGTATCAAAGAGCATGGCAAGGGAAGAACGAATTCTATAGAGGAACTGATGGTATTTATCGAATCGCGGTGCGATAATAAAAAAATTACAATTTCTGGAGGGGAACCGCTGGAACAGGCGAATAGTTTGGGAAGATTAATCCACAGACTGAAGGAAAAAGGCTATAATATATGTCTCTATACCGGATGGGAGATAGAAAGAGTACCTGAAAATATTCTCTGGCATGTTGATTACATTAAGACTGGCAGCTTTGTGATGGATTTGAAAAATCCGAATATTCAGTATGTGGGTTCTTCTAATCAGCATATGTTTTCTATTGATAACGGTGATATTAGAGAATTAGATTTAACGCAGGATAGTATCAGAAAAACAATTCAGAAAGGGAAGATAATTGGTGAAGAGAGTAATTGATTTGGCAAATAGAAAGAGAAATGCAGCAGGGGTAATTTTGGAGGCTGGTCAAGATTCCAAAAAGAAGGATATATTAAGCAATATTGTTACGAAGAGGTATGCTGAGAAGCATGACAGCCGTACTTGCCATATTCATGATCTTGAATACTATAATACTACATATAATTGCTTGGGGATTTCCGTAAAGGATATGGTGGGTGACAGGAAGAGAAGCTTTGGCAACATGATGAATGCTTTACATCGTGCAATCGTTGAACTTACGAATATGCAGTCGGGAGGGATCGGCTTTATTCATTTTGATTCGGACGTGGCAGCTTATATTGAGGAGGAAAACGACGAGGAGATTATCGAAATTTTTCACGAGTTTTTTTTAGATCTGAATATGAGTACCAGGAAAGGCTGTGAAAATCCTTATGTGACATTTAATTTTGGTTTGGCTACCAGTAAAAAGGGAAGACGTGCGTCCTTCCTGATGTTGGAGGCTTATGAGCGGGGCGATGGCAGAGGAAATCCGTTTATTTTTCCTAATATGGTATTTAAGATAAAAACTGGAATAAATCAGGAAGAGGATACGGAAAATCATGATTTATATATGAAGGCGTTAGATGTTACGGCCAAACGTATGGTGCCTACCTACTTTAACTGCGACAGTAAGGCCAATGCATTGTTTCCTGCTGATACCATTGGAATCATGGGATGCAGGTCAAGGGTAGTGACGAATGTCAATGGCAGAGAAGGCTCGCTGAACAGAGGAAATGTTGCGTGTGTAACGTTGAATTTGGTTCAGATGGCATACCAGTCAGAGGGAGATTTGGACAGGTTTTATATTATATTAGATGAAAATCTGGCTGATGCCAGAGGGGTATTGCTGCACAGATTCCAGACTCTTTGTGAGCAAGGTATATTTGAGGAATATTACGGGAAGGGATATTATTTGGGCGCGGAAAGTTGTGATGCCAGGGAAATGCTGAAGAATGGAACACTGTCAATCGGATTTATCGGTTTATGGGATGCGATGGCTGTCCTTAAGGGCCGCACCATAGATTCGGCTTCTATAATAAAAGAGTATTATGAGGAAGCAATAGCCATAATCCGTCATATGAGAGAATATACGGATAAGATTACAGAAGAAGATCATTTGAATTTCTCTCTTTTGGCCACAGCTGCGGAAGGAGTTACAGGTAGTTTCGCCCAGTATGACAGCGCCCATCAGGGAAAAGACTTTGAAGTGTGTAAAAAAGGCTATTATACGAACTCTTTTCACGTCCCTGTGAATATGGATGTCAGTTATCAGGAGAAGATTGCACTGGAAGGAGAATTCCATAGTTTGTGTAATGGAGGATCCATAACTTATGTGGAGTTCTGCGAGATGCCGGGAAGAAATGTGGAGGCTGTTCAAGAAATTATCGAATATGCTTGTAAAATGGATTGTAACTATATCGGAATCAATTTTCCCATGGATCATTGTACGGACTGTGGGTATATGGGAAGGATTGTCGGAAAATGTCCCTGCTGTCAGTCTGCCGCGATCAGAAGATTGAGAAGAGTATCGGGGTATCTGGCGGAAGAGGATAAATTTACTGCGGGAAAGAGAAAAGAGCTAAAAGACAGACGGTTTCATATGGCCGCAAACTCTATGGGAGTTGGCAGATATGACGGATGATAGAACAGCAATAGAACAGCATTACGGAGAGAGTGAATAATCTGGAATGGAGGTAGAACATTTCGTCAGGGCAAAAAATGCTATCCTTCTTGATCTGCAGTTAAGGATGGAGGAGGAAAGCATTTTCGCGCCTGACAAGAAAGCAGGAAAATACAAAGAAGTGAAGAGTAGGTTTATCTAAAGCTACAGGGAGAATCATTTGCTGAGAAAGATATCAGGGAATTGTTAATAAAACAATATAAATCCCCAGCAGAGCTGGAGAGACTAACAAATTCTAGAGGTAGTAAGCAGAGTACAAAAATGAAAACTTTGCTCTGGCGAAACAGTAATGTGGTTGTTTTAATAAATTGTAGAGTAGTATTAAGAATAAAAATAACAAATGAAATTACAAAAACAAAAGTAGCAGGAGGAAATAGTAGTATGTTTGATAAGGAAAGAAAAAATAGTTTTAATCTCGATGATTTCGAAGAAGATGAAGAATTCTTTTTTAATGATGGTAGTGATTATGAGGAGACCAGTGAAAACATATCTTCAGATAGTGATGATTCTGAAGAAGAGGCGTCAGCAGAGAACCAGGATGATGCTGAGAGTGAAGGACGAGAAATCGGTATTGATTTAGGAACAACAAATTCTGTAATTGCATATATAGATAAGAATGGCGCAACAAAATTTGTGAAAGTAAAAAACGAATGTTTAATCCCATCTTTTATTTTCTTTAAGGATAAGGATACTGTCTATTACGGAAAAAAAGCGAAATCTTATGCAAAGGCTATGAGTCAGGGAGCAGCAGTATCTCTTTTCAAGAAACATTTAAGAACTGATTCTGAAAAGATAAAGGTAAGGATTCCAAAGACTGAGAAAGTAGGGCAGGATGACAAGAAGTATTATGTGATTGATACAAATGTGTTTATTGATCAACCTAATATTCTTGAACTTTTTGATGAAGACGATGTTGTTATTCTTCCAATCACCGTTGAACAGGAACTCGAATACAGAGCAACAGACATTAATACAAAATATTCTGCTGAGAAGGCTCTTGAGGAAATCATCGGACATAGAGATAGAATTGTATTTGCTGAATCTGATGAGTCCCTGCTTTCAGAAGACTTCTTCAAAAACTTTTCAGAAAGTTTCAGGAATGCGAACAATGACAATAAAATACTTTCTATTGCACTTACGTACAAGGAACAGAATCCAACACTCATATCCTCAGATAATAGATTAGCTAAACTTAAAGCAAGCTTTATGGGGATCAAAGGTTTATCTTTGAAAGAGTTTAGTCTTGAGAAATGTAACGAGTCGAAATTTGATGAAATAGAACTTACCGGAACTCAAGCTACTACCATGTTTCTTGCTTATCTTAAGCAGGAAGCAGAAAAAGCATTAAAGCAGACGGTTAGCAAGGCTGTAATAACTGTACCAGCAACATTCAAGATTGTTGAGATTGAGAATACAAAAAAGGCTGGTTTGGATGCGGGTTTTAAAGAGATACATATTGAGAAGGAACCTACTGCGGCATCCATTGCTTACAATATAGATGCAAACGATGAGGCTTCAGTCTTTATATATGATTTCGGTGGCGGAACCTTTGATGTTTCAATTATCAAGTCAGATGGTAAAGGCGGATTTGAAGTGTGTGCTACTGCTGGAAATTCAAAACTTGGTGGAGAGCATCTCACTAATAAGATTGAGGAATTTGTATATGATTACTTGGAAGATCATTATGATTTATCCATGTATTCTGAGGAGGATACTCAACTTAGTACAGAACACTATGTCTATAATGTAAAAACAATTTATTGGGCTGCTGAAAGTTGCAAAATGGAATTAAGTGCTAGTGAGTCAACTACGATGACATTGATTGATCTTTACATTAATGATGATGAACAGAAATCAGTATTCATAGATATGAGTCGTCAGGAATTTGAAACTGTCATTAAGTTTACTATTAATAAGACTATTGCCGAAATGAACAACGGATTAAGCAAGGCAGGTATGCTGATATCAGATGTCGATAATATTATTCTTGCTGGTGGAACATCTCTTATTCCGTGTATTCAAGAACAGGTAGAAAAGTATTTTGGAAGAAAACCTTCAGCAGATAAAAATGCTGCAACACTTATTGCAGAAGGAGCCGCAATTATTGCAGATGCTATGTTTGGAGAAAATCATCTTATAAAAATGCAACCTCAAGTATTTGATATGACATATGAGGATTTTGGTGTCGCACTTGAAAAGTGGAATTATAGCTGTATTATTCCGGCTGGAACAACACTTCCTGCAACTGCAGAAAAAAAATATTCTCTTGTTGAGGATTATCAGACACAGCTAAACATTAAAGTGCTTTCAAGAAAGAGTGAAGCACAAGAAGCTGTAAAGACTTACGATCGAGGAATCGAGTATCTGGACGAGTTAATAATGACCAATATTCCTCCAATGAAAATGGAAGAGATTGATGTAATTGTTAAGTTTGAAATTACAAAACAGTATGAGCTCAGAACAGATGTGACGCTTATCAAAAAAGATGGGACAGTAGTAGACAAGGGTAATATGTCAATAGATCGTCGGAGTACGATGTAGAGTGATTGAACCTGCAAGGGATTTTTAGAGAGTTAGGGAGGGGATATACGTGACAAATGAAATAATGTTTGATACCAGTAAGGAATATGAACACCAGGAGACTAAGAATCTCCTGGTTGGGGTCAGAAAATTTTTTCAAAGTGAGTTAAAAGTTATTGTTCCTGAGTGGATTAGTACAAAGAAATGCGAAACAAAAGAAGCTGCTGCTGGAGCTATTACTTCATTTTATATTGAAAAAACAGCGGAGCCAATCTATGCAACTTGTAATGGATATGATGATGTAAGAGATATATTGAGCTGTTTTGAAGATAGACTCAATGACCTGCTTGATAGTATGGATGACCTGCTTGACAGAAATACAGATCTTGATGACGAGAGCAAGAACAGTCTTGAGAGTTATGCGGGCGCAATCGAAAAATGCCTGAATGTGTATAACACCCAGAAAAAGAGACGTGCAGCAAAGTTTAAGGAGTTATCTACTGTCAATGAAATTCGAGACGAACTGCAGCAGTTGTTCGGAGAAATGATTGCTAATTATATCATATCTGTTCTATTTGACGCGTTGTATGAACGTATTAACAATAATTCGGGACCGATATACGAAATGGTGATTAAAGAGGTTAATAATTTCCTAGCTACGAATGGAGTGTATACAAAGTCGGTTGCAATTGGAGATAGAATCGAGCCAGAGTATATGGAACCGACAACTGATTCGTCAGAGAATTTTACAGATGATTTTAATAAGTTTGATGCCATTGATGAGATACGTAGATATCCTTATTTGTTCGCTGATGGAGTAAAAATTATTGATGGACAGGCAAGAATTTGGAGGAGAAAAGATTGATGGCTATATATTTAGGAATAGATTTTGGTACAAGTACTAATTATGTCACTAGATGGAATGAGAGTGATGGATCAATTAAGGCTGTTCCAAACTTGGATCCAACAATTTATACAGGAGATGAAGTGTTTCCTAATGCTATCTACTATTGCCAAAATGGAGATAAACTTGTTGGAAAGGCAGCAGTAAGACGTGCTTCTATCGATCCTAGAAATGGTGTAATTGGTGTGAAGAGAAGACTGGTAGAAGATAATTGGGAATATACAATACCAGCTTTAAGCACAAAGTATTCCCCTGTTGATGTTGCCACAGACATATTCACTTATATCAAAGAGAAGGTGTCAGCAAACAATGGTGGTGCTGATATAGATGGTGTTGTCATTAGCGTACCGTATGCATATGGAAATAAAGAAAGACTGAAAATAAGAAGATCAGCTGAAAGAGCAGGACTAAATGTGCTAGATTTGATTGAGGAACCTGTAGCTGCTGCAATAAGCTATGGAATATTCCAAAAGAATTCAACTATGGGACACAGTGAGAAAATCATGGTATTTGATTTTGGCGGTGGAACTTTAGATATTACTGTTTTTGCATACGAGAAATCCCCAGATGGAAGGGTATCTATAGAGGTTCTTAATACAGAAGGTATTAGAGATTTTGGGGGACAGGTTATAGATGATATTTTGTTTACAAAAGTAGCTGGAAAAGCAGGTATTAATGTAAGTGAAATTAGTGATACTGAACAGAGACTAAAATTTCAAAGTGATTTGAATGCAAGAGTAGTTCAGATGAAAGAAGAATCGCTTTACTGGGATGAAGATGAAGAAGAAGATGTGGATGATAATATCAGTGGAATACATGTTTCAGCTACAGTAAGCGGTGAAGAAATAGAAAATTGGCTTCGAGGAGAGAGAGTCTTAGAGAAAATAAGGGATTCAGTAAATGATGCTCTTTGGAATTGTGGAGACAAGGGATTAGAACCGGATGATATAGACAGGGTACTCTTAGTTGGGGGCTCAAGTAATCTTCAGATGGTTAGGAAAGCTTTAGAGAATATCTTCGGTCGAGAACCTGAAGCCTGTGAAGGCATTGAAATCAATAAAATGGTTGGTTATGGTGCAGGGGTTTATTGCGGCATGAAAGCACAGAACCGCAATAATATAAAAATTATTCAGAAGTTGAGCTATTCAATTGGCGTGAGAGTAGGCGCAAATTTTGATAAATTGATTGAAAAGAACGAAAGATATGGCAATTTTTCAGAGCCAAGATCCTATGCTCTTGCAGAGAATAAGGATAATCGTGATATCGAAGTGTATCAGGGAAACTCAAGAGATATCAAGAAGTGTTTCTATATTGGTAAGATACCAGTTTCGCATTTGGTATTGGGAGATGATAAAAAGATTGAAATTGCTCTTGGTACAGATGAGTCAGGAATGGTTGCATATAAAGTATATAGCAATGGTGAATGCTATGATGGAATTCTTGAATAAGGAGAAACGAAAATATGGGGATTTTTCCTTTCAACAAAAAAAAGAAAGTGAAAGTAGAAGACACAAAAGGCCAGATTGTGAGTGAAGCTATTGAAACAGCAGATGATAGCGAAATGAATGCGAAGGAGATAGAGACAATGTCAGAAACAAAATTTAGAAAGAAATATATGTATCTTGCTTTAGGTGAAAATAGAAATGTAATCTTGGATAAGGATATGCAACCTATTGTAAGTAATATTACTGAAGAAGGTGCGCCCATAAAATGGCCGGAAAATACAGATAAATATGCGAAGAAAATTGTTAGTGATCCAGCATTGAGGGTTGAAGTACCTGATCTTTCATCGGAAATGCGTACTAAAAAAGAGTCTGATAAAAAGGCAGCGAAGAAGAAGATTCGCGAGGATGCAAAGGCGAAATTGCTTCAGTTAGGCGCTGAAGCAATTATTGAGGCAAAAAAGATAAAGAGTGGAAGAGGTGTTGAGAACAAAACTACTGATGTACAAAGTGAATCGCAGCGGGAAAATATTTCACAAGAAAGTTTGAATTTAAAAACAACGCAGATTGTTGAAGGCAATTCCGGTTCAGATATGTCATCTGAGAAGGGGAATGCTGATGAGAAAAAAACAGAAACATCTAATGGTAAGACAAAAGATGATAGCAATAGTGATACAAGAAAGATTGTATCTGCTGTAGATAAGTTAGGAGAGCAGATTAATCAGGATATAATCAGTGCTGTTGAGGATATTTTGGAAACAATTGCGAAAAATGATGAGGCTCTCAGGTCGGACTTTAAAGGAGCTGTTCAGGAACAAGGAAGAAATATTGATGAATTAACTAATATTATTGCTCAAAATTCTCGAAAGGTGAATGATATTGAAAGAAGCATAAGTGAATCACAGAATCAGATCTTATCTAGGGTTAAGACAATGGATAAAAATATGGGTGATCTGGTAGAGTCTGTCGAAGGCATTGAAGGAAATTTGACGAGACTTGATCAGCTGGACGAGATAGCTAATTTGCTTAGAGATAAGGGACTTAATATTAGTATGGAGATTCCTCCTGTAAATGCAGAAGAAGAGGATATTATCAATTTGGTACGTTATTCTCAGAAGATAACAGAACAGCTTGGATATGCTGCCAGAGATTTGGTTCGTAAACGTGAAACTTTCAAAAATCAGGCGGATAGTAACGAAAATGAGCAGAAGGTAATGGCTCAGAGAATTGAGACGGCTCGTCAGGAAGGTATAGAAGAAGGTAAACTGCAGGTGGTTAAGCAACTACTTTCAAAATATGAAGATGTTAAAGCAATTAAAGATTCGACAGAGAACTATGTTCATGTGATTTGGACAATGTTGACAGAACTTGGAGTAGTAATCGACGGAGATGGATTTTACGAAAAGGGTAAGGAAATAGATTTTTCCGATGAAGATATTGAAAAGATGATGGCTACCTATTCGGGACTTGAAGGGGCAGGCAAGTATAGAGTTGTGGGAACTGGTCTTTCATTTCATGGGGAGATAATTAGTGCAGCCAAATTCTCTAAAGTTACAGAGGAGGAAAAACAGGACGGAGATTTTCCTGTTCAGACAGGTGAGAAGCAGAGAAAAACAACGTTTGATGAACCTAAATCAGAAGTAAATCAGGAAGCTAGCGAGGAAACAGTAGCCGTTGAACAGAAAACTTCTAAAAAGAGCTTTGATGAAAATGCAAAGGCTCAGATCTAATTTGGAATAGAAACAAGGAGGTGTTGTGTAAATGGCACAATTATATGTCGGAATAGACCTAGGAACAACAAATAGTACGGTATCTGTCATTCAGACTGATGAGAGAAGGCTAAGGCAGCCTATAGAACATCTCAGATCCATACCAATTTTGCAGTATGATAAGGATTTTAATCTAACAAGAGACAAGTATACACTTCCATCATACTTTTATTGCAAGATAGATGAAAATGGAAAAAGAGTATATACAGGTGAATGGGCTAAAAATATATATGCTACTGGTAATCAACCTATGAATACTTTTACTGGAATAAAGACAAGAATAGGTGGAGAATCTATGATTACTGTTCCCGGAAAGGATGAGAATAGTAGTCTCCAACTGGATATGACACAGTGCTCAGCCCTGCTTCTTAAAACGATGAAAAAATCTATAGAGGAGCAGTTTGACCAGCCAATCGACCATCTGGTAGTAACTGTTCCGGCTGCCTTTAATTCTGATGAACGTCAGGCTACAAGGGATGCAGTAGAGATGGCAGGTTTTACCGATTTTCATATTCTCGATGAACCGGCAGCAACGTTGCTGTATTTTATCAATAATGGCGATGGCTGTCTGATGGAAAATAGTTTGGATTTAAATGGTAAACATATTATGATCTACGATATAGGAGGAGGCACACTTGATATTTGCATTGCAAAACTTGAGGAAGATGAAGAGAACTATGAGTACGAGAGTATGAAGGTTAGTATAGCTTCGAGATCAAAAAGAGAAAACCTTGGCGGTAATGATTTTGATCAGTATCTAGGTGCATATTTTTTAAGTGAGTTTGAAAATCGAACGGAAAAGATTAGCACAAGACCTATAGAAGATCAGAACAAAATAATTGCACGAATTGTATCACAAGCAGAGAAATACAAAATTGATCTTAATAATAAACTGAAAGAGCATTTAGACAATCCAAGAAGACTTGCCAGGATTGTTATGACGCCAGAGTTTGAAGTAATAAATGGACAGTTTGTTCTGGGAATCAATTTGGATAAAGTTACACTTGAGGAAGTATATGCCGGAATACTTAAAGATTCTGGTAGACAGAATATTTTAAGACCTGTAAAAGAGAGTATTAATGCGGCGGAAAATTTGAAAAAGGAAGATATCTCCTTGATTATTTTAACTGGTGGGATGTCAAACTTTTATGCAGTAGAAAGTACGTTAAAAGAGTATTTTGGTGAGGATGTACCAATTATCACGGTAGATACAACAACTTCTGTATCAAAAGGGGCTGCAATTGATGCATATAATTATTCTCCAGATAATATTCATTTGAAAAAAATGAACTTGGACGATAGGCTCGCTGAAGATATTTTTTTAAGAACAAATAGTGGATTTGAAAAGCTAATCTCAAAGAGTGAAATTGCTGTTAAGAAGACAGGAAAGTTTACATATGCAATCCCAGAAAAGAACATGACGCATTTGCCAATTTTTCTTTTCAATGGTCAAGATCCAAATTTTCCAGAAGATTTTACTCCGATTGCAGGAAAAGTCGTGGACTTACCAAGAAGATTTGAAGTGGGTGAAGAGGTTACATTTACCTGGAGTATTGACAAAAATGGTGTAATTATTATTTCGCTAGAAGAACTTGGAGAAGAGATAAAGATTAATCAAGAAGAGAGTAAGGAACTGTTAAAAAAGAAAGCAGTTATTGATGAGTTTGAAATCAATTAGAAGGAGAAGGACAATGGTTGATCAAATCTTATTAAATGACACATTACAAAAGATTAATGCTTCTCTTAATAAGAGATTTGAGAAGAATGCAAATCTTTATATCTCAAAGCAGGATGAATATGAGATTAAAAAGAACCTTTGCAATGAAGCCTATGGCGGGGTAGTTGATATGGCAAAGGCTAAAGGTATTAGTAATGATATTATTGTTAAAGTCATTATGAGAAACGCAGGTGTTCTTGATGTTAAAGATATTAGAAAGTTTAAAAAGGAATTACGGCCAATTCTTGAAAATGCAAATTATAAAGCTCTCTCCTATATGATGGAGGATGTGCTCGGAAATAACGTATATATGCAGAAGAAATTAAGACATATGCTTTTTTTCTATTATATGAAGAGTATTACATCTATGGCGAGACTCAATTATTGGAAACAAGATATTCGTAAATTTGATGAGGAAGAAAGAGCCACATTGTTTAAGTTAATAATAGATGAGACTAAACACAAAGATGCCTCAATGACATTAGAGTTTAAGATAGGTTTCATTTTAGAGGCTTTTAATAATTATCCTAGTGTTTTGAAAAGGAATGTATTTGTAAAGCTTAAGGAAATTCTTGATGAAGGGGAAAAGAAAGAATTCTTTAAGTTTCTTTGCAAGGAAATGGAAGCTCCGTCGATTGAAAAGAGGGCTGTCGAGGATACATATAACTTTGCATTGATAGATGCATATGCTTCATATGGTGAACAAGCATTTAATGAAGCAGTAGGACAGATTAAGGCAACAAGCCCTAGAAAGTTTAAACAGTATATAAGAGTAATTCGCAAACTCTTTTGTACAGAGAAGGATAAGGATTCATTAGCTAGAATGTTTGATACTATCTGCAAAGTATATGAGTCACCTTACATAAAGAATCATATTAAGCGTGAAATTGATAAGAAGGTATGGGAAACAACAAAGTTAAATGAAATTCTTTATGAAGAGAGAAAGGCTAAGATAGATGGCTTGATGTCATTAATTAAGCAGACAGATAAGAGAAAGTATTTATCATTTGCTGACATCTCTATGGATGTATTAAAAGGTGTTCCGCCTACAGAGATTGCTTATTATTGGATTAATATGAAATCACCAGAATTTGAACAAAGTATCCTTGATTCATTTAGCCAATTAAGTTCTGAATATTCACAGACAATGGAAAAAACTTATTCATGGCTTTTTGAGCATAGTATGAAAAAGGGAGAAAATAGAGAACTTACTAGGCTTTGTGAACGTTTGGCTCAGTCGTTACAGAAATTCCGTTCTTTAGGTAAGGCGTCTGATTTTTATAATATTCTCGATAGTATGTGGGTTGATAATGTAGTTGAGCATAAGCTTAAGGGAATTACGATAAAAGATTATATGTTTGAAAATCATTTCGATAGAGTGAAAGCATGGGAATAGCATAGGAGGATAGGATATGGAAAAAGTAACGCTTGGAATTGATCTTGGCACAACAAATACAGTGTGTTGTAGATTTCATAATAGTCTTGATTTTGTTAAATTCAAAGGAAAAGAACTATTGCCGTCTGTTTTGTGTTACAGAGATGGAAAAATAATGGTAGGGGATTCGGCAAGGAAAAAAGCCATCACTTATCCAGAGAATGTAATTATGTCGTCAAAGACTTACATGGGTGATGATGACAAGGTGTGGGAAATACAAGATAGAAAATTCACACCGACAGAAGTGGCACTAAATGTTCTAAAAGAAGTGGTGAAGGAAGTAAAAAAAACCTATGGAGCAGAAAAGTGTGCAGCAGTCATAACTGTTCCGGCATACTTTACGTCAAAGCAGTATCGCGAAACTGAAAAAGCAGCTGAGGCAGCGGGTCTTGAGGTTATAGAAATTCTTCCAGAGCCTATGGCTGCATCTATTGCATATGGAATGGATGAAAAGGATAACCAGAAAATCTTTGTAATTGATCTAGGAGGCGGAACCTTTGATGTTTCAATTTTAAGTATTAATGGTAACGAATTTAAGACAATAAATGTAGATGGAGACCGTAAACTTGGTGGTGACGATTTTGATACTGCTTTAGTTGAACTGTGTTTAAGACAGATTAGAAGAGATACTGGTGTAAATTTGGCAAGTCAGGAAAAATCTGGATTAGAAGAGAAACAGTATAAGCAAGTTATGCGTAAATTACAGTTTGAGTGTGAAAAAGCAAAGGTTGAGTTGTCTGCGATGGAGGAAACGGAAATAATTGTTCCTTCTTTAATTCCTCGTGATAATGGAGCAATTAATTTCCAGTTAAGGATTACGCGCGATGAATTTGTGGATCGTAGTGAGGAATTACTTGATAGAATAGAAAGCATTATTAAAAGATGTCTTAGTGATGCAGAGTGTTCTACAAGCGAGATAGATAAGGTTATTCTTGTTGGAGGCTCATCAAATATACTGGCAGTGAGATCGCTTGTTGAAAGAATATTTAATCAAAAACCATATTCCGATAAGGATTTATCCAAGTTAGTGGCGATAGGTGCGGCTATTAAAGCTACTGGTGATAAGACATTAATTAAAGATAAGGTAATCAAGGTAACCAATATATTATCTCATGGATTTGGTATCAGAATAATCAATGATAGATTCAGTATCATTCTTCCAAAAGGAACAGAGTATCCGGTAGAAATGAGTGATACTTTTACAACTGTTAGCGATTATCAGCAGTCTGTATCAATTAAAATATATGAGGGAGAAGACACAGAGGATATCTCAAATGATTTTTACTATGACGAGTATGAGCATAAAGGTATTGAAAGTGCTCGTGCTGGTATACCGCAGATAGAGGTTACATTCGATTTTGATAAAAACAGAGTTCTTCATGTAAGTTCCAGGGATCTAAAAACGGGAACTGAGGGAAATAAAGATGTTAAAGTCCGTTAATTGTTAGGAGGAAATGAAATGGCATCAGAGTGGAAAATAAAGTGTCCTGTGCATGGTAAAGTAATAAAGTCAGAGAGAATGATACCAATTAGCCTAGATGGAGTATCTTCAAATGAACCAATATTTTATTGCGAAAAATGTGGTCACTATTACATCCATATTGATGCTGCTTTACCTAACAGTTCTTTCGATTATGGATCAAAAAAAGTTATTAATTTAGTTGATGGACCATGGCAGGAAGACAATTTGGAAATTGTGTGTTCGGACATAACGTCATTAAAACCATATACAGAACCATTCATACCGGACACCTGTTATAAAGATCAAGAAGAGTTGGAATATATCAGATATGGTGTATTTAGGGTGGCTGGATATGAGAAGAGAATAAGTGGGTATTATTGTCATGAATGCCATGATTTTTATGTTGAAGAGGAGATTTATGACGAAATAAAACAATTATTTCCTAAAATTGAGAAAACTGATAAAAATAAGAATTTTGAATCGTTTCAGAATAAGTTGTACCGATATACGTTAGGTATGATATCTAATAATCAACCATGTTTGTCGACAGAGGATGTGATGGACAACCTAACATCTTATGAAAAATGCGAAGAAAATTTTTCATTGAAATATCCGTTTTCACTTTTACATTACGCATTCATTTTTCGTAGATTTGATATAGTGAGCAGAATTATTTCGGATTTATCGGCAGAGGAAATAAAAAGAGCTTTTCATTTTGCAGGTAAAGAATATGAATGGATAACACCTCTTGTTTGTGCAAAGTGGAACTTGAATTACATAACTGCATATGATGAAAAGAATGGCACAGACATTTACAGTTGTCTTGAACCGTATCTGGGCGAGGTGGATCACATAGATGAAGTGATGGAATACACCGATATAGTGGATACAAAAGGAAAAAATATTTTTGATATTTTCTGGAATGGCAGACAACCTGTTTTGGATGTTATATATTATCCAAAACAGGTTCTTGCTTCGGAACAAGTTGCGAATAATGATTTCTCTATTGTTATGGACGAGGTAGGAACAGGAAAGACAGTTTCGGCATTGTATGCTGTTCGAGATGCATTGCAGAAGAGTATATCAGAGGGACGAAAGGCAAAAGTACTGGTGGTTTGTCCATATAATAAGCGTGAAGATTGGCAGAGTGATATCAGAAGACAGCTTGGCCGATTTGCACATATTATTGAACAGGGTGATAAAGGTGAGATGTATGATGGAGACCTAAAGAAGGTTTTTTTTAAAAACACAGAACATCTGATTATGATAGCTGGACAAAAGCAGGGATCAGATAAGAATGGCTCATACTCAGCATTAAAAGGCTCTGTTGAAACATTTTCTGAAAGAGAAGATTGGGATCTAGTTATTATTGATGAAGCACATATTTCATTTGATAATTATTTTGACATTAGAGCAAATAAAATAATGTTGCTTACAGCAACACCTATTGTTGTAAATGCAAAGGGAAAGAGACTATTTGAAGATTATGTTGGGCTTGTAAAAAATGTACTTAATAAGCAAATTACTGCGGATATTGATCCGATAATCAAATTTGAACCGTCAGCAAGAGATGTGTATGTTAATTGGTTTAGAGAAGATATGGGGCAGATATCAGCAGAACGTAAAATTAATTTTGTTTCATGTAAGAGATGGGTGGATAGAGATGATATTTTCTACTTAATTAAAGAAAATAAAGGAGCATTGGCAGCACTTCAGTATGACCAAGATGATGATTATCTTTATTGGGCTGCAACAAAACAGTATGGATATAGTAATGTCCATGAAGTTAGGAGAAATGGCAAATTAGCGCGATTAATAGAGTTACTGAATGAAAATGAGAAGTCCTATATTATTTTCTGCGAACATAAATATGTTGTAGATAACATTTTTGCACAGATTAAGGATGTATTTACAGAATGTATTGTTGCTGAAAAATACGGAAAATATGAAAACCAATACGGATTAGAAAATGTACAGGATGGGCAGCTGATAAATACGCTAATGCAATCCTTGAGAGCAAACAAAAGAGTCATTTTTATCACAACTGGTAAAACCGGAGGAACAGGATTAAACCTTGGGGAGTTCGATGGAGTTATTCATTATGAACTCCCGTTTACAAGTATTGAGTTAGAACAGCGTTTTGGTAGGGTTGACAGAATCGACACGCAACAGGATGCCAAATCAAGAGATATGGTGTTCTTGCTTAATGAGTGCAAAATTGATGAGAACGATTTGGAAATAAATCGAATGCTTTACTATTGTACTACAAAAATAGATGTTACATGCCAGTTTATGCCTATTCGCAACACTGTTTTGTATTATCCGGAATTTATAAAACGTAATGGAAAAGCAATTCGTGAATCGATGGAATATTATAAAAAAGAATATATTCTTTCGGAAGAGAATGAGCAGAAAATGAAAATAATTCGTAGGGACATACGTCAATATGAAAAAAGAATAAATGATGATCCCATGTGGCACAAGATAGAGTCTTTTGGTAGAAATTTGAGACTAAGTGCGGTGGAAGCTTTGTCTAGAGAGAAACGAGATGATATTTCAGATGAATATTATGAAATTTTAAGTGAATATTTGGAATATTGGAAAAGAACCAAACCAGACAGAACAGCGTATCAGAAGATGTATCGTATGTTTCTTGAATCCAAGAAGAATGCTAAAAATTGGCTAGCAATCATAGGACTGATAAAAGTTGAAAGTGATAGTGATATTTTTGTTGGAGCCGAAAGTGCCAATGATGGAGATGAACAAAAGATTACACTAAATGATAGTCAGATTGTGAATCCACCTAAAAAACAGCAAACTATCAGACAGCAAATTGATGAAATTATTAAGCTTATAGACGAATGTGTTTTTGATGAGGATGAGTTAAAGAGTTTTTCATCTGAAGGAATCTTTTGCTATAAAGACGGAATGATATATAGGTCAAAAGTAGGTCAGTATAGGGCAGGTAATGCTTGGAAATAAAAAGTGAGGTGTGTGTATGCATTATCAGGATATTAATGAGATTCTTGCCAAAGGAATAAAAACGGAAAATATGTCTCCAGATTATGCGAAAGAAATATCTGATGCTAATGCATATTTGATGAGAAGAGAAGGGGAGAAACCAATATGGCTAGATGATTTTTTGGATTCTAACCGGAATAAGTTGGTTGAGACAATATGTAGGGCAACTTCAGTATCTCAAGGCATATCTTCACTACAAGGATATAGAGAAGGATATTTTAATGAAATTATCCAAAATGCAAATGATCTTCATTATGGTGATTCTATCAAAATAATTGCGGGAGAGAAGGGAAATAAACTTACTCTTGAATGCCAGTACGATGATAAAGGGTTTTCACTGTCTAATATATATGCTTTTTTAAATAGGGAAATGTCTGATAAAACCGACGATGATAGCCAGACTGGAAAGTTTGGCGTAGGAATAAAATCATTCTTTAAATTTGTAGAAAATTTGAGAATCGAGAGCAATGTACTATTTGACTTCTCAATTAATAAGACTGGCAGTGATAATAATATAGTAGGAAATACAAAGATAAATCCAACATGGTCTGGTGAACACACATCGCTTTTTATTAGTTACGATCCAAGATTTGAAAGCGAGTTCAATACAGGAAAGCTGTCTGCGCTTATCGAGTACTTATGTGGCAAGCAAAATGTGGATGTTCTTAGGTTTTTTCTGACTGGAGCTGATTCAGAAATGGTATTTGATATGCGATCTTTGATATTTATGCATTTGAATGGAAAGACAAAACGAAGCGTTTCAAATCTTGAGTTTAAGGGAAGAACGCATAATGTAAAGATTGGTTGTAAAGATGTTATAAAAGTAAAGGCAGTTACAATAGCTGAGGAAAGCTGGAGAATTGGAGTGCTTCAGCTAAAGGTAGAGGTTGATCAGAATGCCAAATATGAAAAGGAATACATAGTTTTCTCTAATAGCAATATTTCGGTGGCATTTCCTGTGTCAGAGTTTTCAACAGATAACAATAGAATGTATTCAACATACTATTTGAAGGCAGATATTAAAGAGCAGCTATTGCCAATTGGTATGTTGGTAGACTCTAAGTATGCAAACATACATAGAAATGATGTTGGTGACAGCGAGGAAAAGATAAATGAAGTATATGATAAATTAAGAGGATATATGAAGAACCTGTATGGATTGATGTGCTCGGAGGAGGTTGCGAATTTATCTTGTGCTGATGCTATAAGCGACGTGTTCCATAATATAGTTGCAAGATATTTGATGGTGGACAGAAGAGATTATCCAGAAACACCTTTGTATGAAGCTTATTACAGCAATTCATTTTTACCCAAAAAATATAAAGAGAGAGCAAAGACTTTTGTTATTGATCATAAGCGAAAAGAAGCTTATGATAGTGCTTCATACCAGGAAGGTGACATCGTAAAGGAACTAAGAGAGAATTATTTTGAGTTTGTTGAGAAGAAAAACACATATGATTTGCAGGAACTTATTTTAGATTCAAGATGTATTTATGGCGTTTGCAAGGTATATAGATTGCTTTCAGATCAGAGTAATGAAATACCGAATCAAAATAGAACACTTGCATCTGGAATAACTAATTATTTTCCTTCTGTTGGGGAATATTTAGTTTACGAGATTTCTAAAGAACGTAGAGATGAACTATTTGTTTCAGATGCAGAAATTGATGGCTGGCTTCTTAGGCTCCAAGAAGAAGTTGGTAAATATTTTGAGGAGAGAATGTTTTTGAAGCTCATTGGTAGATATGGATTAAACGATGCCATTGCTTATGATGGTAGTATTCGGTATGTAAATCTGAGTTTCAAAGATTATCTGTTTAATGGAATATTAACTTCAAATCATGGATTTTTGTCACAGTATCAGAATCAATTTTATGATGAAAAGTATTTCAAGTTGAAACAGGAATTACTACAAAAGAGATATCAGGATTATGGTAATAAAAAGAATTCATATATGATTCGATGTATTCGACCAGTGGGCAAATCAGTTGCTGGTTGGGATGGTACCTATGATTATTATGAAATGTGGCCTTCTCAGAATTCTTATGAAAATCTTTCAGAGCCACAGCTACTTCTAGAGAGAATAGCTATCGATGAGAAATTTACAGGATTAAGATTATCTGGAACAGATCTTAGACTTTTTGAAACAAAGGCTAAGGGAATGAGGAGAAGGGATTCTCAGTTCAAGAATTATACGATTGATGAGCAGCAGATTATTCAATTGTCATGCATAAGAGATATTAACTTAGAAAGCTTTGCAGACTTTATAAATGCTATTAAGTACAGATGTATGCTGTCTAAAGAGTTTCAGAAGTATATTCATATCTCATGCCGAGAGGAATCAATTTCAACAAAAGACATAGTCGAAAATGTATTGCCTGTTATGATTGAAAGCCCGGAAGGTGAAAACAGGAGATATTTGCTTGATGAATTTGCTCCGTCAGACGTAGAGATAGCGGAAATTGTTGAAAATAGTAATAATGAAGTTCCAATGGAAAATGCTGAGTTTGTTTATAAGATTACTGGATATCGAGTTCATGCTTATAGATTTGTGTCTGATTCAAGAAGAAAAATTCTGGCATATTTTGGAGAAGGAAAATGTCAGGTAAAAACAGACGCCGCGAAGAAATTTAGAGAGGTTGCAAAGTATTGCTCGACAGATAAGAATGTGTATATTTTTTATGATAACATTCCGGATGGTATTCAGCAGGCTGTTACGAATGTGCTTGGTGAAATTGGTGTGAGTACAAAGAATTTGGAACTTCTTGAAGGTTATATTCATAACGGCAACACAACAAAGACAATGAGTTATATGTCTCGAAGAAGAAATCTTGCAAAAGTAAAGAAGAAACTTCTGTTAGAGTGGACTGAATTGCAAGAAGGAATATCACTAATTTATGATACGGAGATTTTGTACCGTTTACTGACAGCACGAGGCAGTTATGATATTTTTTGCCCAATATGCTCAGATATTCCTATGGAAACTTTTGATTATGGTGAGGATACAAAAAAGAAACATAGTAGAAGGATAATTCTGTTAGAAAACGAAAATCCTGATACTAACATGGAAGTTCCATATATTATTACAGTTGCATGTTTTTACTGCTGCCAAAGATTGAGGAGTACGTTGATAAAGTCGGAATTTGATGGAAAGAATGTCATTTTGACCACACAGATTGCGCATGGCTTACATGAAAAGACAAAGAGTAAGCAACAGATAGAGTTATCACCAGTGAATATAGAAGTTATGAAAAAATTCAAACTGTAGAGGAGAAGTCACACTATCAGCGCTTAATAATAAAGTCCTTTTATTGGACTTGTGAGTTGAACATTTATAACACTAAGAAATCAGACGATTCAAGAGCACTTCTGGAAATCCCTGAATTGTCTGCATTATACATAAAGAGAAATACCGGCTCAGCCGTCAGCAGTTGATTGCCAATCAATTCCTGTATCAGCTTTTCTTTCCATTGGGCCTTCTGGCCTTTATGGCAGTTATGTTACATAATTCATCAAATCCAGAAAAACATGGTCTGACCTGTTTGCTGCGGCTTACCAGTCCTTATCGGGAGCATATGTGTATTTCCCACATTTCTTAATTTGATTTAGCACGAAATACGGATGCTTGATCTTATATCGGTCCCGGAGCAAATCATACGTAAGCGGGTAGATTAAAGGCTTACATTTGAGACCGGCTTCTCCGTCCTTTTATACAGAAGCCCCCTCCCCCGTAAAGACTGGTTTGTGCAGCATCTCAAAGTATTCGTCATGAGCCTGCTGATATACCTGGTTGAATTCCTCGTCCCGCCCGGAGTGGAGCCGGGATATGTAATCGTGGATCTGATGATGGATCTCAGGAATCGCCCTTGCCACGGTTGCGACCCCCAGGTTCGAGCAGACATCGGAGATTCTCTCAGCCTCGGAGAGAAGATTGAAGAATTCCGAGCCGTTGAAGACTCCGCAGGCGCCGTTGCGGAGGCGCTCGAGGTGGTTGCTTTTCAGTACATTTACCATGTCATCCACAACCTGCTCCAGCGGTTCGATCTGGCGTGCCTCCACCAGGTTCTGCTTTCGGAAGGCCTCATTGGTATGATCCAGGATCGTATCCAGAAGCTTCCGGAGTACATTTAACTCAGAGAGGGCATCTGCCGAAAAGGTATTTTCTTTTTTGTTGAGTTCGGCAGCGATCTCTGCGATATTTAAGGCGTGGTCACCCAGACGTTCAAACTCCGTAATCGCGGAAAAATAGTAATTCATGATCTCTACATGATAATGATAGGTGATCGTTGTGGAGATCTGTACCAGATAATTGCTGACATGGTCCGCCATGGTGTCAATCGTATCCTCATCCTTCTCAAGCTGTTCCCTGACCTCCGGATCATAGTGGCCGAACATGTCAAAGGCACGGCTGATGTTCGTTCTTGCCAGATGATACATGACCAGAAGAACATCATAACAACGTCCAAAGGCGACGGCTGGCGTACTGATGAATACCGGGTTCAGGGCGTCCAGCATTTCGTCATATTTGCCGGCTGCGGCAGGCTGATCCTTGATAAGCCTGTGGCTGATCTGTTCATAAATCCCCACAAACGGAAGCAGGAGAAAGGCGCAGGACAGATTAAAGATGGTATTGGTATTGGCAATGCCGCCGGAATGGATGGTCTGATTCCAGATTCCGTCCAGCAGCCCGAATCGGTGAATCACGGCAACCACGATCAGAATCAGGGCGGACTTACTCAGATTGAACAGGATATTCACCACGCCGACCCTTTTGGCTTCCGGTTTTGCTCCGATATTGCAGACAATGGCCGTAGTCACACAGTCACCGAGATAAATTCCCACCAGCATGGCGTAGATATCCGAAAAGGTCAGCTGGCCGGAAGTGGAAAATGCCTGCAGAATGCCAATGGTTGCGGAAGAACTCTGCAGCATAAAAGCAACCCCTGCTCCCGAGAGATAGGCGATCAGAGGGTTGTTGCCCAGGCGGGAAAAGATGTGTTCCACGATTCCGCTGTCAGAGAGCACCTCTACAGCATCCGTCATGTTCAAAAGTCCGGAAAACAGGATGCCAAAACCGATGATGATCTGTCCTGCTTTGCCGGAATGGTCGGACTTCATGCCCATGATGATGATGATACCAACAATCAGAGCCAGCGGCGCCAGAGTCGAGGGCTTTAAAAACTGCAGAAACCAGGAGCCGGAGGAGTTCAGATCCAGAAGCCGGATGATCTGTCCGGTGACCGTGGTTCCCACATTGGCGCCGATAATAATCCCCAGGGACTGCCGCAGGGAGATGATACCAGCCCCCACGAGACCGGAGGTAAGGACAATGGTTGCCGTGGAAGACTGAATTACCGCAGTCACAGCCAGACCCAGGAAAAATGCCTTTATCGGGGTGCCGGTGATCCGTTCCATGGCCTTTTTGAGAGTGCCCGAAGAGCTGGCCTTCAGTCCGTCGCCCATCATGCGCATTCCATAAAGGAACATGGCAAGTCCGCCGAAAAGGGTAATTGCGTTAAAGATAGTCATATTTTCACCTGTATTCTCTTCTTAAATCTTTGAAAATAAAAAGTCCGTATGTAGAAAGCCTACTTAGGATTGTACTAAAATTTTACATAAAATGCTACCGGTTTTTTTGCATTCGGAAATATTTGGCATATTGCCATATAAAAGTTATTGTTTATAGAGAATCTCGCAAGAACCGCCTGGCCGGTTTCCCGTACCCCGGAAAACGCGTTCTCGCTCCGGTGAAGAACGTAGCGGGTTGCTTTTCACGGATTGGGGTTCCGGAGCTGGTATTTACTGGTCTCGAAAGAACGGGGAACGGCGTACCTTCAGGAACCTCCCCCCACCCCATGAAAAGCAACTGTAGCGGACGGTAAATTAGCCGGGAAAGACACAAGGGTTGTCATATTTTGTGCAATATGGTAATATCACAGTACAAACCAATGTATCGACGACAGATGTTTTATTGTCTGAATAAAAAACAGATGGGAGAAAAAGTATGGCATCGAATCCGGAATTGGTAGCATATATCGCAGATCAGCTGAAAGGCGCGGGAACGGTCACTTATCGAAAAATGTTTGGTGAGTATGGGATGTATCTGGATGGCAAAATTTTTGCATTGATCTGTGATAATCAATTGTTTATTAAAATTACGGAAGCCGGGAAAGCGATGAGACCGGAGCTTGAACAGGCGCCGCCTTATGAGGGAGCTAAAAACTATCTGCTGGTGGAAGATATCGATGATACGGCGGCTCTCACAGAACTGGTGACGGCGACTTGTAAGGAGCTTCCGGAGCCGAAGCCGAAGAAAACAAAAAGCACAAATAAGACAGCAGGCAAAGCATGAAGAGATTTCCTGAAATGGGAGGAAGGAGCCTATGGCGGAATATGAAGTTATTTGCCATACTTTCGAACCCGTATATGATGCACAGTCAAGGATTCTGATCCTTGGGAGTTTTCCGTCGGTGAAATCCCGGGAACAGGGCTTTTATTATGGGCATCCTCAAAACCGGTTCTGGAAAGTGCTGGCAGCTATATTCTGCTGCCAGATACCGACAACAACAGAGGAAAAGAAAAAGCTGCTGCTGGAGAATCATATTGCCGTCTGGGATGTGATAAAAAGCTGCGAGATTAAAGGCTCCAGCGACAGCAGCATCCGCAATGTGGTGCCTGCTGATATCAAAGCAGTGACGGAAAAAACAAAGATCTGCAAAATATATGCCAATGGCAAAAAGGCGGAAAGCCTCTATAATAAATATATTTTTCCGAAAACGAAAGTCGGCATTACCGTACTGCCTTCTACCAGTCCGGCCAATGCCGCCTGTTCTCTGGAGAAATTGATTGAAGTATGGTTCAGGGAGATTTTAGGGGATAATAAGCAGATGCCGGAGGTAAGCGGATGAAAACGGATGGGAAACCTCCTCAGGCTTTGATTTCCACGGGCAAGCAACGGCAAGTGGCAGATCAAAGCCTGGTTATGTGAAGAACGTGCGCAGCGCTATTTTAAAACTTTGAAGGTTTTTATGATATCTTCCCGGATATGATAGGCATTCGAGGTGATTTCGCTTTCTTTGAAGGCATCGAAGCTGACCATCCAGTTTTTCGTGCCGGGCGGGGTGACCGGAATATAGACGGAGGTATTTAAAAATTCACAGGAACCCTCACATAACAGGTAAGAGTGGTATTCTGTCTGGAAAGGTTTAGTGGTCCAGGAGAGCATACCAGGATCCAGTTTCAGACGCTCATTCAGCTTTCCGCTGTCCACATATGCCTGGATTGCCTCGTGGGAGCTGAAATCTTCAGCATCGGCCACCGGCATAACCATAATATTGCCGTAGTCCCGGAGCGGATTTACGGACACGTCCGGGCGTTCATCCCGGATGCTGACTTGGCCGAAGGAAGTCCAGACAATAATGGAAGCCACAGTTTCGTCATCTTTTTTCAGAGAATAGACCAGAATGGCGCTTTCTTTTGTCTGGACGTCAAACTGATACCCGGTGAGACCGGAAATATCCAAAACCTGCTGAAGATATTGATTCAGGCCGCCGCTTTGTATATACCGATCGATCTCGTCTTCACTGCCAATCAGTGCAGAATCCTGGAATGTTTCAAATTCATGAGTGGTTTTTGGCATCTCCGAGTGATTAAAGAATACAACAGGACAGATTCTGCTGGTGCCAAAGGACCAGCTTCCAGGGTACTCGATGTAGAACAAGTCATTGTCCAGATATCGGAGGGGATAGCCATCCGGCCCGGTCTTATCCGGTATTGTATTGATGGAACAATACGCGAAGGAAACCGTCAGAGACGAATCCTCCGGCTCGGCGGCAAGAGCAGGAACCGTGGCAAGTGCAGATGACAACAGGCAGCATACCAGAAATGCCGACGATGCTTTTTTTAGGTTCTTTTTCATGAATAATCCTCCTTCTGAATATGAAAATAGAGGTGCCAATGTATCAGGATATCATAAATATAGCAGAAAAAGGCCGGGATAACAATAGTTGTTGCAAATATACTTTGGACAGAGTTTAAGGCAGCATTGGCGGAAAACCGGATTAAAAATTTTAAAATATGATTGACAAATGTTTTTTTCAGAGTTATCATAAGCAATAATTTTACAAGCAAATGTGTTGATAAGGAAGAGTACCGATTACGAGGCCGGCAGAGAGCCATGGGAGGGTGTGACATGGTGACTGAATTTTCGGGAAAATCGCCTTTGAGCAGTCTGACTGAAGGAGAATGGACAGGTATCTGTGTAGGTCAGACCGGCAGGTGTCCGTTACCACGCCGCCTGTTAGACCGTGTATCTGGTCGGATGGGAATGAGTGACTGCCGTCAGGCAGTAATAAGGGTGGTACCGCAGAAGTTTTGGCTTTTGTCTCTTAAGGAGGCAAAGGCTTTTTTGTTTTTCCGGATACTTTCCGTGGATGGGGTCATATCTGCTGGCTTTGTCAGCAGTTGGCAGTCAGATATTCCACAGCAGAACGTGAGATATCTGATCCCTGCAGGATTTGCCGAATGTTTGTTTGCCGCAATGTTTGGCTCATGGATCCGCAGGAATAAATATTATGCATGATTTATTTTAAGGAGGATGAACAATTATGAAAAAGAATGTAAGAATGATGGCGCTTGCGTTGTCAGCAATGATGGCTTTTGGCATGACTGGCTGTGGCTCTTCTGACAGCCAGAGTGCAGGGACTACAGCAGCTAAAGAAGAGAATTCTGCAGCCGCGCCGACAGAGAGCGAAGCAGCCGATGAAAGCAAACAGGCAGCTCCGGAGGGGGCTACGGTATTTAAGCTGGGAACCACCGTCAATGAGCAGGACAGCTTCCAGGTAGCTGCAGAGAAGTTTGCCGAGCTGGTGGCAGAGCGCACCAATGGCGCTTATGCGATCGAGATTTATCCCAACGGGACCCTGGGCGGAGAGCGTGACATGCTGGAGAGCATGCAGATCGGCACCTTGGATATGGGCATTATCACCAGCGGCCCATTTATCAATTTCTCTTCTGCCATGGGTGTTTTAGACATGCCGTATCTGTTTGCCAGCAATGAGGAGGCCTATGCGGTGCTGGACGGCGAGATCGGCCGTGAGCTTTTAGACACTCTAGAGGATTCCGGTCTGAAGGGTCTGGCTTATGCAGAACGTGGCTTCCGTAACCTGACCAACAGTGTAAAGCCGATTCAGACAGCAGCGGATCTTTCCGGCATGACGATCCGCATTATGGAGAATGACGTCTATACGGCCAGCTTCCAGGCTATGGATGTGAACGCTACTCCGATGGCATGGGCCGATGCGTTGACCGCATTGCAGCAGGGCACGGTTCAGGGACAGGAGAACCCCATCAATGTCATTTATTCCTACAGCCTGTGGGAATCCCAGAAGTATGTGACGCTGGATCGCCATTCCTATTCCACGGCGATTATCACCATGAGCGCTGCTTTGTTTGATTCTCTGGATGCGGATACCCAGCAGATCTTCCTGGATGCCGCGCAGGAGGCAGCAGAGTATGAGCGTGCATGGGTTGCCGAGCAGGAAAGCTCTCAGCTTCAGGCTCTTAAGGATAACGGCATGGAAGTGATCGAGGAACCGGATCTGGCCTCCTTTAAGGAAGCGGTGCAGCCGGTCTATGACCAGTACAGCGAGTACAGCGATTATGTAAGCAGAATCCAGGAAGTGATTGCGAACATGAAGTAATTGCAGTCAGAACGGAGGAAACGGTCAGGAAATCTTTTTTGAAACAGGGTGTTTTCTGACCGTCTCCGGGGACGATTTACAAAGGGGGAATCCAATCTTGATTATTGTTCATGGTATTCATAAGCTCAGTGACATACTGGATAAGATGATGGAGGTCGTGATTGTACTGATGCTGGGAGCAATGGTAGTAATCACCGGAGCGCAGATTGTCTGTCGTATTTTCTTCACCTCACTGGCCTGGAGTGAAGAGGCAACCCGGTATCTGCTGATCTGGAGTACGCTTTTGGGAGCCGGCTGTGTATATAAGCATGCAGGACATATTTCCATATCCATTCTTCAGGATGCTTTACCGGAAAAGGCGAGGGATGTGCTTCAGATCGTGATTCATGGCCTTTGCAGTTTTCTCTTTGTGCTGGTGGCCTGTTATGGAATCCAGTATTTTGGCCGGCAGGGCAAGCAGCTGTCGCCGGCCATGCGTCTGCCGATGCGATATGTCTATACCTGCATTCCGATCGGCTGTGCGATTATGGCATTCCATGCAGCAGATGCAGTGCTTCAGAATCTTTTGCATCTGTTTGGAAAGAAGGAGGCGTGATATGGCAGCATTATTGTTTCTAACGTTTATCGTGATGCTACTTTTAGGAGTTCCGGTGGCATTTTCCATTGTATTGTCTTCCATGGCAGTCATGGTGAAGGGAGATGTGCCGCTTCTGATGATCGTGCAGAGGATGTTTGCCTCCACGGATTCCTTTTCCCTGATTGCAGTGCCGTTTTTTATCTTTGCAGGTGATCTGATGGCAAAGGGAAAGGTGTCGAAGGTGCTGGTGGAATTTGCGGAAGCACTGCTGGGGATGATTAAGGGCGGCCTTTCCATTGTATCCGTGCTGGCCGGCATGTTCTTTGCGGCAATTTCCGGTTCTGGTGCGGCGACTACTGCGGCCGTGGGTGCGACCCTGATTCCGGAATTGAAGAAAAGAGGCTATGACGAAGCCAGATCAGCTGCCCTGATTGCGTCAGCCGGAACCATCGGCGTGGTCATTCCGCCATCGGTGCCTATGGTGCTTTATGCGGTTATCGCTGAGCAGAGCGTGAATACCTTGTTTAAAAATGGTTTTTTGCCAGGGGTATTGATGGGAGCGATACTGATTGCGATTTCTCTGTATGAAGCACATAAGAACAATTATCCTAAAGGAGCCTCCTTTTCCTTAAAAAATGTGGGAAAGACCTTTGGCAAAGCAATCTGGGGGATTCTGATGCCGCTGATTATTCTGGGCGGGATCTTTTCCGGATATTTTACGCCGTCCGAAGCTGCGGATGTAGCAGTGATTTATGCGATTCTGGTATCTGCTTTTGTGTACCGGGACATGGGACCCAAGGAGCTGTTTCAGATCATGAAGGGCAGCGCCAAGACCTCTGCCGTGATTATGATAATCATTTCCTGCAGCGGTCCCTTTGGCTGGGTGCTGGCCAACTGGAAGATTCCGGAAGCGATTTCCAGTTCGGTGCTGAGCGTTTCCGGCAATCCTTATATCATTATGCTGCTGATAGCCATGATCATTTTGATAGCCGGTGTCTTTATGGAGACATCCTCGGCTATTATTATCCTGACACCCGTATTTTTGCCGCTGGTAAAGGCGATGGGCATCAGCCTGATACATTTCGGCATTGTATTTGTGGTGGGGATTGCGATCGGTATGATCACGCCTCCGGTGGCGATCAATCTCTTTGTTGCCTCAGGAATTACGGGACTTCCGATTGAAAAGATTGCAAGAGCGGTTGTGCCGTATCTGCTGGGACTGGTTGCAGTGTTCTTTATGATTCTGTATGTGCCGATGCTGATACCGGGGCTGATGTAGAGAAACCTCTGGAGAGAACCTTAAATTCAGTTAAAAAATGGAAATTTTTGTTGACAAACGGCTAAATCTGTATTATAGTATAGAAGATGTCGAGGCGTGGCTCAGTTTGGTAGAGCGCTGCGTTCGGGACGCAGAGGCCGCAAGTTCGAATCTTGTCGCCTCGATGAGCTTCTATATCAGTGATTACGGCCTCATGGTCAAGCGGTCAAGACGACGCCCTCTCACGGCGTAAACCCGGGTTCGATTCCCGGTGAGGTCATGGAATGCTTTGGACATCGTCCAAAGCATTTTTATGCAGGGGTAAGCAGATGAGCAGCAGCGGATTATGCATGCTTCCGTAGCGCAGTTGGTAGCGCAACGCATTCGTAATGCGTGGGTCGCCGGTTCGAGTCCGGCCGGGAGCTTTGAGAATAAGGGTTTTTAAGAAACGGAAAAGTGCGTAAACATCAGGGGTTACGCACTTTTCCGTTTTCCTGCATAAGTTATAAAAGGCAAAAAAGTGTGTAAACCTTTGAAGACAAACGAAAGACATGAACTATTAACAGTTTCTTACGAATTATGCCAAAACTGTGAACTTTTGCTGATTTTGTTGACATATCCCGCCTTTTGTCATTATAATAGTGAGGATTATGAAAAACGAAAACTATTGGAGAATATAGATGAGACAAAAGATATGGAAAAAAGGGATGGCAGTTGTTCTGGCTTGGATGCTTGCTTTTCAGATACCTTTTGCCGTGCCGGGGCTGTTCGGACAGGCGTATGCCTATACCGAACGTCAGGCAGTGACGAATGCTTCTTCCCTGAATGTACGAAGCGGCCCAGGGACTTCTTATTCACGGGTGGCAAGTCTGGGTAAGGGAACTGCTGTTACCGTGGTCAATGAAGTGAATGGCTCTGACGGCAAACGCTGGTATCAGATTCGCTTTTCCGGCGGCACCGGCTATGTTCTGGGAACTTACATACGTTTTCCGGTAACCTATAATCAGGATTCCAATTTTGAGGCCTATCTCACGGCGCAGGGATTTCCGGAGAGCTATAAGCCCGCGCTGCGGCAGCTTCATGCTCAGTATCCCAGCTGGATATTTGAGGCACAGCAGACGGGACTGGACTGGAATACGGTGATACAGAATGAAAGCATTATTCCGCGCAGCCTGATTCATAAAAACAGCATTTCGTCTCACAAATCGACGGCTGACGGCGCTTACAACTGGGATAACGGCACGTGGACGGGCTTTGACGGAAGCTCCTGGGTGGCAGCGTCTGAGGATATTATCCGGTATTATATGGATCCAAGGAATTTTCTGGATGATGTGTATATTTTCCAGTTTATGAGCCATGGATATGATGCGTCCACCCAGACTCGGGAAGGCCTCCAGGCGTTGGTAAAGGGAACCTTTCTGGATGGCAATACTACCGGCGGGAGCCTGGATGGCTGGAACAGCAGCGGCAATACGCAGTCGGCAGGGCCGGGAGGATCTTCTTCCCAGGGAAGTTCAGGCGTAGTAGTGTCGCCGGGAGCATCCGGAGGCAGCGGGGGGCCGGGCGCTTCCGGCCAGGGGACAGGCTCACCAGGAAGCAGCTCCGGTTCCTCCGGGGATCAGGGGGTGCGCCTCCGCGGACCGCAGGCTTCCATCAGCCGGCATGACGCAGCAAGGGTGGCTACGGTCCGGGTGGGCGTAAAACCAGGACAGGGCGGTTCGGGGGGAGGGAATTCTCAGGGCGGCACATTGCCGTCTCCCGGCAGCTCCTCTCAGGGCAGCGCTTCTTCTCCGGTGGTCGCCCCAGGGGGCAGCTCCCAGGGCGGAGCCCTGCCGTCTCCCGGCGGCTCACAAGGGGGAGGTTCCGGCGGCACGTCACCGTCTCCCGGCGGAAGTTCACAGGGGGGGAGTTCTGCCCCGACCGTGGTTTCCCCTGGAGGGAATTCTTCACCGTCAGGCTCAGGCTCTTCCTCCTCAGGCAATGCCCACGGCGGAGGAGGAACCATTCCCTATGTGGATATTATCATGCAGGCAGCGGCGGCTTCCGGCGTGAATCCGTATGTCCTGACAGCAATGATCATTCAGGAGCAGGGTTCGGACGGGAGAGGGAATTCGATCAGCGGTACGAATTCCGCTTATCCCGGCTACTACAATTATTTTAATGTGGGGGCCTATGCGGCAGACGGCATGGGAGCAGTAGAACGCGGATTGTGGTATGCCTCTCAGTCCGGCAATTACGGACGTCCCTGGAATACGCCGGAGAAGTCCATCATCGGCGGAGCCCAGTTCTATGGGGATAATTATGTCCGGGCAGGGCAGGATACTTTTTATTTAAAAAAATATAATGTGCAGGGCAGCAATCTCTACAAGCATCAGTATATGACAAACGTGGACGGGGCGGCGTCTGAGGGATCCATATTCGCGGAAAGCTATTCCGATACCTTGAAGTCCATGCCGCTGCGTTTTAAAATTCCGGTTTATACCGGGATGCCGGATGTCCCCTGTGCAAAACCGACAGGAGACGGAAGCCCGAATAATAAGCTGAGTTCCCTGGGAGTCAACGGCTTTTCGCTGACACCGACCTTTCATCGGGATACCTGTTCCTACAATTTGATTGTGGACAGCTCGGTAAGTACGGTATCTGTTTATGCCAACGCTATCGACAGCAAGGCCGCCATCAACGGAACCGGCAATTTCCAGCTCTCGGCCGGAACCAATGAGATCCGGGTGCGGGTGCGGGCGCAGAATGGAAGTGAACGCGATTATGTCATTCAAGTGGTCCGCCAGAACGGAGGCGCCGCTCAGTATGGCAGCGGCGGCGGAAGTCCTGCAGGGAACGGACAGGCGGCTTCTGTGACAGGACCGGGAATGAGCAGCAGTCCGGGCGGCAGCCAGACAGGCGCAGCTCCGACACCGGGCGGCAGCAATGTCATTGTGATCAGCCCGTAAAGACAGAGCGGAGAGGATTTTGGCAGCAGGGAAGCCACCTTTCTGACAGGCTTGAGGGATGAAGTATAGAAGAAATCAGGAGAGAATATGAACAGACAATTAAGACAATGGATTGGCAGGATTTCGGCAGCAATTCTTCTGACAGCTGCAATCGCATTTCAAAGCTTTGCGGCAAATGCGCGGATCGCATTTTCGGATCCGTCTGCGCAGGCCGGCCAGGAGGTTCGGGTGACAATGAAGTTCAGCTCTACAGACGGGGATCTTTTAGGAGATACCAAAGTCACTCTGAATTATGATCCGACGATGCTGGAGTATGTGGATGCTACCGGGACGGTAAGCGGCGGCAACGGGATACTGCAGGTGCGCGGCGGTTCTGGAACGACGGAAGTGGTTACCGAGATGCGTTTCCGGGCACTGCGGGCAGGGACTGCTACGGTTACGGTAGGTGACTGGGAGGGCTATGATAACAACGGCCAGACCCTGGCGGATGTCAAGACCGGGAATTCGACGATCACGATCCAGGGGCTGGAGACCTCCTCCGAGGATGCGACTCTGCAGTCTCTGCAGATTTCTCCGGGAAAGCTTGAGCCGGCATTTACGCCCGGAGTTGAGAATTATACGGCATCAGTGGGACTGGATACGGAGAGTCTGGCTGTCAGTGCGGTTCCGAACAACGGCAGTGCAACCGTGACACTCGAGGGAGACTCCGGACTGCTGGAAGGAGAGAATACAGTGGTCTGCCGGGTGACGGCAGAAGATGGTACAACGGTGAAGACCTATACCATTCTGGTTACCAAGTCAGAAGGCGGAGAGAACGGCGGAGAAGCTACGATTCCGGAACCGGCGCCGGAGGTGCTTGCGGAATTAAGTTCTCTGGCCAAAAAGGTACAGATCATTGCCTTGTCAGCGGATGTGGCGGTTCCGGAGGGATTAAAAGAAAGTGAGATTACGATCGGTTCTGCCAAGGTAACCGGATGGGTACCCGAGGGAGAGGAGGATCCGGCTTATTGTGTATTCTATGGAATCAATGAGAACGGGGATGCGGACTTTTACCGGTTCGACCGTCAGGATAAGACATTGCAGCGGTATTTTGATGACGGGGAGAAAGTGAATCCGGAGCTTCTGGAGGCAGGAGAAAAGTATAATGAACTGGTGGACGATTATAATCAACTGAAATGGATTGCCATCGGAGGCGGAGGAGCCCTGCTGGTTCTGATATTGATTCTGTTGATTCTGTTGATTTCGGCAAGACGCAGCCGGGACAGCTATGACCGGAGCATATCCCGCAGGGAGGATACCAAAGAGACAGGAGGCTCTGTCCGCAAAGGAGCGACGAACCGTCGTCTGAGCAAGGAAGAGCGCTATATGATGGGAGAGGAAGAGGATCTGGAAGAAGAGGACTACGAGGAGGATTACGAGGACGATCTTTCGTTGGAGGACTATCAGCCAGAGCCGGCACAGCCGGAATACAGTCAGGATTACCGACCGGAGCCGGCAAAGAATTCCGGGGGAGTGGAAGCCGGAAGAAAGCCGGCAGCCGAGCCGTCTGATCCGGCGCCGGTCAGAAAACGTGCGGCGGCTCCGGTTGTCAATATGGAGAAAGCGCTGTCCCGGGAGGCGGCTGCCTTAGAAGGGCCGGCAGATCATCCCGGAGAAGAGTCGGATGACTTTGAGTTCTTTGATCTGGATGAATAAGGAAAAGCAGGGATTTGAAAGCGGCGTATTGACTTCGCCGCTTTTCTGCTTTATAATTGTTATATTATCTGTATAACAAGACGAAAGATGGACGGTGAGGATATGATTCTGACAATTGACTTTGAGAGTGATGAGGCGCTTTATATCCAACTGCGGAATCAGATTATTATCGGAATTGCCGCGGACCGGATTCGGGAGGGGGATTCCCTGCCGTCCGTGCGGCAATTGGCGGATAATATCGGGATTAACATGCATACGGTCAATAAAGCATATGCTGTATTGAAGCAGGAGGGCTTTATCAAGCTTGACCGCAGAAAGGGAGCGGTCATTGCCTTGGATGTCGATAAGATCCGCGCAGTCGAGGAGCTGAGGCAGGAGCTTGCTGTGCTGCTGGCCCGGTCGGTCTGCAGGCGGGTCAGCCGCCGGGAGGTACATGAGCTGGTGGATGAAATTTATGATTATTATGCGGGAAAATGCGGAGAATAGCAAAAATGGAGGAAAACTATGTTATGTGAACGTTGCAAAATCAGAGAGGCCAATATCCAGTATACCGAGGTGATCAATGGAGTGAAAAATGAGCATCATTTTTGCGCCCAGTGTGCCAAGGAGATGGATTTTGGACCTTATGCTGCCATTTTTGACAGTGAATTTCCGCTGGGGAAGCTGTTGTCCGGCCTTTTGGGGATCGGAGAGGAGCAGGAGGAACAGAAGAAGGCTCATCAGGTGATCTGCCCGGCATGCAGAACCAGTTATGAGGAATTTATCAAAAACAGCCGTTTTGGCTGTCCGGAATGTTATGGGGTCTTTGACCTGCTGATCGGTGAGAATATCAGACAGCTGCAGGGCAGCGACACCCATAAGGGTAAGCATCCACGCTATCACTATCAGGAGGATGGAGAGCAGTTTTCCGTAGAAACGCTCTCCGGACAGGAAGATGCGGGTCCCGACAAGGAGCTTGATATTGAGGAGCAGATCCGGATTCTGAATGCCCGGCTCCAGGAGGCAATCGTGCGGGAGGAATATGAGACTGCCGCTCAGTGCCGCGACAAAATCAGAGAATTGAAAGAGGGAATCGGAAAATGTTAAGATGGTTTGAATGTGTGGATCCGAAGCGTCCCGGTATCATCAGCAGCCGGGTGCGGCTGGTTCGGAACTGGAATCAGTATGCCTTTCCTTCCCGGCTGCCGCAGAAGGAAAGTATGGAGATGCTTCGCCGCCTGGAGCTTGGCCTTGAGAATCTGGGTTCTCTGGACGGAAAGCATTATGAATACCGGTATCTGGGCGATCTGAGTGATCTGGAACGGAAGGCTCTGCAGGAACGTAGGGTATTTAATTCCACCATTGCCTCCAAGAAGACGCCGGTGGGATTGATTTTATCAGAGCAGGAGGATGTGGGGATTGTACTGAATGGTACGGATCATATCCGCCTGCAGATGATTGCTCCGGGACTCCATCTGGGAGAGCTGTGGAAGCAGTGTGATCAGATGGATGATTATATCAATGCCCGCTTTCCGTATGCATTTGATAAAAAATATGGCTATCTGACCTCCTTTCCCACCAATGTAGGCACCGGAATGCGAGCGTCTGTGGTAGTGCATCTGCCCATGCTTTCCCTGGGGAAGAAATTCAATGGCCTGGTATCTGAGATGGGACGCTTCGGGGCTGCAGTCCGTGGGGTATACGGAGAGGGCAGTGAGAATTACGGCGCATTGTATGAGATATCCAATCAGAAGACTCTGGGCCTGACAGAAAAAGAGATCCTGGATTTGGTGAACCGGGTGGCATTGCAGCTGCTGGCTCAGGAAAAGCAGGTGCGCAAGATGACCATGGAAAAGCGTCGTCTGGAATATGAGGATGAGGTTTATAAGTCTTATGGTGTGTTAAAATATGCCCGGAAGATGAGCGCCAAGGACGCGATGATCTTTTTGTCCCAGATCATGTCAGGAATTGTGGACGGGATTCTGGAGACAGAAGAGGACTGCGCGGTTTATCGCGTCATGCTGGGAATTCAGCCGGCAAATCTGCAGAAGATATCAGAACGGCCTTTGGAAAAGGAAGAGCTGGATGAGGCCAGGGCTGCTTATATCCGAAGAACGCTTCCGGAGCTGAAATGACAGAGAGAGCGTGCATTCGGGGAGAAACAGTAAAAAAGAACGGAAACAGATCGGAGGACAAAATTGGCAATGATAGACAGATTTACGGAACAGGCGAAGGAGGCGATCAGTCTTGCGGTAGATGCAGCGCAGGAGCTGGGACACAGTTATGTGGGGACTGAGCATTTGCTGATCGGACTTTTGCAGGAGGGAAGCGGCGTGGCGGCAAAGGTGCTGACCGGCTGCGGCGTGAATGCGGACAAGGTCATCGAGCTGGTAAGCCAGCTGATTTCTCCGAATCAGAATGTGGGCTTAGCGGAGCGAAATACCTATACCCCGAGCGCCCGCCGGGTACTGGAGAACAGCTATCGGGAGGCAGTGCGTTTTAAGGCGCCGCTGATCGGAACCGAGCATTTGCTGATTGCTATTATTCGAGAGAGCGACTGTGTGGCTGCCAGGCTTCTGAACACCATCGGGGTGAGTATTCAGAAGCTGTATATTGAGATTTTATCTGCCATGGGAGAGGATGCGCCATCCGGACGGGAGGAGCTTTCGGCCGGACGCGGGACAAAGGGCAGAGCCAATACGCCGACGCTGAACAACTACAGCCGGGATCTGACGGCGCTTGCGCGGGAGGGAAAGCTGGATCCGGTGATTGGCCGTGAGCAGGAAATCCGTCGGGTGATACAGATTCTGAGCCGCCGGACCAAGAACAATCCCTGTCTGATCGGAGAGCCGGGGGTAGGTAAGACAGCTGTGGTAGAGGGACTGGCACAGATGATCGTTTCCGGTGATATTCCGGAGATTATTGCCCGCAAGCGGGTGCTGACCCTGGACCTTTCCGGCATGGTGGCTGGTTCCAAGTACCGGGGAGAATTCGAGGAGCGGATCAAAAAGGTACTGGCAGAGGTCAAAGAGGACGGGGAAGTACTGCTCTTTTTGGATGAGATCCACACGATCATCGGAGCCGGCGGCGCGGAAGGCGCCATTGATGCCTCCAATATTTTGAAGCCGTCCCTGGCACGGGGAGAGATTCAGCTGATCGGGGCAACTACTATCGATGAATACCGCAAATATATCGAAAAGGATGCAGCACTGGAACGGCGCTTCCAGCCGGTGACCGTGGAGGAGCCGGGAGAGGAGGAGTCTGTCAGTATCCTGAAGGGACTGCGTTCCCGCTATGAGGAGCATCATCAGGTGACGATAATGGATGAAGCGCTGACAGCGGCGGTCCGTCTGTCCGCCCGTTATATCAATGACCGTTTCTTGCCGGACAAGGCGATCGACCTGATTGATGAGGCCTCATCCAAGGTCCGCCTTACTACTTATGTGGAACCGTCTGAGATCAAGGAGCTGGAGCAGGATATCGAGGCACTGGAACAGCAGAAGGAAGCTGCCATTAAGGCGGAAGCTTACGAAAAGGCCGGTGAGATCAAGCGCAAACAGGAAAAGAAACGGGAAAAGATAGAAAAGGTACGGGCAAGATGGCAGAAGGAGAAGCTGTCGCGAAAGCTGACTGTCGGAGAAGGCGAAATCGCGGATGTGGTATCCGGATGGACCAAGATCCCCGTGCGCAAGCTGGAGGAGGAGGAGTCGGAACGGCTGAAACGTCTGGAATCCATCCTTCATGAGCGGGTGGTTGGCCAGGAAGAGGCGGTAAAGGCAGTGTCGCGGGCGATCCGGCGTGGAAGGGTCGGACTCAAAGATCCCAAGCGTCCGATTGGATCCTTCCTCTTTCTGGGGCCGACGGGAGTGGGAAAGACCGAGCTGTGCAAGGCGCTGGCAGAGGCCATGTTTGGTACGGAAAATGCTTTGATCCGGGTAGATATGTCGGAATATATGGAGAAGCACAGCGTGTCCCGGATGATCGGGTCTCCGCCCGGATATGTGGGATATGACGAGGGCGGGCAGCTTAGTGAAAAGGTGCGGCGTAATCCCTATTCCGTAATTTTGTTTGACGAGATCGAGAAGGCACATCCGGATGTATTTAATATTCTGCTGCAGGTGCTGGATGACGGACATATCACGGATTCTCAGGGCCGGAAGATTGACTTTAAGAATACGGTGCTGATTATGACTTCCAATGCCGGAGCAGAAAGCATTATCTCTCCCAAACGGCTGGGCTTTACTTCTTCCGATAATGAGGAGGAGCGTTATAAGCTGATGAAGGATCGGGTCATGGGGGAAGTAAAGCGTCTCTTTAAGCCGGAATTCTTAAACCGCATTGATGAAACCATTGTATTCCATCCGCTGAACCAGGATCACATGAAAGAGATCGTCTCGATTATGCTGCGCGGCATTATCAAGCGCACCGCACGTCAGATGGATCTGAAGCTGACCGTGGAGGAGGATGCCAGTGCATTTTTGGTAGAAAAAGGCTATGACGAGAAATATGGCGCCCGACCGCTGCGCCGTGCGATCCAGAACCATCTGGAGGATAAGCTGGCGGAGGCGATTCTGGACGGAACGATCCGGGGCGGAGATCAGGTGTCTGTGAGGGTGGAGGACGGAAGCCTCAAATTTCTTACCAAAGAACTCATAAACAGCTAGCCTTTTTTGGCTGATTAGGGTATACTCATAATATCTTCGCAGGTGTGGCAATTAGCTGCACCTGCAGGACATGGCAGAGCGCTTTGGGAAGCCTTTTTGCGTCCGGAAGTGCGGAACATGAATCACATAATTTACAGGAGGGCAAAAGTTATGCCGGTAGTTGAATCTTTAATTCGTTCGGAAGCAGATGGGACCATCAGTTTTGGCAATTATCAGCTGTCAGCCAAGTCAAAGCTCCAGGATTTCGAGCATGATGGAGATTCCTATAAGATCAAGACTTATCATGAGATCACCAAACTGGAACGTAACGGGATGTTTGTTTACGAGTCCGTGCCGGGAACGACAGTAGAGCATTTTACAGTCAGTAATGACGGTGTGGAGTTTGTGGTGGAAGGCGACAAAGACGCACAGATCACCATTCAGCTGGAGGATGACACGGAGTATGAGGTGTTTGTGGACGATATGGCTGTAGGCGGCATGAAGACGAATATGAGCGGTAAGCTGGTGGCCAGCGTGGAATTGAACGAGGGAGTAGGCAGCCGTGTAAAGGTAGTGAGACGATAGGCGCGAAGGGAACAGATACATATGGCAAAGGGAAGAACCACGGCGTTTTTCTGCACGGAGTGCGGTTTTGAGTCTGCGAAATGGACCGGGCAGTGTCCGGCTTGCCGGGCTTGGAATACGATGGCAGAGGAACCCGTGGGGAAGAAGGAGTCATCCCGGCATACGGCTGTGGGCGGCGGGAAGACAAAAGCAAGACCAATAAGGCTGGCAGAAGTATCCATTGAAGAGCAGGACCGGATATCTACCGGGTATCGGGAGTTGGATCAGGTACTGGGGAGCGGCATTGTGGCCGGCTCCCTGGTTTTGGTCGGAGGAGATCCGGGAATCGGAAAGTCTACCTTGCTTCTGCAGGTATGCCGGAATCTTGCAGCATCCGGACACAAAGTATTATATATTTCCGGAGAGGAATCTTTAAAGCAGATTAAGCTGCGGGCCAACCGGATCGGCACGGTTACCGGAGAACTGCTGTTTCTGTGTGAAACCAGTCTGGATGATATTGAGGAAGCCATCCGGGAGACGAAGCCGCAGGTTGTAGTCATTGATTCGATTCAGACCATGTACCGGGAGGATGTATCCTCAGCGCCGGGCAGTGTCAGCCAGGTGCGGGAATCAACCAACATTCTGCTGCAGATTGCCAAGGGAATGGGGATTTCTGTCTTTATTGTCGGCCATGTGACGAAGGAGGGAGTGGTGGCAGGTCCCCGTGTTCTGGAGCACATGGTAGATACGGTGCTGTATTTTGAGGGCGACCGCAATGCCTCCTACCGGATTTTGCGTGGGGTGAAGAACCGTTTTGGATCCACGAATGAGATCGGGGTTTTTGAGATGCGGGAACAGGGACTGGAGGAGGTGGACAATCCCTCGGAATATCTTTTAAGCGGCAGGCCGGAGGAGGCTTCCGGTGCGGCAGTGGCATGCTCGATTGAAGGGACCCGGCCGATTCTTTTGGAGGTTCAGGCATTGGTGGCCCAGACGAATTTCGGCATGGCCAGGAGGACCGCGGCGGGAACGGATTATAACCGGGTGAACCTTCTGATGGCGGTGCTGGAGAAGCGGTGCCATTATGAGATGTCCCGGTATGACGCCTATGTGAATATTGCCGGCGGCGTGCGGATGAACGAGCCGGCTCTGGATCTGGCGATCGTTCTGGCACTGGTGTCCAGTCTGAAGGACCGTCCCGTGAATCCCAAATGCATCATTTTCGGTGAAGTGGGACTGTCTGGTGAGGTACGGGCTGTTTCCATGGCAGAGCAGCGGGTCAGGGAAGCTGTTAAGCTGGGATTTGAGAGCTGCATTCTGCCCCAGGTAAATCTGGAGAAGATGAAGAAGGTTGAAGGGATCGCGTTACATGGAGTCCGCAATGTGCGGGAGGCGATAGGATGGATATAGTTGCAACTTTACGTCGAAAAAAGATTGACAAAAAGCTTGCGATGTGATAGGATAAAGAAGTTGCAGCAAGATGCCATTTAGGGGAATAGTTCAATGGTAGAGCGGCGGTCTCCAAAACCGTAGATGGGGGTTCGAGCCCCTCTTCCCCTGTTTTTGCAGTAAGCAGAGAATATGCCGAGGTCTTTATTTTATGAGACTTCGGCATTTTTGATTATCTGTCTATTTTTGGGCAGTTCTTTAATTTAGAGAATGACCGGTTAGGAAGGTACCTGGCAACAGTGAAATAAAGGGAAGTATTATGAACGATGCTATCATTTTATTTGAGAAACCGGATAATTCCTGGTTATAGATCAGGGGTCAATGTCAGTTAGTTAAGCTGTTCCAAAAGGTACGCCAGGGAAACGGGGAGAGCAGCCATCGAAAAGGGTCTGCGGATTTTTCCGGTTTCGAGATCAA
>CAJTEM010000036.1 GCA_910575255.1 Lachnospiraceae bacterium | reverse complement strand
AAAATCCTCTATTTTCGTACCAGATACAGAGAGATGTCCATCTTCCCGGCTCATTCATCTGAGATATGAAACTAAAAATTCCTTGAAAAATAAGGAAAAAAGACTTGACTAAATAGGGAGGTGTTAGGGATGACCCAGGTGGGAAAGATGTTAATGGATGAAGCTGATATTAAACGGGCAAAAAGGACAGCCAGGAATATGTTAAAAAGAGGGGATTCACTGGAAGAAATCGCGGAGGTTTTAGAACTCCCGGTTGAAACCATCCAGTCGTGGAACCTGGAAGCCTGCACAGTGGTATAAGGGACAGGGAAGGGATGATAAAAGCTGTAATGGGGAATAGAATAAAAGGCGGATTATAAGGAGGGGAATCATGCAGGCTGCGGCAATAAAAATCCATCATCTGTTGGAGAAGCTGGAGCAGGAAGATTATGATAAGGCGGTTTCTTATATTGAGTTTTTAGTGGATACCAGGAAGAAAGCAAAGAGAAAGAAAAAATCATTCGGGAATAGGGAAGAAATAGAAGCAGCTGTAGCATCTTTGGTTGGTGCTATTCCGGATGTGGGCAAGACATTGGAAGAATATCGGGATGAAAGGCTGAAATAAAGATATGGGAGCCGGAGGATTTGCTGTCGCAGTTGTAAAAAACAGAAGCCGGAGAATCATATGAGTTGGTTTTACTCAAAAATGAAATATAGTAAAATGAACCCCGTGGAGTGAAATCCACGGGGTTTTTTGAGGGGATCGCCAAGTGAAATGGAAGCTAACTTATGGACAGCTTCCGCTTTGCTGCCGCAGGTAGGCTTCTAAAGCAATCTTTGGTATCTTCCATGTCCTTCCGAGGCGGAAGCCGCCTAACTGGCCGGTCTGGAGTAACTCATAGACCCGGTTTCTGCCGACCCGGAAAATTTTACAGATATCTTCCACATCCAGTACTTCCTCGTATTGTTCTAACATAAAATCCCTCGCTTTCCGGTTTTGTCTTATTAAAATGTTGCCCGCTTCTAACATTTGATTAAAGCAATAGGGAGCAAAGAGAAGCAAAGGAAATTTTAATAAGGCTTTGGAAAGGGGACAGAAGTTTGGAGGTTAAAGTGAGCCTGGATGGAACGGGATACCGGGAAAAGCCAGGGAAGAAAGAGGTGTCTGCCATCAGTAAGCAGATAGCACAAAAACAAAAGGAAGTGGAATTGCAGCATCTGGCAGATTTGGTGGGAAATAAAGGGCATACGTTTTGCCCTTCCATATTCTCTGATGGAAAGAGGAAGGCAGAGAACTTTGTACAGATGCAGCTGTTCGGACTGGATTTTGATAACGGGGGTTCCATCCGGGAGATCAGGCAGAGGGCGGAGGAATATTTCCTGCCCATAGCCTTTGTCTATCATACCTTTCATTCCACAAAGGAACATCCCCGGTTCCGGGCTGTGTTTGTTAATGATGTGCCGGTTGAGGATAAGAGGGTGGCGGAGATTATGATTGCCATGCTGTTAGAAATATTCCCCCAGGCAGATAAAAGCTGTAAGGACGTGCCCCGGATGTTTTTTGGAGGGAAAGGGCTGGATGGGGAGGTGTGCGGGGAGGCAATCAATATTGTGACACTTGCGGAAGGGTTCCAGAGGGTGCTTTTTGAGAAAGGAGGGGAGCACTATAACAGAGACCTCAGTCAGTTCGCTAAAAAGCATAATATTGCATGTATTAATAACTGTCTCCAGATTGAGTGCGTACATAGTGATGGTACAGAAAATGAGTTTTTTGGCGGAAAAACGGCAAGTGACCAATATATATATGGGTCAGAAACCATTTTTCCGCCAAATTTTCCTAGATATGTTCTACACAACGGTTACCAGCCTAATGTACGAAAAAATTACAGGGAGGAGCCTCCTGTCCGTGTGGCGCAGGGAGAAATCGAAAAAAGGTGCAACCTTTACCATGAATTTGTGAAAGGCAGCGATATGCATCATAACTTAAAATTCCTGCTTTTGACAAATCTCATTCATATCAAGGGCGGCGGGAAGAAATTCCATTCCATCATGGGTAAAAGAAAAGAGCCAAATAAAAAGAAATGGCGTTTTTATGCATTTTACGCGAAGGCCAGGGGCTACAAGCCCCAGTGCTGTGACACGTTCTGCCCCTATGTGGATTCCTGCCGCCATAAAGCCAATATGGTTTTGACGGTAAGGGAACAGGAGAAGATCAGAAAAATCAACCAGAATGAGGATTATCAGCCAGTGGAGGCGGTTTACCAGCATATAGAACAGTGTCTGGAAAAATTCTTAAGAGACGGCTCCTTTCGGATATCTCTCATACCGGCACAGACTGCCATCGGAAAGACGGAAGCCTATTGTAACCTGATTCGGGAGCATCCGGATATTTCATTTGTGATTGTGGTGCCCACGAACCGGCTAAAACATGAGGTAAAGAACCGCCTGGAGGGGAAGGGGATTGAGGTGATGGTGACGCCCTCTCTGGATGAAATGAATTTCCCGGAGGATTTGAAATGGGAAATCCAGGGGTATTACCAGCAGGGGCTTGGGGAAGAGGTAAAGAATCTTTTAAAGAATTATATTAAAAAAAACAAGGGAAGTGACCTTCCCGATGTGGTAAATGCTGTGTATCAATGCAAGGGGTACTTAGACCGCTTAAAACAAATCCGGGAGCACCACGTCCTGGTTACCACTCATGCCAGGCTTGCTACCTTTTCCCGGGACATGATCGAAAAGGACTGGGTGATTATCGATGAAGATATCCTGTCAACCTTTTTCAGAAACATGCGTGCCGTATCCGTTTCCGCAGCTAAGAAAGCCCTGGGCTCCGAACACTGCCCGGGGTTACTGAAAGAAAGGCTAAAGGAAGCCCTTCTGGCGCCGGAGGGGGAGTATCACAGAATGGAAGGGGAACCCTGCCCCTGCCTGGGCCGGCTATCCAGGGAGGCCCTGGAGGAATTAGGGATTTACGAGGATGTAAATGACCTGGCGATTGCGTCTGTATGTTGCCGGGAAGGGGAAAATATCTGTTATTTCTATCCTCAGACCCTGCCGGAAGGGAGATATGCGGTGCTTTCAGCAACCGCAGATCTTTCCCTCTATAAGAAGTATTTCCGGGACAGGAGGATTGAGGAGTTTTTCTGTTATCAAGCCAAATATGTGGGGAAACTGAAACAGCTGACGGCATATTCCATGAGCAGGCAGTGCATCCACGATCATAAAGAAGAGCTGACTGCTTACATAAAGAAGTTCCCGGAGGGCTATCAGACGATTACCTTTCTGAAATATGAGGAGGAGTTCCAGGGAAGCGGCATCCATTTTGGGAATGCGGAGAGGATTGATTCCCTGAAAGGACAGAACCTGATTATCCTGGGAACGCCGCATATGAGTGAGCCGGTCTATAAGCTGGTGGGCTGCTATCTGGGAATGGAGGTAAACCAGGAGGTGCTTGCGGTCAGAAGGGTGCAGGCTAATGGCTATGAATTTTCTTTTATGACTTATAAAGGCCAGGAATTGCGGGAACTGCAGATGTATTTTATCCGGAAGGATTTAGAACAGTGTATTGGGCGTGCCAGGCTCCTGCGTAATAGATGCGAGGTATGGGTACTGTCCAATTTTCCATGTGAGCAGGCGGAGCTGATTCAGGAGGATTACCTGGGGGAAGGAGCCTGTGGTCCTGTCATGGCAGGAAAATAATAAAAATATAAGATAGAAAATAGGATGAGGAAATGTATTTTTATAGAAAGAAGATACAGTCCGGGCGGTAGCGGATGCAGTGTTTTTTTGCATGGGTTACCGATGAAATGGAGACGGAAAAAGGCGGTGGTTGCCCTGTGTCTTTAGTAGTAGGTTCTTAAAAAATAAGAAAGAGCAGATCGTTGCTGCCTGGTGGGGTCTCCATGATCAGGCGCAGAAGGATGATAACTGCTTTGGTTATCGAAAGGTGTCCAAGTTGGACACATCCGGTTGCTCTTTTTATATTTATGGAAAGGCGAGAAAGATGGAGAGACGGATTGGTTTTTAAGGGACAGAGAGGAATGGCGGGGGAACAGGATTCCTCCGCCAAATTTGTCTGCTTTGCAGGCCTCATAAACAATTCCGGTTTTTCCCGGCTACCCACTGAATGATTTTGTCATACATAGTTCCGCTTCTTATTCATAAGGAGCATCAAAATCAAGAGAAAGAAATGTAATGATCGAAGTAAATAAGCAGGCAAAAGACAATAGGATTATTTGCAAAAAGATAAAGTCATGTTATAATAAAATAAAAGGAGTTATGGATGAACGAGATAAAAATACAATGGCATCCTGGGTTCGTGGCGGCAATCAACCTGGAGCTGGCAGAGAACAGGGATGACTTAATCTATGAGAAGGAATACAATTTAAACACAAAGCCTCTTGAGATTGACCTTCTGGTGATTAAAAAGGATAAGGATGTACAGATAGCTAATGAGATTGGCAGGATGTTTAAGGGGCATAATATTTTAGAATACCGTTCCCCGGAAGACCGCATGGATATTGATTCCTTTTATAAGGCGGGTGCATATGCCAGTCTTTATAAAGCCTATGGGGAGACGGTGGATGAGAGGAAGGCAGATGATATCACGGTATCCCTGGTGAGGGAGGCAAAGCCGGATGGGCTGTTTCGGTATTTCAGGGAGCATAAGGTAGAAGTATCCAATCCATACCCCGGAATCTATTACGTGCTGGACGGGGTGCTGTTCTTCACCCAGGTGATTGTGACGAGGGAACTGAATGGGAAGAACCATGGATGGCTGAAATCCCTGTCCGATAAATTAAAGAAGCAGGAGATGGAAGCGTTGTTAAATCGGGCCCGGTCCCTGTCAGGGAAGTTAGAGAGAGAACTGGCAGATGCGGTGCTAGAGGTAAGTGTAAAGGCGAACCGTGAGATTGTGGAAGAATTGAAAGGAGATGAAGCCATGTGTCAGGCATTACTAGAAATTATGGAACCGGAGATTAATAAAATTGTAGGACTGGCAAAGGAAGAAGCCGACCAGAAGGCAAAAAAAGAAGCTGAGGAAACGGCTGCCAAATTGATACAGTCCCAAAAATTTTCTTTTGAAGAGATTCACCAGTGTGTTCCTCGGCTAAGCATTGAGGATATCCAGAAAATTGCGGCAAAGTTGGCAAATGCTTAACTGGCAGAAGCAATCTACTGTATCAGTAAATCAGAATAGAAACTAAATCTAAAAAATATTTAGAGAAGAGGCATTTCGGAAAAAGAGATGCTTCTTTTTCTATGTCTACATACAGTTGGGGAGCCATATTTTCTTTGAAATGAATACCGGGGATGGAGGGATGCCGGCAAAGAACCTAAGCGGTTTTTACTGAATGACCAGTGGAAATGCTGGTAGGAGGGAGAAGGAAGGTATCGGACAGTTCTAAGATGGATGTGTCCAAGTTGGACACGTTTTCTTGCGATTCCTATCTTAATGGGCAGGAAAGTAAGAGGGAGGGAGCGGATACTCATCCGTGGAGGGAAGTTCTTTCACGGACAAAAAGGGAAGGCGGGGGAGAGGATTCCCCCGCCCAATCCGTATGCCCTGCAGATATCCAAAACCGTCCCTGTACAAGTCAAAAGAATCAAATATATATTATTATCATGAATTTATTGGAGGTGTTCCCCACCTCCCTCAAGTTCTGCTTCCTCTAAATATTTAATAAAAGCCAGGACTGCTCGGATTTGTTCTGGGGCAAGCCGCTCAATCTGCAGGATTGCCCTCTGGTGGATATCCGATAAGGCCCGGTTTTTTCCGGCGATCTTTAATTTCGGCTCTGTGCCAGACAGCACCCAGCCGCTGTGATAGCCGTATTTTTCTTCAATCAGAGTTGCTAAGGCCTGGGAAATCCGGGGGTTCCGTTCATTAAGGATGGCAGAGATATAGCTTTCCGTAACACCCAGCTCCTTAGCCAGCTCTTTCTGTTTCAAATGGTTTTCTTTTAAGATTAATCGAATCCGTTCACTTAAATTCATCTTTGTCACCACCTTTATGTAGCATCATAACATAGCCAATAAATTCAGTCAAGAACAGAACATTGACAGCTAAATATAGTTATGATAGACTAAATTCAATTTAGCATATCTTAACTGGGAAGGAGAGGGACATGAAACCTACAGAGAAAGACCTTGTAATCAATAAGATTCGTGAAATGCCAGAGGAACAGGTATCCAAGGTGCTGATTTTTATTGCCGGTTTGGAAGCCGGGATTCAGTTGCAGGAGAAGAAAAGCGTAGAAGAAGGGAGTGCGGGAGAATTTTAACGGAACCAGGCGTATATCGCTGACCATGCAGGAAGCAGACGAGAACCGGGAGATGGGGGATAAAGGATAAGGTAGGGTGATGGGGAGGGCAAAGTGACGGAAAGGAAGGGCCATAGGAAAAGGCCATGGAAGGAGGAAAGGAAATGGAAGTGAATTACGAGGAACTGAAAGAACGGTATGGATTACAGGGGGAATGTCCCGTTATCCCGGAGAACATCCCCGATGTGATGGACAGAAACAAAATTGCATTTGGAACGGATAAGTGGATACTGCCCTATGTGGGAATCCATTCCCTCTTTTTGGTTGCGGTAGGTTTTATGGGCCGGGCCGGGTGGTGCCTGTATCAGATTGGGAGGCAGCCGGCAGGCCTGGGCGGCTATGGGCGGCTGATTCACAGTAACCTGGCGATTCTTATCTGTATCGGAATCCTGGGGATGCTAAAGGACTGGCTGTTCCGGATTTATGTGACTTATGCCCCGGGAAATTTCTATATGCTGGCAACTATGGAACCGGTACAGGGAAAGGAGGCCGTGGAAAAATGGGGGGACTGGATGCAGGGGGAGATTCAGCGGATGGCCCGGTTGACGAATCCTCTTGTGATGATTCTGGTTCCCCTTTTGATTGACTTTATGGCGCTTATGAGGGCGCACGAGAGCCTGGCTGTTTTGGGGAATCTCTTTATAAGTTAGACAAAAACTCTCCGTTTGGGGAATAACGGAGAGTTTTAAAAGTGGCTGGAGAATTTCTCTGTATGGCAGCTTTTTTCATTGGGTTCTATTCGGCAGACCGTGTTTGTAGGACGGTTTGCCGGATAATCCGCATATGGCCCGGAAAGCCGTTTCGTTAATTCTGCTATATGGAAATAATTCCTTGTAGAGGGATATGGATGCCCTTCTGGTTTATCCAGTCTCAAAATAGCAGTAAATATCACTGACATTACAAAAATAGAGGAAAATAAAAGATGATTGCTACTCTCCTGCTCTATACAATAGTCTGTAGATTCCCTATCCAACTCTGCTTAAGTCATAAAAACGGATATGTTATTAACCCGTATTAAGTGTTATAGTTTGTTTAATTGATTACGCTCAATGTCCTCTAAGTATTTGATAAAAGCCAGGACCGCTCTGATCTGCTCCGGGGCAAGCCGCTCAATCTGCAGGATTGCCCTCTGGTGGATATCCGATAGGGTCCGATTCTTTCCAGCTACTTTTAACTTTGGCTCTGTGCCATTTAGTACCCACTGGCTGTAATAGCCGTACTTTTCCTCAATCAGGGTGGCTAGTGCCTGGGAAATGTTTGTATTCCTGTGGTTGAGGATGGCAGAAATGTAGCTTTCTGTAACACCAAGCTCTTTGGCCAGCTCCTTTTGCTTTAAATAGTTTTCTTTTAATATTGTCCGAATGCGTTCACTTAAATCCAAATTTGTCACCACCTTTATATAGAATCATATCATAGCAAATAAATTCAGTCAAGAATAGCGTATTGACATCTTAATACAATCATGATAAACTAAATTTAATTTAGGATATCTTGATTAAGAAGGAGAAGATATGGAACCTACAGAGAAGGATATTGTAATCGAAAAGGTTATGGAGATGCCAGAAAAACAGGTAGAGAAGGTGTTGATTTTTATTGCTGGGTTGGAAGCTGGGAGAACCCAAATAGGGAATTTAGATGATATCGGGATACAAAATAGACAGATTCCGTCAGAAGAATAAGATACACTCTGATTAAGAAAGTAAAAAGATTCTACCGGAATATTCCGGAAATAAAAAGAAAGGGGTAAAAGAAAAATGAAAAAAAGAAAATCAGTAATAGCAGCAGTTATGGGTGCAGTGGTTATGGCCACATATTTTAATGCTTATGGCGCTTGGAGAAGGGAGGATGTTTTTATTGATTATATGGTTTCTCCAAAGGGAATTGTACAATCGGCTCCCGAAGCATCTTTTTCCGGAATGTATCTGGGAACCTGGTGGGATTTGTATAGCCAGCGGTGCTCCCTGGATATCACCGCAATGGGGGACAATCAATTCCGTGTTAATATCCAGTGGGGAAGCGGCGGCTATTCGGGTACGGAGTGGACTATGACAGCCTGGTATGACAACGCTACCGGATTTTTAAATTACCAGGATGGCAGGGAGGTAATCTATGAGTATAATGACATAGGGGCAAGGCAGGACCAGGTAGTTTATACAGATGGGACAGGAAGATTTTATATTTCCAACGGATACTTATACTGGGTGGATGATAAAGAGCACTCTGGTGATGCCTGCTATTTTGAAAAGGATAACAGTTCCCCTGCTTCCGGCGAAGCATATAACGGAACCCTCCTCTATGTTGTGGGCTGTGATATCAGTGTCACCCTCAGGACGGCCCCTTCTACAACAGCGGCTGAAATTACGCAGATACCGGTTTGTGCATCGGTCAATTTTATTAATTCCACAGAAAACGGGTTCAGCCAGGTAACCTATAACGGCCAAACGGGCTATGTGCTTTCCGCTTATTTGGATGCCTATGAGCCCCAGGTGTACACGGGGATGAAATGCACGGTGGTTAATTGCAGGGAAAGCATTACCCTGCGGACAAGCGCTTTTGCAAATGCTAAGGAAATTACCCAGATTCCATTAGGGACAACCGTGGATTATATTGATTCGTCAATAAACGGTTTTTACTTAATAAATTATAATGGCATAATGGGATATGCAAAAGCGGACTATTTGGCATTTCAATGATAGGAATGTTTATATTACGAAAGATTAAACGGTATTGTAGAGAGGATACAGATTGTAAGGAAGGACGACAGGTTTGGCGGGGGCTTTTTGCCCCCGCCTCCTTTGTCTTTGCTTCCCCTAAATATTTGATGAAGGCCAGAACTGCCTGTACCTGTTCCCGGGATAGCTGCCTAAGCTGTAGGATTGTCTGCTGGTGGCTGGCCAGGGAAGGGAGAGGCCGCCGGGGCACTCCCCCATACTTTGCCATCCCAACCGGCTGTTATTTTTTATTGGGACAGGCGTTCTGCTAAGTCTGCCACGTAGGCCAGGTCTTTATCCGACAGCATCCGGGCATATTTGGCGAGCCTGGTAAGGAGGGCGCCATCAGGAACCTCCTCCTGGAAGAAATGTTCCGGAGCGACCTCAAGATAGTCGCATATGGCCAGGAACTCTCCCATGGAGGGGAGAGACCTTCCGGACACGATGCCATGGACATAGCTGCGGGTATGCCCCAAATCCATGCTCATGCGGTGTTCGGAGACCCCTTTTTTCAGCCGCAGTTCCGTTATGCGTTCCCTGATAAATGTTGTATCCATATATTCACCTCTGGCTATAATCATAGGATAAAGCAGAGGAAAAGTGCATGCTTATAATGTCTGTTTTGCTAGTTATTGACTGCTATCAACATCTATTGTAAAATTTTGGAAGAAAGTAATTTTTTTGTCACAGTGACAGGACTTGTCTATAGGCGTGAGGTATACTAAAGGCATTGGGAGAGAAAGGAGGGGAGCTGCCATGGCAGCACATTTCACAGAGAGCAAAACGGAGCGGATGCTCACCCTCTACCAGCGCCTGCATGACGGGGAGCTGGTGAAGAAGCAGGAGATCGCCGCCCTGTTTGAGGTCAATGCCCGTTCCGTACAGAGGGATATCGATGATTTGCGGGCGTATTTTGCAAACCAGCCATCGGGAACCGGGATAAGCCCGGCTATCGTGTATGACCGGAAAAGGAAGGGGTACGTCTTAGACTGCGGGAGCCGGAAGATGTCCGGAGGGGAGATGTTGGCAGTATGCAAAATCCTCTTAGAGAGCCGTGCCCTCACCAAAAAGGAGCTGGAGCCTATGATCGGGAAGCTGCTGGATAACTGCATGCCCCCTTCGGACAGGAAGCAGGTGGCGGAGCTGATCGGCAATGAGCAGTACCATTACAGGGAACCCCACCACCATAAGGAGATTGTCCCAAAGCTATGGGAGATCGGGAAGGCGGTGAAAAGCCGGAGGCATATGGAGATGGAATATGAAAAGCCGGGAGCCGCAGAGCCGGTCATGAGGGTGGTAAGGCCGGTGGGGATTATGTTTTCTGAGTATTACTTTTACCTGATTGCCTACATTGAGAAGGAGGTGGGGGAAGGGCGGGAGTACCCTTACCCTGCGGTCTACCGGATAGACCGCATCCGCTCCTACCAGGTACGGGAAAGCCATTTCGCGGTGCCCTACCGGAACCGGTTTGAGGAGGGGGAGTTCCGGAAGCGGGTGCAGTTCATGTACGGGGGGAAGCTGCAGCGGATTGTGTTTGAGTATACCGGGCATTCCCCGGAGGCGGCATTAGACAGGCTCCCCACGGCCGTGGTGCTAAAGCGGGAGGGGGACTGTTATACCATCCGTGCGGAGGTGTTCGGGGATGGGATAGACATGTGGCTGCGCAGCCAGGGGGATAAGGTACGGGTGATCAGCCGCCGGGAGCTGGGGCGGATGACGGCCGGGAGAGATACGGAAGAAGGAGGAAAAGGGCATGAAGCATGAGAAGCTGACAGAAAAGCTGACACAATATATGGATGCGGGGTTCCCCATCCTGTACCTGAATACTTTTGAGGAAAAGCAGGCGCTTGACGTGTTAAAAAAAGCGGCAAAAAACGCCGGCCGTCAGACCCTGATGGAGTGGAGCCTGACCCAGGGGTATTCCCGGTATTCGCTGCAAAAAGGGGAGTATGAAGTCCCGCCGAACAGGTGCGGGTTTATGAAGGTGGCAGACATCATATCCTTTGAAGATTACGACCGGTCGCTGCTTATCATCCGGGATGTCCCCGCCCTGTTAGAGGATGCTGCGGTGGCAGCCTATGTAAAGGAGCTGGCAATCCGCATCAGCATGGATATTGAATGCAATATTGTGCTCCTTTCCCCTGTCTTAAAAATCCCCAGGGAGTTAGAGAACCTGGTCACCATCCTGGAGATGGATTACCTGACAGAAGGGGAAATCCGGGAGGAAATCCAGGCCTTCTGCCAGGGGCAGAAAACCTCCATCCCCCAAAGCCTGCTTGACGAGATGGCAGTCAGCTTCCGGGGGCTGACGGAATCCGAGGTCATCAGCATTTTGAGCCTTGCCTTAAGTGAGGACGGTGAGCTGACAAGGAAAGACCTGGCGCTGATCTTTGAACAGAAGCAGCAGAAGGTACGCAAATCCGGGATACTGGAGATGATTCCCTTAAAGGAGAAAATGGAGGACATCGGTGGCCTGGAGGTCTTAAAGGGCTGGCTGAAACGGAAGGCCGTGGTGATGAAGGATTTAAACCGGGCAGGGCGGTACGGGGTGGATGCCCCCAAGGGGGTTTTAATTGCCGGTGTCCCGGGCTGCGGGAAATCCTTAAGCGCAAAGGCAGCGGCGGATTTGTTCCAGGTGCCTCTTTTGCGGATGGACATGGGACGGCTCTTAGGGAAATATGTGGGGGAAAGCGAGGAAAACCTGCGGAGGGCATTGTCCCTGGCCGAGGCGGTCTCCCCTTGTGTCTTATGGGTGGATGAGATGGAAAAGGCCTTTGCGGGAATCAACGGGAACAGCGGCGGCTCGGAGGTGACTACCCGGCTGTTCGGCAATTTTCTGACCTGGATGCAGGAGAAGAAGGCGCCGGTGTTTGTGGTGGCCACTGCCAATGACATTACGAGACTTCCGGCAGAACTTTTGCGGAAAGGGCGTTTTGATGAGATTTATTATGTGGGGCTTCCTAAGGAGGAGGAACGGAGGAATATCTTTGAAATCCACATCCAAAAGCGCCGCCCCTTAGACCTTGCCGGGATGGATATCGGCCGCCTGGTGGAGGGGACGGAGGGCTACAGCGGCGCGGATATTGAGAGCGTAGTCAAAGACAGCATTGAATCGGCCTTTGTTGCCGGGAAGGAAACGGTGTCCACGGAGGACATCCTTGCCTCCATCCGGCAGACCCATTCCCTGTCGGAGATTATGAAGGAGCCTATTGAACAGATGGAACGGATATACGAGCAAAATAAATTCAAAAACGCGTCCAGATAGGAGGGAATGATGGAGACAGCAGGAGGAAACAGGGGGATGGCCGGTGATGTTTCTTTTAACCGGGAGCCGCAGCTGGAAGGGCTGACGGAAAAAGAGGTAAAGGAACTGTATGCCGTCCTGAAACGGTTCCTGGAGGCATACCGGGAAAAGGACCCGGAAAGCAGCGGGAAGGAATGGCTGGAAGGCTGCTATCGGAGGGAGCTGCCGGAATGGGAGGAAGAAAAGATTAAGAAGCTGGCAGAGGAGACCTTATTCGGCATTGAGGAATATGACCGGAACCTAAACTCGGCCAGGGAGGCGGCCAAGAAGGGGATATCCTCGGAGAAATGGCTGGAAAGGCAGGTAAAGGAGGCTTCCATAGGCCTGTCTGTCAATGAGATGGGGAATTACTTAAGCCGGGTGGATGCCGCCCTGGAAATGGGGAATACCCAGATGATGCGGGCGGTGACCACTCAGTCCGGGGAGGTCAGCCAGTGCATGAACTTAGACGGGTTTATTGCGGAACAGCACCATGTCAATACCTTCAATGCCAATGCCGCCCTGAAAGGCTCTAAGTATGAGGCACGGGTGCAGGTGCCGGAGCCGGGGCAGGCCTACGGGCGCAATTCCTTTGACACGGTAATCGTGGATAAGGCGACCGGGAAGATAGTCCAGCAGTACCAGGTTAAGTATGGGGCAACTGCCCAGGAGACGATTAAGCTGTTAAAAGGCGGCGATTACCATAACCAGAGGATTCTGGTGCCGCCAGACCAGGTGGCCAAGGTGCAGGCGGCGTTTCCCAATAAGACCGTGACCGCCACAATGGGGAGTGAGGAGCTGGGAGTATTTTCCAGCCACCTGACCAAGGAGCAGGCGAAAGGCCTGCAGGTAAAAGCCCAGGATGCGGGGATTGTGGAACGCCTGGGGTATCATGAGTTTGAGACCAGGGATTTGGTGATGCATATCGGGAAAAACGCGGTTCAGATGGGCGTCCAGTCAGCAGTAATCAGCACCGGCTTTGTGCTGGCTGCCAATGCATTAAACGGGGAGGATATTGACCCGGATGCACTGGTGGAGACCGCCTTTACCACTGGGGCGGATGCCGGAGTTAAAGCAGCGGCTACCGGGGCCTTGAAGGTCTGCACGGAAAAGGGAATGATCGCCATAATCCCTCCGGGAACCCCCGTCCATTGGATTGCCAATATTGCCTGTGTGGGGATTGAGGATGCCAAAATCCTGGCCAAAGTGGCAGCCGGGGAACTGACCATAGCCGAAGGGCTGGACCAGATGGGGCGGACAAGTACCTCCCTGGTCTGCGGCCTGGGATGGGGCGGAGCCGGGATGGCGGTGGGAGCCGCTGCCCTTTCCTGGGTTCCTATTGCCGGGCCGGTTCTGGGCGGTGTGGTTGGTGGCCTGGCTGGCTATATGGCGGGTTCGTCCATTGGGGAAGCCGTGTATGAAGGGGTGAAAACGGTTGGGAGTGTGGTGGTAAGTGCCGCAAAAAGAGGCTGGGAAGCGGCGAAGTCTGTGGGAAGCGCGGTGGGAAACGGAATACGCAGTTTTGCTGGTGGTGTGGCCAGTTTTTTTGGATGGTAAAAGAAAGAAAGCATGAATATTCCGGAACTTATAAGGATAGATGTTGCCCGGACAGAATGGAAATGCAGTTTGGAGGAAATACAGATGGCAAAAAAGATGAAGTTTCCTTTGATTTTAAAAGATGGACAGCAGGCGCGGACAATGGAGGAACTCCGGGAGTATTTTGACCTGGAAAAAATATATGGGAATTTTATCAGCGGCAGACTGGCAGAATGGCTGGAGGACCGGTATTATGAGGAGGAAGCAAAACAGGTACAGGAATTAAACCTACAGGTACAGGAACTGAAAAGGAAGCTATGCCAGATTTTTGCTGTGGAATGCCCACAGGAGGAAGCCCCTCATTTAGAGGATGTGAAGGAAAGGCGCAGGAAGCGGGAACTTTTAAAACAATATACGGATGATGAGGAAGTGCTTAAAAAGGCCGGCCAGTCTGCCTTTAACCAGGAAGAATTATCTGATTTGCTGGATGAGGGCGTGAGGGAGATATATCTGTGTGATAACCGTTTTACTGTCCCGGTAAAAGTGAGGGACTGTAAATACATAGGGGTATGCGGGGCTGTGATTGAGGTCAGGAGTAAGGAGGATGTCTCCTTTGATGATTTAGGGATTGTATTTGAAAATGTGGATTTTTCCTGCCTGCATGATATCCGTATTCAGGCAGGCCGGTCGAAGGAAGTGTCCGGGGACGGGATTACCATAAAAATCGAAGAGGGCAATTGTGAAACAGCGATTCATGAAAAAAGATAAATGTGGTTACAGGATGGATAAAGGCTATAGATGCCAGGAATCATTAAGCGAATGGGGAACCAAAGGAATGAGCCATTGACAGGAGGTAAGTATGGCAAAAAAGATTAAGTTCCCGCTGGTGCTGAGAAACGGCCAGCGGGTATATACGATGGAGGAACTCCGGGAATATTTCCATTTGGAAAAGATATATGAATATTTTTGTAACGGAAAGCTTACCGAATGGCTGGAAAACCGGTACTATGAGGAGGAAGCAAAACAGATACGGGAGTTAGACCCACAAAAAGAAGGGGCAATGAAAAAGCTGTGCGGTATTTTAGCAGCGGAGGATGCCGGGGCTGACTTGTTTGAGAAATACAGGCTAAAGCCCTGTACGGATGAAGAATGGAAGGAGTTTTTGAAAACCTCTTACGGGGATATTTTAGAGGGGGCTTCCAAAAGTACCGACCCGGAATATTTGGGGATGGTCTATTCTCCCCGGTTCTTAGACGGCCTCATACAGGTGGTGGCAGGACAGAAACTTCCGGAGAAAACCAGGACTTTGATCAATAAACTGGCGTATGGCTACCTTACCGGACAGACGGGGCAGCCGGATGGGGAGACAGGTTCCCTGCTTGATAAGCTGTGCCGGTTTGTAAACTTAGAAGGTTTTTTGGTTCTGCTAGTGCTGTGTATGGATGAAAAACTGGCAAGCTATATGGTTCTGTCCCGGTATTCTTCGGATAATGAGTTTACGAATATCCGGCGTGTGAACTTTATCGTCTGTACGTCCCTGAGCCAGATGTATCCTTTGGGTTCCTCAGACGATGGCTTTGAGCAATATGAGGCGGCAGAAGAAATGGCCGCTAAGCTATACTTCCTTCTGTTTCCCGATGGGAATACGCTTTTTCGGGGGGTAATGCTGGATGTATATGACCAGGAAAGCCCCTGGATGACCGAACCTGTCATGGTTATGTATGAAATAACAACAAGCGCCATGCTGGATGTGGTGAACCGGCTGCAGTCAGAAACAATCCGGGAGATATTGCGCTCTTACAGGGAGGATTACCAATCAGTTTATGAACCCAGGGGATATAAAACGAGGATTTCCCTGAACGATATCCCTGAGCGCTATACCCGGATTTTATCGGTGCTGCAGGAGTTAGAGAAAGAGTGAGGGACTGCTTTGAATTAGGCAGGAAGGTAATCCTAAAATCGATTCAGAAATTTATCTACACACAGAAGTCATCAAGGCTGATACCGCTGATGGGTTTTTGAAGATCATGCAAGAGAGTATCGATTCTTCACTGATTATGATATCATATACCACAAACTCATATGATATTATATTTAGAAATGTGAGTTACTCATCATCTTTATGCATGGATGAAAATTTCTTAGCTTTTGTTGTCTCTGTGAATGATTATAATGGGAATGGCCCTAAAACGATGATAATTTATCCACTACACACTGATATGTTTGACAAAGAAGACGGCATACCCTGTAAAATTATATCCTTGGAAGGAAAGTATTACGGTAATCTGTTAGCTGACTAAAGGGGGGATATATAAGATGACAAACGAGATGCTGAGCGGGAAAGTAACGTTGGAAGAAATGAAGGATAAGTTTCTGATTCAGGATGATATCTTATCTTCTGGTATTTGTGATATTGAGACTCTGAACTATTTGAGAAGTGATGGTGAATTAAACCATGGTATCCGGGAGTGTAAGACTGGTGGATGGGAAGCAAGACCGTGGGGTCTTGATGGATTAGTGTTACACATGAACTATGATGAACAGACCAAGACCGGATGGTATGATGTACGGTGCAGATTCAGATTGTGTACCGATATAGTTTTAAGGCTCATCAGTGAACTTCCCATAGAAGCCTCAAAGATTAACTTATATACAGAGGTTATCGAGGCCGATTCTAAGGAGGAGTTTTTGAAGATCATGCAGGAAAGTATCGATTCTTCGTGGCTTTATTTGACGTCAGACATAAATATGTATGATCTTATGTTCAGGAAAATGAATTACCAAGTAACTGTGTTTCATGACATTACAGCATTCCATGTAGGTTTTATTGCAAGTGAGCTTGGATTTGTTACAAATGGAAATATAATTTCCATCCACCCAATAGAGCCCCACGAAAGAGACATCAAAGAAGGTATTTTGTTGTGTGGGTTCTTAAATGTGAGAGACGAGCGAACCTACCAAGGGGCTTTAATCGCAAACTAATGAATTTCGGTTATATATTATAATAGTGATAAGGTATAAGTCCTGATCGTAAGACAGGCAGCCTAAAGGAGGAAAATATGTTAAATTATAAGAGTGTAATAGTAGACGGGGAGTTAATAAGCGGGCATATTATCAATGAATTTGGTAAAGAGACCTATCAGTTCGAGGAGAGAATAAGAAAAACAGGTTATCCATTATGCCCAAAACTTAATGGGTATGGTTGTAAAGAAGACCCAAGTATAACAAAACAGGATCTGATAGATCATCCAGACTGGTTTGAGCCATATAAATTCCCTTTTATTGTAATAAAATCATGGGGGGGGGTAGTTGGAAGTATGAGGAATGTATAGAGGCATTCAGATACAAAGACGGAAAATGGGTTTGGGATAGATCAAAATCCCCCGACTCATGTCTTGTTGTAGGAAATAAACCTAGCGACTTAGAAATCATAGCTCAAGATGTTGCTTACATGAAACAATGGTATCCAGAGTTATACAAAAAGGTTCTTGAGTTAAACGGGTTGCAGGAAGATGATTCTGGTAATCTTATACCTGCTGCCCCACAACAGAACGGCAAACCACACAAACCAAAACCAACAGCACCCGGCGCGAAAAAATCAAATACGGCAGGGCAAACTCCGGTCATAACACGGATGAATAAACCTGATACCCAGGCCCCAGAACCACCGGTTACCGAAACTATCACTGGCAATATATCGCAGATGTCTGATACATCAGTATTGATGGGTACCAAATGCAAACTTGCCAGCGAACCTGATGGGCCGAAACAGACCACGGTAAAATCCCCAGTCATCGTAGTCCCTACTAATGATGATGTAATGCAAATGGCCAGAACGCTATCAGCAGCTATGAAGGCTAGATTGTTCACTATGTCAAGTCGAGATGAAATGACGAAGTTTGCTGAGGAACTTGCGGGTGTTCTCCAGGAAGAGTGTGTTTCTGCAGGGTTTATTGTTGCAGGTGAGGAGGTTGAACTTGTGGCGCTTATTGAGATGCTGCTGAGGGAAGGGGAGCCGGTAGGGGCAGATGGGGATGTGGAGATTAATTATACATATATTTCAGAATCTCTGGATTTCAATAATATAGCCGCAGCTATTTAAAAGCAGCCCCATAAATTGATAAGCTGTTTTACGCGACAGGCGAATCAGAAAGCCCTGTAAAGACAGATGCCTTTTATTTTTTGTTCTATTCATCACCATATGGTCAGATAGCGGAATTTTTGTAAAACTCCCATTTTTCACCAATATATTATCTCCTTGATAACAATCAACCAACCAATCAAAGGAGGTAACAATGTCAACAGAAATGGAAACCATGTTTGACACAAGGACAAAGCCCTGGCATGGACTGGGGGAAAACGTAAAGGCCGCGCCGGATTCCGGCGCGGCCTTAAAGCTGGCCGGGATGGACTGGCAGGTCATCCAGAAGGCGTTAGTGACCTATGACGGAATCCCGGTGCCGGGGTTTAAGGCCAATTTAAGGGATACCGACCACCAGGTGCTCGGGGTGGTCACTGACCGCTACCGGGTGGTCCAGAACCGGGAGGCCTTTGCCTTTACGGATGCCCTTTTAGGCGAGGGCGTTACCTATGAAACGGCCGGCTCCCTGCAGAAGGGGCGGCGCACCTGGATACTGGCCAGGCTCCCCCGGCAGTACATCATCACCGGGGACGAGATCACCCCCTACCTGGTGTTCATGAACAGCCATGACGGGAGCGGCTCCATCAAGGCGGCTATGACCCCCATCCGGGTCGCCTGCCAGAACACCTTAAACCTTGCCCTCTCCACTGCAAAAAGGAGCTGGTCTGCCAACCATGTGGGGGACATCCGGGGGAAGTTAGAGGACGCCAGGGAGACCCTTTTCTATGCCGGAAAGTACATGGCCGGGCTGGGCAAAGCCATTGAAGAGCTGAACCGCAGAAAGCTGTCCGACCGGCAGGTGTATGAGTATATCGATGCTTTGTTTCCCCTAACGGACGGGGTGGCCGGGATACAAAAAAAGAACCTCCTGCGCATGAAGGAGGAGCTGAAAACCCGCTATTTTGACGCCCCTGACTTACAGCATGTGGGAAAGAACGGCTACCGCTTTGTCAATGCGGTGTCCGACTTTGCCACCCACACGAAGCCCCTGCGGGAGCGGGCGAATTATAAGGAGAGCCTGTTTGCCCGCACGGTGGACGGCAACGCCCTCATTGACCGGGCTTACGGCATGGTGAAGGCGGCATAGGGGGCGGCGGCAATGGGAGACAAAAAAGGGCAGAGCCAATGGGAAAACCAGGAGACTATACCAACAGACCGGGAGTGCCAAAAAAGGTGCTCCCGGCTTATTTTATGCCCAGGCCCGTACAGGGAAGCCTGCTGCCAAAGCGGCATGCGGGCCACGAGGTGGGCAGGGGAAGATGTCTTTTCCTTGCCTGATGGGAAGGAAGAAAATGTGGACAGGCAGATGCCGGGACAGCCGGGAACATTTATGCCATTGTCTCTATTAGAGCACGGGCAGGTAAGCATTGTCCGCCTGCAGATGGTAAAGGAAAGCCGCCACTTGTACGGCATGGGGGCAGTATCGGAGCCGGGGGAGGCGGCCAGGATGGTGCGCCCCCTGTTTGAAGGGGCAGACCGGGAGCTGTTAGTGGTCTTAAGCATGGACCAGAGGAATAAGCCGGTGGCGGCGGAGGTGGTGGCGGTGGGAGGCTTAAACCAGTGTGTTGTGGATATCCGGAACCTGTTCAAACATGCCATCCTGGCCAATGCCGCCGGGATTTTCTTGTTCCACAGCCACCCCTCCGGGGAGGCAGTGCCAAGCCGGGAGGACCGGGCGGTGACGGAGCGTGCCAGCCAGGCAGGGGAAATCCTGGGCATCCCTTTAGTAGACCATATCATCTTAGGGGACGGGCAGTATTTCAGCTTCCGGGAGGAGAAGATGTGGGCCGGGCCGGGAAAGGGGGTGATGGGATGCCGGTGATTGAGATTATCATCCGTTTCCTGTTGGTATAACAGAAACCTGGTATAACAGGAACCAGTATCCGGGGGCGCCTGCAGTACGGTGCCCCTGGGTGAATACCAAAAAACGAAAAGGAGGAAAAGAAAGATGTATACTACGATACCCACTGCCGGGATGGAACGGGAGACGTGGCTGAAAATCCGGAAAACCGGGATTGGCGGCTCGGATGCGGGGGCAGTCTGCGGATTAAGCCCCTATGCCAATGCCATGAGCGTTTACCGGGACAAGACCTCGGAGGAGGTTACGGATACCGACCGGGAGTGCATGCGCCAGGGGAGGGATTTGGAGGAGTACGTGGCCAGGCGGTTCACGGAGGCCACCGGCCTGAAGGTGCGGCGCTCCAATAAGATGTACCGGAGCACCCGCTACCCCTTCATGCTGGCGGATGTGGACCGGATGGTTGTGGGGGAGGACGCGGGGCTGGAATGTAAGACGGCCAGCCCCTACAGCGCGAACCAATGGAAGGACGGGAAGGTGCCGCCCCATTACTTAGCCCAGTGCCTCCACTACATGACGGTCACCGGGAAACGGGAGTGGTACTTGGCGGTGGTCATTTTAGGGCAGGACTTCCAGTGCCGGAGGATTGAGTGGGACGAGGAGATGGCAGGGAGCCTGGCTGCCTTAGAGGCGGATTTCTGGAACCACCATGTCATCCCCCGGGTGATGCCAAAGCCGGACGGCTCCCTTACCGGCAATGCCGTGCTGGAGGCGGCGTTTTCCAGCCCCCAAAAAGGGAGCATGGTTCCCCTGACAGGGTTTGATGAAAAGCTGGAGCGGCGCATGGAGCTTACCCGGCAGATCGGGGAGCTGGAGCGGGAACAGCGGCAGATTGACCAGGAGGTGAAGCTGGCCATCGGGGAGCATGAGGCGGCAGCAAGTGAACGCTTCCGGGTATCCTGGAGCCAGGTAAGGACCGGCCGGGTGGACAGCAAGCGGCTTAAGAAGGAGATGCCGGAGGTATACCGGGATTTCTGCACCTTTACCAGTAGCCGGAGGTTCTGCGTAAAGCCCGTGGCGGCAGGAGGAAGCTTACAGGATTTTGCAGAGGCCTGCCAGGAGTTCCCGGAGGAGAGGATGGCCGGATAAAAAATCACTTTCAGGCAAAAGGAGGATATATGGAAGCAGCAGCCATAAGGCTTTTAAGGGCAGAGGAGATTGAGTGCCGGGTTGCCACCATCAATGAAAGGGGCTTGAGCCTGCTCCTATTTAAGGATGCCCGGGTAGACCAGAAGATACTGGATGAAACATTCGGCTTTCTGGGCTGGAAGAGGAGCCACCAGGTATTGGACGGGAATTTATACTGCACAGTGGAAGTGTGGGATAATAAGAAAGAACAGTGGGTGGCCAAGCAGGACGTGGGCACCATGAGCTACACGGAGAAGGAGAAAGGGCAGGCATCGGACAGCTTTAAGAGGGCATGTTTTAACTGGGGCGTGGGCAGGGAACTGTACACCGCCCCTTTTATCTGGGTGGGGGCGGAGAAAACCGACATCCGGAAGAAGGAGAAAGAGAACCGGTATTATACCAATGACCGGTTCCGTGTCCGTGACATTGGATACAGCAGGGAGCGGGAAATTATTTCCCTGGTGATTGTCAATGCCAGGGGGCAGGAGGTCTACCGGATGGGAGACGCCCGGCAGGCAGGGGGAGGATGCGTGGCAGGGGCGCTGCCCGCCGCCGGAAAGGTGACGGAGGTCAGCCGGAGCCAGATCAGCGAGCTGAAAAAGGAGCTGGAACGGACGGGCGTCCCCTTAAGGCAGGTGCTGGAACGCTACCAGATTGAGAACGTCACCGAGATGACAGAGGAGAATTACAAAAATGCCATGAGCGGCTTAAAGAAATCAAAAACCAAAGGGGCGGCATAAGGGCGGGGAACCGGGGGAGGATGCCAGGCCGATAAGAAACCGGAGCCGGATGCCAGGCAGGAAACCGGAGCCGGATGTCGGGCAAGAAGCCAGGGCCGGATGTCGGGCAGCAAACCAGAGCAGCCTGAAAAGCGGGAACCGGGAGCAGGGCCGGGAGAAAGCAGGGACAGACAAGAGCGAACACAGGGGAGGCGCATATGGACTGGGAAGAACTGGTGGAATTATTTGTGGATGAACGGGTGGACTTTATCTTAGGAAAAAACAAGGCGGGGAGGTACAGCCATTGGGAACGGAAGCTTTTTGCCCGGATGGATGAAGAGACCCGGGAGAAGTTTGAGACGGCCGCCATGGAGGAAGCGGAAAAAGCGGCGGGGGAATGCAGGAAAGTCTACTGCCAGGCATTCCTGGACGGGCTTTTTCTGGGCTTTCTGGCGTCCGGCGGCCACGGGAAGGAAAGCATAAAAAAGGAGCAGCCATAGAAAGAAGGAGGATAAGCGATGAATTTAGAGCAGTTTACGGAAGAAATCAGAAAAAGGGTACAGAAAGGGATAAAAGGAGCCGGGAGCCGGGTGGAGAGGACCCGGATTGAGAAGAACAACCAGGTGGTGCGGTTCGGGATAGGGATAAGGAAGGAGGGCGGCCAGGTCCGGACGGTGACCAGCATCGAGGCCTACTACAACCAGTACCAGTGCGGGAATATAGGCATAGAGGAAGCGGCGGAGGATATCTGCAAGGTTTTAGAGAGCGATACCGGAAGCCTGAAAGACTGGAACCGGGAGGCGGCGGATTATGGGAAAGTCCGGGATAAGGTCATGTTCCGCTTGGTCAGCCGGAAATGGAATGAGGCACTGTTAGAGGAAATCCCCCATATCCCTTTCCTGGATATGGAGGTTATCTTCTGGGTGATGCTGGGGACGAATGAATGGGGGCAGACCGGGATGTTAGTCCACCGGGAAATCTGTGAGGGCTGGCCGGTGGATGGGCAGGGCCTGTTTGCCCAGGCAAAGGAGAATATGATGCGGATGTGCCCGCCCGAAATCAAATCCATGGAGGAAGTGATGCTGGGGATGATAAAAAACCATCTGGCAGAGGAAGAGGAAATCCTGCTATCCCCCGACTTTTTTGACAAAAGGGAGGGAGCCGTGCCCTTATATGTGTTCTCCAACCGGCAGGGAATATACGGGGCAGGGGCAGTCCTGTATCCGGGGGTGCTGAAAGAATTTGCCGATTCCCAGGGGAGCGACCTGGTCATCCTGCCGTCCAGTATCCATGAGGTGCTCCTGGTGCCTTATAAGGAGCGCCTTGATTTTGAATATCTCCGGCAGATGGTGAGGAATATCAACGGTTTGGAAGTCCCCCCAGAAGATCAGCTGTCCGATGAGGTGTATCTGTATGAGAGGGGCAGGGATGCCATCCGGATTGCCGGGTAGGAGCGGACATGGAGAGGAGGAAGGAGGGAAGGGAAGGCCCGGCAGGATGCCGGGCACTTCCCGGATGTGAGGAAGCCATGATGTCTGTATATGAAGAAGCCGGGATATCCGGATATGAGAAAGCAGGAAAGCCCGGATATGAGGCAACCAGGAAGCCCGGGAATGAAGAAGCCAGGGCATCCGGGGATGAAGAAACCGGGACGTCCGGGTCTATCCTGGAAGGATTTCAGGGCACGGGATATCCGGATGGGGTGGAAGGCACGGAAGCAGCTGGGAAAGAGAACCATGGCAGGGACGGATACCGGCAAGTCTCTGCGGAACAGGCATTACAGGCCATAGAGACCGGAAAGCCTAGCGGGCTGTTCTGGTGCTTTGCAGGCGGCCTCTATATTGCCATAGACAACACCCAGCAGGAGGTGTTCTGCGAGGATTTTTTAAGCTGGGAGGAGTGCGTGAGGTGGCTGCGTTGTGAGCGGTGTGTGGATGCAGGCGGGCATGTGCATTTTGACTGGTAAGCAGGCGGGCGCCCCCTGCCTGTCCTGTGCTGGCCATGCTGGGGCAGGTGTGCAGCCGGGGGAAGAAATCTCCCTTGTAATCCAGGCAGATTTTCATTATAATAGAAGAAACAAGACAAGGAGAAACTATGGGAAACAAAAGAACAGACTGGGAGGAACTGGGGCTTTCCAATGATTTTCTTTTTGGAAAAGTCATGAGCAACCCGGAGATATGTAAGGAGACATTGGAGACCATCCTGGGGATTGCCATCGGGAGAATCGAATACCCGGAACGGCAGAAGGCTGTGGACGAGGATAAGGATGCCAGGAGTGTAAGGCTGGATATCTATGTAAAAGATGAGGAAAAAACGGTCTATAATGTGGAGATGCAGGCCACAGATACCAGGGAGCTGCCCAAGCGGAGCCGCTACTACGCAAGCCTGATTGATTTGCAGGAGTTAGATAAGGGAGAACCATACTGGAACCTAAAGAAAAGCTATGTAATCTTTATCTGCACCTTTGACCTGTTCGGGGAGGGGAGGCACCAGTATACCTTTGAGAACCTGTGTCAGGAGAACCATGAGATTACATTGGGGGACGGGACGGTTAAAATGTTCCTCAATACGGAAGGAACCAAAGGGGATATAAGCGGTGGCCTGAAAGCGTTTCTGGATTATGTGGGCGGAAGGGAAAGCGACAGTCCTCTGGTACGGAAGCTGGAAGCGGAAGTGAGCAGGGCGAAGAAGAACCGAGAATGGAGGCGGGAGTATATGACGTTGCTGATGCGTGACCAGGAGAATATCGAGAAGGGCGAAAATCGATATGCACAACTGATTCAAAAATTGTTGAAAGAAAACCGTTATGATGCGATTGAGCAAGCTGGTAAGGATAAAGTATATCGCCAGAAGTTATATAAAGAGTACCATATCCTGTAAGGGCAGAAACAAAATGAGGTGTGGGTAAAGAGGCGCTGGGAATGGAGGCGGGAGTATATGACGTTGCTGATGCGTGACCAGGAGAATCTTGAAAAGGGGATTGATCAAGGGGAAAATCGATATGCGCTGTTGACCCAAAAGTTGCTGCAGGAGAAGCGGTATGATGCCATTGGGCGGATTGGGGTAGATAAGGAGTATCGGCAGGAATTGTATAGGGAGTATCATATCTTATAAATAGGTAGATGTTTCGCCTGCTTGATGATTCCCTCACAAAATGTTTTTGAAGGAGATATGCCGGGCATAGAATTGGTATTGCAGATTGTGTTGGGAAGGCAGATTAAAAGGTGTTAAATGTTTGTACTCAGGTATTTATGGAGAATTTTCCGAACCGGTCAGTGAGACTGGATATCCTGGCTACTACGGACAGTATAAACAAAACTATGGGCCGGGAATCTAAAAACAAATTCCCGGCTTTATTTTTTCCAGAAATAGAAATTTTGGTGAATTTGATTCTGAAACCCCCTTTACAAAATATTACTGTCTTGCCGTACAAAGCTATTTTAATTCATATTGAGAAACTCAGCCGGTGTTAGAATCATCGGATTTTTCAAGCCTGATTCAAGAAAATCCTTATCACCAGTGAGCAGGACATCAGCCTTTGCTTCTATCGCTGCTCTTAAAATGGGACGGTCGTCTGCATCCCTGATCTTCGATTCTGACATATTTTCATCTGTTGGGATGGGTACTAATTCCAGGGTCAGTAAGGCAGTGGAAAGGAATTTATCCAATGCGGCCAGGCGCTTTGGAAATTTCTTGTTGAATATCCGTTTCATTTCGTCCACATTCTGTTCACAGATTAATCCGTGATTAGGATAAGAGGAGGCTTTTACATAAGCCTGAAAAGGAACACTGTTCCCATGGAGTGCCGCAGATATGAGGACATTGGTATCTCAATCAGAACCCTCATGGTTTTTCGTCCTCATTTCTCAGTTGTTTAACAAGAGCCATAACATCATTGTCAGATGTAAGACCGGCTCGCTCCGCTTCTCCTGCCATTTCTTCCTGGAGCATCTGCATGGCATAAACAGCTGAATTGACGATACGGACTGTGCTGCCCTCGACAATAAAAGAAATACGGTCTCCGCTTGCCACGCCAAGTACTTCACGGACATCTTTTGGAATTGTGACCTGTCCTTTTGCCATAACCTTTGCATTGTCAACGAAAGTGTTTGTTGACATATCATTCACCTCCTGAAATATGGAAAGTAGGGATTTCCCTACTTGTATTATATGTGAATGACAGGAAAAAATCAAATGAAAATTCATGGGATGGTTTTATCAGACATTTGAATTTTTATGAAATGGATTAAAAAGTCCATGCTGATTTATCTCCGGGGAACTATATTGGAACGTAAGAAAAGCTATGTGATCTTTATATCTGAACCTTTACCTGTTTAGGGAGGTGTTAGGAATGACCCAGGTTGGAAAGATGTTAATGGATGAAGGCAGACAGGAAGGCAGACAGGAAGGCAGACAGGAGGAAGCCAAAAAGAATGCCAGAAATATGTTAAAAAGAGGGGATTCATTGGAAGAAATCGCGGAGATTTTAGAGATTCCGGTGGAAACGATTCAATCGTGGAATCTGGAAGCCTGCACCGTGATATAGGGGAAGGGAATCCTTCCCGTGAAGTCAAGAGCCTGACATTCTGGTAAAATCCTTCTGGCTATATGATATTGCCTGGTATGAGAAAAATATTCCAATAGAAAGAGAGCCTGTCGGGCATATTGGGAGCAGTAAGGGAAACCGATGATATAAGAGAATGAAGTGAATCTTTGGATTATTTAGTAAAAGAGAATAGCTATATGCAAAATGCCCCGAATAATGGCAAATGCCCTTCTCTCTTTCCGGGGGAAGGGTTTTCTTTTGCCTGCATAGGAAAAAGAAGCCGAATTTCCTACTCTCCGGCTTACGGAATAAACTGGAAGTTAAGAATATCTTTTCAAAATCCCTTTATAAAACCGATATGCCAAATAAATCCCAACCGAGCAATCAAACACTAATAACCCAATTCCAGCAATAGGAAAAACTGCAAATAAAATCCCCGTCAATAAGAAGAATAACGCACACTTTTTATATAATCCAGCTATTTCCGTATTATAGCCTTTTACATCTTTAACTTTATCCTTCAGTGAGGTGTCTCCACTCCAAAAATTAATAGGCTCACTGCTATCTTTATTATAAACACTTATAACAAAGAAAGGGAAAGCACATAATAAGCAGCATACCAGAGCTACTATTCTTCCAACCAATATACCAACCTCCTCAAACTTTGATTTTTCCAGTTCTACAAACCGGAATTTATTTGGCAGATTTGCTTATCCACTCATCAAGAAATTTCATTTGTTCTTCAGTATGAAACCAATGCTCTCCATTTTTCATGATAGAAAGTGTCGAATTAGTTCTCTGTGCAAACTCAAATATCGTTCCATAAGCGGTAAGATTATCTTTTTCGCCATACAAAATATGCGTTGGGATTTTCCATGTAACAGGATTTTTTCTTACATAACAAAGATAATCCCATGAAAGGGTCTCTCCAAAGGCTGTCTGAATTTCTTTTTTCTCTTTGAGTTCATCTTCTGTAACATTTGCCCAAATCATCATATCAGCAATGAGCCTTTCCATATCTACAACGGGCGAAATAAAATATGCTTTTTCAATTTGTTGATTTGATAAGGCATTGATAGCAAAATATGCTCCAATGCTATTGGCGATTATATCAACAGACCTGTAGTTTTTACAAATCGAACTAAAAAGTAATGGAAATTCTTCTTTTGCTTCCCATGGAAACTGTGCGGTATAGTCAAGACCAATCACATCACAATCACTAAAGAGCGGTTTGTAATGAATAGCTTCTTCAGCATTTCCACCTTTTCCATGTATATAAATAACTGCTTTATCGGTTTGCGCCGAAAAAAATTATACCATACTTAATTATGAAAAGCAATCCCCGCCCTAAGTCTGTTCCGACTATTCAGACGGTCAAGGGGCGAGTAATATTTTTTCGCAAAGGACGCGAAAAACGCTCCACTCTTAAACCCTTGACTCAGCCAGTTATACACATTACGGCACAATGCCGACTACTACGGAATCCCTCTCATTATTTCATTCATAGGACAGCCACAATACCAAGCACTATAAAACTCGCTAAATTCACTTAGAACACCTCTTTACATCAGCCCGATAAGAAGCCCGATCCCATGTACGATAAACGCAATCACCCATGCAATCTCAACCGGTGTGACACCGCAGACTGGGTTATTCCAAGCTGTTCTGCCAGGTCACTGACATTCGCATCTTGCTCCGTTAAAAGAAGCAGGATGCGAATACGGGCAGGGTTTTACAGCTTTTTCACAAACAGACAACGGATTGCATTCAGCACCGCAAGAATCATAACGCCCACATCTGCGAAAATCGCCAGATACATATTTGCAATTCCCACAGCCCCTAATGCGAGGCAGGCGAATTTCACAACAAGCGCCATTGTAATATTCTGATAAACAATCCGCAGACATTTTTTTGAAATCTTGATTGCTTTTGCAATCTTAATCGGATCATCATCCATCAACACAATATCCGCTGCTTCGATTGCCGCATCGGAACCCATTGCCCCCATAGCGATACCAATATCCGCTCTGGAAAGAACCGGGGCGTCATTGATACCGTCACCCACAAAGGCCAGCTTTGCCTTGCCCAGCTTCATCCGCAGAAGTTCTTCCACTTTTTCAACCTTATCTGCCGGCAAAAGTTCGCTGTAAACCTCGTCAATTCCAAGAGAGGAAGCAACCTGATTTGCCACTTTCTTTGCATCGCCCGTCAGCATGACGCATCTTTCAACGCCTGCTTTCTTTAATTCCGAAATCGCCGCTTTTGAATGAGGTTTGATAATATCGGAAATCACGATATGACCGGCATATTTCCCACCCACTGCCATGTGTATAATCGTTCCGGTCTGGTGGCAGTCCTGATAAGGAATATTCAGGTGTTTCATCAGTTTATCATTCCCGGCTGCAACCTCCATGCCGTCTACTTTCGCAGTCACGCCGTTTCCGCTGATTTCCTGTATATCCGATACACGGGTTCTGTCAATATCTTTCCCATATGCCCGCTGTAAACTCTTGCTGATGGGGTGGGAAGATGCGCTCTCTGCAAGAGCCGCATACTCCAATAGTTTTTCATTCTCTATGGTGGAATGGTGAATCCCGTTTACTTCAAAGACACCTTTTGTCATGGTTCCGGTTTTGTCAAAAACAACACACTTGGTCTGGGAGAGGATTTCCAGATAGTTGGAACCCTTCACCAGAACGCCCTCCTTGCTTGCGCCTCCAATTCCCGCAAAGAAACTCAATGGAATACTGATTACAAGGGCACAAGGGCAGCTGATAACGAGGAATGTCAATGCCCGGTAAATCCAGACTCCCCAATCAGCAGACACCCCCATAAAAAGCATACGGACAACAGGAGGGAGGAACGCCAGTGCCAACGCCGCATAGCAGACAGCCGGAGTATAAATTTTTGCAAACTTTGAAATAAAATCCTCTGATTTTGATTTGCGGGAGCTTGCATTTTCCACTAAATCCAAAATTTTAGAAACCGTAGATTCCCCAAACTCCTTTGTGGTCTGTATTTTCAACACACCGGTCATACTGATACATCCGCTGATTACTTCATCACCGACCTTTGCCTCCCTGGGCAGGCTTTCCCCGGTTAATGCGCTGGTATTCAGGCTGGAAGCGCCCTCAACTACATTGCCGTCAATCGGCACTTTTTCTCCCGGCTGAACAACAATCACGCTGCCAATTCCTACTTCATCCGGATCTACCTGCTCTAACTTTCCATTACTCTCTACATTCGCATAATCGGGCCGGATATCCATCAGGCTGCTGATATTGCGGCGGCTCTTACCAACCGCATAGCCTTGGAACCACTCGCCAATCTGATAAAACAGCATAACGGCAATGGCTTCCAGATACTCACCATTCTCATAAATAGCCAGCGCTATTGCCCCAATCGTAGCCACTGCCATGAGAAAACTCTCGTCAAATACCTGACGGTTTTTCATGCCCTTTGCAGCTTTCTTCAGAATGTCATATCCGATAATCAGATAATCAATCAGATAGCACGCAAAACGAAGCCATCTTCCTGCGGAGGGGAATAAATACCCGCAGGCTGTATCAAACATCTCTGCGGAAATAAACTGGAGTGCCAGTAAGATTCCGGCGCTGATTAAAATCCGAACCATCATAACCCTTTGCTTTTTTGTCATACCGTCTTTGCGGCTGCCGACAAAAATAAGAAGAACAGCAGCCATTATGATAACCATTGTAAGCAGTATGCTTATCACTAATTCCTGCATAGTAAAAACTCCTTTCAAAATATGCTTAATCATTTAATTATTACTGGTGAAAATGACACCCTTAAATTGCAGCGGTGCATTTTAAGAGTGTCATTCCGTCACTGGCAGCTGCCGCTTAAAGGAAAATCTCGCAGTCCGGCTCCACTTTCTTGCAGGCATCCAGCACGTTCTTCATAACGCCTTTCGGCTCCTGGCCCTCGTCGAATTCCACGATCATCTTCTGCGTCATAAAATTGACCGTTGCGCTCTGAACACCGGCGGTCTTGCGGGCTGCGTCCTCCATCAGATTTGCACAGTTGGCACAGTCTACCTCAATCTTATAAGTTTTCTTCATTGCAAAGTCCTCCTGGTTATTTTTGAATTCAGTGATTAAGCACTTGTTTAATCATCGTGGTTGCAGTATAATACACAAAAAAGGCACCCGTCAATACCTCTCAGACATTCCCTCCCAAATGGGCGAAAAGTATTTCCGTTTGGGCGAAATGCAAACGAAAAAGAAAGGAAAAACAATATGGAACCTACAAAATTACCGCACCGGCATGGAGACGGGCAGCAAACGGAGCTGATACAGAAACAATTAAATCATGTGGATTATTTTCAAACGGTAGCCGAAGTTTTTAAGCAGCTTGGTGATACCACCAGAATCCGCATTTTCTGGCTTCTCTGCCATAGGGAAGAATGTGTTCTCAACATTTCTGCCATGTTAGATATGTCAAGTCCGGCTGTATCCCACCACCTCCGGCCATTGAAGAACAGCGGACTGATAGTCTGCCGCCGTGAGGGAAAAGAAGTTTACTACCGTGCCGCAGATACGGAGCAGGGACGCCTGCTGCACCAGATGATTGAGCAGGTTATGGAAATCACCTGTCCTGAATTGTGAGGTCTGTCTTATGAATGAAGAAATGCTGAAAATACGAAAGGATATGGAACGGCTTCACCCGGCAAATGTAAATGAAGTCATTCCGCTTTATCCCGGTATAGAATTGTGTTATCTGACCTTATCATCCGATCCGCTTTCCGTGCAGCATAAAGCCATGCCGCATATGATTCAGATTAACTATTGTAAAGCCGGGCAGATGGTATGGGAAATGAAAAACGGGAACCGTATTTATCTGAATCCGGGTGATTTTTCCCTGCACACCATGAAAGCCTGTACGGATTCCGTGATTCGTTTTCCAAATGGTATCTATCAGGGGCTTACCGTCTGTATTGATTTACAGGAAGCCGCCGGCAATCCTCCTGAACCATTAAAGAACAGCAGTATTCTTGAAACGATACTGCCGGAAAAATTCTGTCAGAATGACCGTCCGGTTTTTCTCGCCGGAAACGAACAGACAGAAACTGTTTTTTCTGCATTTTATAACCAGCCGGAAATGCTTAAATTACCATACCAAAGAATTAAGGTTTTGGAATTATTGCTTTATCTTTCTAAAATAGCGTTTATTCCTCAAAACAAACTGACTGAATACCGATCGGAACTGATAGAAAACATCCACAAAATCCATGACCAGCTTTTGCAGCAGATGGAACAAAGGATTACCATAGAGGAACTTTCCAGACAGTATCTTATCAATCCGACAACCTTAAAAAATGCTTTTAAGTCGGTTTACGGGACTTCCCTTGCCGCACACATCAAAGAACACCGCATGGGGCAGGCAGCAAAGATGCTGAAAGAAACAGATATGACCATAGCCGAAATAGCACAGGCTGTTGGCTATGATAGTCAGAGTAAATTTACTGCAACTTTTAAATCTTTTTATCAGGTTCTGCCAAGGGAGTACCGAAAAAAATAATTGAAATGCAGCGCGCTATTCAAAGCCGCTCCTTTAAAGTATCTTTGCAAACTGTCTTGCTTCAGTTGGCTCTATGGTATTTTTATTACGGCCTGGAATAGATATAGCTGAAGCATATCGTAGGTTATGCCGAAACTTATGTTATACCGAAATCCTCGTAAAGCACCCATGTATCGCGGATAAATCAATCAAACCTTTATCCAGCTTCTCCGTAACAATTTCAGCATCACCGCTATAAATGTGGTAGCGAAGAAGCGGATATTTTTCTTTCAATTTTCCGGCTGCTTCCGCAAAAAATGAAATGGAGGTATAAACATGAAAACGAAAACCGTTACCCTCAACAGTGGCTATGAAATGCCCATTAACGGATTGGGAACTTATAGACTCCATGGGGAAACCTGCATAGATTCTGTGAAGTCCGCTCTATCCCGATCATATCAAAGAGAACACAGAGTTATATGGCTTTGCGTTGACGGATACGGAAATGGAGCAGATCAATGCCCTTGACCGCAGCGAAAAGCATGATTGGTATTAACAGCATCCTGCCTATAATACCTGCTTGGGCAGTATATAGGCAGGACTTTTTTTAGGAGGCTCTTTCTGCACATACTTCAGGACTTAGGTTTGCATATTGCGGCTCATATGGATTACACCGTGCAAAGGGCAAAAGCCGCTCTGACCATAGAGGAAACTGCAAATAAATGATAAAGGAGCATCAAATTCAAGGTGCTATTTATCATGTACTGCGGGGATGCCTGGTTTATGACTATGAGTATCCCGTCCTGGAGGAAGAATTAGAAAAAGAGGTATTGATCAGGTAGGGCTGCTGACGCAGCATTGATTGCCGGCGAGAGGGCACAAAAGTTTGACAATGAGGTTAATAACGGACATTTGAAAAGTTAAAAATAAGTAAAAACAATTACTGATTATCACAGATAAATCGCTGTGCATTGTATATTGATGGAAAAAGATAGCGTTCCGGAGGTGTTTTTTGTCTCCTCAAAAGAGCCATGGTCCATAATTTTGCAGGAATGAAACTGAACCTGGCAGAGAAGAACGTAATCATACATGGCGCAGAGATTTCGTTCTCACCACCTCCGATCATTTCTGTATTTGGCATTCTGATATATTCATTGCGATTATAGGATAGAAAAAGCTGCAACTTTGAGGCGGCTTGTTGTTTAAAAATCGTAACAATTTTCTGTTTTTTTAGTAAGAATATCGTAAGTTGACCATAGGATTTCCATAGTTTATAATGAAAGACAGATAGGAGATGGATTGATCGGAAAGATGGAAAGATGGAAAGATGGAAAGAGGGACAATTATGAGAAGCAGAAGATGGTTATGGACGGGACTATTGACGGCAGCTCTGGCAGCAGCCGGGATGATGACAGTGGCAGCGGCGGAGCATGTGGTTTCCAGTGTGACCATACGGGTCAGCTCCAAGCTGGAGCCGGGAGACACCCTGCCAGATATCGGGACAGAGAGTACTTCGGCAGAGGAAGGTGATGTTTCCATTTCCTGCTCCACAGATAAATATACGATTGATCGGGCCGAGTGGGTGACCTCCACTTCAAAGGAGATGAAGGTTGGGGATCAGCCGGAGATGAGGGTCTGGCTGACAGCCGGGGCAGATTATTATTTTAAAGGAAGCTACCGTTCCAGCAATGTGACAGTGAAGTCCGGCAGCTTTGTCAGTGCAAAGAGAGAGGATGCAGACACGCTGGTAGTGCGGTTGCGGGTGAATGCGGTCAAAGGTGATTTTTCAGCACCGGAGGAGGCCTACTGGAAGGATAATGCCAGGGGGACAGCCCGCTGGGAGAAACCAGACAGCGGCGATACCGGCAAATATGAGGTGGTGCTGCGCAGGGGAAGCTCCAAGGTACACACCGTGGAGACAACTGCCACCAGCTATAACTTCTATCCTTACATGACGGTTGAGGGAACCTATTCCTTCCGGGTCAGGACGATTGCAAAAAGCAGCAAGGATGAGAGCTATGGAAAGAAAAGTGACTGGACAGAATCCGACGAGCTTTACATCGCCAAGGAGGATGTGTCAGACGGTTCCGGAAGAACGGATAATGTCAGCAGTTCACCCACAGGGAATACCAGGGCTGGCTGGCAGCATCTGAACGATTACTGGTATTACTATTATCCGGATGGGACTTATCAGAAGGATTCCTGGTTGAAAGTCAATGATAAATGGTATCTGTTCCAAAGTGACGGAAAGATGCTCCGGGGTTGGCAGAAGAAGGGCAATCATACCTATTTTCTGACAGAGAGCGGGGAGATGCAGGTGGGCTGGCTGCAGTCAGCTGGCCGCTGGTACTATTTCAATCCCACCCCGGACGCCTATGAAGGAGCCATGTTCCAGAATAGCTGGGCCAATGTCAATGGCAAGCTTTATTACTTTAACGGAGAGGGGATCATGGTGGAAGGATGGAATCAGGTAGACGGAAGCTGGTATTATTTCTACCCGGGAGAGGGCAATAAGGCCGTGAACACCTGGATTGATACCTTTTATGTAGATGAAGACGGGATTTGGAGAAGATAAAGATGGGTCATCTGTCAGAATGACGGATCGAAGAGGGGACTGCTGTGGCAGTCCCTTTTCTGCAACAGTTCAGATAACACTTGCACGGTTACTTTTTCTTTCTGCCGAAACCACATATTTTCAGCGAAACACTTGACGCTACTCTGGATATCGCGTAAAATTGAAAAACGAATAAGCCAAAACAGGCAAGGCGCAAAACCAGGAAGGGAGCGGATAGAGACAATGGGAATTATTAGGGCATCCAGGCTGATCTATGATTATATCCGCAGAGATGAGGACGATCACGTAGAAGAAGTGAGCCGGGCCATTGACGGCCTGGATCTGGATATAAAAGCCGGAGACTTTGTGGCAATTTTAGGGCATAACGGTTCCGGAAAGTCTACCTTTGCCAAGCAGATCAACGGAATTTTGCTGCCGACAGAGGGAACCGTGTGGATCTCCGGAATGAAGACAACGGATGAAAGCCATATCTGGGATATCCGAAAGACGGCAGGTATGGTTTTTCAGAATCCGGACAATCAGATCATTGGCAATATCGTAGAGGAGGATGTAGGGTTTGGCCCGGAGAATCTGGGAGTGCCTACGGATGAGATCTGGCAGAGGGTGGACGAGAGCCTGGAGGCAGTAGGAATGACTGCCTATCGCATGAAATCTCCTAACAAGCTTTCAGGAGGACAGAAACAGCGGGTGGCAATTGCCGGAGTGATGGCTATGAGGCCGCAGTGCATTATTCTGGACGAGCCGACGGCCATGCTGGATCCGAACGGGCGGAGAGAAGTGATCCGCACGGTTCATGAACTGAATCAGAAAGAAGGAATCACCGTGCTTCTGATCACCCACTACATGGAAGAGGTGATTGAGGCTGACCGGGTGATTGTGATGGATGACGGGCGTCTGGTGATGGATGGGACGCCGCGTGAGATCTTCTCGCGTGTGAAGGAGTTAAAAAGTTACCGTCTGGATGTGCCGCAGGTGACGGAGCTGGCATATGAGCTGAAGCAGGCAGGAGTTGATCTGCCGGAAGGTATTCTGACGATTGAGGAGCTGACAGAGCATTTGCTGCCGATTTTTCGGAAAGCCAATGCTCTTTAGAGAGCGCAGTTTGCAGGAGGATGAAGGAACATGTCAATCAGGGCAGAACATATTAACTATCTGTATGGAGAAGGGACAGCCTTTGAGCAGTATGCGCTTAAAGATGTAAGCTTTGAGATTGAGGATGGACAGTTTATCGGACTGATCGGTCATACCGGATCCGGTAAATCCACGCTGATCCAGCATCTGAACGGTCTGCTTCGGGCCAGCAGTGGAAAGATCTATTATAATGGAGAGGATATCGATCAGGAGGGATATGATAAAAAGGCGTTGCGCAGCCACGTGGGACTGGTGTTTCAGTACCCGGAGCATCAGCTTTTTGAGGTGGATGTATTTTCCGATGTCTGTTTCGGGCCGAAGAATCAGGGACTTTCTAATGAAGTGACAGAACAGCGTGCCCGGGAGGCGCTGATCCAGGTAGGGCTGGATGAGAGGCTCTGGACGCAGTCACCGTTTGAACTGTCAGGTGGTCAGAAACGGCGGGTGGCAATCGCAGGCGTGCTGGCCATGCAGCCGGAGGTACTGATTCTGGACGAACCGACGGCCGGGTTGGATCCGCGGGGGAGGGATGAGATTCTTGACGAAATCTCTGCCCTGCATGAGGAAAAGGGGATGACGATTATTCTGGTCTCTCACAGCATGGAAGACATTGCCCGCTATGCGGATCGGATTCTGGTTATGAGTCATGGTGAGAAGTTGTTTGATGCGCCGCCGAAGGAAGTATTCCGGCATTATCAGGAGCTGGAAAGGATTGGGCTGGCTGCGCCGCAGATTACCTATGTGGTGAGGAGTCTTAAGGAGAAGGGAATTGCCCTGGAGGATGATATCACTACGGTAGAAGAGGCAAAGACAGCGATTCTTAGATTGCTGAGAAAGGCGGATGGCAGAGCATGATACGAGAGATTACATTGGGACAGTACTATCCGGTGGATTCCGTGCTTCACAGGATGGACCCGCGAACCAAGTTGTTTGGTACCATGGTATTTATTGTGTCCCTGTTTTTGGCGAACAGTCTGGCTGCCTATGGGGTGGCGACAGTATTTCTGGTATTGGTGATTCGCCTGTCGAAGGTCCCGTTTTCCTTTATGATCCGGGGGCTGAGAGCAATCCTGTTTCTGCTTCTGATCAGTGTCAGCTTTAATCTGTTTCTGACTCCGGGGACTGAGGTGTTCCGGATCGGCTTTCTGCGGATGACCTGGGAGGGGCTGCGCCTGGCAGGTTTTATGGCACTGCGTCTGATCTATCTGGTGATTGGTTCTTCCGTGATGACATTGACCACAACGCCGAATGAACTGACAGACGGACTGGAAAAGAGCATGGGATTTTTAAACCGTGTGGGAGTGCCGGTACATGAGGTGTCGATGATGATGTCGATTGCTCTGCGTTTTATTCCGATTCTGGTGGAAGAGACTGACAAGATCATGAAGGCACAGATGGCGCGGGGAGCAGACTTTGAAAGCGGCAATCTGATTCAGAAGGCCAAAAGCATGGTGCCGCTGCTGGTGCCGCTGTTTATTTCAGCATTTCGCCGTGCCACGGATCTGGCTATGGCGATGGAGGCGAGATGCTATCATGGCGGGGAGGGACGGACGAAGATGAAGCCGCTATGCTATCATCGCCGGGATACTATGGGATACCTGGTGTATGCAGGGTATCTTCTGGCAATCGTTTTGCTGAGGCATTTCTCATAAAGGGAGAGAAGGAGGAGGAAAGGATGGATTGCTGGGGAATATTAGGAATTGGGCCTACGGAGGATGAGGGAGAAGTGAAACGGGCATATCTGGAAAAATTGCCCGAACATCATCCGGAGGAAGATCCGGAAGGATTCCGGCAGCTTCGTGGTGCCATGGAGGAGGCACTGAAGCAGGCAAGGCTGCTGAGAACAGAAAAGGAGGCAGGCGTTGCCTCAGGGCTTGTCCGGAGTGAGATGCTGGGCAGAGAGGAAATCCAGGATTTTTTGAAACAGACAGAAGCGCTTTATCGGGAATACGGACGTCGGATTCAGCCGGAGGAATGGGAAAAGCTTCTGTTGTTGCCGGTATGCCAGGAGATGGAGAGTCAGAGAGAGGCCGGATGGGCGCTTTTGGGATTTTTGATGAATCATTTCCATCTGCCGCACTCCTGCTTTGAGGTATTTGATCGAATATTCGGCTGGCAAGAGGATGAGGATGATCTGTATCAGCATTTTCCGGAAGGGTTTGTGGATTACCTCTACGACCGGATTGTGGAGGAGGACTCTTTTCGCTATGATATTCTGGAAGTCCGGGAGGGATTTGATTACGACAGTTTTTGCGAGGCGTTTTTCTCACTTCGGACTGCGCTGGGGGAAAAGGATCGCGAAGCAGTGGAGTCAGCGATGGAAAAGCTGGATGCCATGGGAATGGAGCACCCGGATCTTACCGTGCTGAAGATTCGCCATGAATCTATGCAGAGAGGACATGAAAGACAGGCCTGGGAGCTGGCGAGAAAGCTGTATGAGCAGGATCCGGAGAATTCAAATACCCGCTACTGGTATGTTCGGACGGCTATGGATTATGAGGAGTCTGATGCAGACAAGGAAGAGCTGGAGGAGCTTATCAAATCTTTGCTGGAGCGGGAACCGGAATTCCCCGGCTACTGGCAGCTGATGGGGGATTATGTGCATCGGCAGGGAGATCTGGCAGCAGCGCTCGGTTGTTATCAGCGCTGTCAGAGCTGTTCCCAGGAGCGATGGGAATTTGTCGATCATCAGATCCGGGAGACGGCAGAAGCTTTGGCGGACGAGATGGAGGAGGATCCGGAGTTCGATGACTGGTGGCAGCTGGCGAATGTCTGCTGGCAGGCAGAGCGTTATGAGCAGGTGCGGGAACTTCTGGAGAATCAGGAGCCAACCGATGAGCAGCGGATGTCCTGGCTGATTATGATGGCGGGAAGCTGTCATGAGACGGAGGATTATGAATTGGCGGCAAATTACCGTCAGGAGATCTGGGATCTTTTGGAGCCGGAGAAACGGCCGTTCCAGCTCTACGTAGATCTGGCTGACGAATACCGGCAGTTCGGGGACACGCAGAGGGCGCTGGAAATCTATGAGCAGGCAGAGAAAGAATTTCCGGAGGATCCGGAGATCTTCTACCGGCGGGCGGAGATCATGTCGAACGAGGGGCTTTTGGAGGAGGCGGAACGGCTGTGCAATCTGGCGCTGGAGTTCGGCTTTCATCGGGATGCCTTTAATCTGCGGCTGGAGATCCTTCTGGATTTGGAACGCTACCAGGAAGTACGAGAGGCGGCAGAAGAGCTTTTTCGCCAGAACTATCAGATTGCGCAGGTTCGTTACTATTACGCCAGAGCGCTGCGGGGACTGGAGGAGAATGAGAAGGCTGAGGAGGTACTAAAGGAGCTGGCAAAACAGACCGGAGACGCAGGGGTTGTCTGTCAGGAATACGCCGGCCTGTGTTCGGATCTGAATCGTCCTGCAGAGGCACTTGTCTGGATTGATAAGGCGCTTGCGGAACGGGTGACTCCGAGCAGACGGTATATGAAGGGGCAGTATCTGCATGATTTGAAGCGTTATGAGGAAGAGATCGAGCTGTATCAGGAGATGATGGAGACAGGGCTGGACAGCTATTATATCCATTACCGTGTAGCCAGGGCACTGGAGGGGCTTCATCGGTATGAGGAAGCAGAGGCTGCGTTTCGAAGGACTCTGGAGCGGAACGAGACCAACGGAGTGGCCTGGGACGGCCTTGGTGATATGCTGCAGAATCAGGGAAAATGGGAGGAAGCGGCACAGGCCTATGAGAAGGGCTGGGAGAATGGTAATTTCCAGGCGATTCGGGATCTGTGCCGTCTGATGAAACGTACCCATCAGGATGAGCGGGCTCTGGAATATCTTCGCCAGGGTCTGGCCAAGCTTCCGGATGACGGGAGTCTTCTCTGGATTCGGGCGATTGTGCTGCGCCGGCATAAGAAATACGAGGAGGCGGTCTGCTGCCTTGGCCGCTATATGGAGGTGAAACCGTCCCAGACGGCCTCGGCTTATCGGGAGATTGCCCACTGCTGGGAAAGTGCAAAGGAGTATGCAAGGGCAGAAGAAGCCTATCAGAAGGCAATTGACTATAATCCCAGGGATGCCAGGAGCTGGCGGGTGTTCGGTAAATATTTTGCCAATGAGAGGCAGCAGCAAGAGACAGCGCTTCCGTATCTGGAAAAGGCAGTAGAGCTGGAGCCGGAGAGCACTTACGGCTGGATGAAGCTCGGAGAGGTCTACGAGGCGTTAGGGCAAAAGCAGAAGGCAGAGGAGTGCTATGAGCGTTCCCTGAAGTCTTATCAGAGGGAGCTTAAAAAGGATCCTACGGACTGCTGCAGCTATGAGGGTATCGCAGACGTACTGATTCATCTGGGACGTCTGGATGAGGCAGAGGAGATGGTCAGGCATGCGATATCCTTGCAGAATCTGGTATTTACCTGTAATGCCCCCATTTGCTTTGAAGCATTGGAGGATCTGGCAAAGATAGAAGAGAGACGAGGCAATCCCAAGAAGGCTCTGGAGTGGATGGAACGTGCTGGTGAGTATTCCGTGACAGACTATTATCCCAGGGAGATTGCCCGTCTGAAGGCAGTCATCGCGAAAGAGGATGACGTCTGACAGAAAGCACGGAAAGGAATGCAGTTATGAAAAGGATCCGGCTGGTGGTAGCCTATGACGGAACGAATTATTGCGGCTGGCAGCTGCAGAAGAACGGAATCACTATAGAGGAGGTGCTGAACCGTGAGCTGACAGCGCTTTTGAAAGAGCCGATTGCTGTCATCGGCGCCAGCCGGACGGATGCCGGGGTGCATGCCATGGGAAATGTAGCTGTCTTTGATACAGAGAACCGGATGGCAGCGGATAAGATCTGCCTGGCAGTGAATCAGAGCCTTCCGGAGGATATCCGGGTCCAAAGCTCAGAGGAAGTGCCGCTTACCTGGCATCCCAGAAAGGCCAACTGCACGAAGACCTACGAATACCGGATCGAGAACCGCAGAATTGTGATGCCTACCAGAAGATTGTATTCCTACTTTTGTTATTATCCCTTAGATATTGAAAAGATGCGTCAGGCAGCCGGTTTTCTGCTGGGTGAGCATGATTTTAAGAGTTTCTGTACCGCGAAAAGCAGCGTAGAGGATACGGTGCGGACGATTTATTGCCTGGACGTTGAGAGGGAAGGGGAAAGCATTGTGATCCGGGTCAGCGGCAGCGGTTTTCTCTATCATATGGTAAGAATCATTGCCGGGACGTTGATCCGAGTCGGTATCGGCGCTTGTCCTCCCGGGGAAATAGCTGCTATCTTGGCAGCCAGAGACCGGCGCCAGGCAGGGCCGACGGCACCGGCTCATGGCCTGACCCTTGTCGAGATGAAATATGAGACAGAGCTTCCCTTGTGGCAGTGCAGGGAAAACGGCGAATGGAAATACCGGATCCTTCAGTCTCATATCAAAGAAAGAGGATTGGCCGTTTTTCTGATTGAACGTTGCGCGGATGAAGAATGGAGCAGTTTCATCCGACGGAATGTCCATCATGCTTTTCAAAATGGCGCCGGAAGGGTGCTGACGGCGGATCTGGAGAAAGACCGGCTGCGGCCCGGAGATTGCTATGGCTATTATCGTGTGGACGCGGTGACGACGAAGCAGCTGTCAGAGGCGACAGAGATTCTGGATGTCTCAGAAAGGGAAGAGCTTGGATGTTCGAGGGCGGGAGATGTCGGAATTAAGTGGTATTGGATAACGGATGCAAAGGACTCTTTTACAGGAAACGGCAGATAAAGTTGCCGTTCACGGGATGGTTGTTCCGAAGGGGACGCTCGGGGAAAACTTTTCCAGAGCGTATCTTTCGGAACCCCACCCCGTGAAAAGTGATACAACTTTTTTGGATAACTTTTACAGAAAAGGGTTTCTATTTTTTTTCATCCGTGGTATAATTGCATAAGCTGTGGAGGGATAAGAGCTGCAGATGGCCCTTTCCCAAGATTGCTATGTATCACGGGAATGTGTTCCGGGAACCCGGCACATTCTGATATTGATTCTATTTAAGAGGGAGGATTGAATGATGAAGAAAAAACTGGCATTTCTGTTGGCATGCTCCATGGTGTTTGGATTGACTGCCTGTGGAGGAAGCAAAAGCACAGAGACCACGGCGGCCGCCACACAGGAAGCTGCCGAGGCGCCGGCCCAGACGGAGGCTGAGGCAGAGGGCGAGAAGGAGGAGACCGCAGGCGCCGAGGAAGCTGGCGGTATGGAAGCTCTGATTGAAGCGGCAAAGGCAGAGGGGGAGTTGACGGTATATGGCTCCTGTGAGGAGGAGTATCTGTCCCTGGCCTGTAAGAATTTTGAGGATCTTTATGGGATTAAGACCAAGTTCCAGAGACTTTCTACATCTGAGGTGTACACAAAGATTTCCGAGGAGGCGGGGAAGCCCTCTGCGGATGTATGGTTCGGCGGGACCACAGATCCCTACAATGAGGCTGTGGCGGACGGTCTTTTGATGGAGTATGAGGCAGTGAATGCCGCGAATTTGATCAGCGAGGATTATAAGGATCCCAGCAACTGCTGGTATGGGATCTATAAGGGTATCCTGGGCTTTATGGTGAATACCGAGGAGTTGGAGCGCCTGAGCCTGGAGGCTCCAAAGACCTGGGATGATCTGACAAAAGAAGAGTATAAGGGATTGATCATGCTCTCCAATCCCAACACAGCCGGTACGGCAAAGCTGGTCATCAATACCATGATCCAGATGAAAGGCCATGACGAGGCCATGGAGTATTTTAAAAAGCTGGATCAGAATATCAATCAGTATACCAAGTCCGGTTCCGGCCCCTCGAAGATGGTGGGCCCGGGCGAGTGTGTGATTGGTATCGGCTTCCTTCATGACGGGATCTACCAGATCCTTCAGGGATATGATAATATTGAACTGATCGTTCCGGAGGACGGAACTTCCTTTGAGGTAGGAGCCACGGCGATTTTTGAAGGCTGCGCTCATCCCAATGCGGCGAAGCTGTGGATCGAATATGCTTTGTCTCCGGAGTGTGTGGATCATGCCAAGGAGGCCGGTTCTTATCAGTTCCTGGTGATTTCCAACGGCGCTCAGCCGGAGGAGGCTGCCCGTTTTGGCCTGGATATGAATAATACCATCGATTATGACTTTGAGGATGCCAAGGCTAACAGTGCAAAATATGTTGAGGATTTCTTTGCGGCACTAGGAAGCGCTGCGGACAGCCGTTTCAAGACCGAGTAATGAAAGAAAATGGATGCTGCGTGGTGCACCTTGCGCCATGCAGTATTTTGTCTACGTCTGTTTTTGAGGAAGCGCAGGAAGAGAAAGGGGGAGTGGTTTGTGTCCGGAAGGCAAAGTGCAGATCTGGAGCGGAGGAAGTTTTTTTCGGATCCCATCCTGATCAGTATGATTGTGGTGCTGCTGGTGTTTCTGGCACTGTTTATTTTGTATCCGCTGCTCATGCTTTTGGTGGACAGCTTTTTGGAGGAAGGGCATGTTACCTTTGCCGTGTTTCAGCGGGTGCTGAGTCTGGAGCGATTCCAGACAGCATTTAAAAACACATTGATTTTAGGGGTTATTACCGGACTTGCCTCCACGGCAATCGGACTTTTGTTTGCCTATGTGGAGGTTTATGTGAAGCTGCGGACAAGGGTGCTTGAGAAACTGTTTGCTGTGGTGTCTATGCTCCCGGTGGTATCGCCTCCCTTTGTGCTGTCATTGTCTATGATCATGCTGTTTGGGCGCAGCGGCATTATCACCCGTTCCCTGCTGAAAATTTATGACTCCAACGTGTACGGGCTGAAGGGGATCGCCATTGTGCAGACCCTGACCTTTTTTCCGGTGTGCTATCTGATGCTGAAGGGTCTTTTGAAAAACATAGATCCTTCCTTAGAGGAGGCTACCCGGGATATGGGAGCAAGCCGCTGGAAGGTATTTACCAGTGTGACCTTTCCGCTGCTTCTTCCGGGGCTGGGGAATGCATTTTTGGTAACTTTTATCGAGTCTGTGGCAGACTTTGCCAATCCCATGCTGATTGGCGGCTCTTATGATACATTGGCAACCACTATTTATCTTCAGGTGACCGGCGCTTATGATTCCACCGGCGCGGCAGCCATGTCCGTAGTGCTTCTGTCCCTGACAGTGGTGTTGTTTTTGATTCAGAAGTATTATCTGGAAAAGAAGACCGCAGCTACGCTGACCGGAAAGGCATCCCGGATGAGGATGCTCATAGAGGACAAGAGTGTCACAGTACCTTTGACTATATTCTGTACCCTGGTAGCAGCTTTTGTGGTGCTGATGTATGTAATGGTGCCCTTCGGAGCGCTGTTCACCCTTTGGGGCAGGGATTACAGCCTGTCTCTGAAATGGTTCCAGTACATGCTGCGTACCAGCGGCCTGAAGGCCTTTAAGGATTCCTTCCTCCTTTCCCTGATCGCATCGCCGCTGACGGCGTTTCTCTCTATGGTAATCGCCTATCTGGTGGTGAAAAAGAAATTTAAGGGAAAGGGATTTATTGAATTTGTATCCATGCTGGCTATGGCAGTGCCGGGAACCGTGCTGGGTATCGGGTATATCCGGGGATATGCCAACGGCTTGTTTCGGACCGGGCTTATGAGCGGTCTTTACGGAACCGGTTTGATTCTGATTATTGTATTTATTGTAAGAAGCCTTCCTACGGGAACCCGAAGCGGCATCTCAGCCTTGCGCCAGATCGACAAGTCTATTGAGGAGTCGGCCTATGATATGGGAGCTAACTCGGCCAGAGTGTTTATGACAGTTACCCTTCCATTGATCAAGGATTCTTTTTTCAGCGGTCTGGTGACGGCTTTTGTGCGGAGTATCACAGCCATCTCAGCGATCATTCTTCTGGTGACTCCGGATTTCCTTCTGATTACCTGCCAGATCAACGAACAGGCAGAGAAGGGAAACTATGGTGTGGCTTGTGCCTATGCAACGGTATTGATAGCCATTACCTACGGAGCTGTGTTGATTATGAATACCCTGATCCGCTTCTTTGGAGTCAGCAGAAATATTAAGGCAAGGGAGGATGCATAGATGAAAGAGAAAAAAGGGGTTCGCCTGGAACATATTTCCAAGATTTACAAGGATCCGAAAACAGGAAAGGATTTTTATGCGGTTGAGGATACGACTCTGGATATAGAGGCTGGTACTTTTGTGACCTTGCTGGGGCCCTCCGGCTGCGGAAAGACCACAACTTTACGGATGATCGCCGGGTTTGAGAGTCCGGATGAAGGCGAGATCTATCTGGGCGGCGAGGCGATCAACCATCTGACTCCCAACAAACGGGACACGGCCATGGTATTTCAGAGCTATGCGCTCCTTCCCCATTACAACGTGTTTGACAATGTGGCTTATGGATTGAAGATCCGTAAAGTTTCCCGGGAGGAGATTCGGGAACGGGTGATGAATATTTTAAAGCTGGTGGAGATGGACGGAATGGAGTCCCGGATGACCAACCAGCTTTCCGGGGGACAGCAGCAGCGGGTGGCATTGGCCAGGGCGCTGGTGCTGGAGCCGGGGGTTCTTCTGTTTGATGAGCCCCTGAGCAATCTTGATGCCAAGCTGCGGGTTTCCATGAGAACGGAGATCCGCAAGATCCAGCAGAAGGTGGGAATTACAGCCATCTATGTGACCCATGACCAGTCGGAGGCGATGAGTATTTCGGATAAGATTATCATTATGAGTAAGGGAAAGGTGGAGCAGATCGGCACGCCCCGGGAGATCTATTATCACCCCAATTCCCGGTTTGTGGCGGATTTTATCGGGGAGGCGAATTTTCTGGATGCCCGGGTTCTGTCCGCAGACGGGGACCAGGCACGTATCCAGGTGGCAGGAAAGCAGATGGAGGTGGGGAATTTTGGCAGCGCAAGGGCCGGGGACACGGCAGCGCTCGTAATCCGGCCGGAAGCGGCCGTGCTGGCGGATAAGGGACAGCTGGAAGCCACGGTGATGCTTTCTACCTTTATGGGGGCTTATCAGTATTACCAGGTACTGGTAGATGGAATGGAACTTCAGATTACGGATTATAATCCCGTGAACCGGCGGATCTATGAGGTGGGGGAGAAGGCATTTTTGGATTTTGATTCCCGCGGGGTTTATATCCTATAACCGTGACAGACCAGGGAGAACCTTTTTTCCGAGCGTACCTTTCGGAATACCCCCATAAAAAGTAACCGAAACACATCCAAAACAGAGGAAAACAAGCAAAAAATGGTTGACACCTGAGCCTTCCTATAATATAATTAATAACTGCGACGTTGACGAAAATGCTGAAGCCATAGCCCCGGAATAGGCGTTTCCCGCTCAACAGTCATACAGGATAAAGCAAGAACATTTTGACTGCGGCGCAGGCCGTGGTATGAAACCGGTAAGTTAACAGGAGGTTGACCAATGAAGAGTTTTATGGCTAGTCCGGCGACGATTGAGAGAAAGTGGTATGTGGTGGATGCTGCCGGCTGTACGTTAGGACGTCTGGCTTCAGAAGTGGCAAAGGTATTAAGAGGGAAGAACAAACCGACTTTTACCCCTCATATTGACTGCGGCGATTATGTAATTGTAGTCAATGCAGAGAAGATTAAGGTAACTGGAAAAAAGCTGGATCAGAAGATTTATTACAGTCACTCCGATTATGTGGGAGGAATGAGAGAGACCACCCTCAAGGAGATGCTGGCAAAGAAGCCGGAGAAGGTTGTGGAGCTGGCCGTGAAGGGTATGCTTCCGAAAGGACCTTTGGGTAGAAGCATGATGACTAAGCTTCATGTGTATGCGGGACCGGATCATGAGCAGGCCGCGCAGAAGCCGGAAGCCCTGGAAATCAAATTTTAATCGAAAGGTACTGAAAGGAGGAAGTTATCATGGCAGACAAGTATTATGGAACAGGCAGAAGGAAAAAATCCATTGCAAGAGTATATCTGATGCCGGGAACCGGTAAGGTTACGATTAATAAGAGAGATATCGATGAGTACCTGGGTCTGGAGACTTTGAAGGTGATCGTTCGTCAGCCGTTAGTGGCGACAGAGACTGCAGATAAGTATGACGTACAGGTGAATGTACGCGGCGGCGGCTTCAGCGGACAGGCAGGAGCGATTCGTCACGGCATTGCCAGAGCATTGCTGCAGGCGGACAATGATTATCGTCCGATTCTCAAGAAGGCAGGCTTTTTGACCAGAGATCCTCGCATGAAGGAGAGAAAAAAGTACGGCCTCAAGGCGGCCCGCCGCGCTCCGCAGTTCAGCAAGCGATAATCGGCTGTCGGGAGCGTATCAAAATTGCTCAAAAACCCCGGAAAATCGAGGGCACTGAAAAACTCCCATTTTTTAGCGGGAGTTTTTCTTTCTTCTATAATACAATGTCAGAGATTATGATTCACTAAAAAACATAGGCCGTTTTATCATCCGGCCAGTGCAATCAACTTCGTTATTCTCTTAATATTTGCCACGAATGCCGTAAAATACATTTGCACTTCCATAGCAAACAATCCCACTGAATCTGCTCTGCCTAATCCGTGGGCTTCTTTTAATTCCCCATTCTTTTCTTCAATCCGGTGCCGGATCTTCAGGCGTTCCTGAAATTTTTCGCTTGCTTCAAATTCCAGCCTGCTCCGGTTCTTTTCGCTTGCTTGAGTAATACTATAGCTGTGGGTTTTTCCCTTCCCTACTTTACACTGTCCTTTTAGCGGGCACTTATCACATTTTTTCTTGCTGAATACGTAATTTCGGTACTGGTTCCCGTTCTTTGCCTCCCGTTTTTCAACCCGCATGGCTAATTCACCCACCGGACATTGCAGCATCTTTGCGTCTTTGTTAAAACCGAATCCCTCATCAAGCTTCGCTTCCGCAGCAGCCGCGACCGCAGGATTTGTTTTCGCTATTAACGTGATCTTTTCCCCACAGGCATCTATATTGTCCTCACTCACATACGCCATGTCCCCGATCACTTCCGTTACTTCAATCCCGTTTTTCTGGGCCTTTTCAATTAATCCCGGCAACTGCTGGCCGTCAGGCTCCCCTCCCGGCGTTACGCTTATCCCTGCAATCAGCCTTTCCTCCGTCATTGCCAGATGGTTTTTGTACCCATAAAATGTACTCGTGGGGGTCTTGTGCCCAAACCGGGCGTCTTCGTCATCTTTTGACCTGATTTCCCGGATCTTATCCGTATCTAATAATCCCCGTATCCTTTCCGCCAGGTCCTGTATCTTTTTATTCCCGCAGGCAGCAATCCCTTCCTTCAGGACCGAAAGCAGA
>CAJTEM010000035.1 GCA_910575255.1 Lachnospiraceae bacterium | reverse complement strand
CTCTTCTACAATCGCAATTAGTTGCGGCATAGCGGTATAAAAGACTGTTCTTTGATAATTGAATCATTGCCAGATATTGAATTTTCAAGGTGCATAGCTAAAATCTATGTGCGAAGTTTGAGAGCCTTACATATGAAATACACAGAATGCACAAATCCAGTAAAATCAATGGTTTCAAGCACTTTAGTAAATTGAAGTGTGCAAAATGAATGTAAGCAATTTTACGGTTTTTGTAACGGAATTTCAGAAAGAGAGGAAAATATATTATGGGTATTATTCAGTTGGCAGATGTCCCAAAGTGCAGTTGTGAGGTATCAATGTTTTATCACAGATACAGAGAGCCGATTTCAAGAATCAGGACGATAGAGCAGAGAAATAATATGCTTTCTGTCATGCAGGAAGATTTTGAAAGACACATCAGAGCATATCCGCAGGAACGGAACGAATATTCAGAAACGTATCAACTATTGAAAAGAAAATGCATGGAGGTTTTGTGATGGTGAGTGATGAAGAATTAAGACGTATTTATAACTTATTTACGGATTGCTGGCGTTACTTTAAGAAATATGTGGATGTGAGTGACGAGGATATTTATTGGGAAAATGTCGTTAGTGAATCCGGCGAACTATCAAAGAAATATAACAATGATAAGTTTGCTATTGCTTTGATTTTGGCAGTTATTTATGAATTTGAGCGGAAAGCAAAGGAGTTGAGGAAAAATGCGAAAACACAGTAAGGAATATAGCAGCTACATGAAGTCGGACGCATGGTCGGCAAAGAGGGAAGAACGCCTACAGCTTGACGATAACCGTTGTGTCATGTGCGGTAGGCCAAACGGATTGCAAAAAGACGGTGTAACGCCTGTTTTGCAGGTTCACCATATCTGTTATTCCAATCTTGGAAACGAACCTATGAGTGATCTCGTTTCACTCTGTCCCGGATGCCACAAAAAAATCCATAAATATTATCGGAGACTTCGTTCATGGGAGGATAAAGAAGTAGTTGCAAGGGCGTAAAAATTCAAGTACATCGCATGTGTACAAATTATAAAAAGGTAAATATGCAGAAAGTAGGGATAGTATGAGTGATATTGAAGAAAAGAAGCGTTTTATGGTGCGGCAATGGGAAGATTTAAAGAAATCTGGCGGTGTGACATTCAGCTTAAACCAGATGGAGCTGATTTTACAGGGAGGTGATGGAACTGTGTTGACGCGAGAAGAAGTAATGAGAAAGGTTATAGACTATTTTAATAGCTGTGTAAAAGTGGTTCTTGATGAAGATACGCAGGAAAAGGTTACTACATGGGTGCGTAATCCTACAAAATCCGGCCTTGCATTATGTTTGGGAATTGATAAACAGACATTGCTTGATTATGTTAAGGGCGTTAATTCAGATGGGAAAGCCTATAGCCGAACAAATCCAGATTATAAACGGATTGTTGCTACAGAGGGTTTTGATATTTTACAAAGGGCTTACAGTCTGATAGAAACATTTTATGAAGAAAAACTTGGTGAAAACAGAAATAATGCCGGAACCATCTACTGGCTTAACAATGCTAATAATACAAAATGGAGCAATGAGCAGGAATTTAAGTTCGGAACGATAGACCAGCCGGAACGCAGGGTATTAACTGCTGCCGAACTGCCAAAACTGGGAGAACCTGCAACTCTACAGAGCGAGGATTTACCAAAATTGGGAATGAAACTGGATTATGGGGAGGGAAAAGATGAGTTTTAAAGTATATGTTGAAGAAATCCTGCGAAATGAGGTTTTAAGCGTGGTTAGGCAGCAGGGATATGTTCTTGAAACTGAAATCTGCACTATGATATGTGAGAAATACAATATTTCCTTATACATAGTGCGTGCAACGCTTAGAAGAATTTATCCCGAAATGTCATTATTGAAAAGGCGTATGTCAGACGATTTGAAGCGGTTTTACGGATTGGAAGTGAAAGGCTATCCGATTGCATATCTGCCGGATAAGTGATTTTGAGGTAACAATAAAAATTATCATAAAGAAAGAATGAGGTATCAATATGGACGCACGAATAGCAGAACTACACAATAAAGTATTTAGCACACCTAGGAATAGTCCAGAGCGAGAGCAAGCCTATTCTGAATTGAGTGAATCGGATAGGACGGCGGTATTCAATCTTGAAAAGGATTATATGCTTGGGCGTATCACAAGACAGGATATTGAGGAAATGAAACAGGAGGGAAACGAAACTATGACCTATGCACAATATAAGAAAATAATGAACAATGATTGCAAAGGACAGCTTCAGGAGTTGTCACAATTTGCTAAAGAGAACCGGGAATTGTACAGGCAGTATAGTGATAGATATGGAAAAGAAAGAGAAGCAGAACGAAAATCACGATTTACTGAAAACACATTCAAAAATAAACCATATAGCTTTAGGTAGGAGGGAAAATTTATATGAATCAAGCAGAATATGAGCGCATGGTAAAAATATACAATTATGTATATTCCGCACCGCCAAACACGAAAGAAAGGGAAAAGCGGCTTGCAGAAATAGGGGAAGAAATTTCAAGTAAGCTATGGGATTTTTATTGTGGAATTTGTTCTGGACGAATAAAACAGCCTGAACACACAAACAGCGAGGTAGATACAATGGGCGAAAAGAAGATTACAAGCTATGAGGATTTTATAAAAGCATTAAGATGTGGGGAAAATAGTATACTTTTTAAATTCAGGCGAAACAATCCTGAAAGATATGCCTATTATGCTGAACAGATGGGAGCGGGTTTTGGACGTAAAAATCCAGCGAAAAAGCAAGATATTAAGCGGTTAGAAGAAAAGAAAAAACGCAGTGAAATTTTGGCAATTCCAGACATAAGGGCAAGGCATAAGGCGATAGCTGAAAATATGGCTCTGTTTGGACGATAAAGAGAAAACGAGGTAGATCACATTATGGATAAGGACACACTTATAAACAATCTGCTTGCGAATTATGGCAAATATGGCGTTACCAGAGCAGAATTAGAACCGATTATAGATGATGGCATACAGAACTATGATTTGTCATTAGAAGCTATCTACAGCGGTTTGAGGATGAGCCTTGCATCCGCATTTAATGAGCATGAGTATTTCTCTTTAGATGATGTGATGGCGATAACCGGTGAGAGCCGGGAAGAACTTTTACAGCGGATAGAGCAATGCAGAAAGGAATTGATAGAAGCCGGAGAAAACCCGGACGAGTATTTCAAGCCTGTAGAGCCACAGAGGGCAGTAGTTTATTACTTTCCTAACGGTTTGCATTAACGGAAATTATTTAAAAGATATAAGCAAAGGCAGGGCGTTGATGATTCCCTGCCTTGTGCGTATCATATATTAAAGCGCCAACTTGTATAATGCTAACTGATTAAGACTTACACCCTCTTTTTCTGCTTCAATGGCTAATCTTTGATGCAAAGATTTTGGAAGCCTTACAACAAACTTACCGCTGTAATTGTTTGGTGTTTCTGGAATTGGTATAGAGAGATTGTTTTCTATTTTTGTTTCGATATATCCTTCCATTGCTTCATTAAGGCTTTCATACAATTCTTCAAGTGTATCACTGGTGCTTTGGCATCCGTCAAGTTCCAAAATTCTGCCATAGAAATAGTGTCCGCTTTCATCGTTCATTTCCTGTACTAATCTTGTATAGGGCAATTTCATATAATCTTTAACTTCCATGCTTTCCTGCTCCTTTCTGCTTGTTATGTTATGCCAGGATAAGGGGATTATTCCCCTATCCTATTCAGAACATCTACGACATAAGCCTTTTTTAATGGATTTTCTTGTTTTATTGTTATCAAATCCCCAGTTTCTTTATTCAGATAATGCTTATGGCTTCCTTTTTGTCTTGCCGGAATATAGCCGTATGCTGCTAAAACTTTGTCTATTTCTTCTGGCCGCATTCCATTTGGCTGTTGCTTCATTTTTTCAATTAGCTTTTTTACGTTTGGCACTGTGATTATCTCCTTTCTCACACTATAGTATCATATATAGTACTATATGTCAATATCAAAATAAAGTATTGTTTCTATATCTGTTTAGTATCAAAAGTAATGTATGATAAAAAAGTATTAAAAGTTATTGACAACAACAATAATAAGAAGTAAAATAGAAGTATCAAAAAAGACGAACGATAGAAGTGATACTGAAAGAGAGGGCATTGATTATGTGTGTGTATGGATATTGCCGGATAAGTACAAAACAGCAGAGTATTGACAGGCAGATTAGAAATATTAAGGGCAGTTATGATAAGGCTGTGATAATACAGGAAGTATATACAGGAACAAAGCAGGACAGACCAGAATGGAATAAGCTGTATAAGAAAGCCAAAGCAGGAGATACTATTATCTTTGATAGTGTATCACGAATGAGCAGGAATGCGGATGAGGGTTTTTGTCTGTATGAGGAATTATATAATAAGGGCATAGAGCTTGTATTTCTGAAAGAGCCGCATATCAACACAAGCACATATAAGAAAGCATTAGAAAGCAATATATCAATGACCGGAACAAATGTTGACTTTATCTTAGAGGGCGTGAATAAGTACCTTATGTCGCTTGCAAAGGAACAGATACAGCTTGCTTTTGAGCAGTCGGAGAAAGAAGTACAGGACTTGCACCAGAGGACAAAAGAGGGTATAGAAACAGCGAGATTAAACGGTAAGCAGATCGGACAGAAGCAGGGGGCAAAGCTGACAACAAAGAAATCTATTGAAGCAAAGAAGCAGATACAGAAACACAGCAAGGATTTTAATGGTGCATTGTCAGATGCGGATTGCATGAAGCTGATAGGGCTTGCAAGAAATACATTCTATAAATATAAGAGAGAATTGAAAGCAGAATAAGGATTGTTTAGGCAGGGTTCATAATGGACTGCTGTCTTTTGTTTTTGTTCTAAATATCATGCGGTGGGGGTTTTATAGGGAAACGCCGCATAGGGGTAGTTAGCGCCTTTTTCTGCCGAGCATTTTCAAAAAGGCTTAGTCCTGTTGCCATTCAAAATATTTTTAAAATATGCAAAAAGGCGGTTTTGTGATAAAATAAAAGAGAAGTCATTGCTTTTGTGGGCTGACTTCTCTTTATATCCTGCATCTACTCAAATTATAGCAAAGGGGTAGGTGCGTTGCAATGACGAATGAGCAAATTGTTTCTGAAATTAGGAACGGTTATTCTGTAACGGATTATATGCAATTACTGTATGAAAGCAATCTGCCATTGATTAAGAAATTCATAAAACCATATGCCGCCTATGAGCCTATGGAGGACTTAGTGCAGGAATCCTATTTTGGATTGTGGGAAGCGGTACAGCATTATGAAACGTCTGCAAATGTGCGGTTTATGACTTATGCGGAATACTGGATAAGGCAGTCAGTACAGCGGTATCTTGAAAAATGCGGCTCTACAGTGCGAATACCGAGCCACACAAGGCAGAAAATAGCACGTTACAAGAAAACCGTACAGGAGTTAGAACAGGAATTAGGCAGAATGCCGACAGATAATGAAATAGCTGATAAAATGCGTGTACCTGTAGGACTGCTGCCGGAATTGAAAATACAGATGCAAGGGGTAGCCAGTTTAGATACCCCTTTAGCAGACGATTACAGTTTGACACTTTCCGATACCATACAAGCCGGTTTTATCCCTGAAGATGAAACAATAAAATGTATGCCGAACACTCTAAAAGCCAATTATGGTGCATTGTGGAGCGTTATACAAGCGACAGAAAGAACAGCATAATAAAAGAGATATTTATAAATAACCGGACAATGGAAGCAGTAGCCGGAGAACAGGGCATAACCATAGACAGAATACGCCAGATAAAGGAAAAAGGACTGCGGCGGCTACGGAAAGGAAAGGCAAAGCGTGAGTTATTAGAAAAATTTGATATTGTGGAAGCTGGGGCATACAGAAACAGCATGAATAAATTTAATGAGCATGGGTTTACTTCTACGGTAGAGTATATCGCTTTACGCAGGGCAGAATTACAGGCAGAATATGAAAAGCATAAAAGACAGGTAGAAATTATGCCTGAGCAGAGAAAAAGGAAGTGTCTGTAAGTGTTCAAAAATAGATAAAAATTTAGGTGCGTTACACACAAGTAGCACACAAATGGCCCTTAAAACCCTATAAAATCAAGGCTGACAGTTTCGATCGAGGAAGCAGCTAAGGCCGGGAAGTTCTAAGAAATAGTGTATTTATAAGGGTTTCCGTTGATGTGAGTTGTCAGCGGAAGCCCTTAATTTTGCCACGTAATAGACAGATAATAGACATATGGTAATAGACAAATGCTAAACATAAAAATGCCGTTACCCAAAGTAGGAGGGTAGCGGTTTCTTTTTGGAATGAATAAAGGGCATCTGCATTTCAAGCCCATAGAGCCACAGAGGGCAGCAGTCTATTACTTCCCTAACGGTTTGCATTAACGGAATTTTTTCTTGAATTTATCCGGGGATTATGCTATATTATAGATACAAAAGAGGAAACAACCGCCCACAAAGTGGTTGACCTCACAAGATTAGACGATAAGCCTACCTGTTCCGCCAAGATACAAGGTAGGCTTATTTATTTTCGCTTGTTCCTCTTATCGAGAAAGGCAAGCAACGCTATAACAAAACTACCAAAGGCAATCAGCAAAGCTAATATACCTATGAAAATCGAAATGATTTCAAAAGCTGTCATTTGCGCCACCTCCCTTCTTATGTACTCCGGCAAACCGGGCATGAAGTTTTGGGAGGTTACCACCTTGCAACACGATTGTTCCTCTCTGATATTCTATCATATTCTTTCTTTTATGACAATTCCCAGATTCCCCTACAAGTATTATTTTCCTATTTTTCTTTTTGAATAGTCTAAAAAAATTATAGATTAAAATATACCATTTTCTATTGACAATAACAGCAACAACAAGTATAAATTTATTTATAATTATTTTTGAACTGTTTTAGGGAATGAGAGGGAACGGCTTATGTGTAAAATATACGGTTATGTAAGAGTTTCTACAATCCAACAGAAAGTAGAAAGGCAGATAAACAATATTATAGGATTCAATGGGGATGCAATCATTATATCCGAAAAGCAATCTGGCAAAGACATAGATAACGCGGCATATAGATACAGACGAATATAAACGCCGGACACAAAAGCATATAGAGAAAGTATCATCCAGTAATAAGAAAATGGATAACCTCATAAACGGAATACTGGAACTTGTGGCAGAGTTTGAGCAGGAGAACTTGAAAGACAATATCCAGCTTGCGTTTGAACAGGCAGAGCATGAGAGACAGTTTCTTATTAAACGAGTGACAGAGGGTAAGGCTACTTCAAGTAAGAGGCAGGGCAGGCCAGAGGGAAGTTGCAATATAAAGACAGATAAAGCAGATCATATAAAGCAAACTATAAGGGATTTATCAAAGGATTTTGACGGTAAATATTCCGATGCTAAGATATTGAGGGAATATTTGCATAACACATCAAAAGGAACATACTACAAATATAAGAAAGAATTGAAAGAAGAAATAGCATAATAACACATAAACCTATTGAGGGTATATACCTTTTTGTTTTGCATAAAATATCATGCCGTGGGGGTTTTATAGGGAAACGCCGCATAGGGGTAGTTAGTGCCTTTTTCTGCCGGACATTTTCAAAAAGGCTTAGTCCTGCTGCCATTCTGAAATATTTAAAATAAGCAAAAGCAGGCAAAAGAGCAGAATGTCAGGCTGGCTCCAACAGCTATCACCGGTACAGAGGTGCCGGATATTTATGCAGATTTCAAACTGAATGCTGCCGGTAACCGGGTTGTGGAATGTCCCGCAGGCCAACCGGGAAATGAAAACAGAAGAATACAAACAGCTCTCCCGGATACGGAATGGAGTGGAAACAGTTCCTTCGATATTGAGACGTATTTACCATGCAGACCGGATGCAGGTGAGAGGCTGCATTCCAAGCCGTTTTTTCTTCGGGTGTAAAGCAGCCGCGTTAAATGTCCGTAAATTAATTACTTTTCGGAAGGAAAGGGGACACTATGCCCAAAATCCAATTTTAGTAATCTGATTTGGCGGAAGAGCATCCCTATTTCTTCAAAAAAGGTAAAACGAAGCGATCAAAGCAAAAATATTCAGAGATTGTGCGAAATTTTCAAGGTACTATCAATGATGGGACGATTAAAAAACTTTTATTTGACCCTAACATCATCATCATTATATAATTCTATATTAGGGCAAGCTGTATCAAATGTTACTGAGTATGAAATTAATGGTGAAATATATACTGTTCAAAAGATAAAAACAAGTGAACATTCATATACGAAAGGGGATCAATATCCCAGGAGTATGCGGTGATTTCACTGACTTTCCACTTTGATTTTCTAGTTGCCTTTACTAAATATGTATGCTAAAATAGACCTTGAAAATCAGGGACGATACAGGTGTACCACCACGGAGAGGTCGCAACTCCCCGTGGCAAGGATGGTAAACAGGCTACCACACAATGCTGACGAATCAGCGATACACACAGTAATTATAAAGCACTGGAAGTAAAAGTGCAATCTTTTTGTGCTGTGAAGTTGGTGAAGTCAATCTTAAGATATATTTACGAGGTGTTGGTGTGGACGCATACCGGCACCTCGTTTTTGATTTCTCGCCTGGAGCACTAGTATCCTGAGTGAGAAATCGGAGTTCAAGGAACTACGATTTATTTGTGATGCCATCGTGGCTCCTTTTGCTTTGCAAAAATATGTTTTATAGGAGGATTAGAGGTATGTTTTGTTCACAGTGTGGAAGTAAGCTTCCTGATGGAGCAGTGGTTTGTCCTGATTGTGGAGCAAAGGTTGGGAAGAAGATTAGCTTTTCAGATGCAACAAACCATGCAAGTCAAAGAATGCAGCAAGCCAGTCAATATACAAACACAGGCGGCTATTCTTCCAATACAGGTTCTCAGAAACCTAATCCTGCGCCAGGCAGTAAGCCGCCAAAGTTTCCCAGGGGTATTGTGATAGCCATTGCGTCTTGTGCTTCAGTTGCTGTGATTGCTGCAGGGGTATTTATGTATTTTGGCAGTCGGGATAATAAAAATGACTCAAAGTCAACCCAGGGATACGAGGAAACCGTCAGGGGTACGGAGGCGGTTGTGAAGGATACAACAGAAGCACTTTCAGAATCCTCCACAGAAGCTCCGGCTTCAGCCGAGACACCAGATATCCCTGCAATTCTGGCAGCTTATCAGCAGTATGCAGATGGCATGAAGGAGTATGGGCCTTTATATTACACGATGCTGTATTTAAATGATGATGATGTTCCTGAGTGTTTTATTTGGACAAATGTTGGGTGTGGTTTCCGCATTTTAAGTTATGCGGACAATGCTGTTATTTCCTTTGCGTCTGATGATATAGGGACAACATATCAATTTTTTTATACTCCGCGTTCAGGCCGGCTTATGGAGCTGCATGACATTGGCTCTGTAGAGAGTGCATATCATCTTTTGACATTAGACAAGTTTTTTACTGAAACTGCATATGCAGACAGATATGCCAGTTTTGATTCATCAGTTGGGCAATGGGTTGCTGATTATAGGATTAATGATGAGAGTGTTACGGAAGATGAGTGGCAGTCTGTTACAGATGAGTCAGCATATGAAATTGTTGTGGGCGGGCAGGATAAAAGTATGGATACATATGATTCGATTTTAAGTGCATATAATGCATTGGCTTCTCCAGAGCAGTCAGCCCCACAGGAAGTATCTGAGTTTATATTGCCAGAAAGCAATCTCAGGTATATGACCTACAATGACTTAAAAGGGATAGATGCTACAAATTTGCGTATAGCTAAAAATGAGATTTATGCAAGGCATGGGCGTATGTTCCAGTCAGAAGATTTGAGCCAATATTTTAATTCTAAGTCCTGGTACAGTGGCACTGTATCGCCAGATAGCTTTTCTGACCGTGTTTTCAATGACTTTGAGTCTGGCAATATTAGCATGATACAGTATTTTCAGGATGGTACTCCGAACGGAAATTATTATGCTTTTGCATTCCAGTACAAGTATTTTAATATTGATTCAGGGGTACTTACAGTTTTTGCCAGCCCGATAAATTGGGGCGGTGAGCATGAGGGGTATGCTCTCAGTCTGCCGATATCCGACAATTGTATCTGGTGGCGAGAGCTTGAACAGAAACCCTTTGCAGGCGGGAAGGATGAAATATTGCGTATTATATCGGATGAGTGTGCCGAATATCAAAAATCTCCAAGTCAATTTGAAGACCCCATAGGTATTTCCGTTGAAGTGGAAGGTGGGGTTGTCGTAGCGATAAAGGTTTATGTTTCTTGATTTATTGCGAGAAAGCCAGATGATGTTATAGGTTATGCAAAGAATAAGACAATTTCTGATATTTCCTAGAAATTATCATTTAACTATCAGCTTTTTAAGCGTTGTATGTTATACTTATATTATAACAAAAACTAAAGGAGACAAGTATATGAAAAAGAAAATGAGATTTAAGGCACTAGTGCTCCATTAAAAACGGTATCGGGGGACCTGCTGAATACGGCTCCGGGAACCGCAGGAATCGCCGGATTCGTCTGTGTGCCGGCAGCCAGCATGCTGAACTTTTTGGTTGGTACGGCTGTTTCGATTGCGGCAGGATTCATTTTTACCTATATCCTGTCAAATATGAAAATGTTTAACAAAGAACTGTCAGAGCAGGAGGCTTTGGCGGAAGAAAAGACCGATACGCCCGCGGAGGCTTTTTCGGAACCGGAAAAGAATGTAATCTGCAGTCCGCTTACAGGAGCTGCCGATCCATGTGGGGCTAAATACCGTAGAACTTGGCGGAAAGTGTTATAAAGCCCATGTGACGCAGGGAGATACGGTAAAGCCCGGAGGGGATTTATACTGACGACAGCCTTCAGGAAATCCTTACCGGCGCGGCGGCAGATTTGTCGAATTCGGAGCTGATCCGGATGAAGAAGAAACTGGATTCTGACGTGGGAGTAAAGCCGTATACAAAATATCCCCGCAAGGGATCATATAAGCTGGGCTTTATCTGTACCGGCCTGGCGGATATTGAAAAAACAAAACCGTATCTGGAACAGAAGTTTCATTATGTAGTGCATCCCTATGCCAAAGACGCCGACTGTTATAACGGCGAGATTATACGTAAGGACATGGACAAGGGCGAGGCCATGGAGCGCGTCTGTGAATACTATGGCGCGGACTTAGCGGACACGGTTGCCTTTGGCGATGTTATGAATGACTGGCAGATGCCAGAGTGCGCGGGGGGTTGCCGTGGCAATGGGGAATTCCTGCCAGAAATTGAAAGACGGCGCAGATGTTGTCTGCGGGAGCGCTGATGAAGACGGGGTTTATTATGAATTCAGAAAGAGGGATCTGATATAGGCGGAGTAACGGGGCGTTGGCTTATTGAGTAAGTTTTTAAAGAAGACTTGCAAAAGAGCCGGAAAAAGGGAGGAGCCGGCAGCTACTGCGATAGCCGCCGGCGATTATGAAAAAAAATTGTCTGAATGTCGTTATGAATAAATTCGGATAAGTTCTTTCTTGTCTGTTCCTTTGATGATCTTAGTATACGAAGAATTTATGAAGCAGGTTTATCATAAATATAGAAAATCTGTGAACAATTGTGAATAAAAAATGAACACCCTTAATCATTGTAATGATAGCTGTCCAGCAGCTGATTTTTCAGATGCCAGAGCTCATTGGAGAGATCCACATGAACACGGTGCGGATATTCGAGACGCAGAGACTCCTCCCAGAGCGTATTCAGCTCCTGATGGCAATAGTCGCGGATCTCCATAACCTTAGGAGACTGGTACACGCATTCTCCGTTCTTAAAGACAGGCACCAGCAGCTCCCGCAGGGTATAGCTGTCCGGGGCAAGATGAGTCTTCTTCCAGGTCTGGATGGGATCAAACAGCAGCAGGGAATTGGAGGAATCATAGCTTTCCTCTACGAGGCAGATCAGGTCAGCGATGATCTTGCCGGTATTCTTATTATAAATGCGCTGAATGGTCTTGTTGCCCGGGTTGGTGATCTTCTCGGCATTCTCAGAAAGCTTGATCTTGGGAATGAATTTGCCGGTCTTTTTGTCCTGGATGGCAGCCAGCTTGTAGACACCGCCAAAGGACGGGCAATCCTTGGAAGTAATCAGGTTGGTGCCCACACCCCAGGAATTGATGGTGGCGCCCTGCAGCTTTAAGGAGGTGATCAGGGTCTCATCCAGATCATTGGAGGCGGAGATCACGGCATCCGGGAATCCGGCGGCATCCAGCATTTTCTTGGCTTCCTTGGAAAGATAGGCCAGGTCGCCGCTGTCCAGACGGATCCCGTAGAAATTCAGAGGAATGCCGGTTTCCCGCATCTCCGTGAAGACCTTGATGGCATTCGGAACACCGGATCCCAGAGTGTCATAGGTATCGACCAGAAGAATGCAGGCAGTGGGATACAGACGCGCATAGGTACGGAAGGCAGTCAGCTCATCCGGAAAGCTCATAATCCAGCTGTGGGCATGAGTCCCCTTGACCGGCACATCGAACATCTTGCCGCAGAGCACATTGGAAGTGCCGATGCAGCCGGCGATCATTGCTGCCCGGGCTCCATAGATACCGGCATCCGGTCCCTGCGCACGCCGCAGCCCGAATTCCATGACACCGTCTCCCTGGGCGGCATAGACTACTCTGGCAGCCTTGGTGGCGATGAGGGACTGATGGTTGATGATGTTTAAAAGCGCGGTCTCAATCAGCTGGGCTTCCATGATAGGAGCGATCACCTTGACCAGCGGCTCACGTGGAAAGATTACGGTACCCTCCGGGATTGCATAGATATCACCCGAGAACCGGAAATCCTTCAGATAGGCAAGAAAATCTTCTTCAAAAAGCCCGGTAGAACGCAGATAAGCAATATCGTCGGTGTCAAAATGGAGATTTTGGAGATACTCAATCACCTGCTCCAGACCGGCGCAGACCGAGTAGCCGGCATTGCTGGGATTTGCACGGAAAAAAGCGTCAAAAATGACGGTTTCATTGGCATCCTTTTCTTTGAAATATCCCTGCATCATCGTCAGCTCATACAGATCGGTCAATAACGTAAGATTTCTGTTGTTCATAATAATCCTCCCTCATATGTTAGATGTCGGCGCCAGTACAGCATTCCGGCTGTAAAATTTGAAAAGTAGTATAACATTAAATGCCGGAAAAATCAAACCGGTTGACAAAAAAATATCAATCAAAGTATTTCTCAACTCTTGACAATTTCCTGAGGAATCAATATAATAGCTCTTATGAAAAAGAATGCTGTTAAAAAAACGACATTCGATAGAAAAAGACGGTGACGGAGAGAGTAGGGCCGCAAAGTGGTGACAGCGATCCGGGGATGGTGGAAGCCCGGGACCGGCAGGCGGACGCCGAAGATCACTCCTGAGTTGCAGGCTGAAAGAGACAGGCGTGGATGGTAAAGCCAAAGATGTGTTTGAGTAGGTCGTGCCGGCAGTCCCGCCGTTACCGGGAGCGCATATGTTGGTATGCAGTAATAGGTGGTAGAGCGAAGCCAGGCTTTCGTCCTTATTACGGGACGGAAGCCTTTTTGTATCACAGAAAAGTGCATTCTATGATACAAAAACGCTCCGCGGGGATCGCACTGCGGCGGAGAGGAATTCTGTCGCTGAAGCGGCCCGCCGCAGGCGGAGAATCCTGCGGGGCAGGATGTGCACGCTGGTATCCGCCTTGCCACAAAAACGGAGGTAATCGAAATGTATGAGAAAGTATCTACAGATTTAAAATTTGTAGACCGGGAAAAGAAGGTTGAGAAGTTCTGGAAGGATCACGATATCTTCCAGAAGAGCATGGACAGCCGTAAGGATGGCCCGACCTATACTTTTTATGACGGCCCGCCTACGGCTAACGGCAAGCCCCACATCGGCCATGTGCTGACCCGGGTGATCAAGGATATGATTCCGCGCTACCGGGCCATGAAGGGAAGCATGGTTCCCCGAAAAGCAGGATGGGATACCCATGGCCTGCCGGTGGAACTGGAAGTGGAGCGGATGCTGGGCTTAGACGGCAAGGAGCAGATCGAGCAGTACGGCCTGGAGCCCTTCATTGCCCATTGTAAGGAGAGTGTCTGGAAGTACAAGGGGATGTGGGAGGATTTCTCCGGCACTGTAGGCTTTTGGGCAGACATGGATAATCCCTATGTCACCTACCACAATGATTTTATTGAGTCGGAGTGGTGGGCATTGAAGCAGATCTGGGAAAAGGGGCTGCTCTACAAGGGATTTAAGATTGTGCCCTACTGCCCGCGCTGCGGGACCCCTTTGTCCAGCCATGAGGTGGCCCAGGGGTATAAGGATGTGAAAGAGCGTTCCGCCATTGCCCGTTTCCCGGTCAAGGGTGAGGATGCCTATATTCTGGCATGGACCACCACGCCCTGGACTTTGCCCAGCAACGTGGCATTATGTGTGAATCCGGATGAGAGTTATGTGAAGGTTAAAAGCGGTGACTATACCTACTATCTGGCGGAGGCTTTGTGCGATACGGTTCTGGAGGGAGAATATACGGTTCTGGAACGTTATCAGGGAAAGGACCTGGAATACAAGGAATACGAACCTCTGCTTCCCTATGCCAATTCGGTTTGCGAGAGACAGAAGAAGAAAGCATTTTATGTAGTATGTGACACGTATGTAACCTTGACAGACGGTACCGGTGTGGTACACATTGCGCCGGCCTTTGGTGAGGATGACTCCAAGGTGGGACGCAAATACGATCTCCCCTTTGTGCAGCTGGTGGATGCCAAGGGCGAGATGACCGGGGAGACTCCCTGGGCAGGCACTTTTGTGAAGAAGGCGGATCCCCTGGTACTAAAGGAACTGGAGGAAAAGGGCCTGCTGTTCTCGGCGCCCTCCTTTGAGCACAGCTATCCCCACTGCTGGCGCTGCGATACGCCGCTGATTTACTATGCGCGGGAATCCTGGTTTATCAAGATGACGGCGGTGAAGGAGGATTTGATCCGCAATAACAATACCATCAACTGGATTCCGGAGAGCATCGGCAAGGGACGTTTTGGCGACTGGCTGGAGAATGTGCAGGATTGGGGCATCAGCCGTAACCGGTACTGGGGGACTCCCTTGAATATCTGGGAGTGCTGCGGGTGCGGCCATCAGCATTCGGTCGGCAGTATTGAGGAGTTAAAGGCAATGTCCCCGAACTGTCCGGAGAATATCGAACTGCACCGGCCTTTTATCGATGAGGTAACCCTTACCTGCCCGGAGTGTGGAGAGCAGATGAAGCGGGTGCCGGAGGTCATTGACTGCTGGTTTGATTCCGGAGCCATGCCCTTTGCCCAGCATCACTATCCCTTTGAGAACCAGGAATTGTTCCGGCAGCAGTTCCCGGCGGACTTTATCTCCGAGGCAGTGGATCAGACCCGGGGATGGTTCTATTCCCTGCTGGCCATTTCCACCCTGATCTTTAACCAGGCGCCCTATAAGAATGTGATTGTGCTTGGGCATGTGCAGGACGAGAACGGCCAGAAGATGAGCAAGAGCAAGGGCAATGCGGTGGATCCCTTTGACGCCCTGGCTACTTACGGGGCGGACGCGATCCGCTGGTATTTCTATATTAACAGCGCTCCCTGGCTGCCGAACCGTTTCCACGGGAAGGCAGTGCAGGAGGGACAGCGCAAGTTCATGGGAACCCTGTGGAACACCTATGCCTTCTTTGTGCTGTATGCCAATATTGACCAGTTCGATGCCACCCGGTATGAATTGGAATATGAGAAGCTGCCGGTGATGGATAAGTGGCTCTTATCCAAGATGAATTCCATGGTAAAGAGCGTGGATGAGAACCTGGCGGATTACCGGATTCCGGAGGCTGCCCGGGCTCTGCAGGAGTTTGTGGATGATATGAGCAACTGGTATGTGAGACGGAGCCGGGAGCGTTTCTGGGCCAAGGGTATGGAGCAGGATAAGATCAATGCCTATATGACCCTGTATACGGCTTTGGTGACGACGGCCAAGGCGGCGGCGCCCATGATTCCTTTTATGACGGAGGACATTTACCAGAACCTGGTGAGAAGCATTGACAGATATGCGCCGGAGAGCGTACACTTGTGTGATTTCCCGGCAGTGGAAAAGAGCCATATCGACTTTCAGCTGGAAGCAGATATGGATGAGGTCCTGAAGATTGTGGTGCTGGGCCGGGCGGCCAGGAATACGGCCAACTTAAAGAACCGCCAGCCCATCGGGAAGATGTTTGTGAAGGCAGACCATGAGCTGTCCCCCTTCTACGTGGAGATCATTGAGGATGAACTGAATGTGAAATCCGTGGAATTTGTGGAGGATGTGCGCAGCTTTACCACCTATAGCTTCAAGCCCCAGCTAAAGACAGTCGGGCCAAAGTACGGCAAGCAGCTGGGAAATATCCGCAAGGCCCTGGCGGAGATCGACGGGAATGCTGCCATGGATACCTTGAAGGCCGAGGGAGCTTTGAAGTTCGAGTTCGGCGGCGAGATGGTGGTGTTAAGGGAAGAGGATCTGCTGATTGACATGGCCCAGACCGACGGCTATGTGTCTGAGGGTGACAATCAGGTTACGGTGGCCATGGACACCAATCTGACGCCGGAACTGGTGGAGGAAGGGTTTGTCCGGGAACTGGTGAGCAAGATTCAGACGATGCGTAAGGAAGCCGGATTTGAAGTGACAGACCACATCTGTGTGTATCAGGAGGGAAATGAGCGGATTGCCGGCTTGTTTGAGATGCACAGAGATGCGATCGCAAAGGAGGTATTGGCAGACCAGATCCGTACCGGAGAGACGGACGGTTATGTCAAGGAGTGGAGTATCAATGGTGAGAAGACCGTATTAGGAGTCAAAAAAGTATAACAGTCTGTCGGGGAAGAGCGACTGTTACAGAAAGCCGTGGGTATCCGAGAATGCAGCGGCGAAAAGGAGAGTAAACATGAGCAAGGTATTTGATAAGGAAGAGTTTAAAAAGTCGGTGATTTATAATGTGAAGAATCTGTTCCGCAGAACGATCGATGAGGCAACGCCTGCACAGATGTTCCAGGCAGTGTCCTATGCGGTCAAGGACGTCATTATTGACGAGTGGATTGCCTCACAGAAGACTTATGCAAAAAGGGATGCAAAGACCGTCTATTATCTGTCTATGGAATTTTTAATGGGGCGTGCTCTGGGTAACAACATTATCAATATCATGGCACGTGACGAGATCAGGGAAGTACTGGATGAGATGGGCTTTGACCTGAATGTGATTGAGGATCAGGAGCCGGATCCGGCTTTGGGAAACGGCGGTCTTGGAAGGCTGGCTGCCTGCTTTTTGGATTCTCTGGCAACCCTGGGCTATCCGGCTTATGGCTGCGGAATCCGTTACCATTATGGAATGTTTAAGCAGAAGATTGAGAATGGCTTCCAGATAGAGGTTCCGGATGAGTGGTTAAAGGACGGCAATCCTTTTGAGGTGCGCCGTTCCGAGTACTCCACGGAGGTCAAGTTCGGTGGCTATGTCCGTGTGGTTCATGAAGACGGCCATGAGAAATTTGTTCAGGAGGGGTATCAGTCTGTGCTGGCGGTTCCCTATGATCTGCCGATCGTGGGATATGGCAACAATGTAGTCAATACCCTGCGGATCTGGGATGCGCAGCCGATCAATACCTTCAGCCTGGAGTCCTTTGACAAGGGGGATTACCACAAGGCAGTGGAGCAGGAGAATCTTGCCAAGACCATCTGTGACGTATTGTATCCGAATGATAACCACTATGCCGGTAAGGAGCTTCGCTTAAAACAGCAGTATTTCTTCATCTCAGCCAGTGTGCAGCGTGCGGTAGCCAAGTATATGGAGAAGCATGATGATGTGCGCAAATTCTACGAGAAAAATGTATTTCAGCTGAATGATACCCATCCGACTGTCGCAGTGGCAGAGCTGATGCGGATTCTGCTGGATGTATACGGCTTAAGCTGGGATGAGGCATGGGAGGTAACTACCAAAACCTGTGCTTATACCAATCATACGATTATGGCGGAAGCTCTGGAAAAGTGGCCGATCGAACTGTTCTCCCGTCTGCTGCCGAGAATCTATCAGATTGTGGAGGAGATCAATCGTCGGTTCCAGAACCAGATCCGCCAGACGTATCCGAATGACCCGCAGAAGATTGCCAAGATGTCCATTATCTATGACGGCCAGGTCCGCATGGCACATATGGCGATTGCCGGGAGTTTCTCGGTCAATGGTGTGGCACGGCTTCATACGGAGATTTTGAAGAATCAGGAGCTTAAGGATTTCTACCAGATGATGCCGGAGAAGTTCAACAACAAGACCAATGGCATTACCCAGAGGCGTTTTTTGCTGCATGGGAACCCGTTTTTGGCTGATTGGGTGACCTCGAAGATTGGAGACGAATGGATCACCGACCTTTCGGCTATCAGCAAGCTGAAACTGTATGTGGATGACGAGAAGTGTCAGCATGAATTCATGAATATCAAATACCAGAATAAGCTTCGTCTGGCAAAGTATATCAAGGAATATAACGGTATTGATGTGGACCCGCGCTCCATCTTTGACGTCCAGGTAAAGCGGCTCCACGAGTATAAGCGCCAGCTGATGAATATCCTGCATGTGATGTATCTGTACAACCAGCTGAAGGAGAATCCGAATCTGGATATGATTCCGAGAACCTTTATCTTTGGCGCCAAGGCCGCAGCAGGCTACAAGATCGCGAAGCTGACCATCAAGCTGATCAATGCCGTGGCGGATGTGATTAATAATGACCGTTCGATCAACAACAAGCTGAAAGTGGTATTCATTGAGGACTACCGGGTAAGCAATGCGGAGATCATCTTTGCGGCAGCAGATGTCAGTGAACAGATCTCCACCGCCAGTAAGGAGGCCAGTGGTACCGGCAACATGAAATTCATGCTCAATGGCGCACTGACCATCGGAACCATGGACGGCGCCAATGTAGAGATTGTAGAAGAGGTGGGAGAGGAGAATGCCTTTATCTTCGGAACCTCCTCGGATGAGATCATTGAACTGGAGAAGAACCGCTCTTATGATCCGATGCAGATCTTTAACAATGACCAGGATATCCGCCATGTATTGATGCAGCTGATCAACGGATATTTCTCACCGTATGATACGGAGCTTTTCCGGGATATTTACAATTCCCTGTTGAACACACAGAGCAGCAACCGGGCAGATACTTACTTCATCCTGAAGGATTTCCGGATGTATGCGGATACACAGAAGCGGGTAGATGAAAAATACCGTGACCAGAAGTGGTGGGCAAGGGCCGCAATGATGAATGTGGCCTGTTGCGGCAAATTCTCTTCTGACCGTACGATTGAGGAGTATGTCAGGGATATCTGGCATTTGGATCGGGTAAAGGTAGAGATGTAAGCCGGCTGTTCCAGAGAAAAGACCGGTTTCGGTGATAGAAAAGGGAATCCCTTCATAGACTGATAGTAGTCAGGAGGGATTCTTTTTTTATGCGCAGATGGGTGATTGCAGTGACAGCCATGCTGCTGATGCCGTGGATGGTTTCTCTGGTGTGGATGCGGGCAGCGGGGATGGAGTCGGAGGTAGCAGCGAGAGAGGCAGCAGGACAGGCTGAGAACGGAGAAAAAGCGGAATATGACAGGGATGCGGGGACAGCAGAGGATGCAGAAAATGGAGAAGGGGCGGCTTTGACAGGAGGCAGCAATCAATTCGGAAAAGAAATGGGGGAAGAGGATGCAATAGCAGCAGACGGAAAGGCAGAGAGCAGGAACAGGGAAGCAGGAAGCGGCCCGGAGAATTCTGAACAGACAGTAAAGCGCCGAAAGATTCTTGTTGAGAGAAAGGGAGTCCGGACCTATATGGATCTGGAGGATTACCTTCCGGGTGTGATGGTATGCCAGATGGATGGAGATTATGAGATGGAGGTTCTGAAATGCCAGGCAGTGATCGCCCGGACTTATATTCACAGACTGATGGATGGCAGAACAGAGATTTATGAGGAAGAGCTGGATATGGATTATTTGGGGGAGGGGGAAGGCTACCAGGGTGAATACCGGGAAAAGCTGTTAGGCAGACTCAAACGATGTCAGGAAGCAGCAGAGGCGACCAGTGGAGTGGTGATGCAGCAGGAAAATCGCTGCATTTTGCCCCTGTTTCATGCGATAAGTGCGGGAAGAACCCGCACGGGTGCGGCAGATTTTCCCTATCTGCAATCCGTGGAAAGCACGGCAGATACGAAGCGTGAGGATTATATGCAGGTGCTGGAATGGAGCCGTTCGGAATTCGCTGCTGCAATCAGCCAGATTCCGGGAGCCGCCTCTGTTACGGCAGATCAGCTTCCCAGCCAGATTCAGACCGTGAAAAAGGATGATGCCGGATACATGGAGGAAATAAGAATCGGGACTGGCATCTGTTCCGGAGATGAGGTACAGTATGCATTGGGGCTGCCGTCTCCTTGCTTCAGCCTGGAAGGAGACGGCGATATCATCCGGGTCCGGGTCCGGGGCAGGGGGCACGGCTATGGGCTGAGTCAGGCAGGAGCAGAGGAAATGGCAAAGTCCGGCTGGGGATATGAGGATATCTTAAATCATTATTATAAAAATATCTCTTTGATTTCTGAATAACTCAGGTCACTTTGGTAAAACTACTACCGAGGTGATAAACGGTGAAAGAGAGAATCAATCAAATGTTCAAGGACAAACTATTCCTTGTCATGCTGGTACTGGGCCTGTTGACTATAGTTGCTGCAGCAGGCGTCGTTACAATGAATCGAGGAAACGGGCAGGAGCAGAATCCTTATGTGGAAATGCAGGGACAGGAAAATCTTCTGGCCGGAGATACACAGGAGGAATCAAAGGTATCGGTGGCAGGAGAATCCAATGCCCGTCCGGTGCCGGAAACGACTCAGGAGAAAGTGGCGAAGCAAGAGGCGAATCCTGATACCGTAGTACAGGAGAGAACCAACGGCTCCGAAGGCAAAGCGTCACCGAGGGCGCAGGCAGTCGGAACCGGAGTGGAGGCAGCCAAAGCGCTGGTGCTGGATTTTTCAGATACCAGTCGGGTGGGCTGGCCGGTGATGGGCAATGTAGTGCTGGATTACAGCATGGATTCCACGATTTATTTCCCTACACTGGATCAGTACAAATGCAATCCGGCCCTGGTGATCCAGGGGGAAGTCAGCAGCCCGGTCTATGCCCCGGCCAATGCCCGGGTGACAGAGGTAGGTGTCAATGAAGAGATTGGCAATTATCTGATGCTGGATCTGGGGAATGAATACACCGCGATCTGCGGCCAGCTCAAGGAAGTGACGGCCGTGGAAGGTGAGTATCTGGAGAAAGGGCAGCTTTTGGGATATGTGGCAGAGCCGACCAAATACTATACGGTGGAAGGAAGCAATCTGTATTTCCAGATGAATCATCAGGGAAGTGCGATTGATCCGCTGGACTATCTGGAATAATGTAACAGTTCAAGTGCTATCGGAACGGTTACGGAATAACAACAAAAGGGCAGGGATCGCTGCAGAGTCTCCCGACAGGGAAATTCGCAGCGATTTTTGCATATTTCCGGATCTTTGTGCAAATTTACTTTCTTCTGAATAATTTTTATGCTTTTTTAATAAATCATTCATAAAAAGTTGCATTTGTTGTGGTAAGATATTTACGAAAGTAAAAGCAGATAGAAAGGAAAGAACAGAGGTACATATGAATATTTTGTTTTTTATCACACCCAAGAGCGAGGTGGCTTGTGTATATGAAGAGGATTCACTCAGACAGGCATTGGAGCGGATGGAGTATCACCAATATTCTTCTGTGCCGATCCTGAACCGGAACGGAGAATATGCAGGGACTCTGACAGAGGGAGATTTGCTTTGGGGAATTAAGAACCAGTACAATCTGAATCTGCGGGAAGCAGAGAGTATTCCCGTCACTGCCATCCATCGTCGGATGGACAATCTGCCGGTCAATGCAAAGTCTGATATGGAAGATTTGATTGATAAGGCATTGAACCAGAATTTTGTGCCGGTAGTGGATGACCGGGGATATTTTATCGGAATTATCACCAGAAAGGACATAATTCGGTACTTTTATAACAAGAAGATGCCTGGACGTGTCAGAATACAGGCCCAGGCATGAGGGGGCAGCTGCCCCCTTAGTTCTGTCAGGCTGGAAGGTCGGACGTCACGGCTGCTTCTTTTGGCCGCATGGCCGCTGTCCGGGATCGAAGGCTGGGTTGAAGGCATAGAAGTTGCGGCTGTCCAGATGGTCCTGAACATCACGCAGGGCTTCCCCGAACCGCTGGAAATGGACGATCTCCCGCTCGCGCAGGAAACGGATGGGATCACACACATCGTGGTCCTTGACCATGCGCAGGATGTTGTCGTAGGTGGTGCGGGCCTTCTGCTCTGCCGCCAGATCCTCAAACAAATCGGTAATGGGGTCTCCTTTGGATTGGAATTCACAGGCATTAAAGGGAATGCCGCCCGCTGCCTGGGGCCAGATTCCGGTGGTATGGTCAATATAGTAAGGACCGAAGCCGGATTCCTCGATCTCCTGAGGCGTTAAATTACGGGTCAGCTGGTGGACGATAGCGGCGATGATTTCCCAGTGGGCCAGTTCTTCGGTACCGATATCGGTAAGAATAGCTTTTCCCTTTTCATAAGGCATGGCATAGCGCTGGGAGAGGTAGCGCATGGAAGCTGCGCTTTCTCCGTCAGGTCCGCCGTATTGGCTGATGATAAACTGCGCCAGTTTCGGATTGGTCTGTGAGATGTTAACCGGATACTGCAGACGTTTTTCATATCTCCACATGATTACATACCTCCTTCCCAGGGCCAGGGATTATTGGTCCAGGTCCAGGCATTGGAATTCACCTGATTGATCATGAGCGGTCCGTAGGACTGTTCATATGCGGATACGGCATCCTGGTTGGCTTTGCGGATATACTGATAATATTCCATGGCCTGTTTATCCGTGGGATGAGTATCCAGATACAGGGTGATTTCGTCTAATGAAAAGCCGGTCTCATACACCTTCTGTAATAATGTATTTCCACAAGTCATCAGCGACACCTCCCCATTACAAATGGAAGATCCAGCTCGGGGAATATAGTTCCCCTGGCAAATCCCTGTTCCACAGAATACGTGTGGCTCCATCTCTGCCACGGGACATAGGCCATACCAATCGGCATCTGTCCCGGTTTTGTGTTCGGAATGAGCGGATTGCCGGAACCACAGCCGCAGCCGCCGGAGGCAGCCGGGGAGGGAGCCGGTGTTCCGACAGCCGGGGAGGAATTCTGCTGTACAGAAGAATACATTGCTGCGCCTGGCTGCCGGGCCTGGGCGACCGGACGGACCGGTGGCGTCGGAGGCTGTGTCTGAGGCATCGGCTGCCGGGGCTGAGGCGCCGGGGAAGGCTGGGCGGGGGGCGTCAGGAAACGGTCATCACAGGGGTCACATTGATGGCAATGTTCACATCTGCAATCCGTATTCATGCAGGGCGGGGCAGGAATCTGTGGCCTGCAGAAGCAGCCACACCGCTGGTTGGTGTTTGGATTCATAAATGAAAGCTCCTTTCCATGATTGGAAGTTTCTAATGTATAGATATGAGAGGAATGAAAAAAGGTGCTTGGGGAAAGGACTGCAAAAGATCTGGCAGGGGATGTCACACTTGTCTGGTTTCCCACATACGATACATTACAAAACAAAATAAAAGGAGCTTTCAGATATGTGTGGATGTAATTGTAACAGATGGGGAATCGGTATTGGCTGCTGCAGATGTAACTGCAGATGCAGCTGCAACAACAGTGCAGTCAATGGATCCTGCTGCAATAATAATTGCTGTGATAATTGCAATAACAACTGCGGCAATGGCTGCAATAACAGCTGCGGCAACGGCTGCAATAACAGCTGCGGCAATGGCTGTAATAACAATTGCAATAATAATTGCAATAACAATTGCTGCGGCAACACTTGTTCCTGTGGTGACAATAACGGAAATAATTGCTGCGGCAACTGCCATAGCTGCGGACACAGGCATACTTGCCGGTGCTACCGGGCCGGCTTCCGCGACGGTTATAATCAGGGATATAACAACGGCTTCCAGGACGGATGCAATGCATGCGGGAATACCTGTGGCGGTTCTTGTGGAGATGCGGGGATCATGCCTTTGGCCGATGATGGCCGTGGCTGTGGTTCCTGTGATTGAGCAAGAGAGTAACGGCGGGGCGTGACGATTAGCGAAGAAGGGCAGCAGCCGGCGGCAATGTGCAGCCGGCTGCTGCTTTATTTCTGTAAGCAATAAGCCAAGTACAGGTGTTTGAAATAGGGAGAGACAGGATTTCTGATTTTTGATTCCCGGTAAAAACAACCAAAGAATGGATTTGCAATTTGTTAAAAGTGACCATTGCCTTTTGAGGATGACCATGGTATTGTATACATACAAGAAACTTGTATATAATATATTTTCTTTGTATACGAAACATGCTTGTTAAGTAAAAGGAGAAGAAGCACATGGACTACACGAAGAACTATTCTCTGGAGGGCAAGGTGGCCTGGATTACCGGAGCGTCTTATGGCATTGGTTTTGCGATTGCACAGGCGATGGCAGGAGCAGGAGCTACAATTGTATTTAATGATATCCGCCAGGATCTGGTGGACAAGGGGATTGCGGCTTATGAAGCAGAGGGGATTCGGGCACATGGCTATGTCTGTGACGTGACGGATGAAGATGCAGTGAATGCTACAGTGGCTCTGATTGAAAAGGAAGTGGGTACGGTTGATATTCTGGTTAACAATGCGGGAATCATCAAGAGAATCCCGATGATTGAGATGGCGGCAAAGGATTTCCGTCAGGTAATTGATGTGGATCTGAATGCACCGTTTATTGTATCGAAGGCGGTGATTCCGGCGATGATTCAGAAGGGCGGCGGTAAGATCATCAACATTTGCTCCATGATGTCAGAGTTCGGGCGTGAGACGGTTTCCGCCTATGCGGCAGCTAAGGGTGGTTTAAAGATGCTGACCAGAAATATTGCATCCGAGTACGGTGAGCATAATATCCAGTGCAATGGCATTGGGCCTGGTTATATTGCGACTCCGCAGACAGCTCCTTTAAGAGAAAAGCAGGCAGATGGTTCCAGGCATCCGTTTGACCAGTTTATTGTATCGAAGACCCCGGCCGGGCGTTGGGGCGAGGCTTCGGATCTGGGCGGCCCTGCAGTATTTCTGGCATCGTCAGCTTCTGATTTTGTCAACGGACAGATTCTGTATGTGGATGGCGGAATTCAGGCTTATATCGGAAAGCAGCCGTCATAAGGCATGTCCGGCCAGCAGATAGAAAATATAAGACAGAAAAGGGGATTGGCATGGGCGAGAAGGGCAGCAAAAACCGGGGCGAATATGTATTTGAGACGCTGAAGCAGGAAATGCTGGATCTGGTATGGAAACCCGGCCAATCCATCAGTGAGAATGAGGTCTGTGGTCGTTTTGATGTTTCCCGGACTCCGGTCCGGGAGGCATTGCGGCGGTTGCAGGAACAAGGGTTTGTTCATACGGTTCCCTATTCCGGAACCTATGTGACAAGATTGAATCTGGAGAATATCCGTCAGATGATTTACATGCGGGTAGCGGTCGAGCTGATGGTGATGCGGGATTTTATGAAGCTGGCGACACCTTTTCAGATGGAGGAGATTCGTCATCAGATTCGTCTTCAGGAGCTTTTGATTCAGCAGCCAGATTTTGAGCCGGAACAGTTTTACCGTATGGATGCACAGATGCATGCGGTCTGGTTTGCGGCCACAGGGAAAGAGAAGCTGTGGGAGTTTATTCAAGCGCAACAGCTCCATTATACCAGATTCCGTATGCTTGATTTTGTGACAGAGACAGATTTTACCCGTATTATTCGGGAGCATACGGATTTGCTTCGCTTATTGGAGGAGAAGGCAGAGCAGGGTCTGGAGGAGGCGTTAAAGAAGCATCTTTATATCAGCATGACGCGGATGAAATATGCGATTGAGGTGGAGTATAAGGACTATTTTGAATAGAGGCCGTGTTACTTTTCATGGGGGTTCCGAAAGGTACGGGGACCCCCTTTTCCAGAGCTGGTATTTACCAGCCCAAAAGAACGGGGAACGGGATGTCCGGCCCTTTCCGTTTCCTTGGCGTACTTTTTGGAACAGCTTAACTAACTGACATTGCCGGTGGAAAGTAACAAGCCGGTAACAGTTCAAGGGTTATCGGAACTGTTACACAAGCCGTGCAGAAAAAACACAAAAAAATAAAAAAAGAGTTGCATTTTCTGGAAAATGTGGTAGAATAATGAACGGAGGCATAGCTCAGCTGGGAGAGCACATGCATCACACGCATGGGGTCGCAGGTTCGAGCCCTGTTGTCTCCATTTTCTCTGCCGTGTATGCGGCAGAGAAGCTGATGAATAGGGGGACATAGCTTAGCTGGGAAAGCGCTACGTTCGCAACGTAGAGACCGCGGGTTCGAATCCCGTTGTCTCCATTTTTTTTGCAAGCCGTCCTGCAGGACGGCTTGCCTGCGCAGACGCCCACAAACAAAGTTTGTACAGAGATACGTCTGCTTCATTTGTTGTAATAAGGAGGGACCCACGAAGTGGGAGGATTCCTTATTACTCCACCCCTGGTAAGGCCTTGATGATTCAGGGCTTTTTATTTTGCCTCTGCAAGTGATGATTTTAAGGCAAAAGCGAGGCAGCGCAAAGATGGTTATAATTAAGACGGGAGATAAAGAAAATGAATAAAACTGTCAGGATAAGGGATTTTATCTGCGATGTCAGCGGAGACTGTCCGGGGAATGTCTGGCTTGCTGTGGGGAGGACGAATATTCTTCTGGATGCCGGCATGGCTTGCTGTGCGGATGCGTTGGTAGGACGAATCGAGAAGGTTTTACAGGGCAGGAAACTGGACTATGTGTTTTTAACGCACAGTCACTTTGACCACATTTCCGGAGTTCCTTATATAAGGGCGAAATGGCCGGAGGTAAAGGTATACATAGGGCCTCACGGGAAGGATATCCTGGATAAACCGTCTGCACTGCGAAGGATCCGGGAGATGAATGAAGCAGCGGCAGCAGATCAGGGAATCGCAGAGCTGCAATATCGGGACGAGGATTTATATGCGGACGGTATCTTGACAGATGGCGAAGTATTCCAGCTGGATGACTGGAAGCTTTCGGCAGTGGAAACGCCAGGACATACCCGGGACTGTTTTTCCTTTCTCATCGAGCGGGAGGGTTGCGCGCAGAGAGTTCTTTTGTGTGCGGAAACCGCAGGGGTATATGCAGAAGGCAGTTGTTTCAGTCCCTGTTTCCTGTTGGGGTATCAGATGTCCGTGGCTTCGATGCAAAAGATGAAGAGTGTCGGCGCGGATCTGCTGATTTTCGCCCATAGCGGGTTTGCGTCAGACAAAAACACGGAGGATACCTGGAGACGCTGCTTTGCGGATCATGAGCTGGCGGCCCGCAGAATCCGGGAGGAGGCAGAGCGGGAGCTTCCCCTGGAGGACAAGATAAAGGAACTGGCAAAGGATTACTGGCCGGAGATATTGAGAAAGTATCAGCCCTATCAGGCGTATGCCGTGAATATGAAGAGCATGCTCGAGAGGGGGATATTTCATTAAAAGGTTTCATGAAAAGTTTTCCCAAACCGGTTGCATATCTGTCAGACTTATGATATGATGGGAACCATCTAAAAAGGGAGAGGTGAAAAGATGAGAAAATGATCTGCTTTTGAAACATGAACCCGTTATTGACAGGAGAGCGATAGCTTTTCTGTGTTTTATGTTGCCAGAAGCGGATTAGGATTCTCATATCCTCTCTTTTTTGTGTGCAAATATTATTTCCGGGGTGAAGAAATCCGTCACGAAGTGAGAGCGAGACTTTTGTGCAGAGAATTCCATCTGGCAGCAGGAGTGTTTCCGAAAGGAGAGATGGATATGTCACAGATTCAGGTTACGGATCTCACCTTTGGCTATGAGGGAAGTTCCGATTTTGTGTTCGAAAACGTGTCCTTTTCTGTTGATACGGCCTGGAAACTGGGTTTTATTGGCAGAAACGGCAAAGGAAAGACTACGTTTTTACGACTGCTTTTGGGAGAACATGTTTTTCAGGGCAGGATTTCTCCCCTGGCAGTATTTGACTATTTTCCGTATTTGCTGACAGAAAGACAGATGCGGCAATGTGCTTTGGAGTGGCTGGAGGAACTAAAGCCGGGAAGCGAGCAATGGCAGGTGATCTGTGAGCTTGCCGCGCTGAATGTCAGCGCGGATTTGCTGTACCGCCCGTTTCACACGCTCAGTCAGGGAGAGAGGACAAAGGTGCTTCTGGCGCTTTTGTTTTCCGGAGAGAACCATTTTTGCCTGATTGATGAACCTACGAATCATCTGGATCAGGAGTCGCGGGAGGTAGTGAAGCAATATTTAAAGAAAAAGAGAGGGTTTATTCTGGTATCGCATGACAGAGATCTGCTGGATGCCTGTATTGATCATGTGCTGGTCTTAAACCGCAAAACGATCGAGGTACAGAGCGGGAATTTTTCCAGCTGGTGGGAGAATAAGCAACGGCAGGATCATTTTGCAAGAATGGAGAATGAAAAGCATCTCCGTGAGATATCTGCCATGAAGAAAGCGGCAGACCAGACCAGCCGCTGGGCGAGAAAAAGTGAGAGCAGTAAAATCGGCCTGGATCCGATCAAGGATCATGACCGGTGCACTGGCAGCCGGGCATACATTGGAGAGAAAACCAGAAAGTTACAGAGCCGGGTGAAACAGTATGAAAAACGGATGGAGCGGGAGATTGCCGCCAGAGAAGGCCTGCTTAAAGACATTGAGAATCCGGTTCAGCTGAAGCTGAGTCCCCTGTCTTATCATAAGGAGCAGCTGGTTTTCGGAAAAGAGCTGGAGATCGGATGGGAAGGAAGCCCGGAGGCTGTCCTGAAAGATTTCTCCTTTGAAGTGCGGCGGGGGGAGAGAGTGTTTCTTCATGGAAAGAACGGTTGTGGCAAATCAACCCTGATCAAGGCTCTGCTGATGCTTGGGCAGTTGTCGGAAGACGGGGCACGGACGATTCGTTCCGGGCAGCAGCATGCAGGCGAGGCGCAGAGGATTCGTTCCGGACAGCAGCGCGCAGACGTGGCGCCGGAGATCCGTTTTGGACAGTTGCAGAGCGGCAGCGGTTTGATTGTCTCGTATGTCAATCAGGATACAAGCTTTTTGCGGGGCAAAATCCGGGAATTCTGCCAGAGCCAGGGCCTGGATGAAAGTCTGTTTTGCACCTTGCTGCGGCAGCTGGACATGGAGCGGGAGCAGTTTACAAAAAATATGGAAGAATTTTCTGATGGCCAGAAAAAGAAGGTTTTGCTGGCTGCCAGCCTGATGACGCCTGCTCATCTGTATCTCTGGGATGAACCGTTGAATTATATCGATGTATTCTCCCGGATGCAGATCGAAGAGCTTCTGCTGTCCTGTCAGCCGACCATGGTCATTATCGAGCATGATGTCCGTTTTCGGGAGAAAATCGCGACACGGGTGATTGAACTTTGAAAAGTGCTTTTGAAGTCCTTGCACTTTCCTTCCAAAGATTGTAAAATGAAGATTGCCCACGAGTCATAGCCAAAAGGAATAGAAAGGATTGAAAAGATGAAATGACTTACTATTTGATTGACTACGAGAATACGGGAGAGAATGGATTGAACGGATTGTCAGAGCTTGGCAATAATGATCAGGTGGTGATCTTTTACAGCGACAATGCGGATAAGATGAGCTTCGATCTGCATCAGAGGCTGCAGGAGTGCCAGGCGGCAGTAGAATTCCGTAAGATCACAACCGGGAAGAAGAATGCTCTCGATTTTCAGCTGGCAGCGTATCTGGGATACCTGATGGCAAAGGAGGAGCACAGCCGGTTCTGTATTGTCAGCAAGGATCTGGGATATGAAGTGCTTCTGGAATTCTGGAAGGACAAGAATATCAAGCGGATCGATACCATTACCGCAGAGACTCAAAAGACTGCCGAGGAACGCAGCGCGCTGGAGGAAAATCTGCGGAAGCTGATTCCCGGGGAGGTTGTGGAGCTGGTGTTGCCGTGCTTAGGCAGCAATAAGAGCAGGCAGGCTGTGAATAATCTGCTGGTGAAGAATTATGGCAGCAAGAAGGCCGGGGAGCTGTACAAAAAGATCAAGCCGTTTTTAAAGGAGAAAAAATGACTCAGTTAAGCACACTTTGCTATCTGGAACGGGACGGCAAATATCTGATGCTTCACCGTACTGTGAAAAAGAATGATGTAAATAAGGATAAATGGATCGGCGTTGGGGGACATTTCGAGGCAGATGAGAGCCCGGAGGAATGCCTTCTGCGGGAGGTCTGGGAAGAGACCGGATATACGCTGACTTCCTACCGGTATCGCGGTATCGTGACCTTTGTGTCAGGAGACGGCGTTACCGAATATATGTCATTATTCACTGCGGACGGTTTTACCGGAAAGCAGCTACCCTGTGACGAGGGACAGCTGGAATGGGTGGAGAAAGAGGATGTTCTGAAGCTGAATATCTGGGAGGGAGATAAGATATTCTTCCGCTTGCTGGAGGAGACGGAAGCATTCTTTTCTCTGAAGCTGGTATATGACGGCTCTGGCGTTCTGGTATCCGCGGCATTGAACGGCCGAAGCATGGAACTTTTTGACGTGCGGACCAGAGAGGGTGCGCTTACCGGAATTGTCCGGGAACGAGGGGTGGCTCATCGGGACGGAAGTCCCCATGCCACTTCCCATATCTGGGTAGTGAGGGAGAATGGCACAGGCGGTTATGATCTTTTGCTGCAGAAGCGCAGTGCCTGTAAGGATTCCCATCCGGGATGCTATGATATCTCAGCAGCCGGACATGTGGCAGCCGGTGATGATTATCCGGAGACAGCCTTGCGGGAGCTTTGGGAGGAGCTGGGGATCCGGACCATCGGGGAAAAACTGCATTTTGCCGGATTTCACCGGGGAGGGTTTGAGGCTGTGTTCTACGGAAAGCCATTTCGGGACTATGAAGTCAGTGCGGTTTACATTTACCGGGAGCGGGTGGATGAGACTGCGCTCTGCGTGCAGCAGTCGGAGGTGGAGAGTGTGCGGTGGATGGATTATCAGGAGTGCGTGCAGATGGTAAAGGAGGGCAGTATGCCGAACTGTATCTATGAGGATGAGCTTTTACTTGTGGGCAGATTTTTGGGATTGGCGTAAAAGGCATTGATTTCCGCACCAATGAACAGGATACAGATACAGAAGTACAGCCACAGCATCAGCATTACGACAGCCGCCAGGCTCCCGTACATGTAGGAGAAATTACTGAAATTGGAAAAGTACAGAGAGAATCCATAGGAAAACAGCAGCCAGCATATGGCTGCGAAGACGGCCCCTGGCAGCTGCTGCCAGGGGTCCTGCTTTTGGGCAGGGACAATGGTGTAGAGAAGCACAAAGGCGAATAAAAAAAGTGCGATAGCCAAAAGGCTCCGAAAGCTGATGACATAGCGGGTGATGCTTTCCAAAAAGGGAAGGAACCGTATCAGAAACTCCTGAAGAGAGTTGCCGAATACCAGCAGTGTCAGGGATACCACACAGACGATCATAAAGAGGAAGGTGTAGCCGGTGCAGATCAGCCGGCGGATCAGGTATCCGCGTGTCTGTGTGCTGCCGTAGATGCGGTTTAAGCTTCTCTCGATACCCATCATGCCGCGGGCAGAGGACCATAATGCCAGCAGAGCGGTCAGAGAAAGCATGGTTCCGGGAGATTTCAGATACAGATCATCAACAATGCCGAGCACCAGGGCATCCAGCATATCGGGCATGATCTGTACCAGAAGCAGCTGCAGGTCGGATTTGTCGACTGACGGAATAAGCTGGATCAGGGTCAGCAGCAGCATCAGAAAAGGGAAAAAAGCCAGCATCAGAAAAAAGGATGCCTGAGCCGCGTAGACTGTGATCTCATCCTTTTTATATTTTTGATAGATACACATGCATTCCAGGGCGAAATGAATCATGGAAGGACCTCATTTTATTTGCATTTTAGATTATACTATCATGAGAGAAGGAAAATGGCAAGGAGGGAGTGAAAGACCTTGTCGATCGTTTATTCTTATGATACAATTTCCGGAGATATAGAGCTGCTCAAACGTGAGGGCAGCGATTTTTGGAGACAGGGAGGAAGCTATGAGAAAACTGCTGAGGTACTTAAGAGGCTATGAGCTCGAGAGTGTGCTCGGGCCGCTGTTCAAAATGCTGGAGGCCAGCTTTGAGCTGTTTGTTCCTCTGGTGATGGCACAGATCATTGATGTGGGGATCCGGAATCAGGATGCCATGTATATCGGAAAGATGGGGGGACTGCTGGTGCTGTTGGGAGTCATCGGTCTGACCTGTTCTCTGACAGCACAGTTTTTCTCGGCAAAGGCAGCAGTGGGCTTCAGTACGGCTCTGCGCAACGATCTGTTCGCGCATATCGGACATCTGTCCTACAGTGAACAGGATGTGATCGGCACAGCGACATTGATTACCCGAATGACCAGTGATGTCAATCAGGTTCAGTCAGGACTGAATCTGGCGCTGCGTCTGCTTCTGCGGTCCCCTTTCATTGTGTTTGGCGCTATGGTGATGGCATTTACGGTGAATGTCAGGGCAGCAATGGTATTTGTGGTGGCGATTCCGGCGCTCAGCGTTGTGGTGTTTGGAATCATGGTAATCAGTATGCCGATGTATAAGAAGGTACAGCGGCAGCTGGATCACGTGACATTGGCTACCAGGGAGAATTTAACGGGGGCAAGGGTGATCCGGGCATTCAACCGTCAGGAGGATGAAATCCTTCGGTTTGATGAGTCGAATGATCTGCTGGTGCGTTTTCAGATCCTTGTGGGAAAGATTTCGGCGCTGATGAACCCGATTACTTATGTGATTATCAATCTGGCAATTATTGCCGTGGTATGGATTTCCGGAAAGCAGGTGGATGCGGGGATTATTACACAGGGTGAGACAGTGGCTCTGGTCAATTACATGTCTCAGATTCTGGTAGAGCTGATTAAGCTGGCGAATCTGATTGTGTCGATCTCCAAGGCGCTGGCTTGTGCGAACCGGATCAGTACGATATTTGACGAGAAGAGCAGCCTGACAGACCCGGGGCAGGAGAGGTCTTTGGCGCAGCCGGAGAAGGTTGGCAGGGAATTGCCGGAAGCGGGCAGGGGATCTCAGAAGGAAGCGGCTTCGGCAAAAGTCCGTTTCCGTCAGGTGAATTTTGCTTACAAGAGGGCAAAGGAGGATTCGCTGTCGCAAATTGATTTTACAGTGGAGCCAGGACAGACGGTCGGGATTATCGGGGGCACCGGTTCCGGGAAATCCTCTCTGGTGAACCTGATTCCGCGTTTTTATGATGTGCGTGAGGGCGCTGTGCTGATTGATGGCCGGGATGTGCGCGAATATTCGCTGACAGAGCTTCGCCATAAGGTGGGAGTGGTGCCTCAGAAAGCTGTGCTTTTTAAGGGAACCTTGCGGGAAAATATGCAATGGGGGAAAAAGGATGCCAGTGATGAGGAGATCTACCGGGCGCTGGATCTGGCACAGGCTCGGGAGTTTGTAGACAGCAAGGAACAAGGGCTGGATCTCATGATCGATCAGAACGGAAAGAATCTTTCCGGCGGTCAGCGCCAACGTCTGACGATTGCCCGGGCATTGGTAAAGAGTCCGGAGATTCTGATTATGGATGACAGTGCATCCGCACTGGACTTTGCGACGGATGCGAAGCTGCGCCGGGCGATTCGGGAGAACACGAGAGATATGACAGTCTTTATCGTATCCCAGCGGGCAACAACGATCAAGAATGCGGATCAGATACTGGTGTTGGATGACGGACATATGGTAGGCTGCGGGACTCACCGCGAGCTTTTGGACAGTTGCGAGATCTATCGGGAAATCTGTCTCTCCCAGCTTTCAAAGGAGGAGGTACTGTAAGATGAAATTATCACTGAAGGAGCACAGATCGACTCTGGCAAGGATTTTGAATTATATCGGTGTTTACCGGTGGCTGGTGCTGCTGTCCCTGGCGCTGGCGGCTGTGACAGTGGCTACGACTCTCTATGCGCCGATTCTGGTCGGAGAGGGTGTGGATCTGATTCTGGGTCCGGGCAATGTGGATTTTGCGGAATTGGCGGTTATTCTGAAACAGATTGCAGTGGTGATTCTGATTACTGCTTTTGCACAATGGCTGATGAATCATATCAATAATCGCATTACCTATCATGTGGTGAAGGATATCCGTACCAGAGCCTTCAATCATCTGGAGATATTGCCGCTCGGTTATATTGATTCTCATCAGTACGGAGACGTGATCAGCCGGATTATCGCGGATATCGATCAGTTCTCCGAAGGACTTTTAATGGGATTTACCCAGCTGTTTACCGGTATTCTGACGATCCTGGGCACTCTGGGTTTCATGCTGGTGGTCAACCCTCTGATTACCGTGGTAGTGGTGCTGGTAACACCGCTTTCTTTGTTTGTGGCGAGCTATATTGCCAAAAAGACTTATGCCATGTTTCAGCTTCAGTCCCGGACCCGGGGAGAGCTTACTTCTCTGGTGGATGAGATGATCGGCAACCAAAAGGTGGTGCAGGCCTTTGGCTATGAAGATGAGGCGCAGCAGCGTTTTGAGGAGATCAATGAGAGGCTGCGTTCCTGCAGCCTGCGGGCAATCTTTTTTTCCTCCATTACGAATCCGTCTACCCGATTCGTGAACAGCATGGTGTATGCCAGTGTTGGTGTTGTCGGGGCTTACGCTGCTATCCGGGGGATTCTGAGTGTGGGCCAGCTTTCCATTTTCCTGAGTTATGCGAATCAGTATACCAAGCCCTTCAATGAGATATCGGGCGTGGTGACAGAGCTGCAGAATGCCCTGGCGTGCGCGGCCCGGGTGTTCGAGCTGATTGACGAGCCGGCGATTCCTGCGGAGGATTCGAATGCAGTGGATCTGAAGAAGGTGGACGGAAGCGTGAAGCTGGAGCAGGTATCCTTCTCTTACAATCCGCAGAATTCCCTGATTGAGAATCTGAATCTGGATGTCCGGCCAGGTCAGAGGGTGGCGATTGTAGGTCCGACCGGATGTGGCAAGACTACTTTGATCAACCTTTTGATGCGCTTTTACGATGTGAACCGCGGAACGATCCGCGTCTCCGGTTATGATATCCGCCATCTCACCCGAAAGAGCCTGCGTAAAAATTATGGTATGGTTCTACAGGAGACGTGGCTGAAATCCGGCACGATTCGGGAAAATATTGCCTATGGCAGGCCGGATGCCGCTCTGGAGGATATTATTCAGGCAGCAAAGGATGCCCATGCCCACAGTTTTATCAAGCGGATGCCTCAGGGATATGATACCCAGATTACGGAGGACGGAGGCAATCTTTCCCAGGGACAGAAGCAGCTGCTCTGTATCGCACGTGTGATGCTGTGCCTGCCGCCCATGCTGATATTGGATGAGGCGACCTCTTCCATTGATACCAGGACCGAGATTCGGATCCAGAAGGCGTTTGCTTCCATGATGCAGGGCCGCACGAGCTTTATCGTTGCCCATCGTCTGTCTACGATTCGGGAGGCAGATATGATTCTTGTCATGAAAGATGGCCACATCATCGAGCAGGGAACGCATGAAGAGCTGCTGGGGCAGGAAGGTTTCTATGCCGATTTGTACCGAAGCCAGTTTGCGAGATAAGAAGAAAGGTTACTGTTCACGGGCCAATGTCAGTTAGTTAAGCCGTTCCAAAAGGTACGCCAGGGAAACGGGGAGAGAAGCCATCGGAAATGGTCTGCGTATTTTTCCGGTTTCGAGATCAAGAATTCCTAAAATTTCTGATTTTTGCGAAAAACGAAACGAAAACTCACAAATTTAAGGACTTCTAAATCTCTGCAAAGTCAAAATTCGCAGACCATTTCCGATGGCTTCTCTCCCCGTTTCCCTGGCTGTGTTTCGCGATTTCTTAACTTACTGACTTTGGCTTCATAACTGTACAGGGGAGGTTCCGAAGAGGCACGCTCTGGAAAACGGTTACCAGAGCTGATACCTGCCGGCAGCGAAAGAACTGATCGATGAAATAATGTCAGGAAGTTAAAACGTTTCATTAATTTACTGAAATTGCCCGTAAAGAGTAACGATCCGAGAGGAACTGTGTGAAATTTTAGAATAGTTTTATAAACAAAACCAACATCTTGTGGTATAATATTCACGAAAGCGAAAAGCAGTGCGGAAAACATCCAACAAAAAGCAGCGTTGTGCTCGCACAAAAGCAGCTTTTTGTTGGATGTTTTCCATAGGGCCGAAGGCCCGTGAGCGAGCCGCAGCGCAGCGAAGGCGAGCTGCACTGCGGACTTATGGTAAGAGAGCATTCGAGTCCCGCCAGCGTTGTGCTCGCACAAAAGCAGCTTTTTGTTGGATGTTTTGCATAGGGCCGAAGGCCCGTGAGCGAGCCGCAGCGCAGCGAAGGCGAGCTGCACTGCGGACTTATGGTATAGAGAGCATTCTCTTCTCCATCCCCCCTTCTGCCACCCCCGAAAGGAGGGCACCTTTATGAAAATGCGGACACGTCTGCTAATCGCATTTCTGACCTTCAGTATTCTGCCGATTGTTTTTGCAGGAATGTTGATTTCGATGAATAAGCTGTTTCTTTTGTACAGGTTTGACCGGTTTGAGCCGGAAGTAAGGAGCATGGTAGGTCAGATGCTGATATCCGGCGTTTTTATGCTGGTGTTTATTTCTGCGGCGCTTACGATGTGGGTATATCGGTCTATTATCCGGCCGATCAGCAAGCTGCAGGAGGCTGTCCGCAAGATTCGGGATGGTAATCTGGATTTTACCATGGACGTAGAGGAGGACGATGAGATCGGGCAGCTGTGTCAGGATTTTGAGGAGATGCGGATCCGGCTCAAGGAGAATGCAGAAGAGAAGATTCAGGACGATATTGAGAACAAAGAGCTGATCAGTAATATTTCCCACGACTTAAAGACACCGATCACAGCCATTAAGGGATATGTGGAGGGGATTATGGACGGGGTGGCTTCTTCTCCGGAGAAGCTTGATAAGTATATCCGCACAATTTACAATAAGGCGAATGACATGGACCGGCTCATTGACGAGCTGACCTTTTATTCCAAGATTGACACGAATAAGATTCCTTATACCTTTTCCAAGATCAATGTAGATCAGTATTTCCGGGACTGTGCGGAGGAGGTGGGACTGGATATGGAGTCCCGCAATATTGAGTTCGGATATTTTAATTATGTCAGCGATGAGGTGACAGTGATCGCTGACGCAGAACAGATGAAGCGTGTGATCAACAATATCATTGGCAATTCGGTCAAGTATCTGGATAAGGAGCGCGGGATTATCAATATTCGCATCAAGGATGTGGGCGACTTTATCCAGGTGGAGATTGAAGACAATGGGCGGGGAATTGCCCCAAAGGATTTGCCCTATATTTTCGACCGGTTCTACCGTACGGATTCCTCGAGGAATTCTTCTCAGGGGGGCAGCGGGATAGGGCTGTCAATTGTCCGCAAGATTGTGGAGGACCATGGGGGAAGGATCTGGGCCACCAGCAAGGAGGGCATGGGGACAGAGATGCATTTTGTATTAAGAAAATATCAGGAGGTTTTACAGCATGAGCAGGATACTGATCATTGAGGATGAAACCAGCATTGCAGAGCTGGAGCGGGACTATCTGGAGCTGAGTGATTTTGAAGTGGAGCTGGAGGAGGATGGCTCCAGGGGGCTGAAGCGTGCGCTGGAGGAAGAGTTTGACCTGATGATTTTGGACCTGATGCTGCCGGGAATGGATGGCTTTGAGATCTGCAGGAAGTTTCGGGAGATGAAGAATACACCGATTATTATAATTTCCGCGAAAAAGGAGGACATTGACAAGATCCGCGGTCTGGGTCTGGGAGCTGACGATTATATGACCAAGCCGTTCAGTCCCAGCGAGATGGTGGCGCGGGTGAAAGCCCATCTGGCACGTTATGAGCGTTTGATCGGAAGCGGGAGTATGGAGAATGAGGTGATTGAGATCCGTGGCTTAAAGATCGACAAGACGGCCCGCAGGGTATGGGTGAACGGGGAGGAGAAGAATTTTACCACCAAGGAGTTTGATCTCCTGACTTTCCTGGCACAGAACCCCAACCACGTGTATACGAAGGAGGAGCTGTTTTCTAAGATCTGGGATATGGAGTCCATCGGGGATATTGCTACGGTGACGGTCCATATCAAGAAGATTCGGGAGAAGATTGAGTTCAATACAGCAAAGCCGCAATATATTGAGACGATCTGGGGAGTCGGCTACCGGTTTAAGGTGTAAAGGAAAAGGCAGTTCTCCATAAGGGGGAGGACAGAACAGAGGAGGGGTATCGCGGAATCATTCCTGCGGATGATTCTCGGCGCCCTTTTTAATAATATTGTAAGTTTTTTCTTCTTGCGGATTCTGGCAATTTGTGGTATAAGTGTATTAACAATCTTAGTACACTTATGCTGAGACTGATGAAAAGAGGCAGAGAAGGTATAGGAACTGTCAAGCGAAAGGAGAATATGGATGATTCTGCTGGATTTAAAGGACAGCCGGCCGATCTATGAGCAGGTAGTGGAGCGGTTTCAGGAACTGATGATGCTGGGAATCCTGGAGGAGGACAGCCAGATGCCGTCAGTGAGAGGCCTTGCCATGGAACTGTCCATCAACCCTAACACGATTCAGCGGGCTTATGGAGAACTGGAACGGCAAGGATATACGTATTCGGTAAAAGGGCGGGGAAGCTTTGTAGGAAGTATCCGCAAGCTGAGGGAGGCGAAAAAGACGGAGCTGGAGAAAAAGCTGGAGAAGCTGGCAAGGGAAGCGAAGACGATTGGTATTCTGCGGGAGGAATTTGTGACGCTGGCTGGTCTGGCGTATGACAGAGGGCAGGTAAAGAGGGAGGATAAGGCATGATAGAGGCAATAAACCTGACCAAGAGGTTTGACAATATAGTGGCAGTGGATAATATCAACGCCCAGATCCGGGACGGCAGCGTATTCGGCCTGATCGGGACGAACGGTGCGGGCAAGAGTACCTTTCTTCGGATGGCAGCAGGGGTCTTAAAGCCGGATGACGGGACGATCACCATTGACGGGATGGAAGTGTTTGAGAATGAGGAGGCAAAGAAAAGATTCTTTTATATTTCCGATGATCAGTATTTCTTCAGCAATTCCACACCCAGAGACATGATGTCCTATTATCGGATTGTCTATCCGTCCTTTGATAAAGAACGGTTCCATGGTCTGATGCGAAGCTTTGACCTGGATGAAAACCGCAAGATCAATACTTTTTCCAAAGGCATGAAAAAGCAGGTGTCCGTGATCTGCGGTGTCTGTGCGGGGACGGATTATCTGTTCTGCGATGAGACCTTTGACGGTCTGGATCCGGTGATGCGCCAGGCCGTGAAGAGCATTTTTGCCAATGATATGCAGGAGCGGCATCTGACGCCGATCATAGCTTCTCATAATCTGCGGGAGCTGGAGGATATCTGTGATCATGTGGGACTCCTTCATAAGGGAGGAATCCTTTTAAGCAGGGATTTGGATGAGATGAAGATGAGCATCCATAAGGTTCAGTGTGTACTGGCGGAAGGGATGGAGCCGGAGGAGCTGACCGGTATGGAGATTATCAAGACCGAGCGCCGGGGGAGGCTTCTGACCCTGACCGTGAGGGGAGATTTAAGCAGGGTGGAGCATACGATGCAGACAGCGAACCCGGTATTTTATGAGACGATTCCGCTTTCTTTGGAGGAGATCTTTATCAGTGAAACGGAGGTTGTGGGCTATGACATCAAAAAACTTATTTTTTAAGCTGATGAAAGAGGACTTAAAACGGAGAATCTGGGCGGCAGCTCTGCTCAGTCTGGGATTCTTCTTTTTCTACCCGGTGGTGGCGGCATTTACAGCCGGAGAGATCCGGGAGTATGTGAATTATGCCAAGGGACTGGCAGAGTATGAGAACAACTTGGTTGAGTGGCTTTCTTTTAACTGCGGGATGACCGTATTTCTGATGATAGTAGCAGCGCTGATCTGTGGACTCAGCAGCTTTTCCTTTCTGAATTCAAAGAGCAAGGTTGATTTTTACCATGGAATTCCGGTGAGGAGGGAGAAGCTGTTTGCGGCGAATTTTCTGGATGGGATTCTGCTTCTGGCAGTTCCGTATGGTATCGCACAGGTATTGGCTGTCCTGGTAGGGATTTCGAACGGGGCCAGCGGCAGCAGGCTGTGGCAGGTTGCGGTCGCGGCTTACGGGCTTCATGTTACGTATTATATTTTGATGTACTCCACAGTAGTGGTGGCAGCCATGATGACCGGGCATCTGGTGATCGGCTTTCTGGGAGCATTCGTGTTTGCATCCTATATGCCGATGGCGGTGGGACTGCTGATTGGCTACCTCAGCTCTTTTTTCAGAACTTATAACTCTGTCATGCCAGGACTTTTGTCAGAGCGTATTCTGATGTATGGGATTCGGTTTTCACCGATCTCGGAATACTTCTATCAGTTGTCAAGAAATGGAGAACAGTACCAGAATCCGGTTCCCATGGCGATTCCGATGCTGGTTGCCTGGGCGGCTTCGGTTCTGCTGGCGGCATTATCCTGCTTTTTGTACCGGAGACGTCCGTCAGAAGCAGCAGGAAGAGCCATGGCATTTTCCATAACCCGTCCGGTTATCCGGATTCTGCTGACCATATTGTCAGCCCTGGGGCTGGGGTTATTTTTCTATAGTGTGCGCTATTCCATGCGCTGGGCTTTTTTCGGAATCTTATTTGGCGGAGGAATCTGTCATTGCGTGGTGGAGATTATCTATCATTTTGATTTTCGGAAATTGTTTTCTCACAAGCTGCAGCTATTGGCATGCCTGGGGGTATCGGCATTTATTATGATTGTTTTCCGTTATGATCTGTTGGGATATGACCGGTATCTGCCGAAGGCAGGGCAGGTGCGCGAGGCATCGGTCCAGGTGCAGACCATAACAAGTTGGGTATCTTATGGGAATACACAGCAGTTTCCGGACGGGCATTATGACTGGGTAAATGAAGAAGCAGATGATTACATTTGTCAGAATATGAGTTATCACGATATGGAGAACCTGCTTGTGCTTGCCTCTGAGGGGGTGCAACAGACAGAGAAGAGAAAGAGAGCATATCCGACAAATGGCCGCAATTACTGGCATTCCTACTATGACGAGGAAGTTTCCCAGGAGGGGAAGCTTTGGAGCTATGTCAATATCTGCTATACGATGAAGAGCGGGCGGAAGGTGTCCCGTATGTATTATATGCCGATTGATGGGAAGATGGCTCCGGCAATCGAAAGGATGCTGGGAGATGAAGAGTTCGGGAAGGGAAGCTTTCCTCTTCTGAGCATGACGGCGGATCAGGTGTCGTCGGTTCGCTATCGGGGAAAGTATTCCGACCAGGAATACAATGAGGATGAGCTTTGTCTGAACGGTCTGGAGGAGGAAAAAAAGGCACAGATTCTGGAAACTTATCAGAAGGAGTTTGCTGCCATGACAGTAGAAAGTATGGAGAAAGAAGCTCCGGTAGGATTGATTCGTTTCTGTGAGGAGACAGACGAGGCAGGGATGCTCTGGTGGAAGCAGCAGGAAGCAAATCAGTTCCGGGAACATCCGTTATACCGATATCGGGCATGGAGAGATCTGGTGAACAAGGATTACTATCCCTTGTATCCTTCCTTTACGGAGACCATCCAGCTCTTAGAGGAACAGGGAGCGAAGGTTGGCGGATATCTGGAGGATCTGGATGTGAAAGCGATCCAGATCTGGAGAGATACCGAGTATGAAGACAGTCCGGAATATGAGCCGGATGAGGATTTTTATTATGAGGACTATGGGACCTCCAGGGAATGCTTTTCTATTTACGAACCGGAACAGATTCAGGAGCTGAGAGAGGTTCTGGCCTACAGCGGGCTGTGCTATTATGATCCGTTTTTGCAGAAAGAGGATATGGAGATCAGTCTCATGATCTGGGATCCGGACAGGGAAGAGACAAGAGATTATGCAGAGGAGAATGTGGAAGGCAATTGGAATGCGAGTGTAGCAGTGGTGCTTCCAAAAGGAAAGATACCGGAATTTTTGAGGGAGGAGATGGAATCGCAGAAAAAATGAGCGAAAAAAGCGTTGACAAAGCCGGGGGGGGGGTAAAATGGATTGACAGATGGGGAGAACAAGAGTAGGATAAGAACTGAACAGAGGTAATGACCAAAAAGAGGAGTTTGACATGACAGATCAGGAATATGAGAAGGGACTGGCGGAGCTGATGGCAGAGGATGCGCCGGGAAAGAGGAAAAAGGCGAAAAAAGACCGGCGGATCGGGAAATTCTGGAGATCGTGGAAATCCTGGAGCAGGAAAAAGAAAATGATTGCGGGAGTGGCGGTTGTGGCTGCCGCTCTCTTTGTGGTGGTTAAGGTGAAGGGAGGAGGCAGCGACGGAGCCATGATGGTATCCGCAGCGCCTTTGGCCAAGGGGGATGTGGAGGAGGTTCTCTCGATCAGCGGCCCGATTTCCGGAACCGACAGCGCGGAGGTGGTGTCCCGCCTTCATGCGGAGATTGTGGAGATTCTGGTGAAGGAGGGGGACAAGGTAAAGGCAGGACAGGTGCTGGCGCGGCTGGATCCCGCCGATGTACAGAAGGAGGTGGAGATTGCCCAGAATGCCTATGACCTGGCAGTGGCGGAGCGGAATGAGGCACAGATCCAGGCAGAGACCGGGTATGCAAAGGCAAGGCAGGACGAGCAGGCGGCCAAGAGGGATTATGACCGGAAAGCCATGCTGTTTGCGGGCGGTGACGTGTCCCAGATGGAGTTAGAGACGGCGCGGGATGTGCTGGCGGAGGCGTCAAGGCAGGTCTCAACCTTTACTCTGCGTGACGGAAAAGCAGTGGCCAGCGAGTCCTATGACCTGCGGATACGGAACGCGGAATTTGAGCTGGAGAAAAAGAAAAAGGAGCTGGAGGAGGTGGAAGTCACCAGTCCGATTGACGGCACGGTTGTGCGGGTCAATTCCCGAGTCGGACGTTTTGCGGATACCGTGGACGACGACCGGCCTCTGTTTTCCATTGATAATCTGGAAAAGCTGGAGATGAAGATCAATGTCAGCGAGTATTCCATCGGCAAGGTGAAGGTGGGACAGAAGGCGGAGATCTCTGCGGATATCCTGGGCGGCGAGACAGAAGAGGGCGTGATTACATCTATTTCTCCCACAGGCGAGGAGAAGGGCGGCGGCTCCACGGAGCGGGTGATTCCCACTACGATTCAGATTCAGAATTCCGATACCAGGCTGATTGCCGGGATTACGGCCCGGGCCCAGATTGTGCTCAATGAATCGAAGGATACCTGGGTGGTTCCCATGGGGGCGCTGATGGAAAAGGAAGGCCAGACATTTCTGGCTTCGGTAGAGAATAATGTAGTGAAAATGATTCCTGTGGAGACGGGAGTAGAGAGCGATGTGGAGGTGGAAGTAAAGGGGGAGGGCCTGACAGAGGAAACAACCTATATCACCTCACCGATGGCTTTTCTGGAAGACGGCATGGCGGTCACGGTATCTCCGATGCAGTGACAGAAGGAATTTGACGGAGGAAAGCTATGGGATTATGGAATCGTGAAAGGACAGAGGATCTGGGAGGATCCGGGTCCGGGGAAAGGAAATGGAAGCCTGACGGGAGACCGGAGTCAGGAGATAAGGGGCAGGAAGAATCCGGAGTCGGGACAGACTGGGCAGAGAGACTTCAGGCCTTATGGAAGATGGGGCTGTCGAGATCCCGAAAGCTTCCGGAATACATAACGGAGAATGTCAGTGAGGAGCTGATCCAGCTGGAGGATCTGGTGAAGGTCTATGATACCGGGGCTTTGAAGGTTCTGGGCTTAAAGAGGATTAACCTGACCATTCACCGGGGTGAGTTTGTGGCGATTATGGGACAGTCGGGATCGGGAAAGTCTACGCTTATGAATATCTTAGGCTGCCTGGACCGGCCGTCCATGGGACATTATTATCTGGACGGGGTGGATGTGGCGGCCATGAATCCGGATGAACTGTCCCTGATTCGGAATCGGAAGATCGGTTTTGTGTTTCAGTCTTTTAATCTGATTTCCCGAACCTCGGCGCTTAAGAATGTGGAGCTTCCCATGACCTATGCCAGAAAGGGGAAAAGATTCCGGGAACAGCGAGCCCGGACGCTTTTAGAGCGGGTAGGGCTGGGAAAGAGGGCGGAGCATATGCCCAATGAGCTTTCCGGAGGCCAGCGGCAGCGGGTGGCGATCGCCCGTGCCCTTGCCAATGATCCGCCGCTTCTGCTGGCGGATGAGCCCACGGGGAATCTGGACACGGCTGCGTCGGTGGAAATTATGGAATTGTTTTCTCAGCTTCACAAGGAGGGAACCACAGTGGTGGTGGTTACACATGAGGAGGAGATTGCGGCGTTTACGGAGCGAATTATCCGGTTTCGGGACGGGGAGATTGTCAGCGATAAGCCGAATGTACCCAGAGAACCGGAGCAGAAAGAGGCTGGTCCGAATGAAAAAGGGCATTGAGAGCGTCCTAAGGAGAAGCCGGAAGTGTCCGGGACAGAATTATCCGGCCTGATGAGTCGGGGGAGCCGGGAGAAAGAGACAGATTATGCTGATAGAAAATATGCGTATGGCATTTTCCGCCATTCGTGCCAATAAGATGCGGTCATTTCTGACTATGCTGGGAATCATTATCGGAATCGGCTCCGTGATTTCCATTGTGTCCATCGGGGATACCATGCGGAGCATGTTTGAGGAGCTGTACCGGAAGATCGGTATTACCCAGGCTTATATTGCCATCGGTTATTGGGTGGACGACTGGCGGCAGAGTGATTATTTTACGTTGGATGAGATGGAGAGGATTAAGGAGATTTTCGGAGATGAGATCGCCTACATTGACAGCGACGCCTCTACCTCCGGGGATGCGGTCTGTGCCAGGACGACTGTGAAATTTAATTATGTGGGAATTGATTATAATTACCAGGAGGTGCAGCCGGTCAATATGGTCTACGGTCGGTTCCTGAACCAGGGAGATATCCTGGGGCGCCGGAAGAATGTAGTCATGGACACGAACAGCGCCAGGAATCTGTTCGGAGCAGAGAATGCAGTGGGAAGAACCTTTCGCACCACCATCTATGGTTCAGTGGATGATTATACCGTGGTGGGAGTATACCGCAAGGATCTGAATCCTTTTCAGGCTATGATGCTGGGGGCCAGTACAGAGGGTGGGGAGGCGTTTCTGCCTTATACGATCCTGACCTGGCCGAATGATTATTTTTATGATATCCGTATTTTTGCCCGGGATGAGGCCACGATGGATGTGTTTTTTGAGAATCTGAAGAATTATGTGGCCAGGTCGAAGGAGCGTCAGCCGGAGGATTTCCGTCTGGTGACAGCAAAGGCCCAGATGGGCGAGATGGACAGCATGATGGGAGGCCTGGCAACGGCGGTGGGAGGGATCGCGGCGATCTCTCTGCTGGTGGGAGGAATCGGGATTATGAATATCATGCTGGTGTCTGTGACAGAACGCACCCGGGAGATCGGAATCCGCAAGAGTTTAGGCGCCAGAACAAGGGATATTATGGTGCAGTTTCTGACGGAATCCGCGATTTTGTCTGCCTGCGGCGGAATCCTGGGGATTTTTCTGGGAGGCGGGATTGTGCTGCTGGGCGGAAGGATGTTGGGGGTGCAGGCCATTGTCAAACCGGGCGTAGTGGTGTTGGCAGTGGGATTTTCAGCCATGGTGGGGATTTTCTTTGGAATCTACCCTGCCTCCAAGGCGGCGAAGAAGGATCCGATCGAGGCGCTGCGATATGAGTGACCACAGGGGAGGAAGATTATGCTGATAGAAAATATGAAGATGGCATTTTCTGCTATCCGTGCCAATAAAATGCGGTCGTTTCTAACCATGCTGGGCATTATCATCGGAATCGGCTCCGTGATTTCCATTGTGTCCATCGGGGATACCATGAGAAGCATGTTTGAGGGGCTGTATCGGGAAATCGGAGTGACCCAGGCGTACCTTTTTATTGGCTACTGGGTGGATGACGTGCGGCAGAGCGATTATTTTACGCTGGATGAGATGGAGCGGGTGAAGGAGGTATTCGGGGATCAGATCGCCTATATTGACAGCAATTCCCATGCCTCGGCCGATGCCATCAGCGGACGGACCACAGTGAAGTTTGCTTTTAACGGGGTTGATTATAATTATCAGGAGGTGCAGCCGGTCAATATCGTCTATGGCCGTTATCTGAATGAGGGAGATGTGCTGGGGCGCAGGAAAAATGTGGTCATGGATACTACCAGCGCCATGAATCTGTTTGGGGTGGAGAATGCGGTGGGAAAAACCTTTCGCACCACGATTTACGGAACCACGGAGGAGTATACGGTGGTGGGAATCTACCGCAAGAAGCTGAGTCCCTTTCAGGCCATGATGATGGGAGCCAATACAGAAGGCGGGGAGGCGTTTCTGCCTTATACGATTCTGACCTGGCCCAATGATTATTTTTATGCGCTGCGGATTTTTGCCAGGGATGAGGCGACCATGGATGTGTTTTATAATAATGTGAAGGCTTATGTGGCGAAAAGCAAGGGCCGTCAGCCGGAGGATTTCCGGCTGAACAGTGCCAAGGATGAGATGGGGCAGATGGACAGTATCATGGGCGGCCTGGCGGCGGCAGTGGGCGGTATTGCGGCGATCTCTCTGCTGGTGGGCGGAATCGGAATCATGAATATCATGCTGGTGTCTGTGACAGAACGTACCAGGGAGATCGGAATCCGCAAGAGCCTGGGAGCCAGGACAAGGGATATCATGATTCAGTTTTTGACGGAATCGGCCATTTTGTCTGCCTGCGGCGGGGTTGTGGGAATCCTGCTGGGCGGTGGGCTGGTGATGATCGGCGGTGCACTTCTGGGCGTGCAGGCTATCGTCAAGCCCGGGGTGGTGCTTCTGGCAGTGGGGTTCTCGGCCATGGTGGGGATTTTCTTTGGGATTTATCCGGCTTCTAAGGCGGCGAAGAAGGACCCGATTGAGGCGCTGCGGTATGAGTAGCGAGCAGGGACTCATTTTCGCCGTTGGGTAACACAGTGGTTAAAAGAATACAGATATGTTGACACAGCCAGTCCGTAAATTTTTTGCGGGCTGGCTATTTTATATTATAGGAAAGTTCTCCGAATAACGACGAAAACGTAATAAAAAACCGCCAAAAGGCGGGCGCAACAAAACGGACAATGAGGTCAGAAGATGTAAAAGCCTTCTTCTGACGCATCGTCCAGATCGTCGTCTTCGGTAAGGAAATAGTGCATGTCCAGAAGGTCACCATCGGTCATGTTTTTAACCAGCGGGGCAGTCATGCCTTCCGGGGGATTTTGGATATATTTCTGTCTGAGTTCCCTGATGAATTGTTCGTCCATGTGCTGAAGCCTCCTGTCTGTTGATAAGTACAGTATGATACAGACAGGAGAAAAAATCAAGAGGAACGGCATTTGGCTTTCATCCTGGCTTTTGCCTTAGCCATGGTCCTTTCATAAAGTTCATCCAGGGAAACTCTTTCGTGATTAAAATACAGCTCAAGAAATGTCATTTTCTTTTTGCAGTCAGGGCATTGGAGCGGATCATAGCCGAAAGAAAGGAGAATCATTTCACGCCATCTGTTAAAGCTGCGGAAAACAACGTGTTTTGAAGGATGGACAGCCCTGCATCCGGGGGAGGGGTCATTGGCTCTGTGCCGTGCATAAAGCCCATAGTAACGGGTCATTTTAAAATTCCGCTCCGGGATATGCTGGATGAGGAGTTTTATGAAATCAATGGCCGGGATGGTCTTTTGGACAAAAACATTGTCCTCATGTCTGTTGTAGTGGAAAGTGACATTATCCCCGTCATAGGAGTCGATACGGGAAAGTGCAATGACAGGGCGGCCCAGGTAGCGGCTGATATATTTGATGACGGTACCCGTATTGGAAAGGGCGGGCTTTGCATAGACATAAAAGCCGTTCTTATCTTTGCGGTAGATAAGAGCCTTGGTCTTTTTAAAGGAGGGTCCGATCCGTTTTTCCATTTCAGACAGCAGGACCGTCTGGAAAGCCCTGCGCAGGTAAGTATAGTTGAAATGTTTTACAGCCCGCCAGAATCCTTTGTCAGAGAAGCCGCCTTCTGTGATGAGGCAGTGGATGTGGGGGTTCCATTCCAGGGGCCGGCCAAAGGTATGGAGGACGCAGATAAAGCCAGGGACAAAGTTTTCGGACTTATTGATTTTATAAAACATGTGTGAGACAACAATGCGGACAGCCTGGAAAAGGCAGTCAAGGAGGGAGCGGTCTTCCAGGAAGAAATGCCTTAGTTCTTCATCAATGGTGAAGACGCAGTGGCGGTGGTGGCAGCGCAGGAGCTTGAAGGACATGGAGGTGGAGCGTTCCCGGCAGTATTTGACACCACAGGTAGGGCAGAAGCGGCTTTTGCATCGGAAAGGGACAAATTTCATTTTTCCGCATTGGGAACAGGCATACATGGCCCCTCCAAAAGAAGGATCGCCGCAGTTTATCATCTTTTCGATGTTGTCCATTTCAACAGCTCTGGGATGGAGCGTATATTGAATTATTTCGTAGTTGTCTTTAAAAATCTCTTGCAGGATGTTCATGAGATTATTATGCAATAAATGTGGACGGAAAGCAATACCCCCTCAAAGATTGAGGGGGCAGGGGGAGCTGATGTGCCGAAGGCACTTATTTA
>CAJTEM010000034.1 GCA_910575255.1 Lachnospiraceae bacterium | reverse complement strand
CTTTCAGCATGTTCAATCCCCCTCCGTTCGTTTCCATTGTACCATTTCTCATAGAAAAAGCCTAATTCTTTTAACAAAGAATCAGACTTTTTCAGTGCCCTCTAAATTCAAGGATTTCTAGGTATCTTTCCTTTGTATCAACACCACAGTCTCCACATGCACTGTCCCCCCAAACATATCGCAGCATCTCCCCCGCCTCACCTCATACCCATTCTCCGTCAAATATCGCAGATCCCTTGCCAAAGTAGCCGAATCGCAGCTTACATACACAATCCTTTCCGGCGCCATTTTTATCATTGTCTCCAGGCACATCGGATCACAGCCCTTCCGCGGCGGATCCACCACGATCACATCCGCCTGGATGTGATTCTTCTCATATTGCTCCGGCAAGACCTCCTCCGCCTTGCCGGTGAAAAACCCCACATTTTTAATTCCGTTTTGCTCTGCATTTCTTCGCGCATCCTCAATTGCCTGAGGAATGATCTCCACACCGCAGACCCTTTTCGCCCGCTGTGCCAAAAACAGGGAAATCGTGCCAATCCCACAATACAGATCCCATACGGTCTCCTCACCGGTCAGTCCGGCATATTCCAGCGCCATCTCATACAGACGCTCTGTCTGGCGCGGATTCACCTGATAAAACGATAAAGGAGAGATCTGATATTGGATACTTCCAATGAAATCAACAATGCTTCCGGTTCCATACAGATTCACGATCTCTGTTCCCAGGATGACATTCGTCTGCTTCCGGTTTATACTGCATGCAACTGTCACTATCCTGGGTCTGCCTTCCCTATCTTCCACTGTCTCTTTGTGTCCGCCTTCTTTCCCCTCGTTAAATCCTCTCCCCTCGTCAAATCCTCTCTCCTCGCCAAATCCTCTCCCTTTGCCAAGTCCTCTCCCCTCGTCAAACAGCCCCAACAGCCGTTCCACCAGTATCTCCGCAGACCGCAGCTCCTTCACCGCCCCGTTTATCACCAGGCACACCAGAATCTGCCCGGTCCTAAAGCCCTTCCTGATCAGCACATGCCGTACCAGGCCGGTGTGTGTCTTCTCCTCATATGGCGCAACCCCATACTCCTCCATATAATTTCGGATACAGGCCAGGATCCTCGCATTCTCCGGCGCTCCCAGCAGGCAATCCGTGTTCTCGATAATCGAATGGGTCCTTCCTGCAAAAAAGCCGGTGATGATCTTTCCTTCTTTATTTCTCCCTATCGGAAACAATGCCTTGTTCCGGTAATGCCAGGGATCCTCCATTCCGATGATGGGTTCCCATATCTCCCTGCAGTCCAGACCGCCAATCCGTCTCAGATTGTTAAGAACCTTTCTCTCCTTAAAACGCAGCTGCTCTTCATAACTCATGGCCTGCAGCTGACAGCCTCCGCAGCTGCTGGCTACCGGACATGGCGGGGTTACCCGGTGAGGTGACGGTTTTAACACCTTCATCAGGCGGGCAAAGCCATAAGATTTCTTCACCTTCATGACCTTCGCCTCCACCAGATCGCCAATCACCGCGTCCTTGACAAACCACGTAAAACCATCAGTCTTGCCTATTCCCTCTCCGGTATCACTCATATCTTCAATTCTCACCCGAAATATCTCATTTTTCTCCCGCCTCACGATTCCATTCCTCTCTTTATTACTCTTCTTACAATTTCTTCCAAAAAATGTTAGATATTCTTCTTTTAATTTCGATTTCTTTTAGAAAAAGCACAAAATTTAGACACATTTCTTTTGTAAAATATAACCATGATGCAGGACGGAATACAACAGCTCACACCATGCATCATAATAATGAACATAAGCTTCATTATATTCGTACATACAGAACCCGGCGGCAAACAGCGCGCAACCGTTGCCGGGTTCGCCAAACAAATAGTCGTTCTTTGCCCGTATCTCTCTTTCCGGGCCGGAACGCTTTACATAGATAACAGACATACCCATGTACCTATTGGGCTACCTCCTAAAAATGGCTGCCGCAAGATCTTGCGGCAGCCATTTTCTGCTCTGCACGGTTTTCTGCTGCTCCCGGGCAGCTCCTGATCTTATTCTTCTGTAGTCTTACGGATATTCGTCTCCAGAAGCCGGTTATAGCCCAGCCAACCTATATTATTCCCGGCTCCCCGCAGGACCTCGATCATCGTCTCCAGCTTCGCGTCCGCATTATCCGCAAAATTCAAGGCCAATGCTTCCAGAATAGCCGGCTTCTTCGGTGACCCATATTCCAGCTCACCATGATGAGCCAGAATACAGTGCTTCAGCTCTGCCGCCAGACGTGACGGAAATCCCGGAATCGTGCGCATCCGCTCGCTGATCATCTCCGTCCCGATCATGATATGCCCCAGCAGCTGCCCGTCATCCGTATAGTCATTTTCCGGAAATGCCGAAAGCTCCTGCGTCTTTCCGATATCGTGAAAAATCGCTGCAGTCAGCAGCAGATCCCGATTCAGCATCGGATAAGCCCCGGCAAAATAGTCGCACATCTTTACCACACTTAAGGTATGCTCCAGCAGACCTCCCACAAATCCATGATGAACACTCTTTGCCGCACTGTGAAAACGGAACGCCTTGACAAATGCCGGATCCTCTACAAAGTAACTTTCGGTCAGCTTTTTGAGATAAGGATTCCGGATACTGGCAATAAGCCCCAGAAGGCTCTTGTACATCTCATCCACATTTTTCGTGGATACCGGCAGGTAATTCTCAGGAACATATTCTCCTTCGTCTGCCCTGCGGATCCGCTCAATATTCAGCTGGTTTGCCCCCATAAATACACTCACATCCGCATCGATGCGAACATAATCCATCGCCTCAAAGGTCCCCACTCCCGGGGAGTTGAGATTCCAGATTTTCGCATCCACAGTGCCGGTCTTATCCTGCAGCATCAGACGCCCATATTCCTTTCCTGTCTTTGTCAGCGCAATCTGCTTGCTCTTGCACAGGTAGACCTCTGAGATACGCATGCCCTCCTGTAAGCTGTCAATATATTTCATACTCGTTCTCTTTTCTCTCATTTATTTTCCATAACTGTTCAGATAACAACTGACATCTGATCTACCTCGCTCCCACAGTCACCTGAAATTCCAGCTCCGTATATTCCTCCCGCCCGTTACGCTGTACAGTCACATGAATCAACTGTCCGCATTCCAGATTATCGATGGTATTCTGGAAATCCTTCATCGTTGAAAGCTCATGATCATTAATCCTGGTTATGATATCTCCATTCTGAATCCCTGCCTCATATGCCGGGCGTCCGGTTACGGAATTCAGCACATAGATTCCGCGGGGAAGTCCCTGCACTGCTATCGCATCTGACACCTCCTGCCCCTCGATTCCAAAACATGGCGCTGACAGGCCATTCGTCAGATTCTCAAGGATTCCCTTATAGTCGGAAATACCTGTAATGACAGTCATCTGGCCATTCTCTGCATCCGTCTCCTGTCCCTTTGCCCAGCCGATCAATTCTCCTGAGGTATTCATAAAAAAGGTTCCCTGATCCGCATCTGCACTGATCCCGGCATAAAACAGCCTCGTCACCTGATCCACCACCGGCGCATTCTTCATAATATAAGACACAAAGCCGTAATCGATAGAGCGTACGATACCGGCCGGGCTGCCCAGCGCCACAATCAGGTCCCCTTCTCTCACCAGATAGGAGTTCCCTAAAGGCAGCACCTCTGTCTCCTTCAGGGTGCTCTCTCCCATATCGCTTACATTGATACCGACAACCGCCATACCGGACAACGTATCCTGCTGCTTCATCTGCCCGTTAACTTCAGTTCCGTCGGCAAAGGTAACCGCGATGGAATCCGCCTGCTCGACTGCCGCTTCTGGTGTCAGGATCAGCAGCTCCTGCGGAGACTTTGCGATAATTGCGCCTGCATACAGTCCTGTAGTCTCCACCGGATTATCAAACCAGTCAACCTCCTGCTGAACCGAATGCACCACCACAACTCCCTTGGACGCATTCTGCACCTGCTGCCGCAGACAGAAAAACAACTCATTCAGGTCTTCTATCGTATAGCGGTAATTATCGATCGCATTCCGGACCACCTTTTCCACAGCCTCGCTCTCTGGGGGGGCCTGCATGGTCGGTTCTTCTTCAGGAGTCCCGGCTGATTCCGATTCCGTCTCCGCTTCTGACGTCGGTTCCGTCACCTCATCCTTAGGAATCGAAATCATAGGTTCCGTCGGGGAAGACTCCTTGAATCTCCGGGCTGCCCATGACTGGGAGAAGGCAAAGCTGGCTCCCGCCGCCCCTCCGAAAAGAACAGCAGCCACAAGAAGCAAAAGCCCCCGACGTATCACCTGCTTCCTGGTTAGCGGCTGTCTTACAACCTTCTCCGTAATAAACTGCTTCTTCCCCGGCTCTCTCTTCGGATCACGTACTTCAGGCATCCCGTACCTCCTCCTCATATGCCGCAACTGCCCAATCACACTCCCCGGATCAAACGTCCCCCCTGAAAAGACTTACCCCTATTATAAGGTTCTTCCGTCAAATGTGCAAGAAAAAAATCACTCCCCCAAACCAGTACTTTCCCCCACGCCCGATTTGTGGTATAATGTCCACGAAAGCGAAAAGCACTGCGGAAAAAGTCAGAGGAGAATCCGCGTTGTGCTCGCACAAAAGCGGCTTCTCCTCTGACTTTTTCCATAGGGCCACAGGCCCGTGAGCGAGCCGCCAGGCTCGCTCCAGTGCGCCCCCACCCCAATCAATGAGGAACTCTATATGAACCCAAAATCACTAAAAACCCTGGAATACGATAAAATCATCACCCAGCTGACCGAATACGCCGCCTCTGCCCCTGGCAAGCTTCTTTGCCGCCATCTGCAGCCTTCCTCCGATTACGGAGAGATCTTGCAGGCCCAGACAGAGACCAGCGATGCCGTCTCCCGGATCCGCATGAAAGGAAGCTTATCCCTGTCCGGCGTCCGTGACATCAGGGATTCCTTAAAGCGTCTGGAGATCGGCAGTTCCTTAAGCATTCCCGAGCTTCTGTCCGTCAGCTCCGTTTTAACCGTGGCTGCCCGGGCCAAAACCTACGGCCGCCACGAGGAATCGGAAGAAAACGAGGATGACTCTTTAGACGAGATGTTCCGGAGTCTCGAACCCCTGACTCCGGTCAACAATGAGATCAAACGCTGTATCCTGTCCGAAGAAGAGATCAGCGACGATGCCAGTCCGGGACTTCATCGGGTACGCCGCTCGATCAAAGGAATCAACGAACGGATCCACAATCAGCTAAACAGTATTTTAAATTCCAGCCGCAGCTATCTGCAGGATGCTGTTATCACCATGCGTGACGGCCGTTACTGCCTGCCGGTACGGGCAGAATACAAAAACCAGGTGGCTGGTATGGTGCACGATCAGTCTGCCACCGGCTCCACACTTTTTGTCGAACCCATGGCCATTATCCAGCTCAACAATGAGCTGCGTACCTTGGAGATTCAGGAGCATAAAGAAATCGAAGCTGTGCTCGCGGATCTGAGCAATCAGCTTGCCCCTTACACCGAAAGCCTGACGCTGAATCTGGAGATTCTCGCCCGCCTGGATTTTATCTTTGCCAAAGCTGCCCTGTCCCGTCATTATAAATGCAGTGAGCCCCGCCTGAATCAGGACGGTCGAATTCACATCAAAGACGGGCGTCATCCCCTTCTGGATCCCCAGAAGGTCGTTCCCATCACGATATGGCTGGGAGACCATTTTGACCTGCTGATCGTCACTGGTCCCAACACCGGCGGTAAGACGGTTTCCTTAAAGACAGTGGGCCTGTTTACGCTGATGGGACAGGCGGGCCTCCATATTCCGGCCTTTGAAGGCTCGGAGCTGGCTGTGTTTGATGAAGTATTTGCCGACATCGGAGACGAACAGAGCATTGAGCAGAGCCTGAGTACCTTCTCTGCCCATATGACCAATATTGTGGATATTCTGGGAAAGGCAGACAGCCGCTCCCTGTGCCTGTTTGATGAGCTGGGCGCAGGCACGGATCCCACCGAGGGCGCTGCCCTTGCCATTTCAATCCTGAATTTCCTGCATAATATGAAATGCCGGACCATGGCCACCACCCATTACAGCGAGCTAAAGATCTACGCCCTGAGCACTGCAGGCGTGGAGAATGCCTGCTGCGAATTCGATGTCCAGACCCTGCGCCCCACCTATCGCCTTCTGATCGGAATCCCTGGCAAGAGCAACGCCTTTGCCATCTCTCAGAAGCTGGGACTTCCGGAATATATCATCGAGGATGCCAAAAGCCGGATCGAATCCGAGGATGAAGCATTCGAAGATGTCATCAGCCGTCTCGAGGAAAGCCGCCTCACCATCGAAAAGGAGCAGGAGGAGATCCGCACCTATAAGGAGGAGGTAAGCCGTCTCAAATCACGGCTGGAGCAAAAGGAAGAGCGCTTTGACGAGCACCGCGATAAGCTGATCCGCTCTGCCAATGAGGAAGCACAGCGCATCCTGCGCGAAGCTAAGGATACTGCAGACCGCACCATCAAAAATATCAACAAAATGGCTGCCGCGTCCGGCGTAGATACCAAAGCATTGGAGACAGAGCGTTCCCGGTTGCGCGAGAATCTGAAAAAGGTAGAAAGCGGACTCACCCTGAAGCAGGAAGCACGCCCGCACAAGGCCATCAACCCGAAGACTCTGCGGGTGGGTGACAGTGTCCGGGTTCTCTCCATGAATCTGAAAGGCACCATCAGTACCCTGCCGGATGCCAAAGGCAATCTGTTTGTCCAGATGGGGATTCTCCGTTCTCAGGTCAACCTGACCGATCTGGAACTGATTCAGGAGAATTCCGTCAGCGGCCCCGGCTTAAGCGGCCCGCGCAAGGGATCCGGAAGCAGCAATATCAAAATGTCCAAATCCGCCTCTGTCTCCCCGGAGATCAACCTGCTGGGCATGACTGTAGACGAGGCTATCCCACAGCTGGACAAATACCTCGACGATGCCTATATCGCCCACCTTCAGCAGGTACGGGTCGTCCACGGCAAAGGCACCGGAGCGCTGCGGGCCGGCATTCATAAGCACTTAAAAAGATTAAAAGTAGTAAAGGAGTTTCATCTGGCAGAGTTCGGAGAGGGCGATGCCGGAGTCACTATCGTCGTTTTTAAATAATGTCTGGCATTACAGATAAGGAGGAACTGACCCCAATGGCTGAAAAGCAGCGGATTTTAATTGTAGATGACGACGAGAACATCGCAGAGCTGATCTCTCTTTATCTCATCAAAGAATGTTTTGAAACTACTACGGTTCATGACGGCGAGGCAGCTCTTCGGGTATTCCCGGAGTTCAAACCCAATCTGGTTCTGCTGGATCTGATGCTGCCGGGGATCGACGGCTATCAGGTCTGCCGAGAGCTGCGGGCTGCCTCCCAGGTTCCCATCATCATGCTCAGCGCCAAAGGTGAGATCTTCGACAAGGTTCTGGGGCTTGAGCTGGGCGCCGATGATTATATCATTAAACCCTTTGACTCCAAGGAACTGGTAGCCCGGGTAAAGGCTGTCCTGCGGCGTTATCACGCTTTACCCGCACCTGCCGCTTCTTCTTCCGAACAACAAGGCGATTATGTAGAGTACCCGGATCTGATCGTCAACCTGACCAATTACTCAGTAACCTACTGCGGCCATTCTGTAGAGATGCCGCCCAAAGAGCTGGAGCTTTTATATTTCCTGGCATCCTCCCCCAATCAGGTCTTCACCCGAGAACAGCTTTTGGACCATATCTGGGGCTATGAATACATTGGCGACACGCGGACCGTGGACGTGCATATCAAACGTCTGCGTGCCAAAATCAAGGATCATGCCAACTGGGCCCTGACAACCGTATGGGGCATTGGCTATAAGTTCGAAGTAAAAAGATAGACAAGGCTTCCTTCTCTCTGCCTACTGACTCACTGTCCTGGGCAGAGAGAAGATGAATTCCGTCCCCACCCCCTCTGTACTCACCACATCTATATTCTCCCCATGCGCCTGAATGATCTCTTTTACAATGGACAGCCCCAGGCCTGTTCCCTTTTTGTCCTTCCCACGCGAAAGATCCGTTTTATAAAAACGCTCCCATATCTTCTTAATACTGTCTCGGGGAATCCCGATGCCCGTATCCTTAATGGAAACAAATAATTTCTCATACTGAGCAGAAACCTGAATATAAATGGTCGAATCCGGATGACTGAACTTGATTGCATTATCGATCAGGTTATAAAGCACCTGCTGGATCTTTCCCAGATCCGCATAAACCATCTGAATATTATCGGCAAAGGTCAGATCAAAATCAATATTCCTGGCATCGCAGGTCCCCTCAAAGGAGGCTGCCGTATCTTTAATCACCCGGTTAATGTCAAAGCTGGTACGAGACAGATATCCTTTGCTGTCCAGCGAATTCAAAGTCAGCATCCCCTGTGTCAGCTTATTCAGCCGCTCCGTCTCTGTAATCATACGAGTCAGGTATTTCTCATACATCTCCGGCGGAATGGTTCCGTCAATGATTGCTTCCAGATATCCCTTGATGGATGTCAGCGGTGATCGGAAATCGTGAGAAACATTAGCGATAAAAGTCCTCTGATACTCCTCCATCTTGTTCAGCTCCCCGGACATATAATTCAGCGTGGCTGCCAGATATCCCATCTCGTCGTGCGTCTTCAGCTCAATCTGATAATTCAGATTCCCGGCCGCATATTCATTCGCCCCGGCTGTAATCTTCTTCAAAGGAAAATATACGGTCTTGGTAAAGACCAGCAAAATGATCAGAGAGAGGAAAAATATCCCTGCTGCCGCAAGATACACGATATTCAGCGCCCTGTTCGCCTCATCCTGAATCTGGTATACCGGCAGATGCACCAGTACATAACCATAAGTATTGTAATTGCCGGTAATCGGCGCCGAAACGCTGACCACATCATAAGGGAACAGTCCGTAATAGTCCCCGATGCTGTACTGCCGGTTCCCGGCCGCTGTCGGATTAAAGTCTGAAATCACTGTGCCGGACCGCGAGGACTGGTCACTGTCCACCACAATAATTCCCTGCCGGTTTACCACCCAGATCTCTGTATTTAAGAACAGGGCCACTGCCTGCAGTTGCGGATAGGCCGCATTCAGCTCCTGCCGTTTGCCCTGGTAAACACTGCTGTAGGACGATGCAATCAGATTCGCCTCATCATACATCGCCTCTGTCTTTTCTGTCAGAAAATGCTGATACATCATCTCTGAGGCTCCGGTCGCAATGGTCACAAATCCCAGCAGACCGAATACCAGATATCCCAGCAAAAATTTATAATAAAGAGAATGTCTCATAATCCCTCCCTGCATGACAGCTTTTTGAAAATATTATACACGATTTGCTGCTGACGGGCAATTGGGATTCCGACACATCTTTCCCTTTTTTAACACCAATCGCAACAGTTCAGATACCCTTGAACTGTTACCACCAATCTCACATTGTAATTTTTCTTTTCCTGTACACAATAATCCTGTGCTGTCGGACAGCACTAAGTAAAAAACCCAGACACAACAGAAAGGAGTGTTGCATAATGAGTTCCTGTTTATATGAATCCGCCCCCACATCCTGTGGCTGCAAGGAAAAGTTCCCGGCTCCCTCTCCCGAAGCCGGCCTTGTCATCGCCATGGCCACGGTTCCCATGCAGATGTGGGAAACGCCCTACCAGCCTTCGGTCTCCTTGAGACAGGGCACCATCTTCCCTTGCCTTGACAAACCATTTTTTAAAACCGGAGGTGATTACCATGTCTGACCGCACGCAGCTTCTTGAAAAAATCCAGCAGGTGGGCTTCCAGGTAGACGACCTGACACTGTATCTGGATACCCATCCGCTGGATATGGAAGCCCTGGACGCCTTTACCCAGGCCAAAAATCAGCGTTATCAGCTGATGCAGGACTATGCCCGCGAATTCGAGCCGCTGAATCTGTATCTGGTCTGCCCGGATACCAACAATGAAACCGGTTCCTACTGCAAATACCCGGGGCAAAAGCATTTCACCTGGTCTGACGGACCCTTACCCTGGGACAATCAAGGAGGTGCGTAATATGTGGACCTACGAGAAACGGCTGCAATTCCCGATCAATATCAAAAAAACCTGTCCCAAGACCGCTTCCCTGATCATCAGCCAGTTCGGCGGTCCCGACGGAGAATTGGCTGCTTCCATGCGTTATCTTTCCCAGCGCTATACCATGCCATGCAAGGAAGTTGCCGGACTTCTTACGGATATTGGCACGGAAGAGCTCGGACATCTGGAAATCATCTGTGCCATCATCTTCCAGCTGACCAAGAACATGAAACCAGAGGATGCCAAAACAGCTGGTTTTGATGCCTACTATATTGACCACACTTCTGCCGTATGGCCAACGGCTGCAGCCGGTGTTCCGTTCAATGCCTGCGAATTCCAGTCCAAGGGAGATGCCCTCACCGATCTTTTTGAGGATCTGGCCGCAGAGCAGAAAGCCCGGACCACCTACGAAAACCTCATTCGGGTCATTGACGATCCGGATGTACTGACACCGCTGAAGTTTCTGCGGGAACGGGAGGTGGTTCATTTCCAGAGATTCGGAGAGGCACTGGAGAAGACCAAACTGAAGCTTGAGGAAAAGAACTTTTATTATTTCAATCCGGAATTTGATAAACAATTTGTAAAAGCATAGAAAAAAGCCCCTGGCGCTATTGTCCCCAGGGGCTTTCTCTTTGATAAACCATTTCTAAAAATCTGCCATAAAGCAGATTACCGAATCTCCTCATAAGGCGCCCGGTTGATTCCCAGACGTACCGCTTCCTTCGCCACAGCATTTGCCACAGCGAGGGCTACCCGCTTATCAAACGAAGAGGGAATCACATATTCCGTGGTCAGCTCTTCCTCCGGAATGACTGCCGCAATCGCATGCGATGCCGCTACCTTCATGGAATCCGTGATGTCTCTGGCACGAACCGCCAGCACACCCTTGAACAGTCCCGGAAACACCAGTACATTATTGATCTGGTTCGGATAATCCGATCTTCCGGTTCCTACCACCACGGCCCCTCCGGCCTTTGCCTCCTCCGGCATAATCTCCGGTACCGGATTCGCCATAGCAAATACAATCCCTCCGTCCATGGAGGCAACCATCTCCTTTGTCACCAGATTCGGCCTGGATACCCCGACAAAGATATCCGCTCCCTTCAGCGCATCTGCCAGGCTCCCATGCTCCTTTTCCCGATTGCTGATATGGGAGATCTCCTCCTGCCCGGAGTTCAGTCCCTCATCTCCTTCACAGATCACCCCATGAATATCGCACATAATAATGTTGCCAAAGCCCATGGCAATCAGATGCTTTCCGATGGCGATTCCCGCCGCACCTGCACCATTGATCACCACCTTCAGCTTCCCCATCTCCTTGCCCGTCACCTTAACTGCATTCAAGAGAGCCGCCCCTACTACAATCGCGGTGCCATGCTGGTCATCATGGAAAATGGGAATGTCGCACACCGTTTTCAGACGCTTCTCAATCTCAAAGCACCGGGGCGCTGCAATGTCCTCCAGATTAATTCCCCCAAAGCTCTTCGAGATCAGAGACACTGTCTGCACAAAGGTATCCACGTCCTTGGTATCCACACACAAGGGAAACGCATCCACATCCGCAAATGCCTTAAACAATGCACATTTTCCCTCCATCACCGGCATCCCGGCGGAAGGCCCGATATCTCCCAGGCCCAGCACCGCCGTACCGTCTGTGATAACTGCCACAAGATTCCCCTTGCGGGTATAATCATAAGCCTTATCCTCATCCTCCGCAATCAGCAGGCAAGGATCCGCCACTCCCGGCGTATAGGCGATGGAAAGCTCCTCCCGATTCGTTACCGGCGCCCGGGAAATGATCTCGATTTTGCCCCTCCATTCTTTATGCTTCTCGATCGCAAGCTGCTTTTTGTCCATGATAGATTCCTCCTGACCTGTTTTGTCATCTGTCTTAGTTCTCATAGCGGGTTTTGGCTATTCCATTCTTTTTCCTATTTTAATACAGATTCACAACAGCGTCAACAAGGTTCTGGAGCGGGATCTATCTGCTCAGCTTACTCAGCAAACCCGATCAGACGCTCTCCATCCTCTGCCACATCGACCACAATCGACTGTCCCTGGTGAATATCCCCCTGCAGAATAATCCGCGCTGCCAAAGTCTCCACATGCTTCTGCAGGTATCTCCGCAGCGGCCGTGCGCCATAGGCCGGGTCATAGCCGTGTTCGGTAATATATTCCTTTGCTGCTTCCGTCAGTTCTATTCTCAGCTCCTTGTCTTCCAGCCGCTTATTCACATCCGCCACCATCAGATCCACAATATGGCTGATATTATCCCTGGTCAGGGGCTTAAAGAGAATCGTCTCATCCAGCCGGTTTAAAAATTCCGGCCGGAAATGGTTCCTTAACTCCCCCAGAACCATCTGCTCTGCATCCTCTTTTATGGCACCTGTCCCGTCAATTCCATCCAGCAGATACTGGGAACCGATATTGGAGGTCATGATAAGAATGGTGTTCTTGAAATCCACCGTCTTGCCGGCGGAATCCGTAATCCGCCCATCGTCAAGCACCTGTAAAAGAACATTAAACACATCCGGATGTGCTTTCTCCACCTCATCGAACAATACCACGGAGTAGGGCTTCCTCCGCACGGCCTCTGTGAGCTGGCCGCCTTCATCATAACCGACATATCCTGGCGGCGCGCCGATCAGTCTCGCTACGGAATGCTTCTCCATATATTCACTCATATCGATTCGGACCATGTTGTTCTCATCATCAAACAATGCTTCTGCCAGAGCCTTTGCCAGCTCCGTCTTCCCCACACCCGTGGGACCCAGAAACAGGAAGGATCCAATCGGTTTACTGGGATCCTTGATCCCGGCCTTGGACCGGAGAATCGCTTCCGTCACCTTCTCCACACCTTCATCCTGTCCGACTACGCGCTGATGCAATACCCCATCCAGGTGAAGGATCTTGCTGCGCTCACTCTCATTGAGCTTACTGACCGGAATCCCTGTCCAGCGGGAAATAATCCGGGCAATCTCCTCCTCGCTGACGCTCTCTCTTACCAGACTGAGATCCTGATGCTTCACCTGCTCCTCTGCCGCCGCCAGATCCTTTTGCAGCTGAGGCAGCTTACCGTATTGCAGCTCCGCCGCCCGGTTCAGATCATATTGCTGCTGTGCCTGTGCGATATCCCGCCCCACCTGCTCGATCTCCTCCCGCAGGGCGGACAGCTTATCAACCGAAGCCTTTTCATTCTCCCACTGGGCCTTCCGGCTTGCAAACTCGTCATGCAGCTCTGCCAGATTCCTCTGCAGATCCTCCAGCCGCTCCTTGCTCAGATGATCCGTCTCCTTCTTGAGCGCCGTCTCTTCAATCTCCAGCTGCATGATCCGCCTCGACAGCTCATCCAGCTCTGACGGCATGGAATCCAGCTCTGTCTTGATCAGCGCACATGCCTCGTCTACCAGATCGATCGCCTTATCCGGCAAAAAACGATCCGTAATGTAACGATCAGACAAGGTTGCCGCCGCCACCAGTGCCGAATCCGTGATCTTCACTCCATGAAACACCTCATACCGATCCTTAATTCCCCGCAGAATGGATATCGTATCCTCCACGGTCGGCTGGTCTACCAGCACTGGCTGGAACCGCCTCTCCAGCGCTGCATCCTTCTCGATATATTTGCGGTATTCATCCAGCGTCGTTGCTCCGATGCAATGCAGCTCCCCCCTGGCCAGCATCGGCTTCAGCAGATTCCCTGCATCCATGGAACCTTCCGTCTTCCCCGCTCCGACAATCGTATGCAGTTCATCGATAAAAAGAATAATCTGCCCTTCGCTTTTCTTTACCTCCTCCAGCACTGCCTTCAGACGTTCCTCAAACTCTCCCCGGTATTTGGCGCCTGCCACCAGCGCACCCATATCCAGTGCAAACAGCTTACGATCCTTTAAACCCTCCGGTACGTCTCCCCGGACAATCCGCTGGGCAAGCCCCTCTACCACTGCCGTCTTACCGACGCCGGGTTCTCCGATCAGCACAGGATTGTTCTTCGTCTTCCTCGACAGAATCTGAACCACGTTCCGGATCTCTCCGTCCCTGCCGATCACCGGATCCAGCTTTTGATCCCTGGCCCGCTCCACTAAGTCATAGCCATATTTTTCCAGCGTGTCATAGGTCGCCTCCGGGTTGTCACTGACCACCCTCTGGTTCCCCCGCACCGTGGAAAGCGCCTGCAAAAAGGTATCACGGCTGATTCCGTACTGCCGGAACAGCTCCTTCATCGTCCGATCCGCGTGCTTTAACAGGGAAAGAAAGATATGCTCTACCGAGACATACTCATCTCCCATGGCCCGCGATTCATCCTCCGCATGAATCAGCACCTTATTCAAATCATTGCTGATATACACCTGGCCGCCGCTTACCTTCGGCAGACTCGCCAGCTTCTGCTCCGCCTCATTCAGGATCATCTCTCTGCCAGCTCCCATTTTGGTCAGCAGCTTCAGGATCAGGCTGTCATCCAGAGACAACAGGCTGTAAAACAGATGCTCCTGCTCAATCTGCTGGTTCCCATATTCATAAGCCAGCTTCTCACAATTCTGAACAGCTTCCATGGATTTCTGTGTAAACTTATTTATATTCATAAACGCACCTCCCTCCGGAACACTCCGGAATCCTGCAACCCATTTGTTCTATCCGAAATATAACACATGTTGTTAGCACTGTCAAGTGGTGAGTGCTAATTTTGCAAAAAAATGTGAAGCTAAATGTTTCCGGTTAGGATTATGATATGATGTTGGGGTCAAAAGATCTTTTGACCCCTCTGATACCGATTATTTTTCTGACAGCTTCCGATGAAGAAGTCAGCATTATCCGTGGTCTGGATTGCGGCGGTGATGACTACATAACAAAGCCGTTTAAATTAGGCGAGTTATGTTCACGCATCCGAGCGTTGCTGCGGCGGGCAGGATTGTCAAATCAAAGTACAGTAACAGTTATGGAATGTGGCGATATTAAGATAGACCTTTTAGGCAGCCGTGTCTTGTTAAAGGGAAAGACATTAGAGCTTACAGCCGCAGAATACCGTTTAATATGCCTGCTGGTAAAGAATGCAAACCATATCATTACAATAATCGTTATTTTAGCAGGCGGCTTCTCAAAGAGCCGCCTGCTTTGCTTCCTTACGAAACCGTAAGCTGAAATTCACCTAATTGTAAGGTAAAAACAGTAAAGCAGGCTTATCAGAATGGATGCGGAACAATGAAGAAGATATTTTTTGAACTTGGGACCCCGGTATCATATCATTGAATAGATATCACTTCTGGCCCTTTGAATTCGTCCGCTTCCGGGATATAGCCGACAGGACAGAAACCGACTTCCCTTATCAAGCTGTAAGTGCTGATTTTTTCAGACACATTCCGGCCTCGTTCCCCGGATCAGCAGCTTCTCATATTCCTCCCAGCCCACATATTCACCACCCATACTCGCCAGATGCTCCGTATAAAACTGGCAGTCAATAAAAAACGCTCCTCTCCTTTGCAAAAGCCTTGCCAAAGCAATCAATGCCGTTTTGGAACCATTCTCCTTATCGGAGAACATGCTTTCTCCAAAAAAGCATCTCCCAATCCAAACCCCATACAGTCCTCCGGCCAGCTCCTCCCCTTCATACACCTCCGCGCTGACGGCAAATCCTCTTTTATGAAGCTTATCATATGCCGCTTCCATTTCATCCCCGATCCAGGTTCCCTCCTGCTCCCGTTTAAGCCGGCACCGGTGCATGGTATCCTTAAAATCCCGGTTAATGACAAACCGAAGCTCATGCGTTCTCATATATTTCTTCATGGATTTTGATACATGAATCCTCTCCGGAAAAATCAGATAGCGCTCATGCGGACACCACCACAGAATCTCCTCCCCCGGATTAAACCAGGGAAATATTCCGTGCGTATAGGCAAGAAGCAGACGCTCCGCACTCAGATCCCCTCCGACGGCAAGAAGCCCGTCCTCTCTGGCCAGACGCGGATCCGGAAAGCTGATCTCTCCTTTCTTCAAACGGAATACTGGCATAATCCTGTCATCTCCCTCCTCGCCGGTCCATCAGTCTGCCGTAAAATAGCGTTGATATTCATCGGAAAACAATTCACTGCCCATACGTCGCACGCCGCCGTAAAGATGACGCTTCAGAAGCGGTTCAATGGCAGAAAGATCCTTTGCCTCAATAATCTCAATCAATTCCTGGTGCTCCTTCATGACATCCGGCACATTGCGGCCCTTTATGATATCCAGGCGGATAAAACGGGAATAATCGGCCTGAGGACGGGTCAGGTTCTCCCACAGATAAAGCTTATCCGTGGCCTGAAACCAGATCTTATGCATAGACAAATCCATTAAAAGAAATTCATTCATATCAAAATGCTCGGGTTCCCGGTAAAGCCTTTCCGCGATTTTCTGCAGCAGCCTCTGAATATGATGCATCTGAGCAATATCCACCGGCGTACAGATGGCAATAAAATCCCGAAGAACCATACATTCCACTGCCAAACGCTGAAAGATCCACTGACTGGCAAGCTTAAAATGAATAGGGGTGACAATTGTCCCCTTATAAGGCACAATCTGCACAAACCCGTTTTGCTGCAGACGCTGCAGTACACTCCGTATCGGGGTACGCGAAATATGAAAACGCCTGCACAGGGAGTTCTCACTTAATATCTCTCCCGGCAGAACCTCCAGCTGGGCAATTTCATTTTCCAAAATATTATAAATCTCTTCAATGGTGAGATTACTTTCCATGCTCACACCCCATTTCCCTTATTTTTACTAAGTATAACTGATTATAGAGGGAAAAAAACAAACTGTCAAATAAAACGGCCAGGCACTGGCCTTCATCTTGTATACAGGTATAACGAAATCTTCCCATACTATCTGTTATTAATTGCCATATTCAGACAGAACAGAAGCATCCGATTTCAATTATTTTCGTAAATATTGTCTGTTTTTCCCTTGTAATTCTATGCTTTTCAACCAAATAATCGCATCAAAAAACGGTTCGACGTCAAATATCCTGTCACTTATAATTAAAAAACGGTTGATTTTATACGGGTAATATGATAATATCATTACATGGTTGTATACAAGTTGACGCCGGTTGATTTCCCGATCACCGGCTCCGGAACATGTATTTTATAATTAAGGAGGAATATAATTATGAAAAAAAGTATCGCAATGTTACTGACATTGGCACTTGCCGCTTCCAGTCTGGCTGCCTGCGGCAAAAGCCAGCCGGCTGCGACTCAGGCGCCGGCCGCTGATACGACAGCTGCCTCTGCAGAGACCACAGCTGCCGCAGAAGGCGGAGAGACCGAGGCCGCCGCGGAGGGTGAAGATGCTTTTGCAGATCTGGGCGATTTTACTATGATGGTCGGCCATGCGCAGCCGGAAGGCAATCCCCGCTATGTCTCCATGGAAAAGTTTGCCGCTGACGTGGCGGAGAAGACCAACGGCCACGTGACTGTTGAGGTATTCGGCAATGGTCAGCTGGGTACAGAGAAAGAGATGTTAGAGCAGGTGGTTGCAGGCACTGTCCAGGGTATGAGAGGCGGCCAGTTCGATTTCAGCCCGCGTCTTCTGATGTTTACCCTGCCTTTCCTGGCTCAGAACCGTGCTCAGGTAACTGCCCTGCTGCAGAGCGATCTGGCCAAGAAGGTCTGTGCTGAAGCGGAGGCCGAGACCGGAACCGTGATTATCAATCTGTGTGATGCCGGCGGCTGGAGACAGTTCTCCAACAGCAAGCACCCGATCACCAAGCCGGAGGATCTGGTAGGCCTGAAGATGCGTACCAATGGTATGAATACGATCGATAAGACCTTCGTGGCTCTGGGTGCCACCACCACCACGATTCCTTACTCCGATCTGTATATGGGCTTAAAAACCGGCGTTGCAGACGGCCAGGAAAATCCGTGGGTGAATGTAGAAGGCATGAAATTCTACGAGGTCCAGCAGTATTTCACTGAGGTGAATTATCAGTTCCATCCGGATCCCTTCTATGTGAACGCTGCCTGGTGGAACGAGCTTCCGCAGGAATATCGTGATATTATTTCCGAGTGCGCGACTGAGATGGGAACCTACAACGATCAGCTGATCGATGAGAATCAGGAAGCTGCCAAGCAGGTGGTTATCGATGCCGGATGTGAGGTTTATGAACCCAGCGAAGAAGAGCTGAAGGCTTTCCAGGATGCTGTACAGGTTGTTTATGACCAGTGCGTGGAAGAGGGCATTATGACTGCCGACGAACTTCAGGAGATGCTGGACATCGTGGCAAATACGAAATAACAGGTCGAATTCTTTAATTTCGGGGGACTCCTGGAATCATGGTACCGGAAGTACCGATGTGTTCCGGGAGTCTTTTGGGTTAAAAAGGCGCTGGCCTTCCCCGGTCGGGAAGCATTGAACCTCCCGCAGGGGTGGTGAGTATGAGAAAGGAGCTGATTATCATCGAAAAGCTGAAAAAAATCGGCGATAAAGTATTTCAGGTTTATTTTGGTATCGGCGTGGCAGCCATGGGACTGCTGGCCGTGCTGGTCATCTTCTCCGTAATTGCTCGGTATTTCTTCTCTCACAGCTGGAAGGAGCTTTCGGAGTTTAACGTGACTTTGTTCGCCTTCACTACCTTCTGGGGCATGGGCATCAATGTTCTTAAGAATGAACATGTCATCATTGACATTCTCTATGACCGGGTGCCGCCCGCAATCAAACGATGGCTTAGTGTAGTAAATTACCTGATTGTCCTGGCTGTTGATCTGGTCTTTACCAAACAGGGCATCGCCTATGTCGGTGTGGCCGGAAAGCAGATCAGCCAGGGCATGGAGATTCCCATGAAGTACATGTATGGCATCATGCCAATGGCCGGTGTGATCTGCGCCATCTGTATTGTTATCAAAATCGTAGAATTTATCACCGCGGACATTTCTTATTTCGCACCGAAGAATAAAGTGCTGACAAAAGAAACCCCGTAAGAAGAGAAAGGAGCTGAGTATTTTATGGCAATGATTATTCTTTTAGTGCTGCTGATCTTCTTCGCGGTGCTGGGTGTGCCGCTGGCCTTTGCGATCGGCGCCTCCTGTGTTACCTATATTGTTACGAATGCCCCCACATTTCTGTCCATGGTGCCGCAGCGGGTATGGAACGGCGCCTACAGTGAGCTGATGATTGCCATGCCTCTGTTCATGCTGGCCGGAGAGCTGATGAATACCGGAGGCATCACCAAGAGAATCATCAACTTCTGCCTGCAGCTGCTGAAGCCGTTCCGCGGAGGACTGGGAGAAGTGAATATTGTGGCTTCGATGATTTTCGGCGGTATTTCCGGCTCCTCGGTTGCAGATACCTCCGCACTGGGCAGCATCCTGATTCCTGCGATGGAAGACCTTGGCTATCCGCCGGACGCCTCGGCCGGTATCACGGTAGCCTCCTCTACCATGGGTATGATTATTCCTCCATCCACCCCGATGATCGTGTATTCCATGATATCCGGTGCATCGGTAGGCGCTCTGTTCATGGCCGGCGCCGTACCGGGAATCCTGATCGGCCTTACCCAGCTGATTGTCGTATTCGTTATCAGCCACAGAAAGGGCTGGCATCCGGCTAAGACTCCCTTCGTCTTTAAAGAATTTGCTTCTGCGATTTTATCGGGCATTCCCGCACTGCTGATGCCGATATTCATCATTGTCTGTGTATCCTTTGGCGTCTGCACCGCATCCGAAAGTGCCGGTGTCGCTGTTTTATATTCGATCCTGGTCGGCTTCTTCATCTATCGTGAGCTAACCTGGAAAGCGGTCATCGAGGCCTTGAAAAAGACACTGATCTCTTCCTCCTCGATCATGCTGATCATCGGCTTTACGACGATCTTCACCTGGGTGCTGACCATGCAGAAAGTACCGCAGATCGTGGCCAACTTCTTCATCACCCTGAATATGCCCAGCTGGGGGATTGCTCTGGTGTTCTGTGTAATGATCCTGATGATCGGAACCTTTATTGACGTCAGCCCGGCTATCCTGCTGCTGACCCCGATCATGCTGCCGGTCATGCAGAGCTACGGCTTTTCGGCACTGCAGTTCGGAGCCATGATGATTACCGGCCTGGCTATCGGTCTGGTTACCCCACCGGTGGGAATGTGTCTGAATGCATGCAACAAGATCAACCGAATGCCGATTATCGCCATATTCAAAGGGGCGCTGCCATACCTGATCTGCAATATTATCGTGCTAATGGCCATCAGCCTGTTTGCACCCCTGACTACCTGGCTGCCTCTGGCATTGGGATATAGTCTGTAACCAGATCACAAAAGTCAATAGAAAACAGCCAGACGGATGGCAAAGGAACTCTGATCGCTTCCTTTGCCATCCGCTTTTTATGAGTTGCTTTCAACAATATCCCTTCCTCCAAGGCATACCTTTCGGATTGCAAAAACTTGCCTTTACCGTATGCTGTACGAACAATGCTATTGACAGCAGCATTGTTGTGAAATAAGATATTGAGAGGAATCACAGAAAAGGAGAATCGGATTATGACCGAAAAGTTATATTATCAGGACAGCCATCAGAAGGAATTTACCGCACAGGTAACTGCCTGTGAGTGGGACGAGAAGCGTGCATGCTACCGGATCGTGCTGGACCAGACCTGCTTTTTTCCGGAAGAGGGCGGACAGTACGCCGATTCAGGGACGCTGGAAGGGATTATTGTGGAAGATGTTCAGGAAAAAGATGAGAGCATCCTCCATTATTGCAGAAAACCGCTTCCTGAGGGAACCACGGTTCACGGCTGCATTGACTTTGAGGAGCGATTTTCCAAGATGCAGCAGCATACGGGAGAGCATATCGTATCCGGGCTGATCCATCAGCATTTTGGCTATGACAATGTAGGCTTTCATCTGGGAAAAGAATTAGTCACTATGGACTTTAACGGCAGCTTTACGAAAGAACAATTGCAGCAGATCGAGCAGGAGGCCAATGAAGCCGTAGTCAAAGATATCCCTGTCCGGACTGCCTTTCCCTCAAAGGAGGAGCTGGCTGCGATGGATTACCGCAGTAAAAAGGAGTTAACCGGACAGGTCCGGATCGTCACGGTTTTGGGATATGATATATGCGCCTGTTGTGCGCCGCACGTGAATCGCACCGGTGAGATCGGTATGATACGGCTGATCGACGCCGCCAGACACAAGGGCGGAACCCGCCTGACGATGGTATGTGGCTTCCGGGCTTTGGCTGACTACCGAATCAAAGAGGATAATGTCCAGGAGATCTCCCGCCTTCTGTCTGCCAGACCCTGTGAGACGGCCGATGCCGTGAAACGGCTGCAAAAGGAACTCTCGCAGTGGAAGGACAAGCTGTTCCGTATCCAGAACCGCTATCTGGAACAAAAGCTTGATAAGCAGGAATTCCTGCTCTTTGAAGAGGATCTCGACAAGAATGCGGCCCGCCGTTTTGTCGATACCGGAATGCATCGCTGTGACGGGATCTGCGGCATCTTTATAGGAAATGACCGGCAGGGCTACCAATATATCCTGGGAAGCCGGCAAACCAACCTGAGAGAATTTTTAAAAGGCTTTCACGAAACGTTTCCCGGCAAAGGCGGCGGCAAACCGGAGATGGTGCAGGGAACCGTAACTGCCCTTTGCCAGGATTTACAGGAATATTTTGTTGCCTTTCCCTGCACGGTAAACGCAAGCTTTTGAATGTCGGCCATTGGTATGTCTAGTACACCGTTGCATTAATCTTGAAGTAAATAGTGCTTGATATTCGTGTTAGCTGTGCGTCTGCAAAGCGACGGCGTAGCGGTGCCTTCGTCTAGCTTTGCAGGCGTGCAGAGGGCGGAAATAGCGAGTGCCGAATTCACCGGAATTTCCGCAATGCAGTACTAGATATTTACCAGCCTCGAAAGAACGGGGACCGGAATATTCAGCCTTGGAACAAGGGGAGGGCCGCAGCGGGAAACGGTCTGCGGATGTTGACTTTGCAGAGATTTAGAAGTCCTTAAATTTCTGAGTTTTGCGTTGAAACGTAAATTCACACTGTCTGAGCGGAGCGAGTTTGTGAATTTTCGTTTCGCTTTTCGCAAAAATCAGAAATTTTAGGAATTCTTGATCTCGAAACCGGAAACATCCGCAGACCGTTTCCCGCTGCGGCCCTCCCCTTGTTCCAAGGCGTACCGTCTGGAACCTCCCCCGTGAAAAGTAACAAAAAGCTTGTGTTCACCGTACCTTTCACCGAAACTGCTCTAGGCAAATTTTCGCCTTTATGGTATAATGCTACATTATGAAAAACTACATTATATTTGACTTAGAATGGAATCAAAGCGCCCACGGAAAAGCCGATTCCATAGAAGATTTTCCTTTCGAGATTATTGAGATCGGAGCCGTAAAATTAGATCCGAATTATTCCGTGATCGGAGAGTTTCACCGGCTGATCCGACCCCAGGTCTATACCCAGATGCATTTCGCCATCTCTGAGGTCACGCATATGGATATGAAGGAGCTGAGACACCATGGAGAGGATTTTCGGATTGTAGCCAGAGACTTTTTGGACTGGTGCGGCCATGACTGCATTTACTGTACCTGGGGTTCCATGGACCTGACTGAGCTGCAGCGGAATATGAAACATTTCCGGATCGAGAATCCTTTTCCCAAGCCACTGCTCTATTATGACGTCCAGAAGCTGTATGCCCTCTTTTATAAAAACGGCATCAAACCTTCCCTGGATACTGCAGTAGATGAACTTGGCCTGCTGGAGGATCGGCCCTTTCACCGGGCTCTGGATGACGCCTATTATACCGGCAAGGTGCTGATCTGCATGATGGAGGAGCTCGGAGAGCAGCCGCTGCTGCCCTATTGGTCCATCGATTATTTCCGGATTCCGGACAATAAGACAGAAGAGATCCGCATGGTTTTCCCCAACTATTCCAAATACGTATCAAGGGTATTTCCGTCCAAGGAGGATGCCATGAAGGAGCGCTCCGTAGCCGAGATGAAATGCTACAAATGCGGACGGATGCTCCGCAAAAAGATTCGCTGGTTCACACCCAATCAAAAGATCTACTATGGCCTTGCCATCTGCCCGGAGCACGGGTATCTGAAAGGGAAGATCCGCATGAAGCGCATCGACGACTCTCAGGTCTATGTTGTGAAGACGCTGAAACTGACGGACGAGGACGGCGCTAAAAAGGTCATGGGCCGTAAAGAAGATGTTCGTAAAAAGAGGATTCAGCGTAATCGGGAGAAAAGAAAGCGCCAGAAAAATTTATAGAAAAGACAGCAAAAAGGCCAGACGGCATCCTCTCTTCACCGTCCGGCCTTTTGCTTGTCAATCTTATCTCCACGCTAATTTGAACATCATAAGAGTCCCATCAATCCCGGAATCCCCAGGGAAAGTGCCGGAACATATGTCACTGCCAGCAAGAGCAGGAACAGAACCGCAAAGTACGGAAGCAGCATTTTGGTCACATCCTCAATCCGAAGCTTGCTGATGCCGCAGCCCACGAATAAAACCGAACCCACCGGAGGGGTAATATTGCCCAGGCACATATTGAAGATCAGCATCACGCCGAACTGAATTTCAGACATGCCAAGGCTCTGTGCGATCGGCAGGAAAATCGGTGTAAAAATCAGGATGGCCGGTGTGATGTCCATGAACATGCCTACCACCATCAGAATCACATTCATCAGCAGGAACACCACATACTTATTCGTAGAGATCGACATAATCCCTGCACTGATAGCCGCCGGAATCCCCGAATAGGCCATAACAAAGGACATTGCCGAGGATGCTGAGATCAGGAACAGGATGATGCCACTGGTACAGGCGCTGCCCACCAGAATCTTCATAAAGGATTTCATCGTCAGGCTCTTATAGCAAAGAGACAGGATCAGGCAGTACAGGACGCAGATACCTGCTCCCTCAGTCGCAGTAAAAATACCGCCTACAATGCCGCCGATTACAATAACGATCAGCAGCAGGCTCGGAAGCGCCTCCAGGGTAACCTTGACGAATTCCGATGCTCCTGGTATACCGGTTGTAGGGTAATGGTGCTTTTTTGCAAAAAAGAACGCTACAATCATGGAACCCAGGCCCATCAAGATACCGGGAACATACCCCGCCATAAACAATGTTGAGATCGAAACGCCTCCTGCTACAGTTGAGTATACGATAAATGCACTTGTCGGCGGAATCAGAAGACCGGTCGGAGCCGAAGCGATATTGACTGCTGTCGCGAAAGCCGGATCATAGCCCTCATCCTTCTGGATCGGGTAGATGCAGCCTCCCATGGCGGATGCCGCTGCCACCGAGGATCCGGACAAGGCACCGAACAGCATATTGCCTACCACATTGGCCTGAGCCAGAGATCCGGGAATCCATCCCACAAACAGCTTTGCAAAGTTCACCAGACGTCTGGCAATACCGCCGTTGTTCATAATATTGCCGGCCAGGATAAACAGCGGAATTGCCAGCAGAGAAAAGCTCTCCACTCCACTGTTCATTTTCTGCATGGTAATGAAAGTAATCTGATCCCAGGAAAGGGAAGAGATCGCCGTCACAATCGAAGAGATCACTATGCTCACAGAAATCGGACAGCCCAGAAAAAGCAGAACCGCAAACACTGCAAACAGGATCAGGGTCGTCATTCCAATACTCATGATTCATTCCCTCCTTCTATCGTAATACCTGTTACATCTTCATAGATATTGATGATCTGTGCCACGATGATAAACAGGCCGGAAACAGGCGCCATCGCATACACCAGGCTTCTGGGTATTCCCAGCAAAGCGGAAAATACCTTCTGTGCACTCATAGCAAGCTTAAATCCCCCGATGGTGATCACAAAAATCGCAAAAACCAGAATCAGCACATCGATCACAGTCATCAGAACCCGGCGGCTCTCTGGCTTCAGGCTGTCACGGACCAGCACCAGACACATATGCTCTCTGGTGATAAAGGCATAAGCCGCTCCCACGAATCCCGTCCAGATCAGGAAGTAGCGCACCAGCTCCTCCGTAAAAGCAGCCGGGCTGTTTAAGACATATCTGGTAAACACCTGATACAATACCAGCAGTGTCATTACAGAAAGCAGGATTGTCGCAATGGCAGCGAGAAGCTTCGTCATCACTTTTTTTATTACGGTAAATACTTCTTTCATTAGAAACCTCCCCCTCATTCTACAGAATCAATAATATCAAGCAGTGTCTGAACGCCGGGATACTGTTCGCAGTATTCTCCGATCATCCCGCTGGTAGCCTCACGGAACGCCTCCTTATCCACATCATTGACAAATTCCACGTTCATCTGGGAGGATGCCTCGGCAATCGCTTCGTCAATCGCAGCATCCCAGGCAATCTTATGGCTCTCCGTGGACGCATGTGCTGCCTCCAGAATAATCTGCTGATCCTCCGGGCTGATATTTGCCCACACCTTGGCGCTCATTACCATGACATCCGGGATCATGGCATGCTGATCCGTGGAATATACTTTACAGATTTCACCATGCTTTCCGGTTGTCAGAGCTGTCTCATTATTCTCGGTCCCATCGATGATGCCTGTCTGCAGAGAGGTATAGACATCTCCGTAGGACATAGCTACCGGAATTCCCCCCAGAGCCTGCATCATATCTGTCTGCGACTTCATATCCTGCACGCGGATCTTCAGTCCCTTCAAATCCTCTGGCTTGCGGATTGCCCTGTCTTTGGTATAGAAGGAGCGGGCGCCTGAGGTATAATAGGTGAGTGTCACAAAGCCGTCGTCCTCGGAAGAAAGGAAAAAGTCCTGCATCTGTTGGGAGTCCATCACATGATAAAAATTTTCCGTATTATCAAATATATAAGGCAGGCCAAATGTATGATAAGACTCATTGTACGTGGCAAGCCCGGGCGCAGAAACCTTTGTCATGGAAATCACACCAGCCATCAGCTGCTCCATATTTTCGTTCTCAGAACCTAGCTGGCCGTTGGGAAGGATTCTTACCTGAATGCGTCCGCCGGTCTTTTCCTCCACCTGCTCTGCGAATTCTGTCATGGCGATATGTACCGTATGCGTTTCGCTGAGTCCATGGGCCAGTGTAAGCACCATCGGATTCTCCGGCGTAGCCGATGCACTTGACCCGGTTCCGGACTGCGAACAGCCAGACAGAGACATCGCGGCCATGCCCAATGCAATCATAATCGCTGTAATCTTTTTCATGCTTTCATACCCTTTCTGTTAATATTCTGTAATGGTTCCAAAGCTTCTTTTCTATAGACAGAGTTCATAAGCCCTGCCTCTCACGGATGAACTCTGTCCACGGTTTTACATCCCGATCAAATCAAATTGTTCAAAGGAAACCAGTACCTTATAGTCCTTCTTCGGATTCTTATACTTGATCTGTACAGACTTCAGCCTCTGGCTGTAATACCAGCCGCACTCAGCCTCCTCGAATTTTCTCCGGTGCAGGAAATGTGGCAGCTGTTTGTTGTCCACAGTCACCCAGTAAGGAGCCTTTTCCCGGTGAATCATATCAATATACATGGATTCCACCGCAGTCTCATAGCTTCCCTCCTGCGCAAATTCCAGCCAGGTACGTTCCCCCGCCTTCATAACAATCTGTGTTTTGAGATAGCACCCGTTCTCATAATCCATCGTGATGCCGTCATCCTCATACAAGTCAAATCGTCCGTCCGCGTCGGCAGCACACAGCAGATAAACGGAATCCGCCTGCTCGGTCATCAGATTCTTCAGCGGATTCCCTGCCATAGGAATGATCGCACCGCTTCTCACATACAGTGGAATGCTGGAAAGTGTTACCGGAACCTCGATCGTCTGTCCTCCGGCATACTCCTCTCTGGTATAATAATCATAGAAATGTGCACCCTCCGGCAGATAGATGCACCGGGTCTTTGCTCCCTTCTCCACCACATTGGCCACCAGCAGAGAGTCCCCGAACATAAAGTCCACACCTTCCTCATAGCATTTCGGATCATTCTGAAATGCACTGCACATCGGCTCCATGATCGGAAGCCCTCTTTCATAGGCACGTCTGGTCAGTGAATACAGATAAGGGGTCAGCTGATAACGGAATTCGACCGCCCTGCGGATATCCGCTTTCAAATCACTGTACATCCATGGCTCGGTTACCGTATTGTCAATATTCGTAGAATGAATGGAAAACCGGGGCTGGAAAATTCCGTTCTGAATCCAGCGCAGGAACAGCTCTCCCTCTGGCGCCGGCCCGTAGAAGCCGCCGATATCGCAGCCTTGATTTGCCACGCCGGACAGCCCCATTCCCAGTATGGTGGCAATATTATATTTCAGCGCTTCCCAGCAGGTCAGATTGTCCCCTGCCCACGTCTGGGCATAACGCTGAATTCCGCAGTGCCCGGAACGGCATACAATATAAGGTCTGGTGTTATCAAAGGTTTCATGAATCGCCTCATCCGTAATATGGCACATAATATTCGACATCACGGACTTGAGCTGACCGATGGTTCCTCCTTTGCCTTCAAAATCACAGCGGCAGTCCTTATCCACCATACTGTCGTACTCGCAGTTATCGTTCCAGATCGAACTGGTTCCATATTCCAGTACATTTTCTTTAAGGAGAGTCTTCCAGTTTTCACGGGTATCGGCGCTGGTAAAATCCACAAACATCCCTTTACCACCCCACCAGGTGCCGATTCCCGGCTCTTCGCTGTCGCTTGCCCTGACAAACATTCCCTTCTTCTTCATCTCCTCCAGCATCGGATGGATCAGCAGGATACCCGGCTTCACATTCGGTGTTACCGTGATGCCTCTGTCTTTCATTTGTCTGAAGAAATCACGTGGATCTTTAAACCGTTTCTTATTCCAGGTAAATACACAGCGTTTGATTCCTTTGTCCGTCTCTACCGTACAGTAGCCCGAGGAAAGCTGGAACCCGTCCACAGGAATGTTTTCTTCCCTGGTCGTATCAATAAACTCCACGATAGCGTCATCACAATCCGCCTCCAGCTCCGGATAATACATGGAAGATCCCAGATATCCCAACGCATAACGCGGAAGCATGGCTGATTTGCCGGTCAGATCCGTATAACGCTCCACCACCTGACGTACCGAGGGACCCGCAATCAGAAACAGGTCAATATCTCCGCCGTCAGCACGATACCGGCTGTGCATTTTCCAGTAATTGCTCTTCTCTCGCCCCATATCAAAATCGCACTCATAGGTGCTGTGATAGAAGTAGCCAACCGCCTTCTTCGTATTCCTGTTTAACTTAATATAAAAGGGAATATGCTTGTAAAGGGAATCCGTTTCCCTGGGATTATAGCCCATAGCATCCTTAGGACTCATATTCATGAATTTCTGGGCCTTGTTGAATTCTCCGCTCTTTTCCCCAAAGCCGTAAAAGCAATCCTCCGGTGATATCTCGCTGGTGTGAATACGGCGGCGGTTGCTGTCCTCCTGATACGCAAGGTCAACAATATCCGCATGCAGCTGTGTCCCCTCCCTGTCATAGACACAGATGCGGAACGGTTCCTTTTCCACCACGACCTTAAGCTCCTGCCCCTGAATCACTGCTTCCTTGTCCCCGTCCGTCAGTACATCCTCCGCCACAGAGATCCGCTTCCGGTATTTTTCCAGAAATCCATCCATACGGTCTTCCCAGGCTGTCATAACCAGGCTGTAGGATTCTTCTGCAAAATCCCCGTCAAATCCCGCCCGGATCCGCAAAATGGAATCGGTCAGAAACCAGATCCGAATCTCCACACTATTCGTCATAACGGAAAAATAATTATCCTGCCGACGAACAGTTTTTGCTGCTGTGCAGATTTTCATATCCTAATACCTCCTAGCATTTTTATCTACTCAAACCGGTTTTTGTATCCTTATCATAATCAAATAATTGGTTCAAAACCAGACAAATATTGACGTATTTTTCTTAAAACTTAACATATCTTGCATTTTGTATTGTCACATGTTATGATATTGAAAGGATACTCTGACAAAATGAGAGGAAGAGAAGATATTATGATTGACCAGGCAGGAATCCGGATGGCACAGGGCGCTACCATTGCCTGTGAACGAGTCAGCGGAATCAACGACAATATGATAAAATCCCACTATCACAATTATTATGAGCTTTATTTTCTGGAGGATGGAGAACGCTACCACATGCTGCAGGATGACCGATATGTTATGCATCCGAAGGAGCTGATCCTGTTCTCTCCTTACGTCCTCCATCGCTCCTACGGCGATGAAAATATCCCCTTCCGACGCCTGGTCCTTTACCTTCACAGAGATGAGATCGAATGCCGGCAGTTGCAGGAGGCCCTGGATTCCGGCAACGGTATGTATCACCCGGATCCGCGGATGTGGCAGAATCTTCACCGGTTTCTGGAAGCACTGCTCTGTAATCAGGAGGATTCCTCCGAATTGGCTCAGGCTTACCGACATACCATATTAAATATGCTGTTGTTTTCTATCGTTTTTCAGGTACAGCGGCAAGAGCCTGCCCGAAAGGAAGACAGCTACCGGATGAGCCAGATAATCAGCTATATTCACAGACACTATCAGGAGGATATCTGCCTGAAAGAATTGGCTCGCAGATTCTATATCAGCCCTTATTATCTGTGCCGGGAATTCAAGCGTCATACCAACAGCACGGTAATCCAATATGTGAATACCACCCGGATCATGAATGCTCAGAGAAAATTCATGGAAACAGATAAAAACATCACGGAGATCTGTAATGAGACAGGCTTTTCCAATCTGACACATTTTAACCGCGTATTCAAAGCCGTAACCGGGATGACGCCATCCGGATACCGGAAGACCCATCAGAATCTGATCGGCGGATATACGCTATAAAAAAGCATTGACACCGTCTCAAGGACGATGTCAATGCTTCCTGCGTTTTCCCGGCAATCTCCGCTTTGGCTTTCCCGGATAATTCCCCTGCCTCCGTCTTTGCTCCAGCAAAAGCATAAATTCATCCGCGGATACTCCGATATCCTGGAGCCGCTGCTGACGCCGCTTATGGCGCAGCATCCGGTCCGCAGACTCCTGTTTTCTCCGGCTCCTCAATCCATACAAAATCCCATAGCCTGCCGCTGCAGCCAGGAGCCCTGCCAGCAGAATCCATACAAAGACCGGAACGTGAAAGGAACTCCAAAAGCTCTTCCTCTCGCTGTCCCCCGCTTCTCCCGGAACGCCATCCCTGCCGCCGACGGCAATCCCCTTGTCCCCTGTGCTCTCACCAGAACTCTCATTTTCTCCGGGCCAGACCGTCTCTCCTATACTGCTTTCCGCAGTCTCCGAAAGCGTCTCCTCGTCCCCGGACATTACCTCTGCCAGCGGGGACAAGCTCTCCGCCTCCTGCCGGCCTACCAGAAGATAAGCGGAGCCTACCGTATGCCCCTCATATTCATAAAGAATCCGGGCAGCAGAATGCCCCGGTGCCTCTGGCGGCAGCTCATAAGAGATCGTAGAGGTCGTATCGGAAAATTCCGCATTCACAGGCAGTGTAAGCCGCCGGTTCTCCTGGACGCGAATTACCGAAAGATCCGTAACCGGAAGTCCGGCTATCGTCAGATCATTATCTACGGATGTGTAAGTCGTATCCAGCTCCGCAATCTCCAGAGAACGGAAATTACGAAAACCGAAATTCAGCATTGCCCGGGTATCGATATAATGCGTACGATGACCATTAAGCACTACGGTAATCAACTGCATGTTGCCCCGTTTTGCACACGTAACCAGAGTGTTGCCGGCAAGCGTCGTGTATCCGGTCTTGCCGCCCACAGCTCCTGCAAAATAATTGGGACTGTTCTTCTTTATCATCTGGTGGCCAGGGTAAATGCGCAGCCCGTCCGGATTTCTTTTGGTGGGGGGAAGGTCATAGTAAAGAGTAGATGCAATCTGAGCAAAGGTTTCATTCTGAAAGGCTGCCTGGGCAATCAGAGCCATGTCGTAGGCCGAGGTATAATGATCGGGATCATTCAGGCCGCTTGGATTATTGAAATGAGAATCCGTACATCCCAAAGAGATCGCCTTGGCATTCATCATGGCAGAAAAAGCCTCAGTCGAGCCTGCCACATGCTCCGCAAGTGCATTGGCCGCTTCATTGGCGGATTTCAGCATCATGGCGTAAAGGCAATCGAGAATCGTCAGCCGGTCTCCCTCTTCCAGATTGGCATTGCTGCTGTTAACCTCCACATTATAGACGGCATTGTGAGAAAAAGTCACTACCTCATCCATCGAACAATTCTCCAGAATGATCAATGCCGTGAGAATCTTGGTAATACTTGCAGGGAAATACTGTTCATGGATATTCTTTGCATACAAAACAGCCCCGGAATTCCCGTCCATCAGTATCCCGCCCTCCGCTGAGATCGATGGTCCGTCTGGCCAGGCAGGAGCAGCAAAAGCTGGCATTGAGAGCTGACCGGTAAACACTGCCAGGCTTAGGAAAAAAGACAGCAGTCTCCTTTTTGTGATCCGTTTCATCATTCAAAATCTCCTGATTATATGTCCCTTTAGTATAATGGATATTTTAGCACAAGTAAAGAAAAATGTTACGATTTTTTTACAAATGTTGCAAAAAGCTGTTTTTTCTTCTGGTAAGAAATATCCCCGCCAGGCAAAGTGAAAACACTGCTGCAACACTGATTCCATAGGTAATGCCGATCCGAGCCGCCGTATCCATGAAAAAAGGCTCCGGCACAATGTTGATGAGAAGATCCGTACTCGGATCCAGCATCCAGAGATCATTATTGAAAAAAATATGGTGGAAAACAATAAAGTACCTGGAAAAATCACTGGAGATAATCGCTGCCAGAATTGCCAGCAATGCAAAAAACAGAATCGTTCCTGCGCATACGGTCCGGGGCAGGATGTATCTGATATCAGCCCTGGTCAAAAAAAGCAAAGCCAGTACAGCCAGAATAACCAACACACATCCGCGCCTAATCGCAATCGCTCCCAAAAACAGTCCCCGCACATCCTCCATATGGGCGATCTCCCGCTCACTGAAGAATTCTCTGGGCTGTCCGTTCACAATCGTCGACACATGCAGATCCTCACGTCCCCCCCTCAGATAGGACATCATTTCGTCCGTTACATCCAGAAGATCCTCCATTTCCATCTGAACCGCCTCCAGCACATGATACTTGCGGTACTCCTTCTCATAATAGCCAGGCGTCCAGTAGGTGACCGCCTCCACCGAGGTAATCAGCAGAGTAATCATCAGGGCAAACGCGCCAGAAAAGCCAAGCAGGATATGAATCCATTTCCTCATATCATTCCTTCCTCCTTCTGATAATGAAATACTGTAAAAATAAGTATACCATCCCGCCCCGGCTCCCGGTCAAGCATAAAAATATCAGTTGACGAAATTCCCAGCCATGTTATAATCATGTAATACCCCTCAGAAAGGAGTCTGTGCCCAATGCACAGTTAATCAATTCCCATGCCCGAACCGCTTACCGTATTCTTTATCATAGAAATGATCGGCACTTCTGCCTTTGCCTGTTCCGGCGGAATGGTTGCCATCAAAAAGCATCTGGATCTTCTAGGGATCATTGTGCTCGGGGTAACCACTGCTGTCGGCGGCGGTATGATCCGCGATCTGATCATTGGCATTCATCCGCCAACCCTGTTTGTCCGGCCGGTCTATGTGTGGATGGCATTTCTATCTGTTCTCATGCTGTTTCTTATCGTAAGGTTCTGCCGCATCACCATAGAGATTCTGGAATCAGATCTCTATGAGCGGGTAATGAATCTCCTGGATGCCATCGGACTGGGAGCCTTCACGGTGGTCGGCATTGATACCGCAATCGAGGCCGGTTTCAGAGATTATCACTTCCTGATGATCTTTCTGGGCACAATTACCGGAGTGGGCGGCGGCATTTTGCGGGATATTATGGCTGGACAGACTCCTGCCGTTCTGAAAAAACACGTCTATGCCTGCGCCTCCATCGCCGGGGCTGTCTGCTACGTCAGCCTTATAAACCTGCTGGGCAATGATCTTTCCATGATCATCAGTGCCCTTCTGGTTGTCATCATCCGGATTCTGGCACGCAGATACCGCTGGAATCTGCCGACAGCAATGTAAAAGGTGCCGGCCGCACAAGGCCTGCACCTCTATCACGAAAGGAGCGCTTTATGGATTTCCCCGATTACCTCTGGCAGCTTGACAGCTCCATCCTTCTGTGGTTTCAATCCCTCCGCCAGGACTGGATGACCCCCTTTTGGAAATTCATCACCTCTCTGGGAAATGCCGGATGGTTCTGGATTGCACTGGCCCTTTTTCTCTTATGCTTTGGCAGTACACGCAGAGCCGGCGCCTCTGCCCTTCTGGCTTTGGCCCTCGGCGCTTTAATGACCAATATTCTCATCAAACCGGCCTTTGCACGGATCCGGCCCTATGAGGTTGTCGATGGCCTGATTCTTCTGGTCGAAAAGCAAAAGGATTTCTCATTTCCTTCCGGGCACTCCTGTGCCTCGTTTGCCGCTGCCATGGCACTCTCCAGGCACCTTCCCCGCCGTGCCTTTATTTGCCTGCTGAGTCTCGCCGCCCTGATTGCGGTTTCCCGGCTTTACGTGGGAGTCCATTATCCCAGCGATGTTCTCGGAGGGATTCTGATCGGTGTCTTTGCGGGCCGTCTTGCCGGCCGGATAGTCCCGCCCCTTTCCGCCCCCTCTTCCTGACCGGTCAGCAACGCGCCTGGCTGCTCTTGATGACCTTCAGACGCGTGAACTCCTCCCGATCCTTTTCCTCCAGTGCATTCGTGATATCTGCCACCAATGCCTGATAGGTGGGGATCGTGATATTTTTCAGGGCATTCGCCCGTTTCTGTGTCTTGCGGATGCTCGCCGCCAGCCGATAGGCAGAGTTTTCTATCATTGACAGCTTAATCGTCAGATCCTTCACACGCTCAAAGTGCAGCCGTGCCTCATCCAGAGATTCCCGTGTGCTGTAATAATCATAAGACAGCTTCATTGGCTCTGGTTCATGCTGAACCAGAGGAATCTCCGTCCCCATGATACTGCGGGTTTTAATGCGGATCGAATTCTCCACCGGCACCGAGGCTGCCATTTCCTCCACAAAATGAATTCCCAGCTGTACATTAGCCAGCTGCAGTGCCTTGTAAGCCTCTGTATAGGTCGTATCAATCTCTGACTGAATCTCCCTTGCCTGGTCAATCAGCGCCATCAGCTCCCGCAGCAGAATATTCCGCTTTTTATCCATCAGCTCATAGCCCTGACTGGCAAGCGCAAGGGAATTCTTTGCCAGAATCAGATTGCCCTTAGTAGGAAATGTATTCGGATTCATAAGCGATCCTCCTTTCCTCCTTATATCCCGCGTGCCGTCACGCGCCGGTCTCTTCCATTCTGTAATACTGATCCAGAATCTTGGTGTCGATCCGATCCAGCTCCTCTCTCGGGAGCATCCGCAAAAGCTCCCAGCCGATTTTCAGTGTCTCAACAATATTCCGGTTGTCGTGCGGATCCTGTCCTACAAAACGTTTTTCGAATTCCCGGCCAAACTCCAGGTATTTCTTATCCAACGGCGACAGCTCATCCTCACCGATTACCGAGGCCAGCGCCCTGGCGTCTCCCACCTTGGCATAGCAGGAAAAAAGCTGATTTGCCACCGACTGATGATCCGCCCGGGTATAGCCTTCCCCGATACCGTCCTTCATCAGCCGCGAAAGGCTGGGCAGCACATTGATCGGCGGGTAGACGGACTGTCCGTTGAGCCCGCGATCCAATACAATCTGCCCCTCCGTGATATAACCGGTCAGATCCGGAATCGGATGGGTGATATCATCGTTCGGCATGGTCAGAATCGGAATCTGCGTCACCGAGCCACTGATTCCCTGCACAATCCCGGCACGCTCATAGAGAGCAGCCAGCTCACTGTACAAATATCCCGGAAATCCTTTTCGGGAAGGAATCTCTCCCTTGGAGGAAGACACCTCACGCATGGCCTCGGCAAAAGAGGTCATATCAGTCAGGATCACCAGAATATGCATGTTTTTCTCAAAGGCCAGATATTCCGCCAGAGTCAGCGCTACCTTCGGGGTGATCAGACGCTCTACCACCGGGTCATTGGCCAGGTTGATAAACATCGCCACATGGGAGGATACTCCGCTCTCCTCAAAAGTACGGCGGAAAAATTCCGCCACATCATGCTTGACTCCCATCGCAGCAAATACGATTGCAAACTCCTCGTCAGAATCATCTCCCAGGGACGCCTGCTGCACGATCTGAGCTGCCAGCTGATCGTGAGGCAGCCCATTGCCCGAAAAGATCGGCAGCTTCTGACCGCGGATCAGAGTCATCAGACCATCGATCGCTGAGATGCCGGTACGGATATAATTACGGGGATATTCCCGTGTCACCGGGTTCAGCGGCTGTCCGTTGACATCCAGCCGTTTATCCGGAACAATCTCCCCCAGTCCGTCGATCGGAACGCCAATGCCGTTGAACGTACGTCCCAGCATTTCCTCCGATACTCCCAGCTCCATGGGATGCCCTGTCAGCCGGGTATGGACTCCCTTTAAAGACAACCCTTCGGTTCCCTCAAAAACCTGAATGACCGCATGGTCCTCATCCACCTCAATAATGCGTCCCAGCTTTTTTTTGTTATTGCCGGCTGTCATTTCCACGATCTCGTCATAGGCAGCGCCCCGGACACCCTCCAGCACAACCATGGGACCATTGATGGAGCTTAATCCCAGATATTCAATTGCCATTTCCGATCCCCTCCTCACGCGTTGCGCTCTATGACATCATCATAGAAGCGGTCAATCTGTTTCCTGTAATCATCCAGCAATTCCAGCCTGTCATTCGGCACATCATATTTGATTGCAATCACCTTATCGAAAATCGTATCCTCTTTGAGCACAGACATCGGCATTCCCATCGATATCAGGGAACGGGACTTCCGATACAGATAGAGGATGATTTCCATCATCTTAAACTGCTTTTCCATCGGAACACAGGTATCATCCTTATGGAACGCATTCTGCTGCAAAAATCCCACGCGGATCACCTTGGCAATCTCTAAGATCAGCTTCTGATCATCCGGCAGCACATCTCCGCCGATCAGCTTAACAATCTCCATCAGGCTGCTTTCCTGCGAAAGCAAGGACACGATCTGATTGCGGTAATCCACAAATTTCCGGTCCACATTTTCCGAATACCAGGCCCCGAGATCACCTAAATATTCGGAATAGCTGGTGAGCCAGGAAATTGCCGGAAAATGTCTGGCATAAGCCAGGCCCTTATCCAGTCCCCAGAAGCAGCGGACAAAACGCTTGGTATTCTGGGTAACCGGCTCCGAAAAATCACCGCCCTGAGGAGATACTGCGCCAATGATGGATACGCTTCCCTCTGTTCCGTTCAGATTCTCCATCATACCTGCCCGCTCATAAAATGCTGAAAGCTTGGAAGCCAGATAAGCAGGAAAGCCTTCCTCCGCCGGCATCTCCTCCAGACGCCCGGACAATTCGCGCAGGGCCTCTGCCCAGCGGGAGGTGGAATCCGCCATAATCGCCACATGATATCCCATGTCACGATAATATTCCGCCAGTGTCAGTCCTGAATACAGGCTTGCCTCACGGGCCGCCACCGGCATGTTCGAGGTGTTGGCAATCAGGGTAGTGCGGTCCATTAGGGGTCTTCCCGTCTTGGGATCCACCAGTTCGCTGAATTCCTCCAGCACCTGCGTCATCTCGTTGCCCCGCTCACCGCAGCCGATATAAATGATAATATTGGCATCCGACCATTTCGCGATCTGATGCTGTGTCATGGTCTTGCCGGTACCGAAGCCGCCGGGGATCGCCGCGGTCCCTCCCTTGGCCAGAGGAAACAAGGTATCCAGAATTCTCTGGCCCGTGATTAACGGCTGACTGGCCGGAAAACGCCGCGCTGTGGGCCGCGCCTGACGGATCGGCCATTTCTGCGTCATCGTCAGTTTCTCCTCGCTTCCGTCCGGCAGCTGCAATGTCAGAATCGGCTCACTGATGGTATATTCACCGTCCTCAGCCACATCCAGAACATAGCCCTCCTTATCCGGCGGAACCATCACCTTGTGAACAATCGCCGGTGTCTCCGGCACCTCTGCGATAATCGTGCCTCCGGATACTCGGTCACCTTTTTTGACAGTCATATGAGTCTGCCATTTTCTGCCAGTGTCCAGAGATTCCACACTGACGCCACGGTTGATGTAAGCGCCCCCGGTCTTGGCGATCTCACTTAAGGGACGTTCAATCCCGTCAAAAATATTCGTCAGGATTCCCGGCGCCAATGTGACTGATACCGGCGCCCCTGTGCCATAGACCACCTCGCCCGGCCGGATTCCCGTCGTTTCCTCATAGACCTGGATGGTAGTGCGCTCCGTGCTTAAACCGATTACCTCGCCAACCAGCCGCTCTCTGCCCACGTAAACCATTTCATTCATCATGAATCCCGCATCCTTCTTCAGATGGACGATCGGGCCGTTGATCCCATAGATCACTCCGGTATGCTCTGTCCTGTTCTCTGCCATCTCAGCCCCTCCCTTCTGAAGAATTGCTGCTGCCAGCAGCCGTTGACCCGGACGCTTTGTTCATGGCCGGAGTCATTCGCAGATCAAAGTGAAAACTCTCCCTCGCCTCTGCCAGACGCGTAAGAAAGGAATTATCGATCAGAACATTCCGTCCCTGTATGACAGCCCGTGTGCCGCCCAAAAAGGAATAATCGCTCATCTGAATCCTGACCTGCGGATAGCAGGAACTCAGCCTCTCCATCAGTCCCTGATCCAAAGGATCCAGATAGACTATCAGTTCCTGGCCTCTGGCAAAGTCCGCTGCTTTGCGAATCTGACATTCAAGAAGGCTCTGATAATCCGGAGTGCTTCGGTAATCCTCCAGACGCTTCTCAAGCTCTGCAAAAAGCTTTTCCTTCAGCTCCTCCTGCCTCTGTCCCAGAACTCGCTTCTGTTCAAGCTGTGCAACAGACAGCTGCTTATTGAGATCCCTCTCGATTTTCTCGGTCTCCTGGCGAACCTGCATCTGCGCCCGACGTTTTGCATCGTGTGTATGCTCCTCAAAGGATTTCTCAAGGGCCTCCGTATATTCATCCAGCATACGGCTGCTTCTTGTCCTGGCATCCTCCATACAGGTATCCAGAAAATGCTTTAATTTCTCCTCTGTTGTCAAAGGGGTCACCTGCTTTCTTTCAACTTTATCCTATAATTTCAATCCGATGGCTTCATTCACATAGGAGGTGATAAAGTCCGGCTTGCGGCCGGTTCCATGGCGGTCAGGAATCTCCACAAACAAGGGAAGCCTGTAATTCAGCTTCACATCATTGACCAGATCCGGAAATTCTTTGCCGAATTTCTCTGTCAGAAGGACGATCCCGATCTCCTTATCGGCCAGGACTTTATCAAGCTCCTGCTGAAGCTCCTGCTTTTCGTGCACAACCGCACCTTCAATCCCGGCCAGACGCATGCCGGTCCAGGTGTCGATATTGTCACTGATCAGATACATTTTCATAAATTATAACTTTCCCAGGATCATGAAGGAAATGATCAGTCCATACAGGCATACACCTTCGGCAAGACCGACGAAGATGAGGGATTTACCAAGAATAGAACCATCCTCGCTGATTGCCCCCAGCGCAGCAGAAGCAGCTGCCGATACGGCGATTCCGCCGCCGATACAGGACATTCCGGTGGAAAGCGCAGCTGCCAGGTATCCCCAGCCAGCCGCATTGTTTGCTGCCGCCCCCGCAGTCTCGGCAGCAACCGCATTGCCAGTAAACATCAAACCGGCTGCCACAGCCAAAGTCCCCATGAACAACAAAGTATTGACTGCCAGAGCTGTCTTATAACGCCCGCGGGTCTTCTCTCCGGCGGCAAAGGCTCCAAAAGGAACCGCAATACTGATGAGCAGTGCAACTGTTAATGTGATTTTTGTTAATAAAGTCATGATTCAAATCCTCCTAATATAATAATGTAGTGCACGAGAGTGCTTCGATTTCTCATTTTTCTCACCCATGCCTTGTAAAAGCAACAGGCGCATCTATCTTCTATTTCTTCGTCCCGTCTTCCTTTGTCAGGAATCCGACCGCCCATAAGGCTTAAATTCACGCCCGGTACCGCGGTAAAAGCGGCTGAACAACTCATAATATTCCAGACGCAGAACCTGAATGCCAACGATCAGTCCCTCCATACCGCAGACAAACAGATTGCCCAAGATAATCACCAGCCAGTTGGGATTGCCCGATTCTACCCCGCCAAGCATCAGAACCACCTCCATCATGGCCGCATGGCTGACTGCGAATGCCCCCACACGGACAAAGGACAGGGTGTTGGAAAAATAACTCAGCAAGACCTCAAACAGTTCGAAAAATCCCTGTACAAAGAACATACCCTTTTCCTTCGGCATGATCTCTGCCTTCTTTTCCACCATCGCTGTCAGCGGCTCCTTAAAGAAGATCACAAGCAAAGGCAGCAAAAACATGATTGCCAGAACAGCGGTCGCCGGCAGCGCATGCCCGCACATGTACAGAAATACCATGATAACCAATGCCGCATAAAATACGATACCTGCCACGCCGTTCGTATCAAAATAAGCCTTCTCCGGATCCTTAGAACGCAAGCTGTTGATCACATTAAGAAGCATGGTCATCAGTACGATCCCCATCCCCAATGCTACTGCCACCACAAAAACCGTATTCAGGTTCCCGATAAAAGGCAAATTCATCATAGCATCCTTCGGATGCAGCCATACCGGATCCAGTACATCCTCGAATCCAAACACACTGCCAAACAGGAATCCAAATATTGTGGAAAAGAAACCACAGCAGGAAATAATCGCCGCCAGGCTCATCTTCTTTGCCCGATAAAGAGCAAAGCCCCCCAGAAGCAGGCAGAGCCCCTGCCCGGCATCACCAAACATGAAGCCAAACAGAAAGGAATAGGTTAAACCCAGAATGATAGTCGGATCAATCTCACCATATTCCGGCAGTCCATACATTTTGATAAACATTTCAAAGGGCCTGAAAATGCCGGGATTCTTCAGCTTGGTCGGCGGCTTGCTCATGATATTGTTGTGGTCATCCTCCATGAAGCAGAAGGTCTCGGGATCCTTTTCCAGCTCTGACTGAAACGCAGCAGCATCAGACTCACTCATCCATCCGCACAAAATGTAGAATGTGTGAGCCTCGTGATTCGTACAGGCAGCCAGCTTTCTCACATCAAAATTAGTCGCAAAACGGTACAGCCGCTGATTCGCCTCCAGAAGTTCTTCCCTCCGGGAACGAATCTTCTCGTCAATCTTTTTGCGGATTTCCTGAATGGCCTGCTGCTGCGCTTCTATCTTCTCATCCAATGCCTGTGCTGCCTGCGTGGGAGTTCCTTCATATTCATCCGGCAGGAAAAACCGCTCAAAATGAAGGGAAGCCAAAATCGCATCCACCTTATTGGCCAGAACATCCGGGGCAAAATAGACCACCCAGGTATACTGATCGTCCGCCTGGCATTTGTGCATTACCACATCAATCGTGTCATACACATAATCCATGAACTTCTTATAGTAGTCATGAGGTATCCGACCAAAGCGGAATCTCACATATTTGAATTGCATAATCGAGCTGACACTGTAATTCAGGTCAATAAACGGCTGAATCTGATTTTTGGATAACTGCAGCTGATCCAGCTCCTTCTCCAGTTTCGTTCTCTCTGCACATAATACCTGAAGATCCTGATCCAGAGTTCTCACAAACTCTGCCGCTTTTTCCACGGTAAGATCTTTCCCGGACCTGAAATCTGCTGCTAAAAGGCTCTTGTCTGCTGCCTCGCCCAGATAATCCGCAATCAGATCTTCGGATTTCTGAAGATCTTCTTTATAAGGATTATTTTCATTGAAAGGTCTTAAGTCCGTTACGGTTTTCAGCTCTGACAGGGCATTTTCCAGATGAATCTCATATTTGGACAGATACTGGTCAACTACCCGGTCAATGTCGCCCTTGTGCCCCGTAATGCTCAAGAACTTCATTTTCTCTATCAATGCTTACACCTCCTGTTTCTCTTGATACACCTTAACATTGCCTGCCAATAATTTCTTCCGGGGGGAGTTGGTAGCGGATTCCTTCAATGGTGGCAATGATTCTTTGGATCTCCTGTTCCTTGGCATACAGGTAAGAATCCAGCACAGCGATGGTATAGGGATTCCTCCGCCCGGCATTGCTGTATATCCGATTCAGAATCTGATGATACAGCTGTTCCACATCCGGCTGACTTCCCCACTCTGTTTCCTGAATTTTACCGTAAGCGGTCATCCGCAGTGCCGCAAAAAATTCCTCCGGAGAATCCGCCTCTGCCATCTGCCGGATCTGCTCTGCTCTCAGCTTATATCTCACCGGAATCAACAGGGTATAGATATCTGCCGCCGAAAGCTGGTAATATTTCTTCGAACGATATATCCACTGGATATTCAGCAGATCCAGACGGCTGCCAAAGCAATGCTCAATAATCTTTTTCTCTTTTCCGGTCAGAATCTTATCCTTGATCTTCCACATTGTCTTAAAGTAGAGCAGATCAAGCCGAATCTCATAATCCGACAAAACCGGGGACTTCTCCTCTCGCAGGTCCGTGAACAGGCTGTGATAACAGGAACCCTCCAATCCGGCAATCAGCTCCTCTACTTTCTCAGCCTGTGCCAGCCTCACCAGGTCAATCTTCGAATGCCGGTCAAAAAACTCCCGGAAATCCGACAGATCCATCTCCTGTCGGATACCACCCATAACATTATGCAGAACACGCTTGATGATGGTAATTTCATAATGCATAAAGTATAGGTCTAAAAACCGACGCTGAGAAAGATTCGAAAAACGATATAACCTGGCAAAATCCTGATATTCGGAATGTGTCAGCAGATGTTCGATATAGCCTCGATGCAGCCGGGTATCATCCAGCCCTGAAAAAATCTTTTCATATCCAGGCTGCTGCTTCAGATAATCCGCCGCACTCCGCACATCCTCCAAAGAGGCCATCTCCCGAAACTGCTGCTGGGTGAACAGGCGGCTCTCCATTGCCCGAATCTTTGTGGCAATGCCGCTGTATGTCAACAATCCCATAGTCTCACTCCTCTGTCAATGTACGGAACAAGGCGTCCACATATTGGCTGTGGCAGTCCTCATAATTCTGTTCCAGCCTTTGCAGCCGCTCTCTGGCAGTAGTATTCTGCTGTTCCAGCCTGAGATTCATCTCTGCCTCCATCCGTTTGCGGAATTCCTCGATTCCCTGGTCTGTCCTCTTTTCCAGATCCTGATCGAATTCCCTGGTGCGCTTTTCCATCTCCTGTGCAAATGACTTTTTGGAAGCATTGGCACTTTCCATGATAGCAGAAGCAGCATCCTCGATCTCGGAAATCCTCTTGATTACCGTATTCATCCTGAGCCTCCTTATTCCTGTTCTGCGTACAAGAAGAAGCCTATGTTTTGCATAAGCTCAATTGTTTCTTTAACATCATACTCTTTTTTGGCAAAAATTCCATAGTGAAAATCGTTAAAAATTGAAAAAAATTTAGAAAGTTTTAGGCATTGTGTAGAAAAAGGACAGGAGGAGAATTCAAAACACCTTCTCCTCCTGTCTGCCAGGATTATTTTCACTCAGCAGTCAGATACTGACTGGCCACATAAGCCTCCTGTCCATCATACAAAATAACTGCCCATTCCTCATTTTCTGCCCGGATATATTCAACAGTAACGCCAGAATTCAGCTTCCCCAGCCGATTGCTCTGTGTATTCGGCTCAGAGCGGACATTCAGCACATCATTGGTCCGATAAACCCTTGGCTGCTCCTCTGTACTTGACTCGGCCTGGCTTGACTCCATCGTCTCCATTGTTTCTACCGGCCTGGTAGTTTCCACAGGCGCTTCTGTTGAGATCTTCGGTTCTGTGACCTCCGCCTCCTCCTGCTTAGGCTTAATCAGCCGAACCACAATAAACAGAAGCAGAATACAAACCAGCGGAATCAGAAGCTTCATCAGATCATACGGCGAAAAACGGCTTCGCCTTCTCTTCCCGGAGCGCCTGCGTCCGTTCCTCACAGGACGAGAGGCAGAAGAACGGGCAGACGATGGACGGGATGCTGCAGAACGCGAAGAGGAACGGGATGTTGCAGAGCGGGATGCCGTCCTTCCGGCGCTCCTCCGGTTCTGGTAATCATTGGCAAATACATGAACCTCCTGAGAAAGCAGCTGAAACGCCAAATCTGCATTGGTTGCCGAATTATCCCCCTCATGAGCAGCCTTATTTCCCATCATGCGAATCTTATGATAGCGGTCACAGCTGGTCTTGGTAATCTGACGGCTCTGATACAGCATATCAATCATTTCTTTCAAATCGCCATCATTCATGCCCCCTGTACGGTCAGCAAGCATTCTTACCATAAATTCCAGAGTCTGGCGCGCCCGGATCATTGCTGAATTATAATCTCTCTGCCGTATCAGCCGTTCCGTATTCCTGACTCCCATCTCAATTCGTTCCCAATTGTTGTTTCTGCTGCCGCCTGCCATTATAGCCCTCCTCTGTGTCTCATTGAATATACGGATGCCTCTCTCCCTGCCCCGATGAGAGATATCGTCGAAATTTGCAAAAAATCAGAATTTGTAAGATAATTATACAACATATTCTGAAATTATGCACGAAGAAAATCAAGAATAATTTCATTTTTCAGAACAGTTTCTCTCGTTTTCATCGAGTTTGGTTCTGAGTGCCCACGCGGCACTTGCAAAGAATGCCGCCTTCTGATAGAATAATGGCACAGTCATTATGCAAAAGATGGCAGGAGGATAATCATTATGAGATTGCGCCATATTCCAGGCTCTGAGGCTGCTGTTTCCGCCAGTCCTTATGTTCTCGGGCAGCCAGTGCAATACCGCGGACATTTTCAGGAGTATTTTGGCAACGCTTACCCGATCGAGATCGAAGTCGGTATGGGCAAAGGCCGATTTATCATGGAACTGGCACAGCGCCGGCCGCAGGTGAATTTTCTGGGAATTGAACGTTACCCCAGTGTCTTATTGCGTGCCATCAAAAAGCAGGAAGAACTTCAGCTGACGAATCTGCGCTTTCTGTGTTTGGATGCCAGGGAACTGTCTGATATCTTCGCTCCCGGCGAGGTGTCAAGGATCTACCTCAACTTTTCCGATCCCTGGCCCAAGGATCGCCATGCTAAACGTCGTTTGACCTCACCGGAATTCATGAAGATCTATGACTGCATTTTAGAAAAGGATGGTACTGTTGAATTCAAGACCGATAATCAGGGACTTTTTTCCTATTCTCTGAAATCCATCCCGGAGTCAGGGTGGCAGATCCGCTACTCTACCCGTGATCTTCATCACACCGATATGGCACAAGACAATGTAATGACCGAATACGAGGAAAAGTTTTCCTCCCTGGGGAATCCGATCTGTAAATTGATAGCCAGCCGCTGATCTGCATATACTGATAAGGATGATTCCGATATGAGGGATATATGGACTTAAAAACGAAGCTTGTGAATAACCTGCGTAGCGCTACCAGTGACAAGGAGGGTATGAACCGTCAGATCTTAAAGCTACACAAACGTTTCAAAGAAGTGGAAAAGGTCCTGAATCGCGGTCAAGGAAAAGGAAAATGAAAAATCATTTCAATTAAAGGAGAGATTATTTATGGAGAAAAAATTTACAACCGACAATTTTGAAGCTGAGGTCCTGAAATCCGACAAACCGGTACTGGTTGATTTCTATGCTGACTGGTGCGGCCCTTGCAAAATGATGGCGCCGTTGGTAGAAGCTCTGGCGAACGAGATGGAAGGAAAGGCTGTCATCGGTAAATTGAATGTGGACGATTGCGAGGAGATCGCCATGAAATACGGTGTCATGAATATTCCGACCCTGATTCTTTTCAAAGATGGTCAGGAGGCAAACCGTGTGATCGGTGTTCAATCCCGTGATGTCCTGGAGCGTATGATTCTGGGATAAGGAATCATTCCGTACTGCCACAGCCCTTCCCGATAATCTGTAAGTTACTTTTCGCGGACAACAAAAAAATGCTGATTTTGTAAAAAAAGGGGTTGACATTTTTTGTCCCTTGCGCTACAATTATGTTCGTGCCACAGAACAACATGTGTCACGAACAGAAAAGCGCCCTTAGCTCAGTTGGTAGAGCAGTAGACTCTTAATCTATTTGTCCAGGGTTCGAGTCCCTGAGGGCGCACTTAAAGTTCTGATTTTGCAGGCTGCGAACTGCGGGGTCGGGGCTTTATTTTTTTGTCAGCTTAGAATACCGACACGCGGCCGCTACGTTTTACCCAAAGGGCACAATGTCTTGCGGTCAGCGCACTGAACGCGCAGACCTATCTGAACCAATGTCAGTAAGTTAAGTTGCTCCAAAAGGTACGCGATTTCTTAACTTACTGACATTGCTATCTGAACTGTTACGACACGTCCGTTTCAGAACGTGTCAGTACCAGTTCAGTCATCGGTTAGTCATCAATGCTTTCCACATCCCAGTCAAGAATCTCTCCGGAGACTGCATCCATCTCGAATTCGTATTCCATCTGATTGTGGAAAAACTCCCCTTTATAAATCAGGCGTCCATCATCATGCTCCTTGTACACCTGTCCCCAGATCACCTGCCCCTCTTTCAGACCGGCTCGTGTTAAGGCAGCAGCCTTTGCGTCCTCCCGGCTGATGCCCCCTTTCTTATCCGAGGCCCTATCCGGGCGCTTCCCTCCTGCTGTATCTCCGGCAGCAGCTTTCGTCTGCCTGCCCTGTGCATCCTGGCGGGCATAAGCGCTGTCTGAGTCAAAGTCCCAGGCAAGAATCTCTCCGTTCCTGCCATCAATCTCATACTCATATTTTTTATAATCGCCGGTATAAAATTCCAGCTCATAGATCAGCCGGCCATCATCAATATCCGTTTTTTCCTTTATTACCGTCACGGCATCTGCCGCCAGTCCTGCGTGCTTCAGGGCAATCTCCTTGGCTTGCTCTTGAGTGAGTTCCTTTCCGTCTTTTCCTTTCGACGTCACAGGCGCTTTCTTCTCATAGCTGATCGCAAGAATTTCTCCGGTGTCCGCCAGAATCTCATAATCATACTCATCGTTCTCCCTGGTCAGAAATTCCACCTCAAAAACATTCCTGCCATCCTCCTGAGCCTGCTCTGCCCGGATAAAGGCCACACGGTCTGCCTTTGCTCCTGCATTTTCCAGGGCAAGAGACTTTGCTTCTTCTTCCGTAATGGGAGCTGCCAGGACATTCGCAGCGAACCCTGCTGTCAGAAGTCCCGCTACCGCAGCTGTTGCCAGAAATGATTGATATCTCTTCATCGTCATAGCCTCCTTATACCATACGTGATTCTGTCTTTGCAATCAATCTGCTGCCTTTTTATTATAACGAAAAACCGGGATAAATGCATTACATATTTTCTTACTTTTTTCTCAACTTTTTTCTCAAAAATTAATGACGTTTGCAGGAGATTATAGTATATTAAATTCCAAGAGTAATCCCGCTGTTCTCATTTTTAAAGGCAACAGCCAAAATTATTACAGAAAGGAATCAACACATGACAATCAGAATCGGCATTTTCGGATATGGAAACTTAGGAAAGGGGGTAGAATGCGCCATAAAGCATAATCCGGATCTGGAGCTGGCCGCCGTATTCACCAGGCGAGATCCCAAAAGTCTGTCTCTTTTAACGGAAGGAGCAGAGGTATACTCCGCAGAAAAGGCCCCCTCTATGAAAGATCGGATTGATGTTATGATTCTCTGCGGAGGAAGCGCCACCGACCTGCCAAAGCAGACACCGGAAATGGTCCAATATTTCAATGTTATCGACAGCTTTGATACCCATGCCAACATTCCCACGCATTTCGATGCTGTCGACCAGGCCGCACGGAAGAATCACCATCTCGGGATCATTTCCGCAGGCTGGGATCCCGGCATGTTTTCCCTGAATCGCCTCTATGCCAGCGCGGTCTTACCAGGCGGCAAGGATTACACCTTCTGGGGCAAGGGAGTCAGCCAGGGTCATTCCGACGCGATCCGCCGTATCGAGGGAGTGCGGGATGCCCGCCAGTATACGATCCCGGTCGATCAGGCCTTAGAGGCTGTGCGCAGCGGCAGTAATCCCGATCTTAGCACCCGCCAGAAACACACCCGCGAATGCTTTGTAGTGGCAGAACCAGGAGCTGACCTGCAAAAAATCCAGCAAACCATTGTCAATATGCCTAATTATTTTGCCGACTATGACACTACGGTTCACTTCATCACGGAGGAAGAGCTTCTTCGCGATCATGCCGGAATCCCGCACGGCGGCTTTGTGATCCATAGCGGCAGAACTGGCTGGAACGATGAGCACAAGCATGTAATCGAATACAGCCTCAAGCTGGATTCCAATCCTGAATTTACTGCTTCCGTCCTTGTCGCTTATGCAAGAGCCGCTTACCGGCTGAATCAGGAAGGACAATGCGGCTGCCGTTCAGTTTTCGATATCGCTCCCTCTTATCTGAGCGCCATCGAGCCAGCCGAACTCCGCAGACGGTTCCTGTAATCCCACGCCGATTTTAACTACGTTTAAACACAGAAACTACCTTGCAAAAATCGTGCATATAATTTGGGAACAAGAGATGGGATGTTCCGCCTTGGAACCTCCCCCCGTGAAACAATGTTAGTAAGTTAAGGAGCCGCGAAGCACAGCCAAGGAAACGGGGAGAAAAGCCGTCGGAAATGGTTTGCGAATTTTGACTTTGCAGAGATTTAGAAGTCCTTAAATTTCTGAGTTTTGCCTTGAAGCGAAAATCGCAAATTTTAGGAATTCTTGATCTCGAAACCGGAAAAAGCAGCAAACCATTTCCGATGGCGTCTCTCCCCGTTTCCTTGGCGTACCTTTCAGAAACACTTAGCTAACGGACATTGCCCGTGAAAAGTAACCTGATTCTTCAGAAAATATCGTAAAACCACTTGCAAAATCAGGATTTTCCTGTAAAATGGATATGATACGAAAAATGGGGACAGCAGCTGCCCTCTTTTTTTAGTCGGCCTTTGACATATGAGCCGGGAAAGGTGTTAGAAGATTATGATTAGTGCAAACGGCATTACCCTACGGGTAGGAAAAAAAGCATTATTCGAGGATGTAAATATTAAGTTCACGGAGGGCAACTGCTATGGCCTGATTGGCGCGAACGGAGCCGGCAAGTCCACCTTCCTGAAGATTCTCTCCGGGCAGCTGGAGCCCACGAACGGAGATGTAGTAATTTCTCAGGGACAGCGCCTGTCCTTCCTGCAGCAGGATCATTTCAAATACGATGAATTTCAGGTTCTTGATACCGTAATCATGGGCAATCCCCGGCTGTATCAGGTGATGAAAGAAAAAGATGCCATTTATATGAAAGAGGATTTTTCTGACGAAGACGGCATCAAGGCTGCTGACCTCGAGGCCGAATTCGCGGAGATGAATGGCTGGGAAGCAGAATCCGACGCCGCGAACCTTCTCAATGGTCTGGGCGTGGACACCGAATTTCACTATCAGTCCATGCACGATCTGAATGGTGCACTGAAGGTCAAAGTGCTTCTGGCCCAGGCCCTGTTCGGCAATCCTGACATCCTGCTTCTGGACGAACCTACCAACCATCTTGATCTGGATGCCATTGCCTGGCTGGAAGAGTTTTTGATCAACTTTGAGAATACTGTTATTGTCGTTTCCCATGACCGCTATTTCCTGAACAAGGTCTGCACCAATATTGCAGATATTGATTACGGCAAGATTCAGCTCTATGCCGGCAACTACGATTTCTGGTATGAATCCAGCCAGCTCATGGTCAAGCAGATGAAGGAAGCCAACCGGAAAAAGGAAGAGAAGATCAAGGAACTGCAGGAGTTCATTCAGCGTTTCTCTGCCAATGCCTCCAAATCCAAGCAGGCAACCTCCCGGAAACGGGCGCTGGAAAAGATCGAACTGGACGATATCAAGCCTTCCAGCCGCAAATACCCCTATATTGATTTCCGTCCCTTCCGCGAGATCGGCAATGAGGTCCTGAGCGTGGAAAATCTTTCCAAGACCATTGACGGTGTAAAAATTCTGGATGGTCTGACCTTTACTCTAGGGCGCGAGGATAAGGTCGCCCTGGTTGGACCCAACGAGCAGGCCAAGACCATATTATTTAAAATTCTTTCCGGTGAGATGGAGCCGGATGAAGGCTCCTACAAATGGGGACTGACCACCACCCAGTCCTATTTTCCCAAAGATAACAGTGCCGAATTCGACAATGATGATACGATTGTTGACTGGCTGACTCAGTACTCTCCCGAAAAAGATGCCACCTACGTGCGCGGTTTCCTCGGCCGGATGCTTTTTGCCGGTGAGGACGGTGTCAAAAAGGTCCGGGTGCTTTCCGGTGGTGAAAAGGTCCGCTGCATGCTGTCCAAGCTGATGATCTCCGGCGCCAATGTGCTGATGCTGGATGAGCCCACAGACCATCTGGATATGGAAGCGATCACTGCATTGAATACCGGACTGGTCAAATTCCCCGGTGTGCTCATTTTCTCCTCCCGTGACCACCAGATTGTGCAGACCACTGCCAACCGGATCATGGAGATCGTGGGCGGAAAGCTGATTGACAAGATCACCTCCTACGACGAGTACCTGGCCAACGATGAGATGGCCAGAAAGCGTTTTGTCTTCTCCGTATCCGAAAAGCAGGAAGAAGACAACTAAGCCTTTGCTTTTATTTCCGCGGGCAATGAGCTAGTACAGCCTTGCCTGCTTCTATGAAACGAAAAAAGACGGTTAAGATCTCATAGCCGAAATCCTAACCGTCTTTTCTTTTAAAACCCCTGGTTCCTGTTCATTGACTCAAAAAAATCCGTTCAATCTTTTGTTCTGCTGCCTGCTCATCCACGCCATTAAAGAAAAACATGACGTATTTTGTACATTGTGACATGCCGCGAATCATCTCGTCATAGCTCTTCACATTCACCTTTTTATCCTGGCATCGAATGTAAATATCGCAATCAAACTTTCTCGCTGTATGAATGAGAAAAGAAATCGGCATCGGACTACTGCGACGACACGTGTCAATTTGCCTGCTAATCATACCCCTTTCACCCTCCTTCATTGTGGGATAATCCCTTACTACATCAGCAAATCAACGAGTTAAGAAAAAGATATCAAATAGTATTACAATGTTTCTTAAGTATAGCACAAAAAATGTAAGAAAACAATAATTATTTGAGTGAAATAACATAAAACAGCTCAAAATTATGTTATACATCAGAAAAATCTTAATATTATAAAAAAACAAATGGAGTATCGCTTATTTTTTGACGATTATTTTTCTGAATGAATGTCATAACTTTAGAATCTTAAGATATCGCAAAAGATCGTAAAGCATAAACATATACTTCTTGACTTTAATCTGCTAAATTGCTATAATTTTTAAGATTCATACAATTTATGTGCAAGAAGGAGGATCTGAAAATGTCTTATGTTGACGAGATCTATGCCAAAGTGGTGGAGCAGAATCCGGGAGAAGCAGAATTCCACCAGGCTGTAAAAGAAGTTTTGGATTCCTTGAAGCTGGTAATCGATGCCAACGAGGAAAAATATCGGAAAATGGCTTTGCTGGAGAGACTGGTTGAGCCGGAGCGCATCATTTCCTTCCGTGTACCGTGGGTCGATGACAACGGACAGGTGCAAGTGAACAAAGGATATCGCGTACAATTTAACAGTGCCATCGGACCGTACAAAGGCGGGCTTCGCCTTCATCCCTCTGTCAATCAGGGTATCCTGAAATTCCTGGGCTTTGAACAGGTATTCAAAAACTCCCTGACCGGCCTTCCTATCGGCGGCGGCAAAGGCGGATCCAACTTTGATCCCAAGGGCAAATCCGACCGCGAGGTTATGGCCTTCTGCCAGAGCTTCATGACGGAATTGAGCAAGTATATCGGTGCAGATCAGGATGTTCCGGCCGGCGATATCGGTGTAGGCGCCCGTGAAATCGGTTTTCTGTATGGCCAGTACAAGAGACTGACCGGCCTGTATGAAGGTGTTCTGACCGGTAAAGGCCTGAACTACGGCGGCTCCCTGGTGAGAACCCAGGCTACCGGTTATGGCCTGGTCTATATTCTGGATGAAATGCTGAAGAACAATAATAAAGAACTGGCTGGTAAGACGGTCGTGGTCTCCGGTTCCGGAAATGTTGCCATCTACGCTACGGAAAAGGCTCAGCAGCTGGGCGCAAAGGTCGTTGCCCTCAGTGATTCCAATGGCTATATCTATGATGCCGATGGCATCAAGCTGGATATTGTAAAAGAGATCAAGGAGGTCCGCCGCGGCAGAATCAAAGAATATGCTTCCGCTGTCCCGACTGCTGTCTATACCGAGGGGAAGGGAATCTGGACCATCAAGTGTGATATTGCGCTTCCTTGTGCAACACAGAATGAGCTGAACTTAGATGATGCCAAAGCCCTGAAGGCCAATGGCTGCTTCGCCGTGGCAGAAGGTGCCAATATGCCATCCACCAGAGAGGCTACTGACTTCTTCCTGGCCAATGACATGCTGTTTATGCCGGGTAAGGCTGCGAATGCCGGCGGTGTTGCCACCTCTGCTTTGGAAATGAGCCAGAACAGCCAGAGGCTTTCCTGGACCTTTGATGAGGTTGATGCCAAGCTGAAGGGTATCATGGTCAATATTTTTGCCAAGGCTGATGACGCTGCCAAACGCTACGGCGTAGCAGGCAACTATGTTGCTGGCGCCAATATCGCAGGATTTGAGAAGGTTGTTGACGCTATGATGGCACAGGGGATTGTCTGAGCAATGGTATCCGTATAACCCGAACCATTTGCCACTATATTCCGCGCAGAATACGCAAATAATTGACATGATCACTTTCAAAAAGGACCATGGAAACGGAGTTTTCTACCTCCACTTTCCATGGCCTTTTTCTGTACATCTCTATTTTCTGTGAAGCATTTGATCGATATATCTTCTTGTCCAGGGAATATTGCTCAGAAGCACTCCCAGGGAACAAAGGCTCAGAATAATGGTAAATGGATGTCCAAACATAGATATAAGAGGATTCTCTGCAGATGAGGCCAGAGAAACAGCCTGGCGAAAATTGGAATCCATCATCTTTCCCAATACCATTGCCAGAATCAGCGGCGCTACCGGATAATCAAACCGGCGCATCAGAAAACCGATGAATCCGAATAAGAACATCAGCGCCACGTCAAATAAACGGTTATTGCAGGCAAAAGAACCGATCACACACAGACTGGCCACCACCGGAATCATAATATTCTTGGGAATGGTAATTACCTTACAAATCCTTGGAGCCACCAAAAGTCCCAGTGCCAGCAGGGCAAAGCAGGCAATGATCCCCGCTGCCAGAATCGAATAAAATGCCTCCGGGTTCTGCCGGATAAACATCGGACCCGGTTGCAGTCCATGAACATAAAACACTGACAGGATGATCGCTGTAACCGCATCGCCCGGAACCGCAAGTGTCAGCATGGGAATCAATGCACCGCCGATACAGGCATTGTTTGATGACTCGCTGGCCATAATCCCTTCTACCGCTCCTTCGCCAAACGGAATCTCTGGATTCTTTGTCAGTCTTTTCGCCTCATTATACGCAATAAAGGACGCTACCGGACCGCCCGCGCCAGGGAGCGCTCCCACCAGCATTCCGATTGCAGAGGTATACAGGGACAGCTTCCAGCCTTTCAACACCTCCCGCAGGCTAACCTTCATCCGCTCCATTGTCAGGACATTCTCCTCCTGCTTTCTATTATAGATTACTGACAGAACCTCAGCAAAGCCGAAGAATCCTACCAGAGCCGGAACCGTACTGATTCCCCCTGTCAGGTTCTGCACCCCAAATGTCAGTCTCCGGGTTCCCATCAGGGGATCCAGGCCGATCATACTGATAATGAGACCCAGCATAACGCTGATCAGACCTTTGGCATAATTTTTCGAGCTGACAGAGCCTACCGTAGTCAAACCGAAAAAAGCCAGAAGAAAATAGTCCATTTTCGTGAATTTGAGCGCTATCCTCGATACCGGTGTCGCCAGCAGTCCTAATGCCAACAATCCAAACAGGCTTCCGGTAAAGGAATAAATGGTTGCCGTATATAGCGCTTTATAGGCCTGCCCCTTCTTTGACATCGGATATCCGTCCAAAGTAGTCACCACCGACGAAGGCGCTCCTGGTATATTAATCAAAATCGCTGAAACCGCCCCGGAAAAGACTCCTACAACATAGACCCCCATAATCATAGCCAATGCATCCGAATGCTCCCAGGTATACGTAATCGAAACCAGAAGCGCCGTAGCCATGGATACCGAAAGTCCCGGAATTGCTCCCACAAACAGTCCTGCCACGGAGCCGACCAGAACCATCAGGATAAATCTTGCATCAATAACAGACAGCATCTTTCTCTCCCTCCTATGGCAACAGCACATGCAGCAATGTGCGGAACGCAATGCTCAGGAACAAAGTAGTGCCCAAAGGCACCAAAAGCAATATCGGAAGCTTTCTTACTCCCATAAATGCCATCATTGCTGCCAGAAATATCACCGTAGCAACCTCAAAGGTTGAAAAGGTATACATAAAAGAAAATATGCCGATCGTAACATAGGGGATTTTTAGGCTGACCAGCAATAGATAATAAATCCCACACAGGACCAATGCTATCAGCACCTCCGAGATCTGGCCCCAAATGATCGGCTTCTTTGTATTTCCTGCCTCTCTCCTACCGTCCAAATCCACGGCCTCTTTTTTCATCGTCTGGATCCCTTCCCCCGCCAGCCAGATCGAAAGTCCGGTCATAGCCAGCCCAACAAGTAACGGAAACAGATACGGGGATTGTGCCCAATCCTTATTAAAAGATTTTCCATAGGATATCAGAGAATAGGAGAGCAGCCCGAGGCCGCTCCCGCAAAACAGTACTCCTTCGACAATAAGCGAATGAATCTTATTTTTCATTGACTATTCTCCAGCTTTCTTGATTCCGAACTCTTCCGGACTCTTCTCTGCAACACCATTCTCATACTGCAGCCAACAGATTATGGACTTCCAGTTGTCATAAAACTCCTGAATCGATGCATCATCCGTATATTTCTCAAACACCGGATCCGCGGCATTGGCCTTCACGAATTCCGTCCATTCCGGATCTGCAAAAACCTTTTCCGTCGCTGCTTTCAGCACATCCACAACTTCCTGCGGCGTATCCTTATTTACTACAAAACTCAGCAAAGTATATGGGATATTGAGATAGCTCTCTGCCTCTGGTACAGTCTCCGTAAATGCCGGAATATCCGGGTAAGCTTCCATCCTCTCACTGGAGAATACCGCTAACGCCTTCACGTCTCCGCTTTCTATGTAACCGCCAAGTGTAGAAATATTCGGGTTTGTAAAATCCACCTGTCCACCGATCACACCTAGCAATGCATCATTGCCAGAGTCAAAACTGGTCATGGCCACCTCATATCCCAGTTCCTTCAAAACCAGTCCCTGATTATGTCCGCTTCCACCAGGGCCTGAATGAGACATGGTAATCTTGCCGGGATTTGCCTTAATATCCTCCAGAAGCTCCTCCAGAGTATTATACTTGGAATCCTTGCCCACAACCAGAACCTTAGGATCTCCCACCAATGGAGAAATGACAGTAAAATCATCATAACCCAGATCGCAGATATTCATGGTACGATAGGTTCCCATTGTCTCAGCACATACCAGCAGCGTATATCCGTCAGAAGGCTGATCCTTTACAAACTGACTTCCGATCGAGCCGGAAGCTCCACCCTGGTTCGTCACAGTAATGGACTGTCCCAGATACTTCTCCAATAATACCGCCAGCTTTCTGCCCCAAGTATCTGTAGTCCCGCCAGCACCATAAGGAATAATCATGGTCAAAGGCTTTGTCGGATAATCAGCAGTAGCCACCAGATCCCCTTCCGCTTCCGATGCCTCTGTGGCTTCTGCAGCAGCTGTAGTATCCTCTTCTGCTGTCTCGGTCTTGTCCGCTACTGTGGTCTCTGCCGCCGTTGTCTCCTTGGACGAGGTAGATACACTGCAAGCTGCCAGTGACAGACACATCGCAGCTGCGGTAGTCAACGCAATCATCTTTTTCATAATCTTTGGTCTCCTCTGTTCTTATTACCGATCAATCAGACGGCATATACGTTCTCGCAAAACAATTCGCTCATTTGGCCTTCCTTCTACCGGCGTGAACATTATACCACACCAAATTTGATAATTCAATCATTTTCTTTGTCGCTTTAAAGTGTTTATGTGCCAAATTATTTTCAGTTTCTTTTCCTTATATTCTTGCCCTCAGAGAAAATCTGTGCTATCTTTAAATTCATGAAAACAGATTCGAAAGGAGTTCCTATGAATCATAATCAATTACTCATCCTATGCGGATATACCAGCTCCGGTAAAACTACTGTTGGAAAATTACTGGCTCAAAAACTGGGACTTCCGTTTCATGATACGGATCAGATGCTTATAGCCCAAAACCATATGACCATTCCTGAGATCTTTGCCCAAGGAGGCGAAGATCTGTTTCGGAATCTTGAGCGCAAAATAGTCAATCAGGTCTGTACCTTTCATACTGCGGTTGTTTCCACAGGCGGAGGAATGCTGACTCTGGAAGAGAATGCCCTTGCACTCTCCCGCCATGGGCTTATCATCTACCTCTGCCGCTCTTTTGATGCCTGCTATCAAAACCTGGCTCAGCATCCGGAACGTCCCTTATTCCAAACCCATACCAGGGACGAACTGGCAGCCTCTTATGACAAACGCTCTGTCATCTATCAAAAATATGCTGCTGTCACTGTTGATAACAACGGTCTTCCGGAAAAAGCTGTCGATCAGATCCTTTTCTTTCTGAATACATAACCATAGCAACAAAAAAAACAGAAAACCTTGAAAAATCAAAGTCTCCTGTCTTTCAAAATAAGAGGCGACAACCAGATTTGAACTGGTGATCAGGGTGTTGCAGACCCACGCCTTACCACTTGGCTATGTCGCCTTATCTATATGATACAAAACCGGAATTACTTCCAGTCAGTGACCCCAACGAGATTCGAACTCGTGTTACCGCCGTGAAAGGGCGATGTCTTAACCGCTTGACCATGGGGCCGGGGTCGCACACAATATAATATGCGAAAAACTCCCCGAGTAGGACTTGAACCTACGACAGCGCGGTTAACAGCCGCGTGCTCTACCGACTGAGCTATCGAGGAAAATACAAAGAATATATAACACATATACCCTCAAAACCACATATTGAAATCATCCGAACCTTCCGCAGCCCTCTCGCTGCTCCCTCCGACCTTCCTGGTTAAGCCCTCGACCTATTAGTAAC
>CAJTEM010000033.1 GCA_910575255.1 Lachnospiraceae bacterium | reverse complement strand
GGTATGTTGTTTCTGAGCAATTCAATTATACCAAAACCAGAGTGTTTCATGCTATTTTATTGCCTGTTTTTATTGAATTTTCAAGGTGCATAGGCACTTATGCAAGTGCGAAGTTTGAGTAACAAATATGTAGATAAGGCAAAAAAGGATCCGGCCTTTCGTGTAGATTTCCCCATCACTCCCCATGTTTTTCGCCACAGCAAAAGTATGCATATGCTGCAGGCAGGGGTCAACCTTATCTATATCCGGGATTTTCTGGGGCATGTAGACTGCTCCACCACAGAGATTTATGCAAGGGCGGATACCGAAATGAAGAGGAAAGCAATTGAAGCAGCTTATAATGATGTGCTTCCTGCTTCAAATGAACCTTCCTGGCAGGAAGATCCGGATCTTATGAATTTTTTAAATTCCTTGTGCCAGAGGGATTCATAAAACAGGATAAGTTTCCCGACAGGATTAGTGGTTTATAACCACCAGTGTAAAATGGGGAATGATTTTATCAGAAACATACGAAAATATGGGATTTTTTTAAAGGACTCCCCATTTTACTTCACTCCCCATAATGACGCAAATGGGGAGCTCCCCATTTGCGTCATACCCGTGCCATGCACCTGTACCAGCACGGGATGGACCTGACACTGATCTCCCAATGGCTTGGGCATGCCAGCCTTGAGACCACTCTGGTCTATGCCCATGCTGACACGGAGGCAAAGCGTAAAGCGATAGAAAAAGCCATGGGTTCTGGGACAGGGGCTCCAGAAGATTCTTCAAGCTATGCCATAGACGATGAGGATCTCCTAAAGCAACTCTATGGCTTGTAAGCTCTTGTAGGTTATACCGAATTCCTGTGTCGGGGCGGCATTTTTTGTTTTCTACTGTATAAGATCCAGTAAAAAGTTATACCGAAAATCTCCGCAAGAAGCCATGCTTTATCAGCTTTCCATGGAGATTTCGGTATAATAGAAGTTTCGGTATAACCGTTTTTATACCGAATTCGGTATAAAAACGGCAAGCAGTGCAAGTGTGGCCACACTTGCTATTTTTGACTGGTCGGCGGCCGTCAAAAATGCTTGTTGGGGAGCCTCCCCAAACCCGGCTCTTTGGGACAAAATGTCCCAAAGAGGTTGGCTGCGTCACCGCCGCTATCGCGTCTGTTCCTTATGAATAAGATAGCAACACTTTAGGCTGTTGCCCCTTGATTACCGAACAGCAAAGACAAACGGGGCTGTCAACGGTGGGAGAAGTGAAACCCATTTACTTGTCGTTGACTGGATCGGTCGGGTTTGCTATTCATACTTTTTTAGCAACTGCTTAAATATTATGATACCTATTACAATTTGAAATATTAAATAGCCGCCCAGATATAGCACTATTAAGCGTGAATTATCAATGATTTCAAGTTTTCCCAATATGGAGAAAATGATTATTGAAATACTAACTGTCATAAGCCCGATGGCATATGCATAGCGACCGGATTTATCTCTTAATTTTGATTTTAATTCATCGTGAAGTTCAATTTTTTCATTTTCTATTTTTTCTTGATAACGCTCTTTGTTTTTAGATGTACTCCAATAGAAGTATTTACAAGTCATAAAAATACCAGAAGAGATAGTTACGGCAGCAAAACCAATAAGCAAACTGTCCAGCACACTATCAGTCAGAAGTGCTACAGCCAAAAGAATAATGCCTGTCAAAGCAAACAAAATACCCTCTAATAAATTACCTTTTTTCATCTTTGCAACTCCTTTCATGGATAAAAATATCTTCAATTTGCTTACCGAAAAAATCTGATATTGTAAAAGCTAATTCTAAAGAGGGATTATATTTCCCCGTTTCTATTGAACTGACAGTTTGTCTTGAAACTTTAAGTGCTTTTGCAAAATCTTCTTGATTCATGCCTAACCTTTTTCGTAATTCTTCAACCCTGTTTTCCAAATAATGTCACCTCCCATTTTGACAAGGTTCCTTTACATTTGCATTATAGCAGCATAGGGCGGTTTTGTCAAGGTTCCTTTACAAAGATTTTTCTTATTAAGGGAGACGATTGGCCTTGTACCTTTGGGACAAAATGTCCCGAAGTGCACCTCGCCACATGTTAGCATTTGTGGAACGAATAGGGCGCAGGACATATAAACATATCACCCCCCTGCCGAACGCGCCCGGAAACCCTTGATACAAGCGGCTTTCAAACGCCTAAATGCTAACAGTCCAGCCGTGGAAAATAAGCGGTTTTACAGCGCGTTCAACCCAATCCCCCTATGTAAAAATGCGCGGGGACAACGATTGCTTTGGGACATTTTGTCTCGAAGTTGCTATCCGGTATTTATACTTTGCGGGTGGAATGGCCGGGGTCTGCTGGGGGCTGCCTTGATAACCAAAACAGGGCGGCCCCCAGTGGACTCCGGCCATATCGCGCAGAAACCGCCGCTTTGAGTTTTCCCCAATAGCGGCGGTCAGGTGTAGGTTGGCTCCATTCTTTAGGTATTGTGTTATTATGCCCTTGTCAAACACACTAATATAAAATAAATATTGATTCCGAAATTAATAAGATAGAAAATGCTATAAAAAAAGCATTGTCTTGTTACCTCATCCAATATGAAAAAGACTTAATTTTATAATTATGCTTACAAGATATTCCTATTTTACAAGTATGAAATATTATTCGTATTTTTTAATATTTATGCAAATATGTTTTTCGTTAGCTTTCTCTTAATCAAACAGCTCAAAAAGCAACTAAAAAAGTCCCTTAAACGTTGATTTAAACACGTTTTACGGACTTTTTTAGTTGTACTGCAAAATTCCCTTAGTCAGTAAAGTATTAGCCTTTTCTTGCCGCATGCAAAACGTGACTTTTCACCCCCAACTCCTTTATTTTCAACAGTTTTTTGGTTTGTTTGTTCCCTTAGTGATAAAGGGAAAAGTTACATATTGCTTGCAGGATGACACCAGTATCCCTGATTTCCGCTTCAAGGCATATTTAAAATCCAATCTGGAACGTCTGTACCGGGATGAAGACGTAAACATTACCTGGACAGACCGGAATGGGAACCGGATGAAGCCGGTTTATGAGGATACCGACCAGGACGGCAATTATGATACCTTTACCTGGCAGTATGAGGAGGCCTACGGAGGAAAGACAGTTGATTTCCAGGCTTTTATCTTTTGCGGCGATTGCTACAGTAGCGGATTCAGTGCCTCTGATTGGCGAGAACCGGAGGATTGTGAAGGAAGGGCTGAAAGTTATGGTTACCAGGGAAGGGACTACTCAGGGGCTGTATGCCCTTCTGTGCGCGTTGGGGCTGGAAGCGTATGTGACAGCGGAGACAGTAGGGTTTAAACTGGCGCCGGTGATTAACGCTCCGGGACGCCTAAAGGATAACAGCTCCATGGAAGTACTAAAGCTGATGCTTTATGATGGTCCATACTCTGAGGCCAAGTGTATGGCGGAACGATTATTAGAAGATAATCGGGAGAGGAAAGAACTGTCCGATAGGTGGACGGAATATGTGCGTCAAACCGTCATAGAGAGAAATCTGAGCGGCCATGTTCCCATCGTGGTCTATGAGCCGGATATCCCGGAAGGAGTCATTGGAATCGGCGGAGGCCTTCCGATCCCCCTGTATCCTGTTTGGACAGTCTGCCCGGCCGGAAGTTCTGAAGGGCTCGGGACGTTCCTATGGGGAGATCCACTTAAAAAATCTTCTGGATGAGAACCGAAATGATCTGATAAAGTATGGCGGTCATGGGGCAGCTGTAGGGCTGTCCCTGGAACAAAAAAATCTGGAGACGTTCCGGCTGTCCCTGATGAAAACCTTATCGGGGAAGAAACGGCGGGAAGCCTGTGAGGATATGTATGACTTGAAAATCCATGAGGATGACATCGGGCAGGTGATGGAAGATATCATGGCTTTCGGGCTTTACGGGGAAGGGAATCCGGCTCCGGTATTTTTGCTGGAGAACCTGGCCTTGTCCCCGGTGGGGCAGGCATATTACCGGTACCTGCAGGACGGAAAGGGAGTGAAGCTGTTGTCGCCGCGGCTGGAGGCAGTGTCTTTTGGCGGGGGAAAGGAATATCAGGCCATGGGGACTCCCAGTCATGTGACGCTGTTAGGCACTTTGACCACCAACTACTATATGGGAAAGGTCCAAAATCAAATGGAAATCCGAAAAATGCTTCCCTGCAGGGCCAAACGGAGCCGGTCTCCGCTTTTTTGCGCCCTGGAGGCTGAGGCAAAAGGACGGTATGTACAGAGCAGTCAAATAAGGAGAGTTGCGGATGAGAGAAGAGAAAAATAACCGGAAATACGCGGGGCAGGTGGTGGACATCCCAAGGAGCAATTACCGGCTGTCCGTGATCGACCGGCTGAAGAAAATGACGGATGAGGAGGGGACCCGTTCCTCAATATCTTTTCCAACCGGTCCATTTACCTGATATCCCTGTTCAGTTATGAGAAGAAACAGTCCCTGGTGGCAAACCTTCCCTTAAAAGATATGCCCCTGTTAAAGAAGCGGACGGACTGCGCTGAGGAGGCCATCTTCCGGGCAGTCAATTTCCAGGACGAGGCCTGTTTTCAGGCTGCCGGGGATAGGGCTGCCAACTCCGTTCCGGCTGCGTTCACGCCCCTTAAGATGGGAAAACTGGCGGGGAAGACCCCGGGGGATCTTCTTTTGGAGGCGCAGCGGTCAGGAAAAGCGGCAGAGATGGTAAAGACACTGGAACAGCAGGCGGATTTCCTGAGAGGGAGGCTTAGGAAATATTCCAGAAACCAGGAACAGATTGACGCGATTGAAGAGGCGCTGGGATATTTTGATTTAGGGTGCCTGGAGGAATATAAGCCCAAGGCGGGAAAGGAACAGACAGCAGGTCTGATGGACGCGCAGATCGGCAGCAAGTCTCTTGTGATTTATGACCCGCCTACGAAACATCAGAAAATACAGAATAAGGCAGGGAAAAATGCCTGTTATTCGGTGAGCATTACCTGTTCGCCGGCAAAGAACTACCCATACCGGCTTGAGATCATGAACTGTTATGCCCCTCTGGGGCACAGCCGGAATGGTATGCTTCCAATCCTGATGGATCAGGCGGAGGATATCCGGAGGGAATCCATAGATCTGACGGAAGGAGAGTGGCTTTATATCATGGACTGTCTGGATGAGAATCGGAAAGAAGCGAAAGCGATGTGGTACGCCAAACTTCGGAACTGGTACTGCATTGCGGAAATTCCGGTGAATTCGGCACTCGCTGTTTCCGCCCTCTGCACGCCTGCAAAGCTAGACGTAGGCACCGCTACGCCGTCGCTTTGCAGACGTACAGATGACGAAAATATCAAGCACTGGATTCACTGTTATTTTCGCAATGCAGTATTAGTATAACCCGTTTTAAATAACCTTCCGTTTCGCCAGTCTGCTTTCCCGATAGCACAGAGGGAAAATGCTCAACGTAGCCCCACTACGCCTCCGCTTTTCCCTCTGCACTCTCGGAAAAGTATCCTTGCCGAAACAGAAAGGTATTTAAAACGGGTTATACTAGGATGAGAAAAACCGCTGGAACGGAAATAGAGGTTAAGCGGCAGAAGGCCCTGGCGGGAGAGCGCCGGGGCTTTTCATCCCTTACATGGAAAACGTGTGCTGCATGACCGCAACTGCTTGATTTTTTTATTTCTATCACATATAATAAAATCATAAGGGAAAGGAAATACCAAGGAATGGACCAACACAATATACAGCAATTGGAGTATAACACTCCATATGATGATATATGGAGAACCATTGTGGACCGGCTGCCACATTTACTGATACCTTTGATCAACGAAGTGTTCCATGAACACTACCCGGCAGACGAACCAGTAACAGCGCTTCAAAATGAGCATATGGACAGTGCCGCGGATAAGGTGATTTCAGATACCTATATCCGGATTCAGGACAAATACTACCATTTAGAATGCCAAAGTAATCCGGATGGAACAATGGCAATCCGGATGATAGAGTATGATTTTCTGGTGGCATTAAAACATGCCCGGAAAAATGGATTTGAATATACCATCAATTATCCTGAGTCATGTGTCATTTATCTCCGCCATAAGGATTCGACTCCTGATTTCCTGACTGTCCATGTGAATTTTCTTGACGGGAACAGAATCGATTATCGGACGCCTGTTATCAAAGCACAGAAATATGGACTTGAAGAAATTTTTATAAAACGGTTATTATGCCTGCTGCCATATTACATCATGAAATACGAAAAAGCACTGCATGAGATCAATGAAAATGATGAAAAACTTGAAGAACTGTTAAATGAATACCAGTGGATTTACAGACATCTTATGGAACTGCAAAGGGAAGGGAGCCTTACTCAGTACGATGTCTCAGAGTTAAGACTGCTTATAGAAATGCTTCTTGATTATATTGCGGCGAAAGAAATGAAAATCAGGAAAGGAGTGACAGATATGGGTGGAAGAGTACTTGTATTTCCCCATGATAAGGTATATGATGAGGGCAAGGCTGCTGGGATGGCTGTAGGAAAATTGGAAGCAAAAAAAGAGATTGCTTTCGAGTTATTTGGAGAGGGCATGCCTTGTGAAAAAATTGCGAAATATATTAATGAACCGGTTGATATGGTGAAGCAATTGGAAAAAGAGTGGAAGAGTCAGCATGATAAGAAAGCCGTTAGCGTTTAAATAGCAGGATGAGCACTTAGAGTAGGAAGATGGCCGGTAGCTAAGCCGTTTTCCTGCTTTCTTTTTATCATTTTAATTAAAAGGGTATTGACAAAATTGAAAATAAATGTATACTAAAACGATTTAACAAACGTTAAATGGTCGGCATGGGATAATTTTCACAAGGAGAAAGAGTGAAAAAAAGTGTATTTTTGAACGCACTTGTATAAGGGTTCATAAAACCCCATTTTTACAAGTATAGAAAACAGAATAATGTTAGTTATCGTTGCGTTTTACTAACTTAGAACTATCATAACCAAGGCTTTCAAGGTAAGCAAAAACATTGTTCTCATTCAGAACAACACGCTCTGCATGTTCCTGGGGGTTCATCAATTCCTCATAGTCGGTAGGGGTAAAAGGTTTCTTTTCCGAAACCATGTGGTAAATACACACCATCATCATTCTTGCGATGGCAATGATTGCTTTCTTATGGCCACGACGCTTTTTGATCCGCCCATATTTGACTGCAAAATACGGCTGCTTTTTGTTTTTGATTGCGGCAAGAGCACACTGTACCATCATTGGTTTTAAATAATCACCTGCTTTTGCAATCCGGACAGATTTTTTCTTGCCGGCAGATTCGTTGTTTGCAGGAGAAAGTCCACACCAGGAACAGAGGTGTTTGGCATCATCAAAAATGTTCATGTCAACGCCTGTTTCCGCGAGAACAATTGTGGAACTTAATTCTGTCATGCCGGGCATGGTGCTGACGAATTCCACAAACCCATAATAAGGTTTGATACGGACATAGAGTTCCACTTCGGTCTGGATAATCATATCATCAAGATATTCCAGATGGCCATGGGCAAGCTTCAGTTTTTTAGCTTGGTCTGTTTCAATATTGTAGCCTCTGATGGCTTCGATGATTTCATCAGACTTGGTTTTCGCTTCTTTCTTTATTAGCTTGCGGACAGCTTTTTCATCAATGGAATCAGCGGTATGCTCCAGCAGATAAGACATGATTTCCGTCGCTGTCTTGCCGAAAGGGTCAGAAAGTACGCTGGCAATGCCGACATTGGAAACGGTCATACAGTTTTGGATGCGGTTCTTCTCAGAAGATTTCATGCAGACCAGCTTGAAGCGGTATCTGGCAAGTTCCCGGAGCTGGCGGAAATCCTTTGGAGGGATAAAGGAGCATCTGACAAGGTCAAATTTGTAGAGGTCGGCAATCCATTTGGAGTGAAGTGAAAATGGACAGAGAAGAGATCTATGGGATGGTGATTCGGGAGATGACGGAGACAGCAGTGCGTGAGCGCAATGAACATTCGCCGGAGGATCAGGAGCTGCAGGATCGGGTGGCCAGGCCGAGCAAAGAGATGCAGGAAAAGATCAAAGACCTGCCGGAAGATGTGAAGAAAGCCATCACGGATTATGTGGAGGCAACGCTGCTGGCGGCGGATCATGACTGTATGTATTTGTATGAGCAGGGAGCGAAGGACTGCGTGGTGTTGCTGAAGAAGCTGGGGGTGTTGTAACAGAGGAGAAAATGCACTGTCGAACCTTTCGATGATGATAAAATAAAAAAATACAGGGAATGACTTTTTCAGTGTTTCATGGTAGAATGAAATAAAAGATGGGAGGCATCCGATGCGTAAATTGAAGGTTTATCTGGACACCTCGGTGGTCAGCTACCTGTATCAGCTGGACACACCGGAAAAAATGAAGGATACACTGGAATTGTGGGAGCTGTTCAGACAGGGACGCTATGAAGTGTACATCTCTGATATTGTGTTGAATGAAATCAGTGGCTGCAGCCAGGAAAAGCTGGATATCCTCCTGGGCTATCTGAAGCAGGTCCAATACCAGCTGGTCCACACGGATGAAGATACGGTAGAGCTGGCTGAGAAATTCATTGATTTTGGGATCTTAAAGAAAAAGAGTTTTGATGACTGCCAGCATATCGCGGCAGCGATTCTGGCGGGATGCGATATCATTACATCCTGGAATTTTAAACATATCGTAAATGTAAAAACAGTGCGAGGGGTAAAGACAATCACAACTCTGGAGGGTTACAAGGATCTGCTGATCTACCCACCCTCCGTACTTCTGGAAGGAGATGATGAGGACGATGACGAAACCAACAGTGAGTAAGGATTTTAATCTGGAGGACATCCGGAAGATTCGGGAATATAATTCCCTGCGCCATGCCCAGATGACTCCCAGGGAGATCATCGAAGATACTCGAAAGGGAGCAGCGGTGGTGCTGGAGAGATTGCGGCAAAGTGAAAAAGTGAGTGTGTGATAGCGTTTTAAGAAGGGCGGTCAGAAATGGCTGCCTTTTTGCGTAAAAGAAAATGACTCTACAGAAAGTTTGTGATAGAATAGAATGCAGTGGAAGAACGGGTATGCTAATTAGGTTCTTGGAAATAGACTTCTGCTATTTTTAAAACGAGGAGAATATATCATGATGACAGCTGCCGAATTAAACAGTTATATAAAACATTATCTTGATGAGGATAAGACGAACACTGCTATAATGTTGACAGGGGAATGGGGTTCAGGAAAGACATACTATATTGAAAAGGCTCTTGCTCCATTTTTGCAGGAAGAGAAAAAGCATAGATGTGCTGTTATTTCACTGTATGGTCTGGAAAGTCTTGCAGATATAAGTAAAAGTATTTATATGGAACTGAGAATGAAGGCATTGGATAAAGATTCAGAAGCATTAGCAACTGGAAAACTTGTAGTGAAGACAATCGCAAAAGGTGTAGCGGGATTCTTTGGAATTGATGTAAATATGTCTGAGGATGATCTGCAAAAAATGTATTCCTCTGTTGATTTAAGTGAAAAATTACTTGTTCTTGAAGATGTAGAACGAAGCAGTATAGAATTGCCCCAATTGTTGGGATATGTCAATAATCTTGTGGAACGAGATGGTGTCAAGGTACTCCTTGTCGCAAATGAAAATCAAATATTAAATAAAACGCCAGAATTGTTTGACTTTGATTTTACACCCAGATTATTTTCCACAGATCGAAAGAATAATGATGAGGAAACTAATAAAAAGGATATTCCGGAAGATATTCAAAAGTATTTGAGAATAAAAGAAAAGACAATTAGCGATACCATTTACTTTGAAAGTAATTATTGTGAGGCAGTAAAGAATAACAAGGCTTTTCGGAGCCTACCAACAACAAAAATAATATTTGATCTATCACATTACGCTGAAAGGCCGTCCGGCCATCAAAACCGGGCGGCTTTTTCGCGTGGATAGACGGGAAGGAGGCAAAAAATAATTACAGAAATTTAAGCCTGAAATTTGTGCAACTTTAACGAAAAAGAGGTTAATGAATGGCAGATGACAAACTAAACACAGGCCCCGGTGAGAAAAAAATCCCGGAGGCTCCCGAACAGGCCGCCGCTCCCATCTCCCAGCAGGAACAGGCCGGGCCCGCAAAGCCCGACCCCGGCGATGTGGTGGTATCTTTTGACAAGATCAATGAGCTCATGGGGGAAAAGCGGCAGGCGGATCGAGCCGAGGTAGAAAAGGCGGAGGCGGATAAAGTCGCTAAAGATGAAATTCCCGCCGCTGGCGAACAGAAAAAGCCCCGCCGTGGCCGTTCCCCGAAGGAGGATAAAGCGGAGCCCGCTGGCAAGGAGGCGGCAAAGCTCCGCAAGGGCCGCCCGCCCAAGGCTGACAAGGCGGCCCCCGGCGAGGCCCAGCCGTCCAAGCGAGACAAAGTGTCCCGAAGTCGGTAACTGCCGCCAGAAATGGCGGCTTTTTTCATGGCCGGGAATACCCCGGAGAAAAGGAGGCTCTATGCAGTTTTTTACTTCCGCTATTGATATTTTGCAGACCCTTGTGATCGCCTTCGGCGCTGGCCTTGGTGTATGGGGCGTAGTCAATCTGTTGGAGGGCTACGGCTCGGACAACCCTGGCTCAAATGCCCATGTACGGTAAAGAAGCAAGCAACCGAAAACAAGAGATAGACCGCCAGCACCACACTATTCCGAACCAAAGAAGCCAAAGACCAAAAGACAAGCACCGTGGAAAAATCAAAACTTTTGGATTTTTCCATAAATCCAAACTTATATAAAATCCAAACTTTTATATCAGAAAATGCCTTGAATAAAGGATTTACAGAGGAAAGTTTGGATTTCTCCTAAGTTTGGATTTGTGGAAATGTGTATAACTTGCTTATCCTTAAATTAAGATAAACAGCCTATTCCGTCATGGAAAAGTCCGTTCACAGAACATGGAAAAGCTAAAGTGCAGCTTTCCCACATTCTGCAAACAGACTTTCCCACAACTCCATGAGATAGCAAGTTATGCACATTACGCACAGTGCCGACTACTACGGAATCCCCCTATCTTTCCTATCTTTTTATAAATTCTTAAATTTTCATTAGGGTATTGCATTATCACCTACAAAATGTTAAGATATTTGTATACCTACGAGATGTTAAGATAAAAGGAGGACAAAATGGCACAGCAAATTTCTGAATCCGAATTGGTACTAATGAAAATCATCTGGAAGAATGGAGGGGCAGCTTTATACTCCGTTATTATGGAGGAATTGGAAAAAGACAAAAACGAATGGAAGAACAACACCGTACTCACTCTGCTTTCCCGTCTGGGCGAAAAAAAATTCTTGAAAGTGAAAAAAATCGGCAGGAAGAATGAGTACGTGGCTACGGTAACAGAAGCAGAATACCAGACCATGCAGACCCACAGCTTTCTTGATAAAGTCTACGGCGGGAATGTGAAAAACTTAGTGTCAACCTTGTTGCGACAGGATATTCTTTCGGCAGACGAATTGAAAGAGATTGAAACATTTTGGAGAAAAGAAAATGAATGAGTTTATAAAAATATTATTGTCGCTGTCTGTTTCCGGCGCACTGTTACTGCTTCTTATTTTGGGATTGAAGCCGCTGTATAAAAACAGGTTCAGCAAGCGTTGGCAGTATTATATCTGGATAGTCGTTGCTTTGCGGTTTTTGCTTCCCTTTACTCCCGATAATGCGATTGTTGGAAGCCTGTTTGAAAAAATCGACACAGTAGCAATAACGAATGAAATTCCTACAAGCCCCAATATACCCGTTCCCGCAGATACGGGTAACAACAATGCAGAGCCGATACAGACAAACCGGGAAATAAACGCCGCTTCCATGCGTGAACCAATTAACAAATATGTCTGCCTGTTTTTTGTCTGGTCAGCATTGGCACTGATTTTATTTGTCCGTAAGATAACAGTTTATCAAGGATTTATCCAATACATCAAAGCGGGAAATAAAGAGGTATCGGATATAAAAATCTTGAATCTGCTATCTGATTGTGAAGAAAAACTGAATATCAAGACAAGGGTTGAATTATCCTGTAATTCTCTAATTGCTTCTCCTATGCTGATTGGTTTCTTTCGACCAAGAATCATTTTGCCGATTGGCGAATTGGAAGATAGAGAGTTGTCTTATATCTTTGCGCATGAGCTGATTCACTACAAGCAGAGGGATATGTTTTATAAATGGCTGATACAGATTGTTGTGTGCGTCCATTGGTTCAATCCTTTTGTATATCTACTGGAAAAGGAAGTGAATAAATCCTGTGAATTGTCATGTGATGAAAAAGTTATATCTGTACTTGACGATACCGCAAGACGTGAGTATGGAGATACACTAATTTCCTTTTTGAAGTCAAACAATCTCTACAAAAGTTCTTTAGCTTCCGTCACTTTGACAGAGGGAGCAGAACAGTTAAAAGAAAGGTTAGGTGCTATTATGAATTTCAAGAGTAAGACGAAAACAATTCGGGTTTTGACTGTTATATTAACTCTTTTTATTTTATCTGGTGCGGTTTTTATCGGTGGTTATTCCGTTTCTGCTGCTACCGATTCTAAAGAAACAAGTAAATCGTCAATACCAGAAAAAAAAGGCAATGGGAAAAGCACGTATATTTATGATGAAAATTTAGGGTATGGCTGGTATTTAGACGATGAAAATTTAGACAATAATGATTTGGAAAATGCTAATTCCTACCAATATTCTTATACGCAAAATGGATATTATTGCAATTCTTATATTATTGAAATGGGTTGGAACTTATACGCTAAAAATCAAGATTATTATGGTGCAACAGAAATTGTCTTTGAGGACGAATCAAAAATGACAGTATATTTTTCTGATTCGGTAAAAGATTATCTGAATGACAGAGAAGCTATTTCGGCAATAGAAGAATTGATTTATTCTCTGAAAAACACAGATATTAGTCCGGCAATAGAAATGCCTTTGATTATAAGTATAACGCCTGTTGCAGCTGATGATATACCAGTTTTGACGGAACAATATTTTCAAAATGAGGACTTAATTAGATTTTTCGCACTCTTTTCAGTATTAGACGAAACAGCTCAAAAAGATTATTACAAGAAAGCATATGACGCTGATAAAATTGCACTGTTTTCAACCATTATACAAAATATGGACACAAATTTGGTTTTACAGTATGTAGATAAATCAGAACAGGATAACAAAACAAACTTCTTTGCCGTGCTTTCAAATTATATGCCATTAAGTGACTTAAAACGCTATGTCGAAAAATACTATGAAAATAATAATATTGCCCGCTTTACAATTTTGCTTGATTGCATGACAAAGGAAGAAAAACAGGAATGGCTGAAAAGAGCGCAGACAGATAGGAAAACTAACTTTGTCGCTGTCTTATCTAATGAATTGTTTGATTAAATGCTTAGGAAAAGAGTACCCTTTTCCGTAAATCTGCCCGTATGCGGCTTGCCGGACAGATTTGCTTGTTGGGAAATATCCCAAACCCTCGTGATAGTTCTCTCACTACCTACAACACCGTACAAGACGATTAAAATGCCAAGCATTATTTAATTTCTTGAATTTATTCGGCTGACCGTATATAATTATAGCAATAGAACTTAGGAAAGCGAGGGAGACCGAAAATGTTAGAGTTTATTTCTGCCCCGGAAGCGGCGCAAAAATGGGGCATTTCAGAAAGACGGGTGCAAAAGCTATGTGAGGAAAACCGCATACCGGGTGTAGCAAAATTTAGTCGGCTATGGCTGATACCAAAAGACGCTGAAAAACCAACAGATGCCCGGTTGAAAGCAGAAAGGAAGAAAAAACATGAATAAAGTTTTGATTATTGATGATGATAAAGAGCTTTGCGCATTGATTAAGCAAAGTATTTTACAAGAGTGTATAGAAGCTGACTGTTGCTATTCCGGGAAATCCGGCTTGCTGCAACTAAAAGAAAAGGAATACCAGCTTGTTATACTGGACGTAATGATGCCCGGTTTCGATGGCTTTGAAACATTAGAACAGATTAGACAGGAAAGCAGTCTGCCTATTTTAATGTTCACATCAAAAAATGACAGTGCTTCAAAAGTGCGTGGTTTGCGGACAGGAGCCGATGATTATTTAACAAAACCTTTTGATATGGACGAGCTGGTTGCCCGTATTGTTTCATTGATTAGACGCTATACCCGCTTCAACCAAAAAGACGGACAGACACAGAGATTTGAGTTTGACGGGTTGATGATTGATTTTAATAGCCGTTCCATTATTACAATAAATGGAGAATATGAACTTCCCCCGAAAGAGTTTGATCTTCTTCTGTTCCTTGCTAAGAATCAGGGAAAAATACTAACAAAACAGCAAATATATGAAAAGGTATGGGGCGAAGAATATGTGTATGATGATAGTAATATTATGGCAATCATTAGCCGTTTGCGGAAAAAAATAGAAGAAAATCCCGGCAGCCCTAAATATATACAGACGGTAAAAGGGATTGGCTATCGTTTCAGTAAGGAGGTATGACCGTTGTTTACAGAAGCTATCATTGTGATTGGAATAGTGATTGTCCTTTTTTCTGTTTGCAGTTCTGCGCTGACCGTCCGGCGTGTAAAAAAGCAGATTTCGGAAATATCTGACGCTTTAGAAGATATAAAAAATGGGAATGGAAACAGGCGTATTTTAGCAGAAACACATGAGCTTATTGCCCCACTTGCTTATGCAATCAATGATATTATCCTGTCTTATGAAAAAAGGCTTTCTGCCTATCACCAGACGGACGAAACAAACAGGCAGCTTATGACGAGCCTTTCCCATGATGTAAGGACACCGCTTACCACACTGATTGGGTATTTGGACGCTGCACACAAAGGGATTGTAGACGGAAAAGAACGTGACGACTATATAGAAACTGCCCGCCGGAAAGCGCATGACTTGAAAGAATATATAGACGTGCTTTTTGATTGGTTTAAGTTAGGTTCTAATGAATTTTCCATGAACATAGCGGAGATTGATTTAACAGAGCTGACACGCAATATACTAATTGACTGGATACCGATATTTGAAGATACACAAGTAGATTTCACGATTGACATTCCAGAACAGCCTTTCCGGGTGCAGATTGACCCGGACGGATATATGCGGATATTAAACAACCTGATACAAAATGTAATCTCCCATAGCCATGCAGATAAAATTGAAATAGTTTTATCGGAACAGAACAGGAATATAAAAATTCTCCTGTCTGATAATGGAATAGGGATTGATAAGGAGGATTTAAAGCATATTTTTGATCGGCTGTATAAATGCGATAAGGGGCGGTCTGAAAAAGGCAGCGGTCTTGGTCTGTCTATCGTACATGAGCTTGTTGAAAAATTAAACGGAACAATAACGGCAGACAGCACACCGGGGAAAGGAACAATTTTCACCTTGTTTTTTCCTTTGATAGACTAATCAGCTCCCGCCCCCTTACGGCGGGAGTAATTATTTGTAAAAATCTTCCTTCTCCAAATTGCAAGGTTAATGCAAGATTGGTGCAAGGTTAATGCAAGGTTGGTGTGATAGAATGGCAGACATAAAAAGGAGGTTTCGCAATGAGCAAATATGTAATTGAAACGAAAAATCTTACAAAGCAATACGGAACACAAAAAAGTGTTGCCAATCTGAACATTCATGTTCAAAAAGGGCGTATCTATGGTCTGCTTGGCAGAAATGGAGCCGGAAAGACAACAACCATGAAGATGCTGCTTGGACTTACACAGCCGACTTCCGGGGAAGTGACGATTTGGGGGAAGCCCTTACAGGCAAATGAAAAAAAGCTGTTGCCCCGTATTGGCAGTCTGATTGAATCCCCCGGCTTCTATCCTAATCTCACAGCCACCGAAAATCTGCGCATTTTTGCTACCCTGCGGGGAGTGCCGAACCGAGGCGCAATTAAAAATGCACTTGATTTAGTTGGTCTGCCTTACAAAGATAAAAAGCTGTTTTCCCAATATTCACTTGGTATGAAACAGCGGCTGGCGATTGCACTTGCCATTATGCACGACCCGGAGCTTTTGATTTTGGACGAACCGATCAACGGTCTTGACCCGATCGGAATTGCAGAAGTCCGTTCCTTTATCCGTGATCTCTGCAATGAGCGTGGAAAAACAATATTGATTTCCAGCCATATCCTTTCCGAAATTGCACTTTTGGCAGACGATATAGGCATTATCGACCACGGTACATTGCTGGAAGAAGAAAGTCTTGCAGAACTGGAAGCAAAGAGCAGCAAGCATATCCGGTTTATTGTTTCTGATACGGCACAGGCGGCAAGAATTTTAGAGCGTATATTCCATGAGAACCAGTTTACCATACAGGACGACCACAATATACAGGTGCATAATCTTGATTTACCAATAGGAAAAATTGTTACCGCCTTTGTGGAAAATGGCTTAGAAGTATCGGAAGCCGCAACTTCAGAAGAAAGCCTTGAAGATTATTTCAAACGTGTAACAGGGGGTGAAGGGATTGCTTAAACTGGTTATGTGCGAATTTGCAAAATTAAAGCGGAAAAAATTTATATGGCTGGTTGTTCTTTCGGCATTTTTATTTCCCGTGCCGCTGACAGTATTGATGACAATGCCGCAGACAGCAGAACGATACGACAGCAAAATAGCGATTTTTAATGATTATTTTCAGTCGGTTATGGGCTATGGAGTAGAATTGCTTTTACCGTGCATGATCGGGGTAATTGCAGCCATGCTCTTTTTTATGGAACGGGATAATGATACATTTAAAAATCTGCGTACAATTCCCATAACAAGCACACAGATGATTTTGGCAAAGATTATTGTCCTGTTCTTTTTTGGAATTATTTTCAGTCTGACATCGGCTCTTATAACAATCCTTTGCGGCGGGCTGATTGCAGAAGTAAACAATATTGCTTACAGATTATTTTTTGCTCTGGAAATGGGGATTTTTATTACAGCCGGGACGTTGCCGTTAATAGTTCTTGTCGTTTTCTTTAGCAAAAATTATATATTTTCTGTTTTATTGTGCGTTTTTTACAGTGTTTTAAGTATGACAGCCGAATCATCTTTTGGCGCACTTCCTAAAATGATGTGCTGGCTAATGCCAATTCCGCTTACAACCCTGTGGAGCGCAGGAAATTTAACCGCGCATGGCACTATGGACGGTGTGGGGATGTTGGAAAATTTAATTCCGACTACATTTCAGACAATCAGTATTTTAGCCGTTATCGCTTTGCTTTCCGTTATAGTGATTGATTATATGTATAAAAAGAGAGGGGATGAATGATATGTTTCGCATGGTTAAGACCGAAATATGGAAATTAAAGCGGTATCATATGATATGGGCAGGTGTTTTTCTAATGCTGCTTTCTGTCGTATTAACGCTTTTTTCCACAACTGCATTGGACGGAACGGTTTGGACATTTTCCTTTTTTACAGAGCAGGTAATCAAAAATAATGTCACAACGATTTTCCCCATGTGCATTGCCCTCATTGCCGGATATATCATAGCAAGGGAAGGAAAAGACGATACGCTGAAAAGTATTATGACTATTCCTGTTCCTTATAGCAGTCTGTTGTGGGGGAAACTGCTTGTATGTGCGCTGCTTTCTTTATTTTTGGGGATGGTAAGTGCGACATTCACGGTAATTGCCAATTTGATGATGGGATTTTCGGGAATGTCTGTAACATCAGTATTACAGACATTTATCCAGACTATTCTCAACTGTCTGTTTTTGTATATTGCAGTCATGCCTGTAATTGCATTCGCTGCCCGTATACCAAACGGACATATGCTTGGGACAATTATTGCTTTTGTTTATGGCTATGGCGGTATGTTTGCCTCTGGAAATGCTACATTAGCCAATGTTTATCCTGTTACTGCAAGTTTAGGCTTAATCAGTTACAGAAGCTACGATCCGGCTGTACATTGGAATGTGTTAATCTGTCTGTTTAGCATGATTGCCGTATTGATGATTACTGCTGTTTTCGTATTCACGGCAAAAGGAAACGTGCCAGTCAAGGCAGCAAAAAAACACAAAAAAACAATAACAAAAAAAGGTTGGTAAGAGGAGGATATAGGAATGAAGAAAAAATTATCTATCGGGATTGCGGTAGTTGTAATAATTGTTGTAGGTTTTATTGGTTTTTGTATGTGGTTTCTTTCGGGAACTGGCAGCACATACTACTATTCACAGATTGATAACAGTAAAATAGAACAGACCGAATCAACAGGCGGTGTAATTAACTTTAGTGGAAGTATGGATTACTCATACACTTTATTTTCTTACGATGAGAATGGAAAAGGAAAAGACATTACATTCGGAACATCAAAGGAATTGAAAGAGGGAGCTTTTATCCGTTTAACGGTAATGCCGATCCGAGGTGTTCTTGAATGGAAAGAGGTGCAATATGATGAACTTCCTGCCACTGTGCAAAGCAATTATACAGCACCAACGAGTGAATAAGGGCAATTATAGGTTTGGAATTAAAAAACAGAAAGGCTGATGATATGTGCTATAAGAGAATACGTTTCCATTTCCTTTCAATAAGTATTTTGATATTTGGTTTGACACTTGCAGGGTGTTCAAAAGATGAAATCTTAGATCAGTATAATAGTGTTGTCCAAACAGCCGGAAATACAGCACTCACAAGCGATTTTTCACTGAAAGGAAATCGGACATACGGGGAAAATTGCTATACCGGGACGTATACGGCAGATTATAAGGATTTTTCTAATACAGAATATCTCTTTGGCGGAACTTCTATTGAGCGTGAAAATGGCAAAGATATTTCTGTTTCCTGTGACTTGGAAATTACCGAGGGAACAGCGCAAGTGTTTTGGGTTTCCGGCAGCGATGATCCGGTAATCCTGCTTGAAGCAACTGGCAGCTATTCCGAAACAATAACATTGCCGGGAAGCGGGAACTATATTGGCGTTATCGGAAACAACTTTACAGGGCATTTAGAAATGAATATAGAATAATAATCTGCCGCACGACGGCAAAAGAAAATAAGCCGTCGTCCAGCAGAGACCTTTTCACACGCCTATCATTAAACGGCGGCTTTGGGAAAATCAAAGCCGCCGTTTCTTTTACTAAAGAAGTGAGAATCTTTGCCTAAAGATATGGCGGCTAAAGGAGTTAGCCGCCATGAAATGCAAACTGTATCAGCAAAATTCATCGGTCATTGATTTATTAAAAAAATTCTGTCTTGTGAAACGGGATTTTTTGCCTATGAGTATGAACTATTATATCATTTAATATGTCTTAATAACTCATATTACCCAAATGCCTGTGCAGCTTTTTGTTGTATGGGTGTTTGCTGTAATAGCCCCCTACTGGGAAGAAAGGGGGGTGAGAGAAAATGAGATATTCTGAAAGGTTCATGGAACATATCGAGTATGCGTTCAATGCGTTCTGTAAGATTGTCCTGCGCCATGAATCAATCAACGCTTGGCGGGATTTGAAACGAAAAGAGGAAAGGGAAATATCCCTTGACTATCTGATGTCAGAGAAACATTTTGAACCGTCCGCTATGGACAGCTATTTTGAAAAGCAGGACAAGCCAGCTGACACAAAAAACGATGGATTGACTGGCAAAGGCTATTCTGTTTTGTTATAACCATTCCCCTCTAAATAGAGATTAGTAAGTTCGGGCTAACTATGCTATGCTATTTGGGCATGAGAAACCTGATGAAATATTTATGCAGAGGAGGAACACATGAGAAAACAACCTATAGTGGTACTGGCTGCCGGAATCCTTTGTCTGTCTTTACTGAGCGGCTGCGGAACATCTGGAGAAACTGGAGCCAGAACTGACAGTGAATCCAGCAGAAAAGAGACTGTGGCAGAGGAAGCGGCAGAAGCAGATGGATCAGAGGAACTGATTTTTGTGAACTATCGGGATATCCGAGATTTAAACCCACATCTTTACGGCGGGGAAATGTATGCGCAGGAAATGCTGTTTGAAACCCTGGTCAATATTACGGAGGATGGATATGAAGGGTGCCTGGCGGAAAGCTGGGACATCAGCGAAGACGGCAGGATCTATACTTTCCACATCCGGCCGGGCATAATCTTTTCTGATGGGCAGGTATGCGATGCCAATGCCATCAAAGCAAACTTTGACGCGATCTTGGAAAACAGAGATCGGCATACCTGGCTGGAAATGATGAGTTTGCTGACAAGTGTTTCCGCGCCAGATGAACATACCTTTGTAATTGAACTGTCAGAGCCTTATTATCCGCTGCTGACCGAGCTTGGCGTTACAAGACCTTTTGCCATGATTTCTCCGGCAGCTATGAAGGAAGGAAGTACAAAGGATGGGGTAAATGAATACATAGGAACTGGTCCTTATGTACTCAGTGAGTTTGTAACGGACGAGTATGCGGTGTTTACGGCCAATGAGTCCTATTGGGGAGAGCAGCCTGCAATTAAGAAAATCACGGTCAAGGTGATTCCTGATAATCAAACCCGGATTATGGCGTTGGAAAAGGGCGAGATTGACATGATATTTGGTAAGAATATGATTGATGCCGATGCCATCAATCAGTATATGGATAACGATTCTTTTGAGGTAACGCTTTCTGATCCTACATCCACCAGACAAATCGTGCTGAATACTACCCATGAGATCCTGCAGGAGAAGGAAGTACGTCTGGCATTGCAGCACGCCACCAACAAAGAGGACATTTCCCAAGGGATATTTTACGGCCTGGAACAGCCGGCAGATACTCTGTTTGCAAAAACCGTTCCCTACTGCGATCTGGATCTTGTTCCCTATGAATATGATACAGTCAGGGCGGAAGCATTGCTGGAGGAAGCTGGATGGACGATGGGAACAGATGGCATCCGTGAGAAGAACGGGAAGAAACTCGCACTGGATCTTTTGTACAACAGCGACAGTGTAACAGAAAAATCTATCGCGGAGTATCTTCAGAGCGAATATCTGAAGTTAGGGATTTCTATGAACATTCATGGGGAAGAGGAACAGTCCTATCGGGATAATATGAAAGCGGGGAATTTTGCCATGGTATTCAATATCTGCTGGGGAATGCCCTATGATCCTCAATCTTCTTTGGCGGCTATGCGAGCGCCGGTTTACGGAGATTTTGCTGCCCAACAGGGACTTGAAGATAAGACGGAGATTGACCAGGCCATTACGGACATTATGATATCTACGGATGAAACCAGGAGGCAGGAACTATACACCTTTGTGTTGACAAGACTTCATGAGGACGCCGTATATATTCCGCTGACATATGAGTACAATAAGGCAATTTACCGAAAGAATATGAAAGGCTTTCATTTTACCCAGACACAGTATGAAGTTCCTTTCGAGGATTTTTCCTATTAACGCCAGATTCCCTGCCTTCCAGATTGAATGGTTTTGAAGGCGGGGGATTTTTAATCAATTGATTACGAGGAAATGGGATGAAACAATATATTATAAAACGAATTCTGTCAGCAATTCCGTTATTGCTGATCATTTCTTTTGTCTGTTTTGTGTTTATCAATTTGATTCCGTCCGACCCTGCCGAAGTGGCTCTAAGAGTCCGGCAGATTCCTGTCATCACTGAGGAAATGATCCAGGAGGTTCAGGCGGAACTTGGACTGGACAAGCCCTTTCTGGTCCGCTATGTAAACTGGCTTCTGGACTGTCTTCGCGGGGATTTCGGGAACAGTTATGTAATCCCAGCCGCACTGTAGTGGGAGAAATGTCCCGGTGCCTTCCGGCTACTCTGCAGCTTGCGGGAGTATCCTTTATCATGGTACTGCTTTTAAGCATTCCCATTGGCTTTTTGTGTGCGGTTTACAAGGACGGATGGTTTGACCGACTGATGCGGGGGGTGATCTTTATGACCACAGCTATGCCGCCCTATTGGGTAGGACTTCTGATGATGTGGCTGATCTCCATTAAGTTGGATCTTCTTCCTACCAGTGGGAACGGAAGCCTGGCTCACCTGATTCTGCCCTCCTTTACCGTGTCGCTGAGCTACATTTCCACTTATATCCGCTTGATACGCAATAACATGCTGGAAAATATGAAGCAGGATTATGTGATGTATGCAAATGTGCGGGGACTCCCACAGAAGAACATTCTGGTGCGGCATATTTTAAAAAATTCCATGCATACCTGTATTGTGGCGATCGGCATGAGCATTCCTCAACTGATTTCCGGAACCATTGTGGTGGAAAATGTGTTTGCGTGGCCAGGTCTGGGGACGCTCTGTATCAGTTCGATTTTTAACAGGGATTATCCGGTTATCCAGACTTATGTGCTGTTGATCGGTGTGCTGTTTGTAGTATTCAATCTGCTGTTTGATATTTTACAGACCATATCGGATCCGAGAATGAGAAAGGGGGAAGCCTGATGGTACGGCGTTTTTTTCATAATAAAACCGCGGTGGTAACGGTAACCTTTTTGCTGCTGGTGGCACTTATGGGAGTTTTGGCACCGGTGCTGGCTCCTCACGACCCATATGAAACGGATATTTTGAATAAATTTTCCGGTTTTAGCCTGGAGTACCCATTGGGGACTGACAATCTGGGACGCTGTATGCTGTCCAGGATGATATACGGAATCCGTCCTACCTTGGGACTTTCTCTGCTTACCATGTTGGGGACTATTGGAATTGGGACGCTTATGGGGCTTCTGGCCGGATATTTCCGTGGCATACCAGAGGAGTTGATCATGCGTACCGTAGATGTGATGCTCTCTTTCCCAAGTCAAATCATGGTGTTTGCGGTGGTGGCCCTTCTGGGAGTGAATGTGCAGAATGTGATCCTGGCCAATATTTTTATTAAGTGGGCATGGTATGCCCGAATGATACGCACTGGAGTGATGCAATACCGGGATCGGAATTTTATTCAATTTTCCCGGTGTATCGGGACACCGGAACGGTTTATTCTGTTTCGTCACCTGGTTCCGTCCATTGCCGCGGACCTGGTCGTATTGGCGTCTCTGGATGTGGGGTGGGCGATCATCAATATTTCTACCCTTTCCTTTCTGGGTCTGGGGGTTCAGGCACCAGTGCCAGAGTGGGGAGCTATGCTGAATGAGGCAAAAAACGTACTAACAAGTAATCCGGTACAGATGCTGGCTCCTGGAATCGCTATTGTTCTGGTGGTATCTGCCTTTAATCTAATGGGGGATGCTTTAAGAGACGTACTGGATCCAAAGGAGGCAGAAGGATGAATACAGTGCTTGAAACAAAGAACTTACAGGTTTACTTAACAGAGCGAAAAGAAGAGAAGCAGTTGGTGAAGAATGTAAGTTTTTCAGTGGGACAGGGTGAGTGTCTGGGGATTCTGGGAGAGTCTGGCAGTGGAAAGAGTATGACAGTAAAAGCTATCCTGGGGTTGCTTGATCGTAATTTTCGTATTTCTGGACAGGCTTTGTTTGAAGGGAAGGATTTGTTGATGGAGTGTAAGGAAAGCCTGCGCCGGGTGCGAGGGAATCAGATATCCATGATTCTTCAAAATCCCATGACCTGTTTTGACCCGCTGTTCCGGATCGAAAGCCAGATGAGGGAAACTTTTGAGGTCCATACAGACTGGGACAGAGAAACCATACGGAAAAATTCTCTGAAAATTTTGGAACGAATGAAGATTCAGGAGCCGGAAGAGGTACTGAAAAAATATCCCCATCAGTTGTCCGGAGGGATGCTGCAGAGGATTATGATTGGGATTGCCATGTTGCTGCAGCCAAAGCTGTTGATCGCGGACGAGCCGACTACGGCTATTGACTCTGTAACTCAATATGAGGTCCTGGAGGAGTTTTTAAGGATTCGGCAAGAAGTTGGAACAGCCATGATCTTTATTTCACATGATTTGGGAGCCATATCTAAAGTGGCGGATCGGATTCTGGTGATGAATCAGGGGAAAATTGTGGATCAGGGAAATTTTTCGCATATTCTCCATGACGCGTCAGATGAATATACAAGGCTGCTTGTAGAAAAACGTATGGCAGTCATGAAAAAATACAGAGAAATGGTTTCGGGAGGTGCAATATGCTGGAACTGAAAAATATTAGTGTCAGCTTTCGCAGTGAGAACCAGGAAAAATGGTTTCGGACAACCAGAACCCAAGTACTGTCGGATATTTCGTTTCAGCTGAAAAAAGGAGATTGCTTGGGGATTCTGGGCGAATCTGGCAGTGGAAAGTCCACCATAGGGCGGGTGATCAGCGGCCTGTTAAAACCGGACAGTGGCCAGGTTTTTTTGGACGGAGTTTCCATTTATGATTCCAGGGAGGGAAGAAAGATGCTGCAGAGCCGGATGAGTGTGGTGTTTCAGGATTATACTACATCGGCTAATCCGAGATTTCGGGTAAGAGATATTCTGATGGAAGGGATTTCGGCTTGGGAGAGAAAAAGCGGAGAGCGTCTGGAACGGTGTAAGGAGTCGGAACGACTTTTGAACCAGGTTGGCCTTTCAGGAGACTTTGCGGATCGTTTTCCCCATGAATTGTCTGGCGGCCAGCTGCAGAGGGTGTGTATTGCAAGGGCGGTGGCCAGCAGGCCGGAGATAATTCTGCTGGACGAGCCTATATCCTCCCTGGATGCCCACACACAGGTACAAATTATGGATTTGCTGACAGAGCTGAAAAAACTTCTTGGGTTGACCTATATTTTTATTACCCATGAACTGACTTCCGTGACATATTTTTGCGATCAAGTGCTGTTTTTGTATCAAGGAACTGGGGTAGAGCATATTGCGGTCAGCAGGATTCGGGAAGCGAAACATCCCTATGCTGTTCAATTACTCTCCTCAGTGATTGAATTAGAAGGAGATAAATCATGAAAACAAAGAAAAAGAAATTTCGCATAGAAATTTCAGGAGAGTTTTTTTGTCAGGGAATGGAGATGACCGGAAAGAATCCAGGGAAAACCCTGGTGGTGACAGCTGGTGTTCATGGGAGGGAATATGTGGGGATCCAGACATTATTCACTTTTGCGGAGGATATTTTGTGTGAGGAAATAAACGGCCGGTTGATTCTGATTCCGGTGGTAAATGAGGAGGGATTTTATCAGGGCTCCAGACAGATTGTGCCGGCAGACGGTATCAATTTAAATCGGGCCTTTCCCGGAGACATTCATGGAACAAGAACATGGCGGCTGGCAGCGGCATTGGAGACTTGTCTATATCCGAAGGCGGATTTTCTTTTGGATCTTCACGGCGGAGATGACAATGAGATGGCCATGCCATTTGTCTATTTCTCCGCATGTGCGGGGACAGGGGTGACGGAGGCGTCCCGCAGGGCTGCTTCTTCCTTGTCTGTTTCTGTCCGGACAGCTTCTTCTGCCAGGAATGGTCTGTACAGTCAGGCGGCACAGCGGGGAATCCCTTCCTTATTGTTGGAGCGGGGCGGCGGCGGTCTGTGGTCTGCGGAGGAAATAAAAGAATGTAAGAAGAATATACGGGAGCTGATGGTTCATCTCGGCATGATCCAGGAAGATGAGAAGGGGGAAAGTAAAACGTGGAAGAATAAAAGAAATATAGCCAGAAAGGATAAGGAAACGGAAGCAGGGAAAGAACAGAGAGAAATCCTGCATACAGAATATCTGAGATTTCCTGCTGACGGAATCTGGTATCCGTCAGTAATCGCGGGACAGTATTTAAACGCTGGGGATATAATTGGTGAACTTTATCATATGGATGGTGAACTGATCCACAGATACAAGGCAAAGCAAGCCGGAATTGTATTGTATTATACCACTGCGTTAGGAGTGAGGGCAGGAGACAGTTTGGCGGCAATCGGAAAATTAGAAAGCCACTTGCCGCTGAAAGATCGGGAAGGGACGCCATGACAAATAAAGATTACCATGATCCTGAAATGTTCGGCGGGTACGAAATACGCTTCCATGATTGATGACATGATGGAGATTGTGGATGAGGCAACGGCAAGCCTTGGCGTGGAAAACGCGACGCTGATTCAGGAGTCCCTGTCAAGACTGATTGAGAATAAGGCAGTCCTGATCATTACCCACCGTATGCGTACCGTTGCGGGGGCTGGTGATCAGTCTGGGAATGAAGCGGGCCTGGCCGGAAGAAAAGAAGGCAGAAGCCAAAATGCCAGGCAGGAAAAAGTGAGAGGGAAGAGGAGAAGGAAGATGGAAAACAGAAAGAAAAAAGCATGGATCTATATCCGTATCGATGCGCCGGAGGACATCCATGGGACCTTAAAGAAGCAATATGAACAATTGAACACCTATGGAGAGCAGCTTCGGGTGGAGATCGCAGGCAGCTCCAGCGACATGGGAGAAGAGACCGGATTAGAGAGATCTGGCCTGAACCTGTTCCTGGAAGCAAAAGACAGCAGGGAGATCGAAGTGCTGCTGATTCCGGATTCCTCCAGAATCTCCCGTGACAAAAATCTGTGCAGGGAATTCCTGCGTCGGATGACAAAAAGCAGGATTGAAGTATGTTCTCCCATGGAGGGGATTCTCACTGCCAGTCCGCAGCAGGCAGATGCAACAGGAGGTGCATAGATGGATTATAACGTAAAAACAGGGATTTTGATTTATACAAATTTCAATACCAGAGAATTCAATGACCTGATGTATGAAAGTGCAAAACCCCGTATTGTAGAGGACATTAAATCGGTGATAGAAAAGGATTCGACCCTGTTCCAATATATTGACGGAGATCTGACCTTTCGTTTTCTGTCTGATTACAGAATCCTGCTGAAATATCAGTTCGTATGTAATGATGAGAATGAGGCAGAAGCAGAAAGCTTTTCAAAGTCCTGTGTAGAGGATATCCGGAGAGAACTGGATGAGAAAGGATACCATATCAGGAGGATCAACTGTACAGCGGAAAAGATGGACATGAAGTGGCTGGATGAACTGGAGGACATGGTGTTTCCAAAGGATCCGAGTCTTTGATGGCAGTTAGTCCGGAGGAGGATCAAAATAAAGCAGCCAGAAACTGTCTGGGGAAAGGCATGGTATGGGAAAAGAACAGATCTATTACGGAGAACTGATACCGGTCACTGGCGGGGAACCTGTGAAGCTTCCGGCAATTGTGATCCTGTCAGATGATACAGAGGCTCCTTGCATTCTGCCTGAGAATGATATCCCTGCAGATAAGCAGAGAGAAAAGGAAGGATAACTATGACCCAAAAGGAGTTTGAATACTGGCAGGCAGTGACCGGAAGCAGCCGGTATCACTGGATGGAGGATCCCATCACCAGTCTGAATGGTCGTGGGGCATTGTACTATACAGGCGGGGAGTCAGGTGTTTATATCAGGATCACTGAAGCGGGACATTTGACAGTAGGCACCTATGAGGGCGTTGTCCTCCATATTAGAGAAGCCAGCTTTACAAAAAAAGCGGAGCACACATTTCAAGATTTTAATGAAGGATTCCAGTACGCCTGTCAGTTAGCATCTGATATGAAAGACGCTGCCACTATCCCTGATATTCTGTGCCATAATGACCATTTATTATCATATTTTTGTGATTGTGACTTGATTTTTTACTCATAGGAAGGGATAATGATACAAGAGTATGCAAAAAAAGAATGGGCTGACAGGGAATCAAAAGACAGGAAGGAAAAGGGGCGGATAAACAGATGAAACAGATCATGGATTTATTTCTGACTTTTGGCAGGATAGGGGCACTTACGTTTGGAGGCGGTTATGCCATGATTTCGCTGCTGGATTATGAATGTGTTGAGAAAAAGAAGTGGCTCACAGCAGACGAGCTGATGGATGTCACGGTCATTGCGGAATCCACGCCAGGGCCTATCGCGATAAACTGTGCGACCTATACGGGATATAAGCTGGCTGGTATGGGAGGTGCCGTTTCCGCGACCATAGGTATGATTCTTCCCTCATTTCTTTTGATTTTTGCTATTTCTGCTTTTTTTGAAAATATGCTGGTTGTTGGGATCATTGAAAAAGCATTCAGAGGAATCCGGATTGCGGTTTCTATTCTGATCATACAGGCGGCGGTAAGGATGATAAGGAAGATGATGAAAAAATCTCCGAATAAAAAGCTTCAGATGTTGATTGTCGTTTCATTCTTTCTTGCCTCATTTATTATGAATATTGCAGGAGTACATATTTCTACGATATATTTTATTATAGGCAGCGGTTTTATTGGTTTGTCGCTCTTTGGGAGATCAGGAAGCAAAAAGGCGGGGAGGGAGGAACTGTGATTTATATAAAGCTGTTGATAGCATTTTTAAAAATAGGTTTGTTTTCTTTTGGCGGCGCATATGGAGCAATTCCTCTTATCCGGGATGTGGTTTTGGAAAACCAGTGGATGGATGCGGAAATGTTTTCTAATCTTGTCGCGCTCAGCGAGTCCACACCTGGCCCGATTATGGTAAATATGGCTACTTATGTGGGAAGTAAGCAAGGAGGTTTCTGGGGAGCCCTGGTCGCGACAATCGGCGTGGTCCTGCCTTCCTTTTTGATACTGCTCGCAGTTACCATTCTGTTCCATAATTTCCTGAAACGTAAAAGGGTGCAGGCTGTGTTAAAAGGGGTAAAGCCGTGCCTTATGGGAGTGATTCTCGCCACTGGTATCTATATGACAGTTTCCATATGTATTCCCTCCGGGGTATCTCAATATGGGCATTTGGCTGGAACACAAGGCGGGGGAAACGGTTCTTTCGCAATCGACCCGGCTGCCTGTAGTTTGCTGCTTATTCTGGGACTTGTCACTGTTTTGTATCAGATTGTCAGAAAAAAAGAACTTCCGCCAGTTGCCTTGCTGTTATTGGCGGCAGCCATGGGATGTGTTTTTTATGTATGACAACAGAAAATTTGTATAACAGTTTGCAGTGTTGCCGGCGAGAGCGTATTTAGAGACTGTACGGGTTCGCCGGCTTTCAGTGGATCCAAAAAGTGTACTTTTTGGGAATCCTGCAATTACCACAAATGACATCTTACTTTAACATAATATCGTCAGATTTTCAAGAATCTTAATCATTTTTCTTATGGATTTTTACCCATTATCTGGGATTCCCAAAAAGTACACTTTTTGAAAATAACAGGAAAAACCTGCAAAATAGAGAGAGTCAGGTCAAAAGAAGGGAGAACAGGTGGCGCCGGATACAATATGCAAGACGGTTCACCAGTATAGCAAAGAGCCGATTCCTGATGAACAGATGGAAAAGCTTTTAGCGATTGCAGAAGACTGCTGCAAGGTGAAAAATTATGTATATATCCGTTATGGAGGCAAAGGAAGCCTGTCCAAGCTCTATCCTGGTTATACCGTGCAAAACGAGATGACAAAATGCGGGCTGCGCATGCAGCTGGGATTGCCATCCGNCGAAGATAATGCTTCTCCGCCTCAGAAAGTCCTTCATTCTTTCCTGCCAGTTCCATTACCTTGGCCTTGGTTCTTGTCCATTGGCTTTTGATATCTGCCAATGCGTCAAATACGGCCAGATAAAAATATACGGATGGCAATCCCAGCTGCATGCGCAGCCCGCATTTTGTCATCTCGTTTTGCACGGTATAACCAGGATAGAGCTTGGACAGGCTTCCTTTGCCTCCATAACGGATATATACATAATTTTTCACCTTGCAGCAGTCTTCTGCAATCGCTAAAAGCTTTTCCATCTGTTCATCAGGAATCGGCTCTTTGCTATACTGGTGAACCGTCTTGCATATTGTATCCGGCGCCACCTGTTCTCCCTTCTTTTGACCTGACTCTCTCTATTTTGCAGGTTTTTCCTGTTATTTTCAAAAAGTGTACTTTTTGGGAATCCCAGATAATGGGTAAAAATCCATAAGAAAAATGATTAAGATTCTTGAAAATCTGACGATATTATGTTAAAGTAAGATGTCATTTGTGGTAATTGCAGGATTCCCAAAAAGTACACTTTTTGAAAATAACAGGAAAAACCTGCAAAATAGAGAGAGTCAGGTCAAAAGAAGGGAGAACAGGTGGCGCCGGATACAATATGCAAGACGGTTCACCAGTATAGCAAAGAGCCGATTCCTGATGAACAGATGGAAAAGCTTTTAGCGATTGCAGAAGACTGCTGCAAGGTGAAAAATTATGTATATATCCGTTATGGAGGCAAAGGAAGCCTGTCCAAGCTCTATCCTGGTTATACCGTGCAAAACGAGATGACAAAATGCGGGCTGCGCATGCAGCTGGGATTGCCATCCGTATATTTTTATCTGGCCGTATTTGACGCATTGGCAGATATCAAAAGCCAATGGACAAGAACCAAGGCCAAGGTAATGGAACTGGCAGGAAAGAATGAAGGACTTTCTGAGGCGGAGAAGCATTATCTTCGATTTGTACTAAAGGTCAGCAAGGCTTTTGAGGCTGTTTTGAACGAGGAGCCGGTGCATTTGGATACGGAAATGCAGCAGCAATATGAGCGGCTGGCCGTGGAAGTAGACAAGGAACATTTGAACCGCTATCTGTGCCGGCAGGTACGCAAATACCACAAGCGACAGCATACAGAAATGGCAGAGGGATTTTCCCTGTCTTTTAAAGCCTACCGCTACGGAGACCATGGAATCTATCTTGCCACAAAAGAAAAGCGTAAACGAATCTTTGTACCATTGACAGATAATAACCAGTATGATTCCCAGATTTATATCAAGCTTTTTCCAGAAGAGAAACGCCTGGAGATTCGGGTGCCGGTGAAAGTAGCAGTCAGGGTTCATGATGATTACACCAGACAGACTGGGGTGTCGATCGGACTTCTTACCATGCTGACAACACACGAAGGCCACAGATATGGAGAAAGGCTGGGAGAATATCAGCTGGAATATTCTGACTGGATTCGGGAACAGACCAGAAGCTATAACCATAACCGGCAGAACAATCCGGGACGGAAAAAGTATCAGGCCAGGAAGAAGCGGTATGAGGAAAAACTGCACAGCTATATCAATCAGGAACTGAACCGTTTTCTGAAGACAGAGAAGCCGGAGATTATCTGGATTCCAAAGCTTCCCAGGCCACAGGCAGGCGGCGCCAGCAGCAGGCTGAATCATATGGCAGCCCTCTGGCAGCGGGGATATATCCGAAAACGATTGCTGCAGAAATGTCAGGAGCAGTCCATAACCATTGTGGAAGTATTTGGCAGGAATGTCAGCAGAGAATGCAGCTATTGCGGGACTATGGGAAAGAAGGAGAAAGGGCAATTCATCTGTCCCTCCTGCGGATATCAGACCGATGACAGGATCAATGCGGCACAGAATGCCCGGAAACGGGGGATTCTTTTAGCGAACAGAGATTACAACACGGAATTGGAAAAATAATCATAAGAATTGCCTCTTAGCTGAGTTCTGGTGATGAGCCGGGATTTTACCGCAAGGACTGAGAGATCAATCATGATAAACCGGCTCACAGAGCAGCCGGAGATAGAAAAACAACAGTCGGCATTAGAAGGCAGACCATGTCTGCGCATTGGATAGGCCAGGACCCTGTGAACAGAAGGACTCCACGGAGCTTTCTGAGGTAGCAGGGAGCGAAGTGGAGATATTCACATCATCAAGAGATGACCAATATGCCTTATTTAAAATGGATTGAGCACTTGTGGCGGATGGAAATTCAGGCAAGCTATTTGGCGGAATGCCATTATGTCCGCATAACGGAGTGCGAAAGGACGGAAAACATGAGAAAGGCACAGAAACAACAGGCAGAGGACTTTGTAAAGCTTCTGGATCGTGCGCACAAGGAAATAAAGAAAGCAATCGAGCGAAAAGACGGAGCCGCTGCCGCAGATCTGCTGGAGCAGTGCCAGGATGGTGCGATTGAGTTGGGCAATATGATCGAGGCTGAGGAGGGGGAGGGCTTTGTCACCATTTCTTTGCTGGAGGAATATTGCGAACTGGTTTACCAGATTCATGAGGCGATTTGGCATAAGATTCCTCTGAACGGGAATAAGACAGGCAAAAGCCTGCGCAAGATGCTGATCCGGATTGAAAATAGTATCCGTGAAGATATTAAAGTGCGCCTGGAAGCTGTGTTTCTTCCTTACAAGGCATCCATGTGGGATTCTCTGGAAAGTGTATGGAAAGCTGCAGAGGAAGATCCGAATTGTGACGCCTATGTTGTGCCGATTCCCTATTTTGATAAGAACCCGGACGGGAGCTTTAAAGAAATGCACTACGAAGGGGAAGATTATCCTGATTATGTACCGATTACCTGGTATGAGGATTATGATTTTGCGGAGCATCGTCCGGATATGATATTTATCCATAATCCATATGATGAATGCAATTACGTGACCAGTGTACATCCGTTTTTTTATGCGAAAAATCTAAAACAGTTTACAGAAAAATTAGTCTATATACCCTATTTCATATTGGGGGAACCGGATCCGGAAAATGAGAAATCCGTTGAAGGAATCGCCCATTTTTGTACCGTTCCCGGGGTGCTCTATGCAGATAAGGTGATCGTGCAATCAGAGGCGATGAGGCAGGTTTATATCAGGGTAATGACTGAATTTACTGGGGGCCAGATGTGTCATAGAGCCGCTGAAGGCAAGGATAACAAGGATAACAAGGATTCGGAAGCAAACCCAAAGACAGGAAAAGAGAGGAATGCCGGAACAAGGGTAAATGAGGCGGCTTGCCGGAAATATTGGGAGGAGAAGATCTTAGGCCTGGGATCCCCAAAGGTGGATAAGGTTCTTGGTACAAGGAAAGAGGATTTGCAGATTCCCGAGGAATGGCTGAGAGTCATCCGGAAAGAAGATGGGAGTTGGAAGAAGATCATTTTCTATAATACCAGCGTGACGGCTTTGCTGGAGCACGAGGAGAAAATGTTGGCTAAGATGCGCGATGTGTTCCGGGTATTTGAGGAGAATCAGGATGAGGTTGCACTGCTGTGGCGGCCTCATCCATTGATAAGAGCAACGATCGAAAGTATGAGGCCAGGGCTCTGGGAGGAGTATGAGGGGATAGTCAGGGAGTATAAGAAGGCTGGGTGGGGGATATATGACGATACGGCGGATGTGGATCGGGTGGTGGCGTTATCTGACGGGTATTATGGGGATCCGAGCAGTGTGGTCGAACTGTGCAGGAACCGAGGCCTTTGTACAATGATACAAAATATTGATATAAGATCGGATAAAGACAGTGCCATATCAAACGACGGAATGTTTATGGAAAATGAAAAGACATGGTTTGTAGGGAATTTAGATGGCATCATTTATCAGATGAATCTGTCGGATATGCTGGTACGGGCAGAAGCGGTGATTCCGGAGCATATAGGGAGTACCTATCGGATTTCAACAGGAGTTATTAAAAAAGATCAAAAACTCTATTGCCTGCCTGATCAGGGGAGATTTATCTGGGTCTTTGATACAGAAAAGAGAAACTTCAGGAAAATAGAAATCAAGAACCCGTATTTCCTGCGTATCAGTATTTTTGACAAATGGATAGTAAATGAGACGCTCTGGTGTGTATCCTATGGCATGAATCAGATAATCGAAGTGGATTTGCAGACAGAGCAGATAGCGGGTTATTATGATATATTTTCTGATCCGGAGGATTCCGTAGGATATCTGTCAGCATTCGTCGGGAAGACTATTTATTGCGTGTCACGGACTTCAAAAAGAATATGCGCTTTTGATATTGGAACAAAAAGAGCAGAATACTATGGATTTGATATAAAAGGCAAAGGGTTTAACACCATTGCCTTTGACGGAAAAAGATTTTGGCTAAGCGGATATGCGGGAGAGGTATATTGCTGGGACAAGGAAAAGGAAAATATCCTCATTTCAGATCCATTTCCTGATGATTATCGGATAACTGGTGACAGGGATGAGAACGGCTGCTTTACAGCGCCTTTGTTCTATCAATGTGCAGTGATGAAAGAATATGTTATCTTTATTCCGTGGAATTCTGAAGGTGCGGTAAGTGAATCTCTGATATCGGTAAATCGGGAAAATATGGAAATCCGTATAGTGCCTTCGGAAAAAATGACAAAGCCCGGAGAAAATTTTGCCATAGAATATCAGAAAGAAGAGCGATTCCTGGTGCTGTATAACACGAGGGAGAAGTGTCTGGAAGAGTTGGATTTTGAAAAGCAAAAAATAGCCATCAAAAAAATCAAGACCGATCAGGCGTGCCCTGGGAAATTCTGGGAGGAGAATTATAATCCAGGTGATATGATTTTGGAGAACAGCAGAAATTCAATTCGGGAATTTTATTCTGTCTTATGCGGCCGTCATAAGGATAAATCACCAGAGGAAGCAAGAACAGGAAGACAGATATTTGATTGTCTGTATGAAAAAAGCCGGAGGGGAAACCATTGACAGAGGTTGTGATTTTTGGGACAGCACAAAGAGGAGAGGAAGCATATGAGATATTAACCTGTATTTCCGGGTACAAAGTGGCTGCATTCTCGGATAACGAAGTATCGAAATGGAATACGAAAAAAAGAGGGTTAGATATTATTCCTCCGGAAAAAATCAGAGAGGAATATCCGGAGGCTGTTCTGGTGATAGCCAGTTCCTTTTATGTGCCGATCCGGAGGCAGCTGGATGAAAATGGCTGGATTCCCCGGGGAGGCTGTTTCGACAGTGTAACTCAGATTGTCGGTGGTTTGACGGAAGGAGAAAAGGACTCTTTGAGTCTTTTTGTGAAAAGAAAGACTCGATTTTATAATCTGCGTTATACGGAGAGAGAGGTTGCCAATACCGAGGATTCCTGCATAGAGAGATATCTGGTTATTTGCAACGGAGGATATCCGAAAAAAGGCAATCCCCGGTGCGCTTTTGTACACCGGAGGGTTTTGGAATATATAAAATCAGGGCTCAGAGTTGAGGCTTTCGGATTGATACCGGATACTTCTTTGGAAAGCTATGAATATCAAGGGGTGAGGGTATGGGAAGGGGGAGTAACAGAATTACAAAAGGTATTGAAAGCAGGTAATTATAAAAAGATTTTAATACATTTTGTGGATGAGTACATAATGGATTCCGTATGGAAGGCAGGATATATCGATAAACCTATGCTGATCTGGGGGCATGGATATGAGATGCAGCCATGGACGCGCACCTGGTTTAATTATACAGAAGCAGAAATAAAGGCGCAGAGACAGAATTGGAAGCAAAGGGATGATTTCCGGAAAAAATTCCTGAAAGAACTTTTTCACAGAGAGAATATTTTATTTATATTTGTATCTGACTGGCTGAAAAACAGAACAAAGAAATTTGTCGGATGTTGTCCTGCTGATTATACAGTAATACCGAATTTTATTGATTGCAGCTTTTATCAATCGCCGGAAAGAAAGGAAGAGGACAGGCTCCATATTTTATCCATAAAAAATCATAATGCACGTACCTATGCGAATGACCTGACAGCGAAAGCTATTTTGGAATTGTCGGAGAAAGAATTTTTCAATGAACTTTCCTTTGAATTATATGGGGACGGAGTGCTGTTTGAAGAGAATTTTGGTGAGTTAATAAACAGGGATTTTTCTAATGTCCATGTCCACAGGGGGTTTGTAAGCCAGGAGCAGATGAGGGATCTTTATAAAGAAAATGGGATTTTCTTATCTCCCACCAGGATGGATTCTCATCAGGTTACGGCAGGCGAAGCCATGTCAGCGGAAATGGCAGTGGTAACCAGCAGTATCGGGCCAATGAATGAATTTATGGATGAGGATAGTGCATCACTGTTTGAATCTGAAAATTATAGGATGATGGCAGAGGAGATAGAATATTTATATGATCATCCGGAAGAATTTTTGGAAAAGTGTAAAAATGCAAAAAAGAGGGTGGAGCGGCAATGCGGTTATAACAGCACAGTGAAAAGAGAAATCGCTCTGATTTTGAAAACCTGACGAGGAGGAATTCCATGAAATTCACAGAAGAGGATTATGAATATTTAAGAGGTGAAAAATTTTCCAGCGGTTATCATTTGAAATTAAAAAATAATGCAGGCTTTAGCAGACAGGAACTTTTGATAAATCTTGTACAGGGAAAGAACTGTATCCATGTTGGCTGCTGTGACCATATTGCTTTGATTCAGGATAAGATTGCAAATAGGAATTGGCTGCATGGAGAACTGGAGAATTGCTGTACGGATGTATTGGGAATTGATATCAATCAACAGGCTGTGGATTTTGTCAATGAAAAAGGATTCAGCAAACGGAGAGTATATTGTGCGGATGTTACATCCCCGGATTTTCTGAAAAAAGTTCCCTATAAAAAATATGATTATATTTTACTCGGGGAGATTATCGAACATGTAGATAATCCGGTTTGGTTTTTGGAAAAAATGAGAACAGTACTCAACGAATACGGTTTTATGGGCAAGTATATTATAACCGTTCCCAATGCGTTCTGCTTTTTAAAAACATCTGTTTACCAAGAGGGAATAGAATTTATAAACAGTGATCATCGATATTGGTTTACTCCCTATACTATCGCTAAAATTATGATAGAGGCTAAGATTGTGCCGGAGGAATTATTTTTTGCAAATTATGGAAGAATGGGTAATGAGGATATTGAAAAAAGCTATCAAGGCGACCAGATAGTGATTATGGGGCATTAAAATAATTTTGACAGAGGGAAAATGTATGAAATATGCATTGATCGGCTGCGGCAGAATTTCTCCAAACCATGTAGCAGCTGCCGGGAAAAGCGGGCTGGATATCGTTGCCCTTGTAGATGTGGATGAGAATAGGGTGCATGATTTGCTTGTAAAAATGAACATGCAGAAATGTGGCATTCATATCTACACTGATTATAAAGAAATGCTGGGCAAAGAAAAGCCGGAACTTGTGGCAATTGCCACAGAAAGCGGAAAGCATGCTCAGATTGCACTGGATTGCCTGGAATATCACTGTAATTTAATTATTGAAAAGCCAATAGCACTTTCTCTTGAGGATGCGGATGCAATTATAGAAAAAGGTAAGGAAAAGAGGGTGAAAATCTGTGCCTGCCATCAAAACCGATTTAATAAATCAATCCAGAAAATAAGAAGTGCAATAGAAGAAAACCAATTTGGACGGCTTTTATATGGGACGGCTCATGTGCGCTGGAACAGGGGATATCAGTATTATGCGGATGCGAAATGGCGGGGGACATGGGAAATGGACGGTGGCGCCTTGATGAATCAATGTATCCATAACCTTGACTTGCTGCGCTGGATGATGGGGGATGAAATCGATACTGTATTTGGGATGACGGACCGGTTAACGCACCCTTATATAGAAGCAGAGGATATGGGGATAGCCCTGATTAAATTTAAAAACGGAAGCTATGGAATAGCCGAAGGAACTACTGATATTTATCCTGAAAATCTGGAAGAAACTTTGTATATCTTTGGAGAAAGAGGAACAGCAAAGGCAGGGGGGAAATCAGTTAACACTATTGAGGAATGGAAGGTTTCAGGAGATTTGCAGGAGTCAGAGCAGATCAAGAAAGAATATAGTGAATATCCGCCAAATGTATATGGGTATGGCCACTTAAAGCTGTATCAGGATGTTATATGTTCACTGAGAGGCGAAAAAGAACTATTGGTTGACGCAGAAGCAGGAAAACGAGCCTTGGAACTGGTTCTTGCAATCTACCAGTCAGCGTTTGAAGGAAGACCGGTAAAATTGCCTTTAGATAAATGTTCGTCGGTTGATTTTAAAGGAAGGTTTCAGTGACAATGAGAGGTGCAATGGACGAGAAAACAGAAGAATTGTTGAGCCTTTATGCAGATGAAACAGATGTTATAACCGCCTGCTACGAAATGATGGGAAAGCTTTTGAATCGGGATCGGGTTGTATCCCGTGTGAAAGAATTAGAGATCAGGGATTTGTATATTTATGGGGGCGGATATTTAGGAATTCAATTATACCGCGCATTGGAAGGGCAGGCAAAAGTGTTATCTGTTGTGGATAAAAGCGGCGGGCTTATACTTGGCATTCCTGATATACCAGTTATAAACAGTAAGCAGTTCCAGGCAAAATACAGGAATGAATGGGTAATTATTACGCCAATTAAACATTACCGTTCGATATACGATGAATTGATACCATTTGTACCGGCAGATAAAATCCTTTTTTTAGGAGAATTTTATGGAGGAAAAGGATGATATTTTATATTACCTTTAAGGATCTGTACAGTACCGGATATGCAGGAATACGAAAAAAAGTAATTGCGCAAACAAAGGCTCTTGAAAATAAACTGGGGAAATTATGCGTTGCATTTTGGTGTAATCAGATGGCTTTTTTGATGCAGGAAGAAAATGTCATTGAAAAAAGAGTAGCGGTAACGAGAAAAGAGTATGGCAATGTGCTGTTGTCCTGGATAGAGAAATACAATGTTGACAGAACCTATGTCAGATATCCCCTGTCAGACAAATTTTTCCTTGAATTTTTGAAATTTCAGAAAGAAAAAGGAATTCGGACAGTTCTGGAAATTCCGACATATCCCTACGATGCAGAGCTTCCTTTTGGAAGGTTAAAAGGAGAGGACGCTTATTACAGAGAAATGGTTGGGGAATATGTAGATGTTATTTCAACATATTCCAATGATTCAGAAATCTGGGGAAAGAGATGTATCAGATTGGTAAACGGAGTGGATGTGGAAAAGATACCTTTTTTTCATGGAAAAAAAGAAAATAATAAAATCATCCTGGTCGCGGTCGGGTGTATGGAACCATGGCATGGTTTTGAGCGAATTCTGGAAGGAATGGGGAATTATTATCATGCGGGAGGAAAAAGACAGGTTTATTTCCGATTAGTGGGAGAAGGGGTTGAACTGAATCGATACAGAAGAGAAGCCGAATGTTTGGAAATACAGGATTATGTGGAGATTCTGGGACAAAAAGAAGGAGAGGACTTGACAAAATGTTTTTATGATACGGATATCGCCATAGGGTCTTTGGGATATTATAAAAATGGCATACGGGAAGGCAGCCCGATAAAAGGAGCAGAGTATTGTGCAAGAGGATTACCGATGGTGCTCGGGTATGATGATATGCGTTTCCCGGAAAAACCCCCTTTTGTTTTTCGGGTGCCGAATGACAGTTCTGCTATACCTATAGACGATATCATAAAATTTTACGATCATATTGCCGCACAGGAAAATTACAGGGAAAAAATACGAAGCTATGCGGTAAAGTATTTATCCTGGGATACTGTAATGGAGCCGGTGGCAGAATATTTCAGAGAAAGAAGTTAAACGTTGATGAAAGAAAAGCTGCTCAAAAAAATTCAACAAAAAGAAATTACAGTCGGGGTTATCGGACTGGGTTATGTAGGGCTTCCTCTTGCGGTAGAAAAGGCAAAGGCAGGATTTTGCACGATTGGTTTTGATGTTCAGACGGGGAAGGTCGATCTCGTAAACCAGGGAAAGAATTATATTGGCGATGTTGTAGACCAGGATCTGGCTTTCCTGGTGAACCAGGGACAGTTATCAGCAACAACAGATTTTGCCTTTATTCATGATGTTGATTTTATAGCAATCTGCGTCCCGACACCATTGGATGCTCATCAGGAGCCGGATATCCGGTATGTAAAGCAGTCGGCGGAAAATATTGCAAAATATCTGACGCCAGAAACAGTAGTTGTGCTGGAATCCACGACATATCCGGGAACAACAGAGGAACTGGTAAAACCCATATTAGAAAATGGTTCCGGTCTGGAATGCGGAAAGGATTTTTATCTGGGTTTTTCACCGGAGAGAGTCGATCCGGGAAATCTGATCTATAAAACGAAAAACACTCCGAAAGTAGTCGGAGCAATTGGCAAGGATGCGGCGGAAGTGATTTCCGCCATGTATTCCGCAGTTCTGGACAGTGAGGTATATACGGTATCCAGCCCGGCAGTGGCGGAAATGGAAAAAATACTGGAGAATACTTATCGCAACGTTAATATCGGCTTGATTAATGAAATGGGCAGGCTGTGCCATGAAATGGGAATTTCCGTTTGGGAAGTGATTGATGCAGCTAAAACGAAGCCCTATGGTTTTCAGGCATTCTATCCGGGGCCGGGACTTGGAGGGCATTGTATTCCTTTGGACCCCTATTATTTATCATGGAAAGCAAGAGAGTATGGATTTCATACAACGTTAATTGAAAGCAGCATGGTAATTAATGACGGACAACCGGAATATTGTGTAGACCGTGCCATGCATCTTTTAAACCGCTGCCAGAAGGCAATCAACGGGGCGAAAGTATTGTTATTGGGAATTTCCTATAAGCAGGATATTGATGATTATCGTGAAAGTCCGGCCATTCGTGTTTACTACAAATTAAAAGAGTTGGGTGCAGCGGTAAATTATTTCGATCCCTGGGTGCCAGAATTTAAAGATAAATTTGGAAACAATATAAAAGGAATTCCAGAACTTGCGCCAGAGATACTGGAAGCAGGCGATCTTGTTATGATTACCTGTGCACATACAGGAATTGATTATGAAATGGTGCAGCAGCATGCAAGACTTATATTCGATACGAAGAATGCGATGAAGCATATCAGGGTAAGAGATAATATTGAGGTGTTATAAATGAAAATCGTTTCTGTTGTAGGTGCGCGCCCGCAATTTATAAAGGCAGCTATGGTTTCCCATGTTTTACGAAAAGGACATAAAGAAATTTTGGTACATACAGGGCAGCATTATGATTATAATATGTCAGAACGCTTTTTTGAAGAGTTGTCGATTCCAAAGCCGGACTATAATCTTGGCATTTGCGGCGGAAGCCATGCACAGATGACAGGGAAAATGATGATGGCGTTGGAAGAGGTGTTGATGAAGGAGGAGCCGGATTGGCTCCTGGTATATGGAGATACCAATTCAACACTGGCAGCAGCGCTGGCAGCAGTAAAATTGCATATTCCTATTTGCCATGTGGAGGCCGGGGCGAGGGTACATAGTATGGAGAATCCGGAAGAAATAAACCGTATCTGTACCGACCATGTATCGTCTCTGCTGCTCGCAAGCACTGTCAGCGGACTCGAGGAAATGAAAAGGGAAGGGTTATATGAAAGAACCATGCTTGTGGGAGATCTCATGCTTGATGCTTTTCAGAAATACAGCCAGGAGATTCCAGCAGGCGCTATGGTAATTCCGTCATTAGATGGGAACGTGATAAGCATACCAGAGGATTTTTATTATTTAACCTGTCACCGTGAAGAAAACACAAATCGTGATAATTTATATGAAATATTCAGGGCAATGGAAAGTCTGGATAAAAAAGTGGTTTATCCGGTTCATCCCCGTAATCAGTTAAGCGCCCTGCGCCTGCAAAAAGAATACCGATTGCAGAATTTGATTCTTGTGGAACCCGTGGGATATTTGGAAAGCATTTATCTGGTGAATCATTCAAAAAAGATAATTACGGACTCTGGCGGTTTGCAGCGGGAGGCCTTTTTTGCGGAAAAAAAGTGTGTCACAATCTTTGACCATGTCATATGGCCGGAAACCATGGTGGATAACAGAAATCTGCTTGCAAAGCCTCAAAAGGAAGATATTCTTGCCAAGTTAAGGATTCCGCAAAAGATAAATGACAGTTACCAGCCCTTCGGAGATGGGAATGCTGCGGGGAAAATCCTGTCTGCGCTTGAAAAGAACCAACGGGAGAGGGAGATAAAAAAGTAAAATGTTCCTTTTTAGCGAGATGGGAAAAAAGAAGGATTTCAAAGCGGAATACCGGATTATAAGGGAAAGCCCTTTTGAAGTTCTTGCTTTATGTGATATGGCGATTCCAAAGAAAACCTGCACGTTTCTTGAGGATGAAAAATATATTCCTTTTTTAAAAGACAACATATCCATGGTGATTACAACTGGCCAGATTGCAGCAAAGCTGGAGTTAAAACAGGAAGGAATCATAGTTACAGAACATCCAAGAATACTGTTTTTCCAGATTCACAACTTTCTTGCCGATGATGAAAAATACAAAAGAAAAGAAAATAAAAATTTTATCTCAAATAAAGCAAACATCAGTGAAATGGCATGGATAGCAGGGCATGATGTGCGGATTGAAGAAAATGTATTGATAGAACCCTTTGTAACCATATACCCTCATGTGCATATAGGAAAAAATACGGTTATTCGGTCAGGTGCACGGATAGGTGGGGAAGGATTTGAATTTAAAAGATTTGCAGAAAAGATAATCCCGGTAAAGCATCTGGGAGGAGTAGAAATAGGCTCTGATGTAGAGATCCAGAATAATTCCTGTATAGATAAGGCAGTTTATCCCTGGGATAATACTGTGATAGGAGATGATACGAAAGTCGATAATCTGGTATATATTGCCCATGGGGTAAAGGTAGAACCCAATGTTTTGATTGCCGGAAACAGTGGGATAGGCGGAAGGACGGTTATCGGCAGGGATACATGGATTGGACTTGGCTCGGAGGTCAGGAACGGTCTGAATATCGGGAAGAGCGCAAGGATAAATATGGGGGCTGTTGTGACAAAGCCGGTTATGGATGGCCAGTCGGTATCCGGGAATTTTGCTGTGGAGCATCATGAATTTTTGAAATTCATGAAAATACAGAGATAAATTTTCAAAATCGGCAGAATATGAAGAGGAACTGTTATGGAATTCAGGGATTTAAGACAGCAATACTGTCATTTAAAGGCTGATATAGACAAGGCAATTCAGCAGGTGCTGCTATCGTCGAATTTTATTGGCGGAGCAGAAGTGAGGCAATTAGAAGAAAGATTAGAAAGGTATACAGGAAGTAAATTTTGTATTACCTGTGCGAACGGAACAGATGCATTGACGTTAGCGCTTAAGGCATGGAATGTAGGAGCAGGGGATGCTGTTTTTGTGCCGGATTTTACCTTTTTTTCTTCTGGTGAGGCTCCAGCCTGTGAGAAGGCAACCCCTGTTTTTGTAGACGTAGATGAATTTACATACAATCTGAATCCTATCTGTTTGGAAAAAACAGTTTTGCAGGTGCTGGCAGAAGGCAAATATACCCCAAAGGCAGTAATTGCTGTGGATTTATTCGGTCAGCCGGCAGAATACAAAGAAATCAGAAGGATTTGCCAGAAATACGGATTATATTTGCTGGAGGATGGAGCACAAGGCTTTGGAGGGGCTATCGAAGAAAAAAGGGCATGTAGTTTTGGGGATATTTCAATTACGAGTTTTTTTCCGGCAAAGCCATTGGGATGCTATGGGGATGGAGGTGCAGTCTTTACAGATAATCGCGAGTGGGCGGATTTAATTCGCAGTATGGCCGTACATGGGAAAAATGCGGAAGATAAGTATGATAATGTCCGTATTGGTATGAACAGCCGCCTGGATACAATGCAGGCAGCTGTTTTGAGGGTGAAATTAGAGGCCTTTCAGAGATATGAATTGCAGGCAGTGAATCAGGTGGCAAGCTGGTATTATGAGCTGCTGGAAGATACAGATATCGGGCTTCCAACAATAAAGGAAAGATATTCAAGCAGCTGGGCTCAGTTTACAATTCGCCTTCCAAAAAGAACAGATCGATATGAATTGCAAAGATACTTAAACGCACAGGGCATACCGACCATGATATATTATCCTAAGCCCATGCACAGGCAAGGGGCTTTTCTGGAAGAAAATATCGAAAAAAGAGACTGTCCGGTCACAGAAAAGTTATGCTGCGAGGTCTTAAGCCTGCCAATCCATCCCTATATGAAGAAGGCGGATGTGGAAAAAGTTGTCTGCGGGATAAAAGAACACATTATAAAATTTTAATCTCTGAAAAGGGAACCTGTTATAAGTTAAAGGAGAAAGTATGCCAAAAGTATCTGTTATTATGCCTTCTTATAATAAAGAAAAATATATAGGAAAAGCAATGGAATCGATTATTAGACAGACCTATTCTGATTGGGAATTGATTATTATTGATGATTCCTCTTCAGATAACAGCGTTAAGGTTATTCACTCCTTTCAGGATAAAAGAATCCGTTTTTACGAAAACACCTGTAATATTGGAATTGCAGAAAACCGGAATAGAGGGATTGAACTTGCAAACGGGAAATATATTGCTCTTTTAGATGCAGATGATATCAGCTTGCCGCGACGTCTGGAAAAAGAAGTAGATTATTTGGAACAGCATCCGGAGATCGATGTTGTTTTTGGCGGATTTAATGAGATAGATGACCAGGATATGGTTCGGGAAACCTATTTTTCTCCGTTAAGAAATCCAAAGTATATCAGGGCAAATCTGATGATTATGGATGTGATTCCTAATAGTTCCTGTATGTATAGAAAAAGCTTTATTAATCAATATAAGATTCGCTATCGGGACGGATATTTAGGAATGGATGATTATCTGTTTTGGATTGAATGTTCATTGCATGGAAATATTTCCGGGATACCGGATTTGTTTTTATATTGGAGGAATACATCAGACAATGGAACAAACAGGTATAAATACAGTCCTCAATACAGGGAAATCAGAGAGAAAAAATACAGTGAAATATTAAAATTTGCATTGCAGGAAAATGGTTTTGAACTTAATGAAAAAGAAACAGAATTATATTGTAAAATACTATCTGAATATAAGTATAAGATCATAAATAAGAATGAAATTCTCGATTGGTATCATTTGGTTAGAAAAATTTGCCGTCAGGCAGAACGAAGAGACAATTGTTGGGAAATCCAGAAAGTATTTAAAAAACAGTTTGGCATATGCCTGGAAAATTCATATCTTTGGGACTGAATGAGGTGAGATTCATGAAAGTGTTGCTATTTGGCGCCGGGATTAACGGAAAGAAGGTGCTGTCCTTTTTAAAAGAAGGTATTGAGATTATCGCTATATTGGACAATGACAAACAGAGGTGGGGAAACCTATATGAGGGAATTTCTGTCATATCTCCAGAAAAGGGAATAAGATATGATTTTGATTATTTGATTGTAACTGTCCGAAAAGGATACGAAGCAATTTCCGAGCAAATGATAAATTGCGGGGTGCAAGAAAAACAAATCGTGATTCCTTTTTCTTTTGATCATGATAAGTATCATGAATGGAGAGAAATTTTCAATATTGAAGAATTAATATATATGGAAATGCAGCAAAAGATGGAAAACTTGTCCTATTATCTTGAAAATCTGGAATATGAAATAGCAGCAAAGATAAAAAATGGACATATGATGTTTCCTAAGGTTCTCAGTGCAGAGGCGGCGATAGATGAGATTATAAAAAACAAAAAGTCCATGAGCAGGTATGGCGATGGTGAATGGGATCTTGCTCTGGGAAGGGATAATTCTTTTCAAAAATCAGATGGAAAGCTAAGAAAGCGGTTGAAGGAAATTCTTGTAAGCAACTTAGAGAATCATATTGTGGCAATTCCGGATATATACGGTGAACTGCCTAACCGCACAGAAGAGTTTAAAGAATGCTTCCGCCGCCATCTGGGTTCGGGGAGAAGGCTGCAGGAGTACGGGATGCTTGATATGGAAAAGGAATATTATGATTCCTTTATTACACGGCCATATAAGGACTTTGTGGATCGAGCTGATGCGAAGGAAAAATTTGACAGGATAAAAAGCATCTGGGAAAACCGGCAATTAACCATTGTGGAGGGAGAAAAGACAAGGCTGGGAATGGGGAATGATCTGTTTTCGAATGCCGGAGCCTGTATTCGTATTTTGTGTCCCCCGGTTAATGCCTTTGATCATTATGATAAGATTCTTGCGGCTGTGAAGGAAACTGACAGGGAAAGCCTGGTATTGATTGCATTGGGGGCGACGGCTACTGTATTATCCTATGATTTGGCCAGAGAAGGCTATCAGGCTATTGATATCGGTCATATTGACATTGAATATGAGTGGTTTTTACGGAATGCAAAAGACAGCATTCCAATAGACGGAAAATATGTCAATGAGGCAGCCGGAGGAAGAATGGTTACGGATGAGAAGGTTGATGATCAATATAAAAATGAAATATGGAAAGTAATAAGGTAAAAGCTGTGATGAAACAATTGTTAAGTATAATAGTACCTATCTATAATGCGGAACAATATTTGATTCAATGCATTGAAAGCATTATAAATCAGACATATGATAACTTGCAAATTATTTTTGTAGATGATGGCTCAACGGATTCATCTTTGGAAATCTGCAATTTCTATGCTCAAAAGGATAAGAGGATTGTTATTGTCCAAAAGGAAAATGGAGGTGTGGTTTCTGCAAGGAAAGCAGGGGTAAAAGCAGCAAATGGAAAAATGATAGGATTCGTAGATGCAGATGACTGGATTGAACCGGATTATTTTGAAAATATGATGGCAATTTTTATGGAGACCAATGCAGATATTGTTGCTGGAGGACATTTTCATGATATCGGGGAATCTTCTGTAAAAGTGTTGAATCATGTATCTGTCGGATTGCATGAAACAAGGGCTATTTTGGATCAGCTCATTTATAGTGGTGAATTTTATGAATATGGGATTACCCCGCAGTTATATACAAAGATTATTCGGTCTGACATTTTAAAAGCAACGCAGGAAAGTGTAGATGAAAGGATACAATGTGGTGAGGATGCAGCAGTGACATATCCAAGCGTGCTGAAAGCAAAAAGACTCTATGTAACAGATTTTTGCGGATATCATTATGTTCAGCACCAGGGAAGTATGACAAAAACGGAGAATAGAGAAGAGTCTGTTTTAATTCAGGTATTGATAAAATTCTTGGAGGAATCTATTGGAAACCTGGTATCAGATATTGTATTGAGAGACGGATTGCGGGAACAATTAAGGATCTATAACAACTATATGTTATCACTACGCGAAATAGGAATTTTTGATAAAAAGTTATTACTTCCTTTTGGAGGAATTTCATATGGCAGTAAAGTGGTGATTTATGGAGCAGGAGTTCTGGGACAGAAAATTTATCAATATTTATTGAAATCAAAACAAATAGAAATTGTTGAATGGGTTGATCAGAACTTTAGTTATTATAGAGAAAAGGGATTAGATGTAAACGAACCGGGGCGGATATCCTTGCTTACATATGATTATATTCTAATTGCGAATATTTCACATGGGGTTTTTGTTAAGATAAAAAAATATTTGACAGAAGAATTGGAGGTCGAAGACAAAAAAATTCGTTGGTTTTCTGATGATTTCGTGAATTGAATTTTATTTTTAAATGTTGATTTGTGTACAGGTGAAAGGAGCCCAACCCCACTATGAAACTGGCAATATACGGCGCCAGGTCGCTGGCCCTTGGAACTTATTTGGCAATCAAGGATTTATATCCGGAGTATCCGGTCGTATGCTTCCTGGTCACCTCCAGGCAGGGAAATCCTGCCGTTTTAGCGAATCTGCCGGTCAGGGAGGCGGAGGCTTTTTTCCGGGAATCAGGAACAGAAGGCATCCATGTTCTGATCGGAACTCCGGAGGATGTCCATGAGGAGATCATCCTTCAATTGGAAGAGCAGGGATTATTCCATTATACCTGCATGGATTCCCGCAGGCAGGCTGTATTGATGGAAAGATATTTCCTGAAAAGGGGAGAGTTTTTATCCATACATAACCTGGAATATCCGCAAAGTGCCAAAAAGGCGGATTTGCAGGTGGCTGTTGCCCGGTTTTATAAGGACAGGCAGTTAAGGAAAGCATATGATTTACCTTCCTGGACGTATTCGCTTCAGGCCGGTGCAGTACTGACAGATGTCCGGGTGGCGGATTTTACGGATCATACGGGGGAGAATATTTCAGAAAAAAACGGGAATTATTGTGAGTTGACTGCTCTTTACTGGATATGGAAGAACCGGCTGGCAGCAATGGATGAAAAGGATTCCAGATACCTGGGACTTTTTCAATACCGTCGGATTCTGGATCTGACAGAGGAGGATCAGAAGCGGATGCAGGCGAATGATGTGGATGTTATTCTTCCCTTTCCCACCCTGCATGAGCCGGATATGCAGGAACACCATGCCAGGTATGTAAAGGAGCCGGACTGGGAAGCCATGCTGCAGGCACTGCAGGAACTACGGCCGGAATATGCAAAGGCATTTTGGGAGATAGCAAAGAAGCCTTATCTGTATAACTATAATGTGCTGATAGCAAAGCATCAGGTACTGTCAGATTATTGTGCATGGCTGTTTCCGATTCTAAAGCGGACGGAGGAGATTAGCCGGCCGAGAGGATGGGAGCGCTCGGACCGGTATATTGGTTATCTGGGGGAGAACCTGATGACTTTATATTTTTTGTTTCATCAAAAGGATCTCAAAATCTGTCATACGGGCTGCCGGATGCTGATTTAGAGGGGGAAATCCATGGGTCGGAAATGATTGCGGCAATGAGGCAGAGCAGAGAGGCTATCGAGCAGTCTGAAAAACGGTCAGGACAACAGGAAGAGGAGAGAACAGAAATGGATTTTGAACTGACAGCTTCCATGATGTGCGCCAATTATGGAAATCTAGAAAGAGAAGTGAAGGACCTGGAGGAGGGGGGAGTGGATTCCTTCCATATTGATATTATGGATGGGCGATATGTGCCTAATTTTGCCATGTCATTAAATGATATGCGCTACATAGCTGGGGCCACAAAGAAGCCGATGGATGTGCATTTGATGATTGAGCATCCGAATAACTGTATCGGGCTGTTTTTGTCCGGCCTGCGAAAGGGGGATACGGTGTATATCCATCCGGAGGCGGAATATCATCCCTCCACAACGCTGCAGAGTATCATCAATGCAGGGATGGTTCCCGGAATCGCGATCAATCCGGGAACCTCTGTGGAGACGGTGATGGAGATGCTGCGGATCGTGAAGAAGGTGCTGGTTATGTCCGTTAACCCAGGCAATGCAGGGCAGATGTATCTGCCTTATGTGGGGAAGAAAATTACCAAGCTTTTGGCTTTGAAGGAGGATATGGATTTTGAGATTTATTGGGACGGAGCCTGCAGTGCGAATAAAATTTTGGAATATGCCCCAAAAGGGGTGAAGGGATTTGTACTGGGGACGACGTTGCTGTTTGGCAAGGGAAGACCATATGGGGAGACCTTGCAGAACATCCGGGAGTTAAAATTTTAGAAGGTTCCTGCTGACAGTGAAAAGGGGGGCTGTGATCGAAACCATGATTCCGGGGATTTTCAAAGGGGAGGCGCCTAATGAATATTCGTTTCAGCTTATCGGCGCAGTGAATAAGGAGGGGGACGGGTCAGAGGTGACCGACGTTTCTCCGAGAATAACGGTTACCTGAATGGTCAGTATGGACGACGAAGACATTCCTGGTGATGAGGAGATACCGGATGATGAGGACATTCCGGATGAAGACGAAATACCGGCGGAAGGGCGGCTGAAGGAAGAAGAGCCGGATACGGACGCCCCTGCAGCTACAGGACAGGAAAAGCCGGAAGGGAAGAAGGCAGTGAGCCTGTGGAGAATAATCCGGAAAAGGATGGGGAGAACAGCGCTTCTGGAGGGAATGCAGGAGAGAGTGGCGGTAGCGCCTCTGAAGAAACAGCAGAAGTTACTTTTCACAGGCAATGTCAGTAGGTTAAGGGATCGCGAAACACAGCCAGGGAAACGGGGAGAGAAGCCATCGGAAAGGGTCTGCGGATTTTGACTTTGCAGAGATTTAGAAGTCCTTAAATTTCTGAGTTTTGCGTTGAAACGAAAATTCACACTGTCTGAGCAGAGCGAGTTTGTGAATTTTCGTTTCGTTTTTAGCAAAATCCAGAAATTTTAGGAATTCTTGATCTCGAAACCGGAAAAATCCGCAGACCCTTTCCGATGGCTTCTCTCCCCGTTTCCCTGGCGTACCTCTCGGAACCTCACCTACACGAAAAGAAATGCGTCTATCTGCAGTAGACTGGATACGTGAAAAATGTGTTGTTTTTCCAGAAACGTTTGGGTATAATAATAATGGTATCAGAATATTTTCCGCAGAAGAGGCTTAACCTATACGGGAGAAAGCTTGTGGGCCTCCCGGTTCCTAAGCTGGTAGTGTTTTATAACGGGACGGAAGAGGCGGACGACCGGATTCTGAGGCTGAGTGACGCGTTTGCCCGGGAGGGCAACCCGGCGGAGACAGACATTGAGGTGAGAGTCCGGATGATCAATATCAACTATGGAAAGAACAAAAGTCTGCTGTCTTCCTGCAGGCCATTGGAAGAATATGCATGGCTGGTCGCTCAGATCCGGGAGAATCAACGGTTCATGGGAATTGAAGATGCGGCAGAAAAGGCGGCGCGGTATGCCGGGATGAGCATGGAGCAGTTTCTAAGCTATAGGAAGTGAGGCTTCCGGCAAGAGCTTCGTGCCTGTTTTCAGATCACATAAAAAAGTAAAAAAAGAAGGCCCTGGGCCTTCTTTTTTTGCGTAAGGTTCATCCCGTGAGAGCGGAAAACACAGCAGTCTATGAAGTCTCCTGCAGCTGCCTGCGGAACTCGCTGGGAGCGACTCCGCACTGCTTTTTGAACAGGCGGCTGAAGTACAGCGGGTTCTGGTAACCAACGATTTCAGAGATCTCCGTGATATTGCAGGAGGTGGATTCCAGCAGGCTCTGGGCATTGGAGATCCGGAGGGAGAGGAGGTACTGCATGGGTGTCGAACCGGTATAGTCCCTGAAACTCCGGATAAACCAGCTGACGCTCATTCCGCGGCTTCTGGCATATTCCTCGATGTTAATCAGATGATTGTAATGGGAGTGGAAATAGGAGACGGCCTGATCCATTTCATCAATGAGAAAGACCGTTTTGCTTTTGGGCTTCTTTTCCTGGAGGCGGCTGATCAGGACGAGGAGCAGTTCCAGGTAGTGGACAAGAACCTCCTCGTAGTGGGGCTTGGTAAGCTTCAGCTCCTGGATCATGTGCTGGTAAATCTTTTTATAATCTAAAGAGGTTCCGGTATGAATCACATGCGCATCGTCAGGGATGCGATATTTTCTTAAGATATTCTTCACATTATTCCCCGTAAAATGGACCCAGTATACCTCGGTGTGGTCTACGCCGTAATAATAGTAGCGCTGCTCTTCCTTTGGACGGTAAAGGACCATGTTGCCGGCATTGACGATCTCCTCCTTCCCGTGGAAATAGAAATGTGCCCTGCCGGAGGCGATATAGAGCAGCTGATAGTCGAGACGCCCCCTGGGCCTGTGGGTGGGAAGCCTGGGCCTGGTCAACAGATGATAGACGCCCGCGCTCCCTACAAAGAGGGGGTGTTTTTTGTCTTTGAAATCTCTGTGGAAATTGTGCCAGTATGCATTGTCTGTGTACATAACCTCTGCCCTCCCCGCAAAGCGAATAAAAAGAATGCACAATAGCTTCTGCCTTTTATTGTATCATTTTGTGCATGTTTTGTCTATTCCGCTTTATGTAAAAACAGGGAAAATTACCTTATAATACTAACAAACACAAGGCCTGTGTGGGGAAGCAAAAGATTTGCAAGCATTGACGGACTGCTGCAGTATAGTCAAAAATAATGTATATGAAGGAGGAAACTGCCATGATCGTACCACGCTATTACGAGGATCTGCACATGCTGCATGAGAATACCATGCCGGATCGTTCGTATTACGTGCCGGCATCAGAAAGAATGGATGGACTCAGGGAACAAAGGGAGCTCTCTGACCGCATCCAGATGCTGAATGGCCAATGGAAATTCCGGTATTATGACAGCATCTATCAGCTCAATGAGCCGTTTTACAGCCAGGGGTTTGACACTAAGGATTTTCAAATGGTTCCGGTTCCTGGTGTCTGGCAGAATTACGGCTGCGACAACCACCAGTATACCAATTTCCGGTATCCGTTTCCGGTGGATCCCCCGTATGTGCCCCAGGACAATCCGTGCGGAGCCTATCTTTGTACCTTTGTCTATCAGAGGGACGAACAGGCGCCAAAGGCATTTCTTGAGTTCGAAGGAGTGGATTCCTGCTTTTATGTGTGGCTGAATGGGGAATATGTCGGCTACAGCCAGGTCTCCCATGCGCTCAGCGAATTTGATGTGACCCGCTGCATCCGGGAGGGGGAGAATTGCCTGGCAGTACTGGTGTTAAAATGGTGTGACGGCAGCTATCTGGAGGATCAGGACAAATTCCGCATGAGCGGCATTTTCCGGGATGTGTATCTGATGAAGCGGCCAGAGCAATGCATCTATGATTATTTTATCCAGACCAGGCTGGAAGAAGACAGGGCGTTTGTGAGCATCCGGACCAGATACCTGGATGAGGTGATACCGGTGAAGGCTTCTGTCTACGATGAGGAAGGGAGTCTGGTTACTGATTTCGTCTATAAAGGAGATACCGGTTTTTCCATTCAGGCGCCCCGGCTGTGGAACAGCGAGCAGCCATATCTGTATACCCTGGTTCTGGAAACTGAAAATGAGGTGATCACGGAATATATCGGCATCCGCGAGATCTGTGTGAAGGGAAATGTGGTATATCTGAACGGTTATCCGATAAAATTCCGGGGCGTGAACCGGCATGACTCGGATCCGGTGACTGGATCTGTGACAAGTGTAGAGCAGATGAAAAGGGATCTGGAATTGATGAAGCAGCACAATTTCAATGCCATCCGCACCAGTCATTATCCGAATCCGCCGATGTTTTACCAAATGTGTGACCGATATGGATTCTTTGTGATCGATGAGGCGGACAATGAGAGCCACGGGCCGTGGATGTTATGTTATTCCAATGATACGGACGCCGAGCGGGCGGGGAGATGGAATGAGCTGATCTCGGATAATCCGGAGTTTGATGAGGCCACGCTTGACCGTGTCAGAAAGCTGGTGGAGCGGGATAAGAACCGTCCCTGTGTCGTCATCTGGTCCATGGGAAATGAGTGCGGCTACGGCTGTACCTTTGAGAAGGCCCTGGCGTGGACGAAGCAGTATGATCCCGGCAGGCTGACTCACTACGAAAGTGCGTATTACCGGGGGCGCCGGAGAAAATACGATTACAGCAATCTGGATCTGTACAGCCGGATGTATCCGGATTTTTCCGAGGTTCTTGACTATGTGGAATCGAATCCGGATAAGCCGTACATCCTGTGCGAATACTGTCATTCCATGGGAAACGGAGCCGGGGATTATGAGGATTATTTTGAACTGATTGAAAAATATGACTGTATCTGCGGAGGTTTTGTATGGGAATGGTGCGACCATGCCATATATAAAGGGAAGAGCGCTGAGGGCAGAGACATGTATTTTTACGGCGGCGACCATGGGGAGTATCCTGAGGACGGGAATTTCTGCATGGACGGGCTGGTGTATCCGGACCGGACGCCTCATACGGGACTGCTGGAGTACAAGAATGTCCACAGACCGGCAAGGGTCTGCTCGTATGATCCGGAAACCGGGATTCTTGTGCTGAAAAATGAAATGAACTTTGTGGATCTGAAGGATTACCTGGATATCTCCTATGAGGTGAGCACAGACGGCAAGGTGACAGCTGCAGGGAGAGTAAAGGAGGATAGCATACCGGCGATTCCTCCGGGCAGAAAGGGACAGCTTTTGCTTCCTGTAGAGATCCCGGCCCGGGGCAGGGGGTATCTGAAGATTTGTTATACCCTGAAAAATGCCGATCCGTTCCGCGGCAAAGGTCATGTGCTTGGCTTTGATGAGATTGCTCTGTCAAATCGGGACCCGCGCAATCAGACCAGGATCCTGTGGCAGGAGGAAGCGAAAACTGCAAGCCAGAGCCTGCCGCAGCTGAGGCTATCGGAGACGATGCGGCAGCTGACGGTAGAGGGCGGCAGCTTTACCTATGTTTACAATAAGCTGTATGGGGTCTTTGACCGGCTGATGGCAGGAGGAGTGGAGTTTCTTGACCAGCCAATGGAGTTAAATGTCTGGAGGGCGCCTACAGACAACGATATGTATATCAGGGCGGAGTGGAAAAAGGCCATGTATGACCGGGCAGTGTCCAGGGCGTATGTGACGGATTATATCCTGACCGCAGAGTATCTGGAGATTCACAGCAGGATGGCGATGACAGCGGTGACCGTGCAGCGGATGATGGATATGGATACGGTCTGGCGTATCGATAATTCGGGGCAGATTTCCGTGAAAATGGAAGTCACGAGAAATCCGGATTTCCCGGAGCTTCCCAGATTCGGGCTTCGGCTGTTCCTTCCCAAGGAAATGGATCAGGTGACCTACTTCGGTTTAGGGCCGGAGGAAAGCTATGTGGACAAGTGCAGGGCGGCGAGTCACGGGATTTATTCCTCGACAGTGGCCGCACTTCATGAGGATTACTTAAGGCCGCAGGAGAACGGCAGCCATAACGATTGCGACTATGTTATTGTCAGTGGCGCAGTGCGCACCATGAAGGCATATGGAGACAGGCCGTTTTCCTTTAATGCTTCGGTGTATACGCAGGAGGAGCTGGAAGAGAAAAAACATAATTTTGAACTGGTTCCCTGCAAAAGCACGGTATTAAATCTTGACTACAGACAGAACGGAATCGGCTCCAACAGCTGCGGGCCAAGGCTGCAGGAAAAATACCGGCTGGCAGAGAAATCATTTACCTTTTCTCTGCATTTAAAACCGGAACATGCGAGAAAGGATACATAAGGGGGGCAGCAGAATGAAGGAAAGAACGTATTTAAAATGGTACAATAAGATTGGTTACGGATCTGGCGACATTGCCGGCAACGTGGTATATGCATTTTTGTCAGCCTTTGTCATGATTTTCCTGACCGATACGGTCGGGCTGAATGCAGGGATCGTCGGGACCCTGATCGCGGTTTCCAAGCTTTTTGACGGAATCAGTGACATTTTCTTTGGCGCCATGATTGACAAGACTCACAGCAGGATGGGAAAGGCGCGTCCCTGGATGCTTTACGGCTACTTCGGATGTGCGGTTTGCCTGGTGGCAATCTTTGTGATTCCTGCCGGTATCAGTGAATTTGCCCAGTACGCATGGTTTTTTATTGCCTATACGCTTCTCAATGCCGGCTTTTACACGGCAAATAATATTGCGTACTCCGCATTGACGGCCCTGATTACGAAGAACAATCATGAGCGTGTGCAGATGGGGTCGATCCGTTTTATGTTTGCATTTGGCACCAGCATGCTGATTCAGACCATTACCGTGGGATGTGTGGCTTATTTTGGCGGCGGCGCAAGTGCGTGGAGGACAGTTGCCATTATCTATGCCATCGTTGGCGTGATCTCAAACTCCCTGTCCGTATGGTCCGTAAAGGAATTGCCCCCGGAGGAGCTGGCAGAGGGGGAGACCGGCCAGGATAGCCAGAAGCAGGAGGAAACGTATCATTTGTCCGAGGCATTTGGCCTGCTGATTCACAACAAGTACTATCTGATGATTTGCGCTTCGTATATTTTGATGCAGATCTATTCGGCAACGTTGAATATGGGAATCTATTTTATGACCTATGTGCTGAAAAATGCAAATCTTCTCGGTGTGTTTTCCTGGGCAATTAATATTCCCATGATTGTCGGTCTGCTGTTCACGCCGGCGCTGGTTGCCAGATGGAAGGGCATGTATAAGCTGAACCTGTATGGGTATCTGTTAGGCACGGCCGGCCGTCTGGGGGTAGTAGTTGCCGGTTATATGGGAAGCGTTCCGCTGATGCTTTTGTGTACCGCGGCAGCAGCGATCGGAATGAGTCCGCTTCAGGGGGATATGAATGCGCTGATTGCAACCTGCTCGGAATACACGTTTTTGAAGACCGGCAAACGGGTAGACGGCACCATGTATTCCTGCACCTCCCTGGGAACCAAGCTGGGAGGCGGGATCGGGACTGCGATTGCAGGCTGGCTGCTGGCATACAGCGGCTATGTGGGGGGCGCCGCAGAGCAGAGCGTTTCCTGCATCAACATGCTTCATATCATGTATCTTTGGATGCCGTTTGCATTTAATCTTCTGATTACTTTGATACTGACCAGGCTGAATGTGGAAAAGGCGAATGAGGAGTTGCGGGGGAAGGTGGGAATTGCACAGTAAACGCAAGCTTTTGTGATTCGGGAGGGGGACGCTCTGGAGGAAGAGAGGGAGCCGGGAGGTACGCTCTGAAAAAGGGTTCCCCGGATTGCGGGTTTCGGATGCAGAAACTCTAAGCTTGCAGAAATCTGCTGGAAGCAGGAGCAAAAATGCAGAACTTGCTGCGCTCAGACAGCTGCATTTTTGCTCCTGACGCAGATTCCTGCGAGCTAAGAGTTTCTATGCATCCTGCAAATGCAATCCGGGGAACCCTTTTTCAGAGCGTATCTCCCGGTTCCATCCCTTCCTCCAGATGTTGGATAGTGCGGAGGGGTGACAAACAAATACAAATAAGAAAGGGACTTCCTCAATCCTTAAAAGGCTATGACAGAACAGGCAAAACAGCCGACAGTTGCCGAGGAAAAACGGCACAGAGCCCACAGCAAGGAAAAGGGGGATATGGCATTATGAAACTCTCACGATACGAGCAGGAAACGGTTATCAATTATAATGCAGGAGAACAGACCGCCACCCTCTACACAAGGGATAAGGCGGCCATGCGGAAACTTGACACGCTTGTTGCCGACTTTCCCGACACATACAAGCTGGCAGGGCAGGACGAGGTATCTAAGACCTATTCCTTTCCGAAGTCACACGTCAGTTACCGCAAGCCGAGGGTAGTCAGCACCGAGCAGAGGGAACGGGCAAGGCAGATGATGATTGCAAAAAATAAGGAAAAGGAAAATTAAATAGAATTGTGTGTGCGGTTGTGGTAAAATAACAGCGTTGAACAATTAAACATATCGGGATTTGTGGAGGACAATTATTGTGGATAAAGCAGTTATTTATATACATGGAAAAGGTGGAAATGCTGAAGAAGCTATTCATTACAAACCGCTCTTTAGTGATTGTGATGTGATTGGTCTTGACTATACTGCACAGTTTCCATGGGAAGCAAAAGAAGAATTTCCATTACTTTTTAGTTCGATTTGTAAAAACTACAGGTCTGTTGAAATAATTGCCAATAGCATTGGAGCATATTTTGCTATCAATGCCTTATCAAATCAGCAAATTGAAAAAGCATATTTTATTTCGCCCGTTGTAGATATGGAAAGGCTCATTGCTGATATGATGATTTGGACAAATGTTACAGAAGATGAACTCAAAGAGAAAAAAGAAATTCAGACAACCTTTGGAGAAACCCTTTCATGGGATTATCTTTGTTATGTAAGAGAAAATCCTGTTACATGGAAAATCCCAACGCATATTTTGTATGGCGAAAAAGATAATCTTACTGCTTATGGAACGATATTTGAGTTTGCACAGAGAACTAATTCGACACTTTCTATCATGAAAAATGGAGAGCATTGGTTTCATACTGAAGAACAAATGAAATTTCTTGATGAGTGGATAAGCAAATCTGCCAAATAAATAAATTCCCATTTGTTGGGGAAAATCAGAACAGAAAAGTGAAATAAAAACTGAATATTGTTTACATTTAGGTAGCGATTATCTTAACAGACAATCCGCTACCTTTTTTATTTTCAGAAACTATCAACACAGCACAGAAAGAATGAGGTATCAGAAATGATTGAGAGCAAAAATGACACAAGCAAAAACTTAGAAAAAGCATTGCAGGCATTGAAACAGGCACAACAGCGTGTAGCCAATGAAAAGAAAAAACAGAACAAGAAGAAACGCAAAGCCGAGAACCACCACAAGTACATCATGGGCGGTATCATTGTGAATGATATTGTCAATATTAGTTGACACATTTTTCTCAAAGATATCACTAACTATGCTGCCGGCTCCAAAGCCTCATAATACTGCCTGCGTTTTATCATAGGAGGGAGACCGCCATTGGCTGAACAAATCCTCCGGTTATTCCAGTAGCTGAGGAAGTATCTCCAGATGAGAACCTTT
>CAJTEM010000032.1 GCA_910575255.1 Lachnospiraceae bacterium | reverse complement strand
TTAGAAACACCCCCAATCAAAAGGTCTGTACCGGCTGTGCCGGAACGAAAGATACCTTGTTAATCAAGGGCGCGAAGCGCCGCACATTTTGTACGGTTTGTCAACCCCTTTTTTTAAAAAGCTGGGGGAATTTATAAAAAAGGAATCCCAAAAGCCGCATAAAATAAGGCTTAGAGATTCCGAGAGTCTATTTATCAGCAATGGGTGGATAACCTGCAAAAACAGGAATGCGATTTAAAAGAACAGATATGCCACTTAGAAATAGCTTATGAAGAACGAATCAAGGAGTTAAAAGATTACCAGCAGTGGGTAGAGAATCTACAGACACAAGAAGTCCGTTTGAAAGAGAATCTGGAAAAGTCAGAAACGGAGCTATTGGATTTGAGGGAGAAACTGACTGTGCTAACAGAGAGCCAGAAAGAACTGACCGCTGAAAAGGAAGAACTTTTGAAATACTTAGAGATAATACAAGACTGGAAAGGATACCGTGTATTTTCATGGTTAAACAAAAAACAGAAAGGACATCAATAATGTTTCAAAAACAATCCCGGCAAAAGCTATATAGATTTCTTCTTGTTATGATTTTAATAGGATATTCTTTCTGGTGTGAGAATGTCGTTCTGCATCCGGATTATCATTCCTTAAAATATTGGCTTATAAAATTTACGTTTCTTTTATTTGTCATTTGGTTTGTTAATGTTTCTTATAACTATTTTTGTATAAACTGTCAATCATGGAACAAATATAAGAAAAAACATTTGTCACTTCTTTTTATGATGATTATTTCTGCTAATTTAGTCGTGCTGGTACTTATTTATCCCGGTATGTGGGGTGGAGACGAATTATGGTTGTTACCATCGGTTCGGGACTTTAATATTGGCAGCGTACAGCACTGGATTGTAGCGATATGGTATATTTGGATGCTTATGATAATACCATGTCCTACAGGAATTATTCTGTCTGTCATCTTGTTAAATGTGTCAGTTATTATGTTGGTTGCTGCGGTAATATATGAAAAAATCAAACACAAATATTTGATTTTTCTTATTTTGCTTCCAAGTTGCTCTTTTCAGGTACTACTCTTTAATGAATATCCTTTAAGGTGTTCTGTATATGCCAGCATCGAGATTTTGCTTTTTTTGTCACTACGCAGACTTTTTAATGAAACTACCAGACAATTTGATTTTGTGAAAATCAGTTTTCTTTTAGTATTGCTGTCAACGCTACGTTCTGAGGGTATCTATTATATGTTGATAGGTGCAGCTTTTTATTTAATATTATATAAAAAAAATATTTTTACACCTGTTTTTTTATCTGTAAGCATTATTCTTACTTCTTTCGGTTTCTTTGGAGTCAATATGCTCCAAAGAAGATTAACTTATCAGAACTATGACCACAATACCATAACAGCGGTGATAGACCCAATAACAGATATGATAAGAAATGAAGCCGGAAAATGCGGGGGGGGGGTGGAAAGAAAATAACCTTCTGCAAAAAATTAACGAAACCATGTCTGTTGATATTATTTTAAACAGTGAAAGCTCAGGAACTGCATTAATGTGGATGTATTACAGTGATTTTTTCATTGATGGTAAACCAGAAATACACCCAGGCTTTTGGGATGCATACACAACTTTAATGGCAAACAACCTGGATGTTTTTTTTAAAAACCGATGGCAAACATTTATAAAAACGCAGAATAATACTGTGTATACACAAGCACAAATTTCTGAAAGTTTATGGTCGAATGAGGGAATAAGTTCTCCACCTACGATGCTGAATCTGGACATTTCTGGTTTTCAGCCTCTCAATTATGACATTTTTGCTAAAACATTAACTTTTATGACTTTTAATTGGGAAAACTCTTCTATATTAAGGCTCATAAGAATCATTTGCTTTTCTTTATTAATACCTTTCACAGGAATATTATTCTCTCTTTTCAAACTGTGCAAAGAAAAAAATCATTATGGAATAGTTGTACTTTTATCTGTTTTATCAAAAATACCTTTAATTTGGATGACTATGCCTGGCGAAGCATTCATGTATTATTATCCAGTGTATTATATCGGAATTTTTACCTGTACTATTTATTTAATAACAGAACTTGACAGACGATACCAAAAGCGTATTAAAAAATCTTAGGAGAAAAACAGCTATGTGGAGAAATAATAAAACAGATGATCTGACAGTACAGATAAATAAAGTAACTGTTGTAATTAATGAACAACAGGAAAAAATCAAAAAACTTGAGGAAGAAAATCAGCAATTAAGGAGTCTCTGGAATGGTTCGACCCAGAGAAAAACACTATTAAAAGAAGACTTTCTCAAGTATACAGAAGAACAGAAGCATAGATTATGGCATATGCAATATTCATATGACAATCAGCTAAGTTCTCTGACACTGGAAAATGTGGAAAAAAGATGTTCTGGAAATATCCAACGGTTGGCAGGCTTAAAAGATATTCATAAGGGGAAACGATGTTTTATCATAGGCAACGGCCCGTCTTTACGAGCAGAAGATCTGGACAAGCTGCAAAATGAATTAACCTTTGCGGTAAACAAAATTACGGAAATATTCCCTTACACAAAATGGCGCCCATCCTATTACATGGTGTCTGATCCAATATTTTTAAATCATATCAATGAATGGACGTCTGAAATAATTGAGAAGTCCTGCATTCTGATGGATTCAGAATTTATGAAAGCTATAGATGAAAAATATTGGGAAAAAATCTTTTGGTATTATCATAACACCCGATACAGTGTTATCCCAGAGTTTAGCTGTAACCCAGATAGAATGGTCTATGAAGGAGGAAGCGTGCTATACATTGCGGTGCAATTTGCTGTTTTTATGGGAATAACAGAAATTTTTCTTTTAGGGGTGGATAACAATTATAAAACGAAGATATTAGAGGATGGACGTAAGGTAATTGATTTTTTTGAAGATAATTATTTTTACAAGTCTAACAAGCAGGAATGTCAAAGGTTAAACTTATATTGCAGCAGTTGGATGGATTTTGGAGAGAACAAGATAAAAAACGGAACTTATGATTTAAATGATATGTGGAATACAGTAGCATATCATTGCAGCATACATAAGGTATCAGTACTAAATGCAACGAGGGGGGGCAGCTGGAAATATTCCCCAGGGTATCCTTCGAAAAAGCTACTAACATCCCAAATTGAAGGGAACAAGAAAAAGGATAACAGATATGAATGTCCAAAAAACAAAAGAAACTAAATGGAAGCAAATAGATATCGAGCTGATGCGGATAATTGCCTGCTTTTTCGTGATTTTCAATCATACAGAGACAAACGGATACTTTCTTTTCTCATTATACGATAAGCACAGTTTACAATTTTGGATTTATTTGTTTCTGTCTGTTTTCTGCAAATTTTCGGTACCATTGTTTTTTACAATATCTGGTGCGTTAATGTTAGACAGGGAACCAGAGCCTTTAAACAGACTATGGAGATACAGAATCCTGAAAATGGTGATTATCCTGGTAACCTGGTCCCTCTTTTACTTTTTTGTTGAGGTATATTCAGGTTCGTTTCAGTTGGATTTCAGGGAATTCGTCAAACAGTTGTATAGCTTTAGCTGGAATTATTCTTTCTGGTACTTATATGCATACATTTCCATGTTAATGACGCTGCCTCTGTTGCAAAGAATAGTAAAAGCATTAACCAATAGAGATTTTGTATATATATTGATCCTTGTAATTTGCTTCTCCTCACTTTTACCGGTAACAGAGTTTATTTTATGGCAAGGCAAATACAATTTAAATTGGAATTTTCGGCTCCAATGGTTATGTACTGACATTTTTATCTATCCCTGCTTGGGTTATTTTCTAAAAGCAAGGCTCAAAAGATTTTGGACTCGAAAAAGAATCGTGTTATTGTGGCTCACAAATATAGGAACTATAATAATAGCTGGTTATCTTACCTATGTTAAGTCAAATATAACAGGAATCCTTGATGAAAGTAATTCACAATCATTCCATAGTGTCTTTGCCATGATAAATTGTGCAACAATATTTGTGACATCAGAATATATTTGCAGCAATTATAACTTCCCTGATTATGTAAAAAGAATGATCTGTTCAATAGGGGCATGTACATTTGGCATATACCTGTTGCATGTTTTCTATAAAGAAAAAATTACAGCGATAACTCAGCTTTGGAATATTTTTCATCATCAATTGGGACTGAATTATATGCTTACGGCTTTTTTATATTGTGGTATTGTTTTTGTTCTGGGCTATATTACAACCATTTTATTAAAACGGATTCCTGTATTAAATAAAATTATATGATAAGAATCCAAACAAAATTATTAAGGAAAGGAAAAATCATGACATTTACCGCACTTATTCCTGTAAAAGGAGACAGCTCCCGGCTTCCGGGGAAAAATCAGTTGCCCTTTGGGGATGCCAATCTCCTGTCGCACAAAATCAGACAATTAAAGAAGGTCAGACAGATTGACCAGATTGTCGTTTCTTCCGAATCTCAGGAAATGCTTGCTATTGCCAAAAGCGAAGGAGCGATTCCAATGCTTCGCCCCCTTTCCTATGCAAATGAGACACTTCCCATCAGTGAGTTTGTATCTTATCTGGGGGATGTACTGGAGGGAGATCACATTATCTGGGCTTGCGTAACATCTCCTCTGGTTGATGACAGATTATATGAAAGAGCAATCCGGGAATATCTTCAAAAAATGAAAGAAGGATATGATTCTCTTGTGACAGTATGCAAATTCCAACATTACCTGATGAATGAGAAGGGACCGATGAACTTTTCCAGAGGACGGCATCATCCCAATTCACAGAATTTGCCCAGGCTTTATCTGTTTACCAATGGAATACAGATTACTCCAAGAGAAAAATATAAAGAGTGGGGAGATCGGATTGGAGAAAATCCGTATCTGATGGAAGTGACAAAGAAAGAAGCTATTGATATCGATGATATCTATGATTATGCCCAGGCACTTGTAATGATGAATATGCCGGAAAAATTGAATATTCCTGAAGAAGCAAAAAGATTGAATCAGCTCCTTGGGGGGGTATAACGAAAATTACCAAATAACTCTCAGGAGATATGATTCTGCAGGTATACCATTCCCATTAATAGTTGGGAGGGCTGCTTGATGAAGGTGATCGGAGTCATTCCAGCCCGCTATGCATCAACGAGAATACCCGGAAAACCTTTGGCAGATATCTGGGGAAAGCCCATGATCTGGTGGGTATATCAACAGGCAGGAAAAGTAAAAGAAATCGATGAACTTGTAGTTGCCACAGATGATGACAGGGTTATCCAGGTATGTGACGGGTACGGTATCAGGACATTGATGACATCCAAAGAGCATACTACTCCCACATCCCGAATCTATGAGGTTTCAACCAGGATAGAAGGGGATCTGTATGCGTTTATCAGCGGTGATGAACCGCTGGTTAATATTGATGCATTATCAAAGGTAATCAGTGATGCAAGAACCAATGGATTTGAGGTGACAAATGCCATGTCCAGAATAAAGACTGCGCCAGAAGTCATTGACTCCGCTAATATCAAGGTGGTTACAGGGACAAGAGGCACTCTTTTATATACAACCAGGAGCCCGATTCCCTTTCCCAAAGGCGGGCTGAAATTTGACTACATGAAATTCACAGGTATTTCTGTATACAGCAAAAAAGCACTCGCCTTTTTTCACGAAACGCCCAGAAGCGAGCTGGAAGCAATTGAAGAATGTGACCTTATGCGCTTTATTGATAAAGGGATCGATGTAAAGATGGTGGAGGTTGAATGCAGAAACATATCGGTGGACACACCCAAGGATTTAGAAATGGTGCGCAGTATCATCAAAGAGAATTTTGAGATAAGAGCAGTCCATGAGTTGAACGGATGTTATTATTGGCAAATTATCAACAGCACATGTTGATATGATCGAATTCGGTTTTTTAAAAATGTGCAGTTATGAACCGGATAAAATATATTATCCCCGCATTGAGAATGCATATGCCCTTTTAGATCAGGCAGAATGTTCCCAGGAAGCAATCTACGCCCTTATGGCCAGGGCAGATGAATATGATATCAGAAAGCTTACAGATTCTAATGGAAGAATTTCTCTGATTCGGCTTGCTTTTTATTATGATTTTTTAGATGGCGGTATTGAATTTGCAAAACAGGCTATGGACAAGGGCTATCTTTGCTCGCTAAATCTCATTAACACACCAGGAGCAACCCTGGAAGAATTAAAGGTATTTGCAGATCGGGCAAATGAAATCAGGCCCTTTGCTGTTTCCCTGGTAGATACCTTCGGAATGCTGAATTTAGCTGAACTTCAACAGATTATAAAGATGTATGATGCCAGGCTGGACAAATCGATACGAATCGGTCTTCATGTCCATGAAAATCTTTCCCTTACCTTTGCGTTGGCTCAGCGCTTTTTAGCTATTACTGAGGAAGAACGCAAGGTAATTGTAGATGGCTCCCTAATGGGAATTGGCAGGGCTCCCGGAAACTTGTGCAGTGAGCTGATTGCCAGTTATCTCAACGATAATTATGGAAAAAAAATAAATATCCATAAAATTATGGATGCTGTCAGTAAGGATATTAAACCACTGAAAAAGGATTTTTCATGGGGATATTCTCCCGAATTTTTTCTGTCTGCCATCTGCCGTGTTCACCGGTCTTATGCTGAGTATCTGGAAAAAAGAGGCATCAGCCTGGAAAATATCAGGGTTCTTCTGGGTAAGATTGACCTGGAACACAAAGGAAAGTATAACAGGGATTACATCCGGGAGCTTGCAGAAAAAGAGGGATTATTATGAAAGCTTTGATTCTGGCGAACACAGGAAAGGAACATTTTGCAGAAGGAAGATGCATGCCGACTTGCTTTCTGCCGGTGCATGGCGGCCTGACAATAATCAGAAGAATATTCAGTCTGCTTAGTGTGAGCGGCTTCGCACTGGATGATATCTGCGTCTGCTTTGGCTCTGGCGGCATGTGGGAGGACAGGAAGGTACAAGAAAGTATAGAAGAGCTTCGGGTCAAAAAAATTTTTACCAGTGGTAAAGAAATATTGAATGAGAGAATGTTTGATGATTCCTTTTTTAATAACGAGGATTTACTGGTGGTGGATGGATCGGAAATGATTGATCTGGCTATCTTTACCAGACTTCTCCGATACAAAAAAAAGGATGTGCTGGTTATCAGGGATTTGTTGTGTCCGGACGAAAAAGAAAAGTTGATAACAATAAATGATGATGTCATAACGGAAATCAGCGATTCTAAGACAGCCAGGTATCCCTGGGTGGGATATGCAGGTGTTTGCAAATTATCCAATGATTTTCTGAAAAAGCTTAATGAAAAGCTGGTGGTCCCTCTTTCTCTGTTGGATGCTATTGGCATGATGCTGGGTGGCAGCAACTTAAAAGCTGTAAATTATGATGATCTGGGCTATGGAATTATCCGGAGAGGACATTCCAATGAATTGATTGGTGGCTCCTATTCCAAACTGAATTACAGGCTTGTTGTCAGAAAGGAAGCAGAGGGTGATGGTAGGGAAAAGCTTATCAATGATTTTGAAAGGATAAAAGATCTGGATTTTGATGAATTTGTTCTCCATGTTCCGGATGATAAGAGCAATGCCAATATTCAGATTACAGAAGAATATCTGAGTCTGCTCTACCAGGTGACAGGACACAAGAAAAAGGGGCTTCCTCTGGTAACCGGTTATTCCTGCCATGCCGGAATCCACCCGGATATTGTGGAAGCGATTCCGAAGGATTCCAAGTTGATTACTGAATTGATTAATCGGGCAGGAAATGTAGAGAACGACTATGTGGAAAGCAAACATTCCACTGGTGAGATTGTATGCATCAACTGCGGAACTGGTATGAATCATAATGTTCTTTTACCGGATGGGACCATGGTTCTTTGCTGTATGGATTATGGTCTGGATTATGTGCTTGGCAATCTGCTGGAGGAGAGCTATGAAGAAATTTTGGATTCGGCAGAGGCAAAACGAATCCGGAAAGAAATGCAGAGGGATGAAGTTGATATTCTATGCCGGAATTGCACGAATGCGCGGTCGGTACAGGAATTGTATGAGGATTACCATTTATATTTGGACTGGTGCCGGAAATTACAAAAAAGTGAGAACCTGAAGGATTATGACTTATTAAAATATAGAGAATGGGTAGACAATCTTAATGATGCAAAGGAAAAAGAGCAAAAAACTTATCAGCAATGGGTGGATAACCTGCAAAAGCAGGAATCTGAATTAAAAGAACAGATATGCCACTTGGAAACAGCTTATGAAGAACGGATCAAAGAGTTAAAGGATTACCAGCAGTGGGTAAGGAATCTACAGACGCAGGAATCCAGACTGAAAGAAAACCTGAAAAATGCAGAAACAAATTTATCGGATTTAAAAAAGACTCTGTCCACGCTAAAAGAAAGCTATCATGAGTTGGCTGTTGAGAAAGAGAATCTTTTAAAAGAGTTAGAAACCATACAGAGTTGGAAAGGTTATCGCCTCTTTTCAAAATTAAACAGAAAATAGCTTATACTTTTGTCTGCTTAAACGATAATGGAGAGAATTCATATGTGGGGAAACAATAAAACAGACAACCTGACAGCACAGATAAAAGAATTAATTGCCAGGGCTGATGTACAGGAAGAAAAAATCAGGAAACTTGAAGAAGAAAACCGGCAGTTACAGGAATTTTTGAGTGGGCTTACTTGCAGCGATAATCTTTCGGCAAAAGATTTTTCGGGTTATGCCGAAGAACAGAGACATAAATTATGGCATATGCAGCATTCGTATGATAATCAGATAAGCGATTTGATTTTGGCCAATATAGAAAAAAAGTGTCCTGGAAACGGAGAACGGTTATCGGAGCTGAAAAATATTCATAAAGGAAAACGGTGCTTTGTAATTGGGAACGGGCCGTCTCTTCGGGCAAAGGATCTGGATCATCTGCAGTATGAATTGACCTTTGCCGTTAATAAGATCACCGAAATCTTTCCATATACGCAATGGCGTCCCACGTATTATTTTGTATCAGACTCTTTATATTTTTCAGAACAGAATAAGAGGATGGGACAATTGACAGAACAGACGTGTTTGCTCCTGGATGCCAAATTATTAGACCATATCGATGATAAATGGTTTCAGAAAGCGATATGGTATAACCATATTCCAAGATACAATGTGATACCTGAATTCAGCAATTGCCCGGATAAAATGGTCTATGAGGGCGGCAGCGTACTATACCAGGCAATTCAATTTGCCGTTTATATGGGAGTAAGCGAAATTTATCTGTTAGGTGTGGATAATAATTTTAAAAAGAAGATATTGCCTGACGGTAGGGAGGTGCTGGATTTATTCTCCGGAGATCCTGCACATTTTTATTCATCGGGAGAGGAAGAAAAACAAATCATGGCATCGATCAGCACCTGGATGGATTACGGAAATATGAAAAGTGCGGGTATTTATGATCCGGATGATATGTGGAAGACCGTATCGTATCATTGTGACATTCATTCAGTAAAGGTTATAAATGCAACAAGGGGTGGCGAATTAGAGATATTTCCACGAGAATTTTTGGAGAACATTATTGGCGAGAAAAAGATTATTTAGAAAGTCAGGAATATAATGATGAGAAAAGTATTTATATTTGGGGCAGGCGGAACCGGGCAAAGAGTCAGGGAATTACTGGAAAATCGGTATGAAATAATTGGTTATGTGGATAATGACAGTACGAAATGGGGAAAAGAATTAAATGGAATAAGGATTTTTTCACCTCCTGTTCTGAAAGAAGGCAAATATGATTATATTGTCCTTGGGACTTTAATGGGATATGAGGAAATCCAAAAGCAATTAGAGGATTTGAAAATTCCCGCTTCTAAAATCAGGTCAGACTATGTGGGGCTGTCTGTAAACAGCAGGATTTTATTTTTAAAACGTTTCTCTCAAATAGTATACCAGGAACAGTTGCCGGGTGCGGTTGCGGAAGCAGGTGTTTTTCGCGGTGAATTTGCGAAAGAGATCAATTCCTGTTTTCCGGACAGGCAATGTTACCTGTTTGATACCTTTGATGGTTTTTCTGATGAGGATATCAAATATGAACAGGAAGAGTCCCTAGTTGTGGCGAATTATATGAAAAATCTGTCCGAACTAACCGTATATGAAAAAATGCCGTATAAACATAAGGTCACTATATGTAAGGGTTATTTCCCCGAAACGGCGATTGCCCTGAATCTGGACAGCCCATTTTGTTTTGTGAATTTAGATATGGACTTATATAAGCCCACTTATGAAGGCCTGGCGTATTTTTATCCTAAAATGTGCACAGGAGGGAGTATTTTGATTCATGATTATTTTTCTGGCGCTTATCCCAATGTCAAAAAGGCTGTAAAAGATTACGAAGAACAGGAAAAAATTCAACTTGCAAAATTGCCTGTAGGCGATGATATCAGCCTGGCAATCGTAAAAATATAAAGGACGACAGGTGAAAATATGAGCAATACAGTAGCATTTGTCCCGATTAAACTGAATAATGAACGGATTCCGGGCAAGAATTTAAAGCCCATGGATGATGGGAAACCGCTTATTTCATTTATTCTTGAAACACTGGTTTTGTTAAAAAAGAAAGGGATTATTACGGAAATTGTTGTTTATTGCAGCAAAAAAGAAATATGTCAGTATATTCCCTGTGAAGTTACATGGCTGAAAAGGCCGGAATATCTGGATACTCAACAAACCAAAAGCAATGATCTGATAAAAAGCTTTATCAATGATTATCCCTCGGACTTGTATGTTATGTGTCATGCCACATCTCCATTTATGAAGGAGGAACATATTGAAGCCTGCATTAAAGCCGTGGAATCCGGTAACTATGATTCTGCTTTTTGTGCAAGGGAAATCAGAAATTTTATGTGGCAAAATCAAAAACCCATGAATTTTTCTTTAGATTATTATCCAAGGACGCAGGATTTAATTCCCATATATGAAGAATTACCGACGCCTTATGTATTTACCAAAGAAGTTTTCAGAAAAACAGGAGGCAGGACAGGAATCAATCCTTATATCTGTATTTGTTCCTCTATTGAAGCAATTGATATTGATAATCCCAGCGATTTCGATTTGGCAAATGCCATTCATATGTCAGGAATCGATAAACTGAGCCTCTGAGGAGAAAAACACATGAGCATAAAATTGATCGACAGTTCATTGCGGGATGGAGGAAACGTGAATGATTGGAATTTCGGGAAACGCGTCCTTCATGGAATTATCGAAAATCTTTCGTGGGGGGGGGGTAGATGTAATTGAGTTAGGATATTTGAAAAATACGGCATATGACAATAACCGAAGTTTGTATAATACCGTTGCGGAGGCAAAAAGAATTATCCCTGAAAAAACGGACGGGCAGGAATATTCCCTGATGGTTCAGGAAGACAAATGGGATTGGGGCAGGCTGGAACCTTGTGATAACATTATCAGACATATCCGTGTATCCTTTCACAAATATGATGTAAATGAGGGGTTGCAATTATGTGAATTGGTCAAAAAGTCCGGATACGTCTGCCATTGTAACCCAATTAATATTATGGGCTATAACGATAGAGAATTGTTGGATTTGATCGACCAAGTTAATGAAACCTGTCCGGATGTTTTTACAATCGTAGATACCTTTGGCTCCATGACGATCAATGATATTAAACGCATCAGTTCTCTTTTACAAAATAATTTACGTGTTGAAATCAAAATATCGGCCCATTTGCATGAAAATCTGGGCCTTGCTTATTCATTGGCACAAGAATTCATCTCGTACTTTGAAAACAAAAAGGATATTTTCATTGACGCATCTTTAAATGGAATCGGGAGAATTCCGGGAAATCTTTGTATCGAATTAGTTATGGATTACCTGATCAGGGAAAAAAGAGGGATTTATAATATTAATTTTATTTATGATGCCATCGATGATTTTATAGCCAAGATAAAACAGGAGTGTCCATGGGGGTATGCCGTCCCTTATGCACTCTCGGCAATGTATAATCTGCACAGGACCTATCCTGAATTTTTAATAAAAAAGGGGACTTTAAAAACCAAAGATATCCGTGCAATACTGGAATCCATAATTCCGGAAGAAAAGGTTATCTTTAATCAGGAGTATATTCAATCATTATATAATAATTATCAGGATATTAATATCGATGACGGAAATACATTAAAAGCTTTGAGAAAAATATTTAAAGAGAAAGCAATCCTTGTACTGGCACCGGGAGAAAGTATCCTGCATTGGAAGAATAAAATACTCAATGTTATCAGAGAATGTAACTGCTTCGTGATTTCCGTGAATTTTAGCTGTGATTTTGTCTCCAGCGATTATTTCTTTTTTACTAATACCAAAAGATATAGTTATGAAAGAAAAAATATAAAGAAAGAAAAATTAATTATAACTTCGAATTTGTTGCATCAGGAGATTTCTGCGGGGTATGTTGTTAATTATTTAAAGGCAAGTAATATTGAGGGAAAGAGAACTTCTGACAGTGTCTTATGCTTACTCAATCTCCTTCAGTCAACGGAATGCGGTAAAATATATATTGCCGGATTTGATGGGTTTAAGGATCGGAAAAGCCATTTTGATGAGGCGCTCGATAATGCCTATAATGATCCGTTACATGAAAAACATGTTAAAGATATACTCGAAGATCATTTCCGCAATATGGAGATAGAATATGTAACACCTACAATTTATAAAAAATATAATGATACTTAAAATATATGAGAGACAACATATGAAAGACCAATTGACCTTGCCAATAAAAAAATTGATAGTCAGTTTAACTGCTGCTCTGCTTTTATCTTTGGCATTATCTTGTACCTATTTATCTTCATTTTTTTCTGAGGCATCTCCACAAGTTGTCATAGAAATCATCGGTACTGCCGGAAAGAACCAGAAATCTTATGGAACGGATATCCGTATTTTAAATGTAAAGATTAATGACAAGCCAGTCTCCTTCACTGCGTTCCGGCAAGAAGGGAACTGGCAGTTTGTAGACGAGATTGTCTTTACTGCAGTCAACCCCAGGAAACCAGTTTCTTTGATTTATACAGCTAAGGACGCTCAGTCATTAGAGATTGAATTTCAAAAACAGGAAGGATCGGGAATTGTTCGTATAAAGCAGAATGAAAAGGCTTTTACAGATATCGATCTATACGCTCCGGAACCAACCTCTTTTTTATATCGTGCAGACTTAACCCAGGTTTCCTTGTTTCATTGCTGGCCATTATTGGGAGGTATATTCCTGTTCTTTTTTGTCACGTTTCTGACACTGCCAAAGGCAGCAGCGATTCTGCATTCTGATATTTATTCACAGAAATTTGCAAAGGTCCTTTTTTTTCTGTGTTTGCTATATCTTTCAGGATGCATTTGTTACAGGCAACCAGTAAGATCTGTATTATTTGTTTTTCTGCTATTAGCAGCCGCTATCTGTTTGATACAAATATATGGATTCTTGCAAAGAAGCTCAAATCCGGCTATTAAAATCCTTTTCAACGGAATATCGATTTTGATTACAGCTGTATTCGTTTTTTATCATACAGAAGCTCTCACGGATGCCTCCGGAACCATAGAGAGTTTATATGTATTTGAAAACATTATTTTATATTTTGTAATAGAGTTGTTTTTCTATTTATTTACCAGAAGGATAGCGGTTGCCACAATCCTTACCTTTTGCATCACATACGGTTATGCTGTCATCAACTATTATGTCACTTGCTTCCGGGGCAGTCCGATTATTCCTGCGGATTTCTTTACCATTCGAACAGCCGGAAACGTTGCCTTTAACTATCATTACGATTTTACCAGGGAGATGTTTCTGGCTTTGGTTAGCGGAGGAATTTGGAGTACAATAGTAGTATATCTTGCAGGGATAAAGAAAAAGGACAATGTTAAGACAGTGCTCTCCTGGACACTCCCTACAGTTTTGCTTACCGGAATGATCATCAGTGCCGATATCTTTTGCCCTCCTCTGGATCTCTGGAACCCGAATAAAAATATTCAAACCTATGGAGTCGCAGTCAGCCTGGTTGCCGGAGTCCGCCAGATGCGGGTATCGCCTCCTCCCGGATATTCCTATGAAGAGGTAACTCGTATATATGACAAATATATAACCTCAGGTGACAAAAATGATGGTACACATGAAAATGCCGGCATTCCCGAATCTGAGACCCGAAAGCCGCATATCATAGCAGTTATGAATGAAGCTTTCTCTGATTTAAGTGTGGTTGCGCCGGTAATAGACAGCCGCACCTGTCTGCCCTATTATCATTCGCTGTCGGAGAATGTAATCAAGGGCAAAGTGCTGGTGTCTACCCATGGAGGGGGAACCGCCAACACAGAATATGAGTTTCTGACAGGAAACACCATCGGATTTATACCGGGAACGATTCCTTATCAGCAGTTTGTCCTGCAGGCTTCTCCGGCCTTGCCTGAATTGCTGAAGGAACAGGGATACCAGACAACGGCCATTCATCCATACGATAAATCCGGATATGGGCGGGATCGCGTATATCCTTTGCTGGCCTTTGACGAATTCCTTGATATCCGTGCGTTTGATCCTGATTTACCACGAATTCGCAATCGTTATCTCTCGGATGCGGATTCCTATCGTAAAGTGATTGAAGTATTTGAGAAAAACAAGCAAGGGAACAGACCGAAGTTTATCTTTAATGTGACTATGCAGAATCATGGTGATTACCTCTCGGGATATTATGGCGATAACGCAATCAGAATTCCGGGATATGAAGGACAATTTCCGGATATAGAGGAATATCTGACGCTGATCCGGGAATCCGATGCGGCCCTCCCGATTCTGATTGATTATTTCAGTGCGGTCGAGGAACCGGTCATTCTGATCCTGTTTGGCGATCACCAGCCCAGTATTACAGATGAATTTTATGAAACGTTTATGGGGAAAACTATGGATCAGTGGACATTAGCAGAGCTGCAAAAACGGTTTGAAGTGCCGTTTCTTATCTGGGCAAACTATGATATTGCGGAAAGATCTTCTGTCTGTACCAGCGCTAATTATCTGTCTTCCCTGGCTTTCCGGGAAGCCGGTATTGCAATGTCTCCGTATCAGAAATTTTTGTTAAAGCTCAGCGAATCTATTCCGGCAATGAATATCCATGGATATTTAGGACGCAATGGACAGTGGTATTCTTATGAATCAGAGTCTCCGTACGCGTCACTGCTGTCAGATTATTGGATGGTTGAATATAACAATGTTTTTGCGAAACGAAAGTATGAGAAATGGTTTATGGCTCCGTCGGGTGAATGAGCATAACATATAAGCCGAAAAGATCTGCCTGGAATTTGTATTGTCAGGCAGATCTTCGGCTTAAGTTCAGACGATTTGGTATATTTTCAGGTAGAATTAAACGATTCACTTTTTGATGTTTTACCATGAATGAGAATTCTTCACAACTGTATTTCGAAAAACAATGGATCTCCTGATAATATCAATATTTCCTCTTTTAGTTTTTGTTTTTTCTGAACAGTTATGGCTTCTATAGCTGGTTTTCGCCATCTGCATGATTTTTTAAAAGATGAAGGATTTCACTGACCTTTTCTGAGATATATTGATTTTCATCATTTCCCTTATCTATAGATTCATAAAATACTTTCAATGTATGCTCCAAATTGTTTCTCTCATCATATTTCCAGTCATTTTTCTTTTCTATAATATACCCGCCATCTGCTTTTTTCGAATAGGTATACTGGCGCAACGTTGCCACTTCATCAAGCATGTCAAAAACCATACTTCCCTTTGTCCCATACACGCTCAATTTCCGTTCCTTTTTAGGACTCAGTAGACTAAATGAAAAATTCACACAGATATGGTTATTAGCGGTAAGGCTGGCATTCCCTCCATATTGTTCCAGATCTTCCCAGTCCACACGTCTACAAAAATCAACTGACAGCTCTGGCAATAAATACGGCAAAATGGAAAATAAATGAACACCTAATACCTCATAAACAGAATCCTGTTGATAAAAATTCCCAAATTGACAGATGTTGCCTTCTATCGCACGAATCTCTCCAAGTTCACCTATTTTTTGCTTCATCATCTGAATGGAATCGGAAACAGTATAAATATAATCCGTATACAAAATCACTCCGTTTTCTGAGGCAATACGATAAAGCGATTCCAAATCATCATTCAAGGATACCGTTGGTTTCTCACAAAATACATGTTTCTTTTTAGAAAGAAGCTTCTTGCAGATAGAAAAATGAGTGGAAACAGGTGTGCAGATAAATGCAGCTTCAATATCTGGATTTTCAGCAATTTCATCAAGATCATTTACATAGAAGCTATCTTGCTTTTGCTCTGTTTCTAAGGTGTATATTTTTATCAGTTCAAAATTATCATCTTTATCTATGTAAGTTCTGATTATTTTTCCCCAATAACCATAGCCGACTAATCCAACCTTCATGTTCTTCTCCTCTTTTTTATTTTATACAATTTGATGATTTCTGCCAGATAGCTGGAACTTAATTTCCCGATTTTAACCTTAGAATTGGAATCATCATGCCACTCCACAGGAATTTCTGTTATCGATAGTGCCTCCCATTCTGCACGTATCATCATTTCAGCACAATAAAACCAGCCAGTATTGTCACTGCACTGTTTCACCAAACTGTTCGCAATCTCTTTTCTGTAAAATTTAAATCCGCACATTGCATCTGTAAATTGGACTTTCAGAACAATTTTTAAAATCAGGTTAAGCATGCGGGATGTGATTTCCCGAAGCAGACTCCGGCCATATACTCTGGAATCGTGTAATAAACGGGAACCCACTACAATATTAACAGATGGATCCATAAAGGAATCATATACCTGCCTGAAATGTTTAATGTCTGTTGCTAAATCAACATCCATATATCCGACAATGTCACATGGATTCCTTTTGATTGCCTCCCGAAAGGCAAGACCGACTCCTCTCTGGGATACTTTAAAATAATTTACATTTTCATAAGTATCGCACAGATCCTTAGCAATTTCTTCTGTTTTATCTGTAGAACCATTATCTGCGATTGTTATTTCAAAATGATCTTTCCAGGAGATTGTTTTCAAATAATTCAGGGTCGTTTCTACACCTGGTTTTAAATCATTTTCCTCATTTAAGACAGGGAGCACTATATTTAAATTCATCTTTTCACCTCAATTATTTGTCATTTTTTCGATGGATTCTATCAAATATTGTCTTTTTTTGAAAATAAGTCTCAATACTACCGATAAATATTGTAATGTAACCGTTAATATTAAGAAAATCCCGAAAAACCCTAAGGAAAGAAAGAGCATCAGAGGTGTCCATCCTTCGACTGGCTTTCGGTCACTAAAATATACCCCCCATGTATAGAGACCGATTGTGACTGTTATCCCCAGGAACAAAAGACTGATATACAAAGAAAACTTTTGTACTACATTCGTGAACAGTATTAAAGAATCCATGGCAGTCTCCGTCCTGTTCGTCCGTTCTTCTTTTTCAATTTTTTTCCCCTTTCCAGTGTTATTATAGGGAATTACTGCGGCGCTTAACCCACAGCTTGCATAGACGGCTTTCCGGTAAGCCAGAGCCCGGTTCAATGATTTTGCACGATTAAAAGCTCTCCTGGACAAAATCCGAAAACTTTCTTGCTGGATGGTATTTCCTGCAAAACTGTACCGATTGAATATTTTATAGAACAGCTTTGAAGTAAATCCAGAAGTGTTTTCGGGCACTACAGAAACAATGTCATAGCCCTCTAAAAACTTATAATAAGCATTCATAATCAAAGCTTCATCATAATCAAAAATCATAGAATCGAATTCATAGATGAAGTCACCAATTGCCAGGTCAGTCCCAGCATTCATAGATAGTTCTTTTCCCTGGAACGATGACATATTAACAACTGATAAAATGGAGAATATCACCTCTTGAGAAAATTTTTCTATTTCTTTTCTGCTATTATCTTCTGAGGCATCATTCACACAGATGATTTCAAATTTATCAAAATGCTTTTCTAATGTGGTATGTATCAAAGACAAAATAGAGTATATTTCTCCCTCCAGATTCCGGACATAAATAACTACTGATATAAAATTCTTTTCTTTATTGGTAATCATATAAGTACCTCATCTAAATCATATATAGTATTAATTTTTCCTGATAAAACACTGATAAACGTTGGTTCTCTGGAAAAGAATTTGATAACAGTTGGTCTGGAATCATCAATTTCCGATATCTTTAAAATGGGCTTCATCGAAAACAAGGAATATTTATATTCAAATTTCCATTGATCTTTTAAATATTTTTTTGCCAGATTTGACATGTAATCCCATGCGCTTGCCGGACGGGCAGGACAATCATTGCAGTTTCCTAATTGATACGGGGAACAGAATCCCCTGCTTTTTCTCTGGCATGAAAATGTGGGAATTTTGTCATAACTGGTTACATGTGGAGTAAAGGTTACTGATGTCAGGGAATGCAGACCCGTTTTCCCGAAAGGCATGATCGAAAAAAACGGGCCGTCCATGACAGTTATTCCAACATTTTCCAATTTGTCATTCACATCACATAGAATAATTTCACACAGTTCATATTTAATCTTAAACGGTTCAAATCCTAAGAATTTCAATATTTGATTTACCGAGGCATAGGTGGCATTCAAAACGAAATCACTGCTATATTCAGAGCCATCTTCCAGACACAGGGAATAATGGCTGGTGTGTTTTTTTAATTTTTTAATTTTGGCCCCAAATTGTAAAGTTATATTGGGCAATAAGCTGATTTCTTTTAGGAAGTGTTCTTTTAGGATCTGTGCGTCATAAGTATATTCTTCTGTTAAAAAGGCTCCGTCACACATGCCCTCTTTAAAATAAATACTTGTTGCCACATCATCACACTGAATCTGAGCCGCTTTACAAAAGCTTCGGAATTGATCTGCATTGGTCCAGGAGAAATCCCTGGATGTTGCATAGATCTGATCAAATTTAGAATGTACACAAAATCCGAAATCCTGGTTAAATCTTTCAAAATAGCTCGCAGATTTAATCGCAGTAGAATAAGACCTTGGATAGTGATAGCCATTATGAACACGAGCCTGATTGATGTAGGTAGCCCGTTTGAATGGTTGGTCGTCATATTCAAGTACCAGAATGCGCCCCCCCCATTTTCCGGATTTCAATGCGGAGTATAAACCGTAGATGCCGGCGCCTATAATGATTTTATCGTAGACCATAATCTTGCTAAGAAAACAATATCTTAGCATTCCTCCCTTTTGTATTTTTCCTTTGATAATCTACTAAAGTTTAATAACCTTAATGTCATTTATCATTTTATAAAATCTATCTTCGTGCTGTTATTTTCAGTTTTATATGTATATTCTTTGATAGAGTATCTTGGCCGTTCTTTTGTCTCTAAATAAATTTTGCCAATATATTCTCCTATAATTCCCAGAGATATCATTTGTGCCCCCCCCAAAAAGCAAATAATGCATATCATAGAAGTCCAACCTGATATAGCTATTTGCAATGTCACACATAAGACAGCCCAGATGATTCCTAAACCACTTAGCAAGGAAACCAGAATTCCCATATAGGTAATATACCGGATTGGCTGAATAGACAAACTGGTAATGCCGTTTACAGCTAACGATATCATCTTACTTAAAGGATAATGGCTTTCTCCGGCAATTCTTGTTTCTCTTTTATAGTAGACGCAAGTGCTGTTAAATCCTATTAAAGGAAACATACCACGCAAAAAAAGATTTACTTCTTTATATCGTGCCAATTCCTCCAGAATCTTCGAACTGACTAAACGATAATCCGCATGATTGTATATGGATTCGACCCCTAACTTAGTCATTATTTTGTAAAACATTTCTGCGGTAAACTTTTTAAAACAGGTATCACTATCTCTGTTATTTCTTACCCCATACACAATATCAGCACCTTTATAATAGGCACATATCATGTCGTCCATTGCATTGATGTCGTCTTGACCATCACAGTCAATAGAAATTGTAATATCACATAAATCTTTGGTTTCTAATAGGCCGGCTAATAAAGCATTTTGATGTCCGCGATTTCTGCTTAAACAGATTCCCAAATAGTATTCTTTTTTACAAAGTTCCTTAATTATTTCCCATGTGGAATCTTTACTCCCATCATTGATAAAAACAATTTTGCTTTCTGGGGTAATTAATTGATCTTTTATCAATTGCAAAAGCTTTTTCAGAAAAATTCCACTTGTAATTGGCAATACCTGTTCTTCATTATAGCAAGGAATTATAATATACAATGTTGGTGTTTTCATCAATCGTTCCCCATAAAAACGAGATAGTATTTTCTGGTTATGGTTCAAAAATCAAATTTCTTTTATAGACAATGATGTCTTCTTGCTGCAGATTGGCGATAAGCATTTCAATGCCTTCTGTTATTTCATCAATAGTAAATTCGTATATGATTTCTGTATCAGTTACAGTAATATCTTTTTTGGGTATTTCTTCTGAACAATTCCTTTTATACACTCCATAAGCAACCTTAGATAGGTTTTCTCCGGTTATATTTACTCGGTAAGTTCCCGGAAAAAGCCGAATGTACGGACCATATATATTGCCGCCTTCGGGGATAACATATTTATCTGCTTGATTCTGAGTTTTTGTCAGATATTCATTACAGGGGATTTCAATTTTGTAGTCACTCTTTGAAATCGGGTTTATTTCCATATCCAGATTCTGTTTTGTCCCCACAAAATAACCGTCAATATAATAAAAATTCAATGGATATTGCAAAAACTCTTTTATATCGTAAACAATGTAAAGGGTATTCTCATCTGTATTTCCATTCGAAAACCGTAATTTATATTCATCAATATCATCTACTTCCTGAAGCTGCCTTGAAAGATAAAAGTTATTTAAGGTCATATTGTTCATCGCAGCCCAATATGCCAAGCAGTATTTATTTGTATCATTATAAAATTCGTCAAAGGGCATAATAACAATATGGTCATGGCTATCAGCTAACGTATCCCAGGCAGAACTTTTCATAAAAGTATTGAGTTCCCGATCGTATTTGAACTGCTCGGATTTTTGCAATAAATAAGGCGACAAATCTATGACTTGAATAAACGTACATAAACAAATAAATCCAGTTACTACATAATGCTTAGGGATATTTAAATCAATACTAAGGTTTAAAGTTGTTTTTATTGTTGCGATATAAATAATAAGAAATAGAACGTTTATGAATCGTCCTGTTGCTCTGAAAATGGACCATTTTTCTATTAAAAACGAGGGATAGGGAATAGTAAATAGCTCCTTATCATTAAATGATATGGTTGGGCCTAAAGCAAGTATGATGGATATTAAAGCAACGATCATCATCGATATCACAAAACTATCAGGTTTTTTCAACAAACGGGCTGCACGGTATACCATTATGGGAATGGAGACAATTAACATAATCAGCATTCCGGCTCCAAGATATGCAATTCCTTCACCCTGTCCAACCCTGGCACAGGGAAATCCTTTGAGAAAGTAAGAACATCCCCATGAGTTGAACAGGGTATTTAAGTTAGCGCCCAAATCGTAAAGCTGTTCATTATAATTAAGTGCATATACCGGTTTGAATGCGCCTAAAATAAACATAATAATGAAACTTCCAATGGAATAGGAAAGGACAACCGATACTGACCCTTTAATATCCTTATATTTGATCAAAATATTTATGGCAAACCCTAAAACTACAAGTCCGCAAATAGGGACATAATAAGCGTGTATCAAAACAGATAAAGCACCGATTCCCATAAATCCTAAAATATATTTATAGCTAAAAATGTAATGTTCAATCTTATAAATCCAAATATTAAAAACTAATAATAGTATCCACTGGGCAGCCAGAGAATTGTGATAGTAAATTTTGGTAAGTACAGGAAATGCCAATACGAAAGGAATACTCAAAATAACACATAAATACTTTTTACTTGTATATTTACTGATTAATAAACTGGCAAGTGCTCCTTGCAAACAAAAACATAGCAGTCCCCAAAGACCATGAAATTGAAAGTTTTGGGGCAACACAGGCGAGAATAACTTAAAAAATAATTCTAAAACCGGAATTGAGTCTGTATAAATTACCGAAATTGACTGCGGATATGTCAATGTATTAAATTCACCAATAGAAAAACCAGAGGTATTGTTTTTATAAAATAGCCATCCAATATAGCTTTGGGACAAATCTTTTCCTTCATTTATCAGCCATGCCGTGTTGGTGAATTTTAAAATATCTAATCCAAATATGAAAAAGAACAGCAGGGCGCCTGCACAAATACCCAGAATTAATTCAATTTTCTTTTGCTTGAAAAAATGAAGTCGAGTTATGTCTTTCATTAGTGTCTCCTTAATGCAATAACAGATATTGTTCAAATCTATTTTGCAAAATATATTTACTAAAACCTAAAATAAATAAATGGATTATAAGTTGATGTCATAACAAACATAATGGATAAAATCAGCAAAAAGAAAGTCAGGATATTCTTTGCCACTATCTTTAAATTCGGGGAAATATGGCAATTAGATATACAGGGTATATTTTTATACGGAATGGATGCAAAAACAGCAACGATAATGATAAAAATCACCTTTTTGTTCAAATACCATGCCAAGGTAAATCCCACATTTTGAGGCGATACCATTCCAAACATAACACCGAGATATTTTATTGCATATTCCAGATTTTCTGCCCGGAAGAAAACCCAGCCAATCAGTACAACAGACATAGTATATATCCACTTAACGCCTGTCGGAAAGGGAAGCTGGATTCCTTTATTTCGTATCAAACGTTCAACAAAAATAAAGAATCCATGCCAAATTCCCCATATGATAAAATTCCATGATGCGCCATGCCAAAGCCCTGTTGCTAAAAATACAATCCATAGATGTAAATACACATTGCCTCGTCTGTTACCGCCAAGCGGTATATAGAGATAATCCCTAAACCAGGAAGACAGAGAGATGTGCCATCTTCGCCAAAACTCTGTAATATTTTGGGAAATATAAGGATAATTGAAGTTTTCTAAAAAATCAAATCCAAATAATTTCCCCAAACCAATGGCCATATCGCTATAACCGCTAAAATCAAAATAGATTTGCAATGCATAACTGATACTTCCAACCCACGCTACGGATGCTAAGTGTGACTCTGCCGGGAGGTTAAAAATGGAATCTGCCACAAATGCCATCTGATTAGCAATAATAGCTTTTTTTGCCAAGCCGACAGAAAAACGACGGATACCTTGTGCACAAGTTGTTATAGATACCTTTCTTTGGTCTATCTGCTCATTTACATCAATATATCTCACAATTGGTCCAGCTATTAATTGGGGAAACATTGAAATATATAATGCAATATTTAACAGTTTTTTTTGTACAGGAACTTTTCCGGTATAAGCGTCAATCACATAGCTCATTCCCTGAAAAGTAAAAAATGATATACCGATAGGCAATACAATTTCCCTGAGCGGAAGGCTTGTCCCGATAAAAGTATTCAAAGAGCTTAAAAAGAAATCAAAATATTTAAAATAAAATAAAATCCCCAGGTTGCAGATTATGGTGAAAGCAAAAATGAGATTACCCCAATGATTTCCCATATGTTCTCTGGACCAGGTGGCTGCAATTGTCAGAAAATAGTTTAAAAGAATGGACAAAATCATTATTAAGACAAAACGCGGTTCTCCCCAGGCATAAAAAATTAACGACATTGCCATCAGAAATAAATTTTTCAAGTTATCTCTGATTAAAAAGTAACCAATCAAAACGAAAGGCAAAAATATAAATAAAAAAATTGATGATGAAAAAACCATTTTTCATATCCTCTCTTCTCGCAATATCTCTTACATTCCACTCGCTAAATTTTCAGCGAAATCTTCAACGCGAATAATGCTTGCATCAAACATCCTCTCAACACATTCATATAGAATGATATCTGGATCTGCTTTTTCAATAAGATCCTTTGCTTTATCAAATTCATTTGTATGAACAAATGTCAGTTCACTAAAACTCTCTCTTAAAAAAGGAAACAGATAATCATATGCCATACTATCGCCACAAAAAACAGCTTTTGGCAGTTGCTTATCCGGGTTAATAAATCTCTTTTTTATCACTTCCGGACGCCCTTCATAATAAAGGTTGGGAAAATCATTAAAAAACTCGATATCCTCAGTGATATTTTTTGATGCTGCATTAGGCACAAATTCATACAAAACTTCATCAGACTGGAGGATTCCCAGATATTTTTCATCAATTGGATATTCATTAATGATGAAATCACTTTCGTCAACAACCTTTATGTTTGGAAAGTATTTTTTTACCTCTCTCATAAAATTTTGATAGCCAACAAAAGCCCCATAAGAATTCCAGTGCGCAGAATCAAAAGTTTTTGAATACAAAAGGCGTTTTCCCTTTGCATGAATAAGATCATCTTCTGCAAAGTAAAAGTTTACATTAGCCTCTTGAAATTTCTCTCGCAGTAAATCGCTTCGGCTTTGATGTTGTATCTCCTGGATTCCCTTTGGATAGTACTCTTTATATACCGTTTTTTTGTCAGGGAGAAAAATACCCATAAATTTAATATCTTTTTCCTCATAATAATTCGATATTTGTTTAAAACTATTGACCCATCCATTCAAGGTTTCCTGCGATGGAATATTATTGTGCTGAAAATCCTTAATAATGTCACTATTATAATAAAATGTCCAGTTATCATCCCCAAGCAAAAGATCCTTTTTTTCAACAACGTCAAAAAGATAATAGTTTGCCTTCAGCATTAAATCATAAAAATAATCTCTTCCATAGGCATTATCGTCAATCCATTGCTCTGTTCTTTCCTGTAATTCTGAAAATTCCAAGTCAGGAATAAGCTCATGGTTTTCGTTAACAAAGGGCATCATGGCAAGACGGCGATTTTCCGAATTGGAAATACCCCCCCCCATTTTATCAGCGAATATAAAGGGAATTGATATAATAGCAGAAAAACCAACTATAAGCAATTTATCAAATAGTGTATTAATGGGGCATGTTTTGTCCATAACTGATTTAATTCCTTTCATTTCCTGTATTTATTTACAGGACGTATCCTAATAACTTATTTTGCATAAACATTAAACGAAATCGGAGGATATTCGTAGGTTCCGTCATTTGATATAATATGAAGCTTAAAACCACCGGCTTTTAGCGCCTGTTTCGTATCAATTGCCACATCAAATCCCGATTTGAGTAATTGCTGATTAGAAAAATAATCAGCAACAATCTGTCTGTCATTTCCGTAATTGCCATAGTATATATGATCACCTACCTCTACAATAACAGAAGAAGCCAACTGGTTTTGCAGGACATCGATTCCCCAGCCATGCAAAGTGATACAGGCGGCATCCGGATTCACAAATAAGTCAGGATTATTATTTTGTATCGCTTCATCATTAATGTAATCGAGAAATGCATAGGACTGCTCTTTGAAATCCAGTGTTCTTGACGGTAGCTTTAAATCTATTTTATCAGTGTTAAAATTCATAAAAAAATCGGTAACTGTTTCAGTCAAACCATTGACAAGAATAATATCCGGAGAAATGAAATTCAGAATATTATTCAAATGATTTTTATCTCCTCCGGCATGAATAAAATATAACTCGGAAAAGCTTTCTGCCAGATTGGGAAGCATAAACATCCAGGTGTAGGAATCACCGATAATAATTGCTTTTGGCAGGCTTTGGTTTTCATTTTTATAATAGTTATAGCTGTTCCAGGTATCTGCAGAAAAAAAGCCTATTTCATTAAAATGATTCTTATCTTCCTGTGCTGTTCTTTTGTCTTTAAGCTCAAAGTTAAAGTCTGTTTCAGAAGTGAAGTATTCTCCGGCTATAGTAGTATCCACTTGTTTTTCCGAAACAATAAAGTCATCAAATGAAAGAATTTTTATGGATGGAATTTTTTCTTTGATCTGATTCATTATTTCTAAATAGCCATAGTATGCACCAAGATGATTCCAATGATTTGTGTCAGTTGCTTTATAATAGATCAGTGGGCCATCCTGTTTGTGCTCGATCATAGTATCATAAAGAACATTTATATCAGCTGCTGTTTTACGGGAAAGATCTGTATACATATCCAAAGAGCTTTCCTGAGATACCTTTTTTAAAACAGAGGGCAGGTATTCCGGATAAATATCAGATTTACAAGGAAAGACATTTACCTGGAAGTAACAGCCAACACGTTCCTGTATTATTTTTGAGATCTTGTTGATGTTATTTTCTAACAGAATTCTTTTTTCTCCCTGCAAGCTGTCTGCATTTTGTATGCGTTCTATATTGTGGTCAACCATCAGATAAATCCATCGATCCTTGCCGTAAAGGATTTCATCAGTGTTATGAAGGTTAAACAGCTTTAAATTTAATTTAGTATTTACCGTATAGAAAAATTCCCTTCCAAATGCATTATCATTAATCCATTCTTCAAACTCATCTTTTAGAACATCGCCTCTGAATTCCTGGCTGTCATCAAATATTTCCGGAAATTCTGAAAGATACCGGTTTTCTGCAGGCGAACACCCCCCCCGCGAAAATCTGCCTTAACAAGCGGGAGACAGATTGCCGATCCAAATAAGGCGATTAAAAGTGTGTCACAAATCACATTGAATTTCATGAAAACTCCTTCTGGATATTTGTAAAAAAGGTGGCAATGTTTTTACAATGCTTTTATTCGTTCAATGATTTTTGTAGTTGAGAGCCCTTCCTTTAAGTTAATAAACTCCACTCGATCTACAAACTCACTGCCAGCTACGGGTTTATTTTTCCAGTCAACACCTTTTACCAGAATATTAGGATGTAGCTCCCGGATCAGACACTCCGGCGTTAGCTCGTCAAAAACAATTACATAATTAACGCAGGACAAGCCTGCAAGCATAGATGCTCTGTCGTTCTCTTTGATTACAGGCCGCTCAGAACCCTTTAAAGCTTGAATTGAATTATCGCTGTTAAGCCCAACTATGAGAATATCACCTAATTTTTTGGCTGCCTGCAGACTTTCCAGATGTCCTGCATGGATAAGGTCAAAACAACCATTGGTAAATACGATTTTCTTTCCCTTCTCCTTCAACTTTTTTATAACAGGAAGGGCTTCACATTGGGAAAGGATTTTTCTTTCCGGCTTTTCCTGTGTATCAGAAAACAGCTCATTGTGAGTTATTGCTGTTGTTCCAAATCTTGATATTGCAATTGAAGCAGCTTTATTAGCTAACTTACAAATCATTTCTATGTCAATTTTACTGCCTAACCCCATGGCAATTACACTGACAACAGTATCTCCGGCACCGGTAACATCAATAACCTCTTTAGGAACAGCCGGGAAATCCCTTTTTTCCATTCGGTTTTTCTCAAACAGAGATAATCCTTTTTCTGATCGTGTGAGCAGTAAATATTTTAAATTTAAGCTTTTGACCAGATTATGACCTTCTGACAAGATCTCCTCTTCTGACTGAACTGTATGGCCAACAGCATCCATCAGCTCCTTCATATTAGGAGTGCATATGGTAGCTCCCGTATATTTTGAATAGTCATTCCCTTTCGGGTCAACAACAATAGGTATATCATATTGCCGAGCCATATTGATAATGGCTGAAGCAGAAGCATAGTCTGCCATACCCTTACCATAATCAGATATGATAATCGCGTCCATTTGTCTTATAATTTGTGTCAGATTATTCTGCAATTTTGTTAAATTTATTGGTGAGTGAACAATAGGCTGTTCTTTATCAATTCGAATAAATTGCTGTCCTCTTGAGACTACTCTGGTCTTACAAATGGTGTCTATTTGGTCAGATAATTCAAAGTATGCGGTATTACATCCGATCCTTTCCAGCTGTTTTTTCAACCAATGGCCATCTTCGTCATTTCCGGAGACAGACATAACATAGGGTGTTCCGCCAAGAGAAGCAATATTATTTGCCACATTTCCGGCACCGCCTAATTTTAAATCTGTAGAAATTACTTTTAAAACAGGAACCGGAGCTTCCGGAGATATTCTTGCTACTTCTCCGGAAATATATTTATCCACCATAAAATCACCGTAAATCAATATATTGCATTTTTTAAATTCCATTTTGGTTTTAAACACCTCTTTTCATTGGATATACCTGCATAAGTCTTAAAAATGCGAGAAAGGCATCTTTAGGATATAATTTTTCAAGGCACATCATTTCATGAGGGCACTGATTCCGCCTTCCCATGTCACATATAGCACAGTCTGTAATCATCTTTACGGTGATTGACTTTTTGCCTAATGGTCCCCAGCCCTGGTCGCTGAAGGTATCCGCAAAAACCCCTAAAGCAGGAGTTCCCATGATACCTGCCACATGCATGGGGCCGCTATTATTTCCAATAAAATAGTCCAATTGTCCCTGAATATAAATAAATTCCTTTAAGTTAAAATATCCGGCAACAGAGATTGTCCTGTTGTTTTGTTTCATAAGGCTGATAACTTTTTCATTGTATTGCTCATCATCTTTTCCGCCCAAAAACATAACATTAGCATCTGTATATTGAATAATCAGATCAGCAAGTTCAGCAAAATGATGATATCCCCATTGCCTGGTTTCATGTCCGGCTCCCAAATGAATTCCCACCAGAGGAAGATCCTGTTGAAAGAAACTGATTTCTTCCATTTTCTTTCTGGCGCTTATCATACTTTGACTGTCAACAGTTAAAGGCAGGTCAAAACGGGTATCTAAATCAGCCGCATTGACAAGCATTTTCAACTCGTCGGCCATACTCCATTTCACGTCAACATGATGAAGATCTTTAAAGGCAGGTACGGGATGAGAGAACCGATCCTGCTCAGCTGTTGAAGAATAGGACAGGCATATGTCCGAAGACTGGGAAGCAACATACTTTGCTTCTTCGTGCCTCCGTAAATTGATGGTAAGATCATAGCACTCTTCCCGAAGGTCATGAATCAACTCATCCAGTTCCTGCTTTTCCAGATTCCGGGACCCATGCTGAGACTGCTCTCTGAAAAATGCAAAGGTTTTTACTTTATTAATTTCCGGCTGCATATCAAACAGACTTTTTGTCCAGGGACCGCATAACATAGTAATATGGGCACTGGGATATTTTTCTCTTACCATGCGTACAGCAGGAATGCTTAATACAGCATCACCAATATGATCTGGCTTGATAAGTAATATTTTCTCTATATTTCGTTTGGACAGAGATGGCGTTCCTGTAAAAAACGGAAGTACAGGTCTCATATTAAGGACTAGGTTGGAATATTCATCTGACAGATATTTGTTAAAATAAGGGTCGCCAAAAATATAGTAATCTTTGAAACACTCTGTCAGTTTTTTCTTGTCTTGAACAGTATCTTCCATTAAAGAATCAAATATCATTTCTACCGCAGGATTATAAATACTTTTTTGTCCGGATTGATTCAACCTGATTCCTATGGAAATGAGTCCTGTTCTATAAGATAAATCGCTGTCAAAACCGCCAATATCATGAATAGATTCTTTTTTTAGCGCAACACATGGCCCCAAAGGCGCAATGACATCACGTCTTTGATTGATAAGATTACAAAAATGCTCATCCGATCGTTTTACATCCAAAAAGTAAGGGATATATCCATCGTAGCTGGCAGTTAAAAACGCCCCTGATTCGCGGACAATATCCTGTTTGTTCAGAGAAAGGGGAACCACAGCGCTGGTTTTCCCATCTGCTAATTCAGCAATAAATAAATCAAGCCAATTATCCTGACAGATACGGCAGTGAGGATTAAAAATCACAATAATATCTGTATTTACGTATTCTAATGCCTGATTTATCATTTTATTGATCCCTAAGCTTACATCAGCAGGAATACTGCTACAATCAGCCAAATGGGAAGATACATTTCCTACAAATATAATTTCGTAATTTTTATTTTGTGTGTTATCCCGAATCTCACGTATGACAATATCCGTATCGAAGTCAATCACAGGAACGATAATGGAGGCCTTAATGTTTTTATGATGGATGGGATATATCATTTTTCCATTATTACCAAAATTGTTTCTTTGTACGGTTTTGGTAATGATTTTGTCATGTTCCGTATATTCGCTGAGTTGTCTGTTGAAAGAAAATAATATTCCGTCAATATGTGAACAATCAAACTTCTCTGCAATTTTTAAGTATTTGTCATGAATCCGTGCTTCAATTGTGGAAAAGTCAGCATCAATATTTATAGAGGAAAATGCTGTTTTTGATACAGCAGCAGCTCTTAAAACTGTATTTCCATTTTGCATTAATGCAATTCCGGTTCCTACAAGATAACAGGGATCTTTCCGTTTTCTGTCATCATAGAAATCATAATCGCTGAATACGATTTCCGGTTTGTTTTCATAAGCACCGATTTTCAAGGCGAATTCGAATAGTGTATTTGGATAGATGATGTCCTCTTCTAATAAAATCAGCAGATAATCACCTTGGGCGAAAGAGACAGCCTCATCAAAAGAAGAATAAAATTCACACTTCTGATAGAAATCACTATCAGAAATCTGTTCTTGAACTTCATCAGAACCGATAACAATAATTTCAAAATATTCATATGCCTGATGTTTTATCCTTCGGAAAGCTTTATATAGCTTGCAGGGATTTTCTATGATAAGTAACACAGAGAATTGTGTCTTATTTAACATAGACTGGGAAGCTTCCCACATTTTATCTTCCTGAGCTTTAGTCAGCTTTGTTTGCTGGATTAAATAATCATATTCCCATGATTTTGATTCGGTTTTTTCTTCTGAAGGTAAATTTTCTTTATCAGCGATTTCCTTTTGTGAGCGTTCTCCCAGCTTCATTAATGCTTTTCCCGTGAAAAAGGCAATATCTTTTGGCCGAAATAAGTTCAATTGATTTTCCTGAATAAACTGTCTGGCTTTCCGTATCTTACTCAAAATCGGTCTCCTTAATGATTTTGTTTATTAATTGATATCTTGATTTTATATTTAATCGCTTTTATGAGTTGTCCAAATGCCCTTTTTATTCCTAAAGAGTATTCAGGATTATCTAACGTTTCAGATATAAAATCTTCTTTTTTTCTAAAGATGAGTTCTGATTTATTCTCTAAACGCAGATAGCTTCGTACAGCCTGTTTGGAACAAGATACAATTTTGGTATAATACCTCTGATTCTGAGCGGCATAGGTTACAATTCGTTCAATCGCTCCGGCTAAAAGGTCAATATCTGTATTGATGTCAAAATCCACACCAAGCCACTCTTCTTTGCATTGTGCGAGAATCCTTTTTTGCTCCTTTTCTTGTAAGGATTTAATATTCAGAAGAACCTTTTCCTTTGAATCGGAACATATTTGTACAATTTTTGCTTTTTCGTTCTGTAAAGCAGATGTCTCTCTTTGCTTTTCTGGATCTGCTTCTGATAGCAGATGTTCTATTTCATCAAGTTTATTTTGAATATCATTGATTTTGTTATTAAAGGAACAGGATATTCTTTCAAGAATATTGTCATCACTTGGTTTTTCATAAATGAATTGATTGTATTTCAATTCCAGGTCAAACAAATCTTTCAAACATTTTGGCCTTGCCCAGAACATCCTGCCATAAGCTGCCAGAGGAGTATAACGGTCAAAGGGTATATCCAATTTAATACTATTTGCAATTTGTAATGCTTCGTCATGGTAATTACCCCAGGTGTGTCCGAAAATCTCGCTTCCCATATGTGGCGTAGGAGGGCAAATAATACCAAGAGATTCCTCCTGATCAAAACAATTTAATATTTTTGATATATAGGCAGGAGAGTATAACAGGTTTTCAAATAAATACTCTTTGAACATGTCATTTTTAGTATAATTTATTCCGGGTTTTATATGTTTGACATGTATTTTTAAAAGGAGAGGATACTCATCATTTATGATTACGTTTCTCCATTCAATCAGGAATGCAGCAATATCTCCGTCCTGCATATGCGGAACGGTATGAACCGTAGCCTTTCTGAGATTTAGCAGGCTTTCGAACCTTTCTTTAATGTGTTTTTCTTCCTGCTCATTTTCGATTGTTACAAAAAGTTCTGTCGGAACAGGGATATTTTTTATATAATCTATTGCCTCCTGAATTTCATCCTTATTTGCATCATACGCTATATGAAGAAAGACTGCCACGCAGGAAATAGAATCATAATTTATAATTACAGCTTCTTCACCGGAGAAAATTTCTGACAATTCAGCATTTGTGACAACAGTCCGCAGTTCCGTTGTCCGCAAAATGTTATCCCAGACTAATTTGAAATTATAATCTGAGTTTTCCTTTATAAAGTCTAAGGCTTTTCGATTATTCACGCACCACACATCATCATGTATGGGATCGTTTAAGAATACGCGTCTCTTTAAAATAGGACACCTGTCTTCAATTACTTTGTCAATATTCAGATAGAAAGCTTCTCTTGTCGGATATTTAAATGGATCAAGATACACATCCCCTTTAAAACCGCAAGTTTCAAAATATGAAGCAAACTGTGCTTCAAAAACTAAAAAGGAGCTATTTCCTAAAGAATCTTTTGAGTCAATCATAGGCATATCTTTCCAGTAATCAGAAAAGACCTTTGACATAAAAAGCTTTTTTCGAAAAGCCATGAACATGGATTGAATAAAATACCCTACGTTTCGATAACCATAAATTCCATCATAAGCGGCTAATCCCCAAAAATCACAGTTCCGATTATCCATTTCATTGAACATTTCTGAAAACGGAAAAATAGGGCCGAAGAAAGTATAATTGAGCAAAATCATTTCATCATATTCAGATAATTTTTCATACCCTAAATATTCAATACCTTCTTTGTAGCCCCAGACATCAAACCCGATATTTTTCCGGACAAGAATATCATCAATATGATTTTTTAATTTTTCCTTCGAGTCGGTTGTGATATTTCCATTTACAACAAATATCATGTATTGGATGTATTTTTTCAAATCCTTTAGTAATCCTATAATATACTCATCAACAATACCCTGTTTATCATAAAATAAAAAAATTCCTACCCGCTTCATATATGGCTTCTCCTCTTTTTTATCCTTTCTTTTATTTCCCAGAGACTTTCATAATTTTTGTCTCCCAGGAAAAAACGAATTGCCAGTTTTGCCCTTTTTTGATATTTACATTTGGCTTCTAACTGTTGTTTTGTTTGGCTGATTTTGTCGATCAATTGTCTTCTATCTGATAATCGACCATAATTTTCAAACAGAATTTGGTTTACATCAAAAACCATTTTGTATAAATTAGTAAGTATGAGTCCGGCATATTTATTATTAAGTATCCATGCTGTGTAATAACCATTCTGTTGGGCAACAAACGGATACAATCTTTCAATTGCATGCATAATCGTGCCATCGTTAACTCCTGTGGGTTCCTTTGGAAAATCTTCATATTTCAGTTTATTGTGAAACATGGATTCCAAAGCAGTCCGGCGAAACCAAAACATAGTTCCCAATGGAGCAATTGGCGGCTTGCGCTTATCAATATCTACGGTAATTTCCCACTGTTTTGCTAATTCTATAGTTTGATAATAATCCTCCTGCCATTCGCAGCCGACTATATTATAGTAAGATCCATGTATTGGCGGAGGCGGAACCAGAAGCCCTAATCTTGGATGTGTATCAAAAATATTAATAATGTTTTGGACAAATTCCAGACTGGGAATAATATTTTCATAACAATGATAGGCAAAAGATTCTCCCACGATCCGCCTTGCATTATGATCTGACTTTTTGTCATGGATAAAGCAAATATAATCATATTGGCTGATATAATCTTTTAACCCAATTAAAAGAGCACTGACATCACGGCCTCTATTTTGAACTATTACTATTTTTATTTTGTTAGGAAGTAATCCCTCAAAACTGCTTTTTATCAATTGACGTTTTTCTTCTGTATCGGTAGTAATATAGATATCTGCGTTTTGGGGCATATAACCAGCATAGTGTTTACAGACAGATATCATATCAACAGAATAAATATGCATAAACAGAGCGGTACTTTTGTTAGATTCAAATTGAGATTTTCTTACATCTGCTGGCATGATATAGTTTAACTGCAGCCATTGTTTAATATCATACATGTTTTCTGTACGAAGCAGATGTTCCCAAAGCATGTCCAGATTATAATCTGTATTTTTGTCTAAATATTCATAAAGTTCTGGAAGGATTTGTCCGCAACAGATTCCAAGAATATCATCATAATCATTACTAAATAATTTTTGGCAAAACACAGGACATTTTCTGTTCTTTATTAATTCCAAGGCATAAATCCTAGAGGGATCGCAATTTGCGGAAGATAAATCCTCGGTGTCAACAAAAACTTTACAGCGATACCCTCTGGCTTTGAACCATGATGTAAAGGTAGATTCAAAGAGGGAGGGGCTTTTATCTGGAGTATTGATCTCAGGAAATCCGCTCCAGTAAAGTTTAAAACTTTCACTGATAAACAGATTTTTTCGAATGGCTATAAAGCCGGAATCAATATACAGCGGAACATGATCGTCGCCGTGATATTGAGTGATTCCCCAAAAATCCACATTATACGTCTTTGTTGTCTCAAACAATTGCTGAAAGGAAATAACAGGTCCCCAAATGGTATAATCTAATAAAAGGATTTCATCATATTGACTTAGCAGATTGCTGTCTACTTTTTCCAAAGCTAATTTATAAGCGTTGGCATTTTGCGTTTCATGCTCACATTCATAAATCTCATCAACGGAATTTATGAGCTTTCTTTTTTCTGATGGGTTTAGTTTTACACCAGAAATAAAAACAAGGTATTGGATATACGGTTTTAATTTTTCCAAAAAATAGAGGACATATCGATCCACAATCCCATCCTTATCATAGAAAAAATAAATCGCATACCGCCTCATTGGAATCTCCCTACCCTTCTCTCAGTTCAGTCGCTGCCAGTATTTTCTCAATGATCCGGCTGTCGCCGTATTCTATGGGGGAATCATAGGCTCGGTCCGGAAAAGCCCCGTATTTTAACCGGATATTCAGGGAACGTTCTTTTATAAAGCTTTCGACCTTTTCTCCCAGAGAGACCGGCTTTCCCGTGCAGGTATTGATAATCCCCTCAAAATCATTCTGAATTGCCGCAGCGGCAATCTGCCGGCCCAGCTCTCTGACATGAATAAAATCATACTGGTTCTTCCCGGAAGTAAAGGGGAATTCCTTCACCCCTTCCTGATCTGCTTTGATGAGCTTGGTAAATATAGAATTGTTATGCAAGTCATCCCCTAAGATATAATAGGCACGCAGCCACTTGAGATGGATTCCCCGCTCTTTTGACAAAAGGATCAGGGACTGGCGCAGGGCATTTTTGGCAATCCCATACAAGGACAGGGGATTGCAGGGGGTGTCCTGGTCAATTCTGCCTTCCCAGTAGCCAACCTCATGCATGCTTCCCATAACCGTGATATCCTGGCAGCCGCTGTCCGCCATCTTTTTCAGGAATTCATAGTGGGCGGACAGATTCTCCATATGGGAGGGGGAATTGTGGACGAAGCCATCCTTCCAGGCCAGGTGGATACAGCAGTCCGGTTTCCCGAGTTTTTCATAGATATTATTTTCTGTATGAAAGATAGGCTCCCGGCAGACAGACGCCCGGGGATCCAGATCATCCAAACACAGGTCACTGGCAGTGACATCATATCCGTTGTCAAGAAGTGTTTTGGTAACAAAACGGCCAATATAGCCATTGGCTCCGGTGATGGCAACTTTCTTTTTCATATCCATTCCTCTCTTGGTCTCAAAATCCATCCTGAAATGCAGCCTGGCAGAGCTGTTATTCTGGCATTTTCTTACCCGATGAACATTTCGCGCTTTTTCATTTCTGCCAGGGATTCTTCATATTTCAAATCCTTGTGTTCCTGGGTTTTTACCCAGTCGGTAAATTCCTTCATTCCCTGTTCCAAAGCTGTCTGCGGAGCGAATCCCAGAAGCTTTTCGGCAAGGGCAATGTCTGCCGTATTATGGGCGATGTCTCCGATTCGGAAATTCCCGGTGATTTTCAACTCCGAGCAGCTGCCGTAACAGGTCTTCAGCAGCCTGGCGATTTCCAGGACACTGGTTCTTCTGCCGCTTCCCAGATTGATGACACTTCCATTGGAAGAAGGACAGTCTACGGCCTTTATGATGGCAGAAGCTACATCCCTGACATGGATGAAATCCCTGCTTTCTTTTCCGTCCTCAAAGATATTCAGTGCTTTCCCGGAGAGGAGAAGCTCGGAAAAGATGGACAGGATGCCGGTATAAGGATTGCTCAGGGACTGTCCGGCGCCATATACATTCTGCAGACGGAAAATGGTATAATCTATTTCCATCGCCCGGCACATGGTTTCCACCATTTTTTCCTGTGCATATTTGGTAAATGCATATAAGGAATAGGGCGTTACCGGACTATCTTCGTTCGTAGGGATAACGGTTACCGGCTTTTTGCAATAAGGACAGTACATCTGGAAATCCCCATGCAGCATGGCTTCCTTTTTTCTGCTTTCGGGATAGACCGTTCCATGTTCCGGGCAGGCATAGGCGCCTTCTCCGTATACGGAACGGGAAGAGGCCAGTATCATCTTGCAGACCTTTTTTCCGGAGTCGGATATTGCCTGAAACAGATGGGAGGTTCCCATGATATTTACGGAGTTATAATCATTAATCTGGTACATGGACTGTCCGGTTCCGGTTTGGGCGGCCAGATGGATGATGCAGTCAACATCCCGGACGGCCTCGGATACCAGGGAGCAGTCGCGGATGTCACCTTTGATAAAGTGGCATTTGCCCTGTATTTTCTTATATAAGAAGGAATCCTCTGCAGGGTTCCCGTGAATCTGCTCAGAGAGGGAATCCAACACACGGATTTCATAGTTCGGGATCCGGGATAACTGTTCCACAATTTCTGAGCCGATAAAGCCGGCACCGCCGGTAATCAATATTTTCATCATTTCTTCACTTTTCCTTTTGCTCATGAAGCCTCTATTTGAACAGTTCAGGGTGTATCTGAACTGTTACCGTTTATATCCATTTCCACAACATCAAGCGCATGATTTCTTGTAAAATACTTATTTATATAATTACTGCTCGCATCGACCATCTCTGCCAGGCGCACCGGATCCCGGTACAGACTGACAAGCTGTCCTGCCATCCTCTGGTCCGTTTCGGCAACAGCAAACTCATAGCCCTCCTGCGGCAGTCCTTCCACGCCCACGGTGGTAGTCAGCAGAGGGCATTGGTGATAAATGCATTCCACTACCTTGCCTTTCACGCCGGCTCCATAGCGAAGAGGCGCGACAACCAGCCTTACCTGGCGGTACAAAGCATTCAGCTCTTCATCCGGAATATATCCATGAACCTGAATCCGTTCACTGGCAAGCGCCTGGACTTCCTCAGGCGGATTCCCGCCCACGATATGCCAGACCATCTCCGGTTCTTCCTCTAAAACCAGGGGGAATATCTCCCTGGCAAACCAGAGAACGGCATCCAGGTTAGGAGGATGGCCGAATCCGCCCACAAAGAGAATATCCTTCCGGTCATGCAATTGTTCTTCCAGATGAAGAATCGGAGAAAGGGGAGGGTAGATATAGGCAGGGACGCAACGGATGGTCTTATCAGGGAAATCCTTTTGAAGAACCTGGTATTCATATTCCCCTACCGCATAGATCACATCTGACTGTCGAAATAGCTGTCCCTCAATCTTTTTCCACCGCTGGGAGGACTTTAACAGCTCCTGATTGCCGGTAAGCGCGTATTCCCTTTCCTCCCGCAGATAGTGCAAGTCATGGCCATAGTAAATCAACTTTGCCTTGCTGAATTTCCTAAGAATTTCAATATATTTAATACTGATTTGCGGACGGTTTAAGTAAACATAGTCAAAGTAAGCAGCATTCTCCTCCAGCCAGCTCCGCCAGTGGGACACATAATAGTTGCCATATAACACTTCTATCCCCAGTTGCTCCAGCTCTTTGGTATAGGGCTGATGAGGATAGAAATCGTCTGGAAAAAAAGTTACCTGTAAGCCTAACTCCAAAAAGAGTTTTGCGTACATGAACACAGTTCTGCCGCCGGCATCCTTGTCATAGCAGGGAACCCGATGATCCATAATCAGGATCTTCTTTTTCATCTGCCCGCGATCTCTGGCCAGAAATACCTGCCGGCCATGGGGGAGCTGCTCCTCTTCCAAAACACGCCTCCATTTGGCATAGAATTTCTTTTGGTTCTTTTCCTGATAAGCTTTGATACCCTGGCTGGTGTCGCTTCCGTTGGAGGTTCCTTCCAAATGCACAACTAAAGAAGCCGGCTGGTACAGCACCTGATACCCCAACTGCCTGACCGAAAATGCGAGGTCAGAGTCCTCACAGTATGCCGGGGCAAATTGTTTGTCAAAGCCGCCCAAGGTCTTCCACACCGATCTGCGGATCAGAATGGAAGCCCCTGAGATATAATCCGCTTCTTTTACATAGCGGTATTCCGGCATGGCCGGGTTCTTGCCATTGCCATAATTCCAGGCGCTGCCATCTTTCCAGATAATGCCGCCGGCCTCCTGCAGGCGGCCATCCGGATAGATCAGGCAGGAGCCAACCAATCCTGCCTTGGGATTCCGCTCCATCAGTTCTACCAAGGGAGATAGCCAGCCTTTTTGCACCTGGGTATCATTATTCAGAAAAAGCAAATAATTCCCGCGTGCATAACCGGCCGCATGATTACAATTTTCCAGAAAATAGGACTGCTTTTGGGTCCTTATCGTTCGGATACCCGAAACGATTCGGGAAATCCTGGTGGTATCGTCATCGGAACAGTCATCAGCGATTATGATCTCATAGGAATCAAAATCTGTATTATCCTTAATCGCTGCCAGGCAGGTATAGGTATAAGGAAACTGATTGAACACAGGAATAATGATACTGATCAACGGCTTTTCTACTTCTTTAAAATGAAGACGCGGATAGTTTTCAACAGAACTGCCAGAAGGCAGCCTGCGGATTTCCAGATCCAGACAAAGGTCAGCACCCATCAGCATCCGGTCCTCCAACACGGCATGAAACCTTCGGATTCCTCCATGCGTCAGATAGTAAAAGGCTCTTTTCAGCTTATAGGGATTCATATAGTGGAGGACCAACCGGGGATGGGCTGTCATCTGGCAGATAATATGAAAAACAACCTGGCGCCGACTCCCCTCCGGAATCAAAAAAGTCTTACATGAATTGGGGAGTTTATGGTTCGGAACTATTCTGACTCTCATATCTTTTCCTCTTCTGATTTCTCGGATCCGGAATCCCCGGCATTTGTTGCAAACCGCTTCCCATCCCTGAAAACCAGGGGATTTTTTGCAGGTCATTTTTCAGCTCCAGAATTTCCGGTATTCCTCACAGACCTCCTGTGAAGTCCCGATCATCCGGATCTTATGTTCATCAATCCACACCACCCTGTCACACATCTCTTCGATCTGTTCCAGGCTGTGTGATACAAAGAGCACCGTAGTGCCCCCGCCCATCAGATCCAGCATCCGTGTCTTGCTTTTGGTCTGGAAGCCTTCATCCCCAACCGCCAGGATTTCGTCCACAATCAGGATTTCCGGACATACCACCGTGGCAACGGAAAAGGCCAGGCGCATCATCATACCGGAAGAATAGTTCCGGATTGGCATATGGATAAACTCGTTCAACTCGGAAAATTCCAGGATCTCTTCGTACTTTTCCGCGAGGAATTCCTTGCTGTAGCCTAAAATCGCGCCATTCAAAAAGATATTCTCATGTCCTGTCAGTTCGGGGTCAAAGCCGGAGCCGAGCTCCAGCATGGGAACGATGTTTCCGTAAGTGCGGACGACCCCCTTCGTGGGCTTTAACACCCCGGAAATGATCTTCAAAAGCGTGCTTTTGCCGGCGCCGTTTTTCCCGACAATCCCCACAACCTCCCCTTTTTTCACATCAAAGCTGATATCCTCAAATACCGTGAATTCCTCATATTTCAGCCGCCCGGAGAGCATGGCGATAAAGGTCTCCTTCAGGCTCTCAATTTTGTCATTCGCCATGCGGAACCGCATGGTAACGCGGTCGATATCGATCATTACATTTTCCATAGGACATTCCCCTCGCATGAAAGGTGCCGGCGCACTTCTATATATAAAGTACAAACCGATCCTGAAACTTTTTAAAGACCACAGCCCCCGCCGCACAGGTCAAAAGTGCCGAGAAAAGGCAGACCGCAAACGCCCTGGGTTCCGGGACCACACCTTGGATTAAAATGGTCCGGGTAAAACGGATATAATGGTAAAGCGGGTTCAAGGTCTGCACGAACCGGAACTGCGCCGGTATGATATTCTCCGGATAAAACAAGGGAGTCGCATAAGTCCAGATCAGGCTGGCGATTCCCCAGAGATATTCCGTATCCCGAAAAAACACCATGGTCGTTGACAAAAAAAGAGACATCCCGATGCAAAACAACAGCAGGCAGAGGAACACATAAGGAAGACAAAGGATCGCTGTGGTAATGCGGGTTCCCGTGACCACGGTCACCAAAAGCAGCGGGATGACAGAGATCACCAGGTTGATGGAGCTGGAGATCACCTTGGTAATCGGGTAAATGTACTTGGGGACATAGACCTTGGTAATCAGGGAAGCGTTTCCCACAATCGCAGTCAGCCCCTGTCCCACGGATTCGGTAAAAAAGTTAAACAGGATAATCCCGGACAATAAATACACTGGAAAGTTCTGAATCGTGGATTTAAAAATCGTGGAAAAGACAATATACTGCACGGTCATGGTCAGCAGGGGGTTCAGAAAGCTCCACAGATAGCCCAGGATTGAACGCTTATATTTGGTCTTAAAATCCCGGGAAACCAGCTGCCGGATCAGAAACTGATATCTGCCCCAGACTGCGGATACATGGGATAAAACTGTAGGCTTTCCCTTCTTTTTCCGGTAAAAGGCCCAGAGACAGTAAGCGAGGATCAGAGCACCGAAGCCTGCTGCGAACTGCCAGTAATAAGTGCCGAAGAGAAAGACCTGTTTGCCGACAAAGTCAAAGCAGATCCGGCCGTTTCTCGGAGTGCTATTGACATAAAAGACCTGCCGGTCGTTCTCGGGGGCGGAATAATAGATGCCGGGGGAGGAACCCGGCAGGCCGTCGGAGGTCAATGCCAGGGTCAGGTTTTTCCCCTTCACCCCGGGTATACCCGGAGAGATCACCCATTTATAAGGGTCATTATCCTCTAATGCGGAAATATCCAACGAATGGGCGGCAAGCTCTGCGCCGGAATCATCGAAGATCCTGGCGGTAACCGTGCCTGCATTTTCCCTGGCATAGGTGCAGAAGAGGATGTCAATGGTTTCTAAGGTTTCCTCTGTGGGAACAAAGGGCTGGCGGATCTCGATTTCTTTTGTAAACTCTTCTAAGATGCCATCCGGATTCCCGAGAGGGCTGACCACATATTTGTACTTCAGCTGATCACCGCCGATGAAATAGAAGGCAACTGCAATAGCAACATATATTAAAAAGAATAGGGAAATCTGTTTGACATGCTTTTCTATCATAAATTACCTCTGTTTATCTGGTATGCATAAAGGTATTTTCTGCGGCATTCCTGAAAAAAGCACATAAAATTTGCAAATTCCACTTCTTATAATTTCCCTTATAGGAAGTACCGCAGTTTTAATGTAGTTTCCTATAAGAATTCTTATAGGAAGCATTTTTAAGATACATACCTCAAATTCCATTTTAAAGGAGCTGTCGATGACCCCAAGTCAAGGAATTGATATCATCATACCTGTTTATAATGCCTTTGACGATTTAGTTAAATGTATAGATAGTATTAAAGCTCATACAGACTTGAATGTTCATCGGCTGGTTCTGATTAATGATGCCAGTCCAGATCACCGAATTGCTCCGTATCTGGACTCCCTGGCAGATTCAAATATTTTGGTATTTCACAATCAAGATAACCTTGGATTTTCAGGGAATATAAATAAGGGAATTGCTATATCAAACAGGGATGTTCTTTTGCTCAACTCCGATACTATTGTTACACGAGATTGGCTAAATAAGATTTTAATATGTTCTCAGAGCGATGAGACCATTGGAACTGTCACCCCCCTTTCAAATAATGCAACATTATGCTCGGTTCCTGATTTTTGTCAGGAGAATCAGCTGCCGCAGGAGTTCTCATTGGAAGAGTATGCTGCGTTGGTTGAATCTGTCAGTTTGAAGCTTTATCCATCGATACCAGTTGCAAACGGATTTTGTATGTTCATTAAGCGAAAGCTTATCGATGCCATCGGTCTTTTTGATGCGGAGACATTTGGCCGTGGTTATGGAGAAGAAAACGACTTTTGTTATCGTGCCGAACAGGCCGGTTATCGTCATGTCATGTGTGATGATACTTATATTTATCATACAGGAACCAGTTCCTTTATCGGACTGGAAAAACAGAAATATATATCAGAACACGAAAAAGTATTAGATGCACGATACCCCTCACAGATGCAAGCTGTTCGTATGCATTGCCGCGACAACCCTAACTGGATAATCTCTGAGAATATCAGAATGCATGAGTCTCTCAGAAATGGAAAGAAGAATATTTTATATTTGCTTCAGGCGGATTTTAGAGAGGATGCTCATGACAATGTAGGCGGAACCCAGCTTCATGTTAAAGATTTGTGCGATGGATTAAAACGGCAGGCAAATATCTTTATTGTTGCCAAAAATCTGAACCTTTTAAATCTGACCATTTATATAAATAAGAAGGAATACTTATTTCAATTTTCCATTTGCGATTCATCGGAATTTCAAACATTTCGAAATAAGGAATTCGCAAAATTGTATGGCCTCATTCTGGATTTTTTCCAGATAGATCTGATTCATATCCACCATACATTAGGACTTTCATTGGAGATGTTCTATCAGGCAAAAGAGCGGAACATTCCTTTATTGGCCACCCTTCATGACTATTATCATATATGTCCGACAATAAAGTTGCTGAATGCGGACGGAAAGTTTTGTATGGGAATTGCTGACGATCAAATGTGCCGGAATTGTTTAAAAAAACGCTGCAGCATATATCCGGGTATTGACTATATCCAGATTTGGAGAAGGGAGAATCAGAAAGCATTATCAATGGCTGACCAGATTTTTGTTCCTTCTCGCGCTGCAAAAGATATTGTGATTTCTTATTATCCGGTTTTGGCTCAAAAGATTCAGATCCTTGAGCATGGTTCTGCTCCATTAAGTTCAACAACGTCCCCCGATGCGCCATCAGAAAAGCATCCCAAAACTGCCTTTCATGTGGCATTTGTCGGAGGAATCAGTGATGCCAAGGGAAGCTACTGCGCCAGTCAATTGGTTAAGAATAGTCCGAAAGATATTCGGTGGCATTTGTTTGGACTATATGGACACAACGATTTGTCTGTTGTAGAGCGTTCCAACTTTATAAAAACCGGAAAGTATAATCGGGAAGAGCTGCCGGAATTGATCCGGAAATATCAGATCGATCTGATTTGTATTTTGCCGATCTGGCCGGAAACCTTCTGCTATACCATATCGGAAGCTGCTTTATGCGGAATCCCTGTTATTGGTACAGACATTGGCGCTTTAAGCCACCGGATCCGGGATATGAAATGCGGCTGGCTGGTTCCCTATGAAGCATCTTACACGCAAATATTAGAACTGATCAATCGAATCAAGGATAAAGGCACCGAATATCAGGAAATGAAAAAAAATGCTGAGCAACTCCAAGTGCGGACAGTCAGTGAAATGTGCCAGGATTATCACAGATTTTATCAAAACATTTTTAGAGAGATCTCGGTTCCCATTCTGGACAATGCTGACAGACATTGGGTTTTGGATCACTTTTTTGTTCCGAATGAACAGGGATACCTCAAAAATAATACAATTTCAGGAAAATTAAAAGAAGCAGAACGGCAATTATGGGAAATATCGCATTCTCCAACCTACCGAATGGTTCAAATGATTGGACGCATGAAGATCCCATTTAAAAAGCAATTAAAAGGATTTGTATTCCGGGCTTATAAACGAATGAATTAGCGGAGGCATCTGTAATGAAAAAAAGAATCTTTAATATATATATTCGCCTTCTTCTAATATTCCTGTTTCTTGCCATAGTTTTCTATCTGATTGGAGGAGAACAAATAAAAAGTCAGGAAGAAGCTAGCCCGGAATTTCTTCCCGATGGAGTCTTGCAAGAACTCAGTGAAGGAATAACCGTACAGCAAAAATTCACTGTCCATACAGATACATTAGAAAAAATCACCTTCTTGATCGGAACCTATGACCATTCTAACCGGGGACTTTGGGAAGTTACCTTGACTGATGAAACAACTGGTGAGGAACTAGAAAAGAAAGCCATTGATACCAGTCTTTTGCTCAACAATACTTATTATGATTGGACTTTAGAATATCCGGTTAATAATGCCAAAGGAAAAACTTATTCTTTTTTGGTGGGTTCCGAATGTCCGGCAGGTGAAGCCCCGACATTATATTACTCATCTTTAAAAACGGATTCCGGTAAGAGTCTGAGCATTAATGGTGATTTACAGGAATTCCAGCTTTGTTTCCGTTATGCCGGAGAGCATATGTTCCTTTTTGGAAAATTTTTTTGGCTGATTGCCATCGTGCTCCTTCTATTAATTGTTTTAGACGCAGCTTGGACAATATGGTGTTTTCAGAAAGGAAAGAATACTTTTATCCTTGTATTAATGTCTGTATGGGAAAAATATCATTTTTTGATTAAACAATTAGTGACGAGAGATTTTAAAACAAAATACAAACGATCCGTATTAGGATACTTGTGGAGCTTTTTAAACCCTTTGCTTACTATGGCGGTACAATATATCGTATTTTCCACCATATTTCGATCAGACATTAAAAACTTCCCGGTTTATCTGTTGACAGGAATTATCCTTTTTAACTTTTTCTCTGAGGCCGTCGGGCAGGGATTGATTTCTATTGTTATAAATTCTGCCCTGATAACCAAAGTGTATGTACCCAAATATATATACCCGTCCACAAAGGTGATTTCCTGTGCAATAAACCTGTTGATATCCATCATCCCCTTGCTGGCAGTGACAATCCTTACCGGGACACCACTTACACCTGCATTGCTGTTGCTTCCCTTCGTATTGGTATGTCTTCTGATATTCTGTATCGGAATGTCCCTGGCCTTGTCTTCTGCCATGGTGTTTTTCAGAGATACTCAATATCTGTGGGGAATTGCCAGCCTGATATGGACTTATGCAACACCATTATTTTACCCGGAAAGCATTATTCCAGAACAATTTCAATTCATTTTGAAGATTAACCCAATGTATTATTTTGTGCGCTTTGCACGAACTATTCTAATTGATGGTGTGTCACCTGCGCCCCCGCTATACGCTTATTGCCTTATATCAGCGGGATTGGCATTGGTAATAGGGGGAACTGTTTTCAAGAAATCTCAGGACAAGTTTGTACTTTATATATAATACGAGGAGGATTTCATGATCAGAGTGGAACATGTATCCATGAAATTTCGAATGACAAACGATAAAGTCATGAGCTTGAAGGAATATTTTGTAGCTTTCCTGCAGAGACGTTTGGAGTATAAAGAATTCCTGGTTCTGGATGATATCAATTTCGAGGTAAAACGTGGTGAAGTCGTCGGCATCATCGGAAAAAACGGAGCCGGTAAAAGTACTCTCTTAAAGATCATCGCAGGCGTATTAAAACCTTCTATCGGAAAAGTTACCGTAAACGGAATGATAGCCCCTATGCTCGAACTGGGATCCGGCTTTGATCCCGAGCTAAGCGGCAGAGAGAATATATTTCTAAATGGGGCAATTCTTGGTTACAGCAATGAATTCCTGAAAAGTAAGTACAACGAAATACTTGAGTTTTCCGAATTGAACGAATTCATTGAAATGCCGATTCGGAACTATTCTTCGGGAATGGTTGCCCGACTGGCCTTTTCCATTGCCACTGTGGTGAAACCAGAAATATTAATTGTGGATGAAGTATTGTCTGTGGGAGATGCCGGTTTTCAAACCAAAAGCCTGAACCGGATGAAGGAACTGATGAGCGGTGGGACAACGGTGTTGTTTGTATCGCATAGTATTAAGCAGATTGAAGAAATGTGTAGTAATGTCCTGTGGCTGGAAGACCATAAAGTAAAGATGTTTGGAGACGCACAGGAGATTTGCGTTATTTATAAGCAGTATTGGGGATAAATTATGTAAAAAGGAGTCATTAACTGATTATGGACGATACAAAATTATTAACAGTTCCAGAGATATTAAAAAGCCGGTTTCAAAATTCCAGACCACTGGATACTATTTATTTCGAAGACATCGAAGAACTGCGTTTGAATCTTGTGACAGATGATATTAGCAAAAAAAGCCTGTTTGGCGGTGTCGCCACATCAATAATATTTGCCACTTTATTGTGCCATAAAAACAACTGGCCCCTTCGTTTAATAACCCGTAACCATGAATGCAATCTCCATGATTATTATCGTTTTGTAAATATACAAAAGCTTACGCCTCCAGATAAAGTGGAGGCATACTCCGATTGTCACCAAAACAATCCGGAAATTAACTACAAGCTTCCTCTTGGCAAAAATGAAGTGTTTTTCGCCACTTCCTGGTGGTCTGCAAAAGCTATTTTGGATACGCAGATATGCAAACGTATTATATATATGATTCAAGAAGAGGAAACCTTTTTTTATCCATACGGTGATGACCGCTATCTATGCTGGCAGATTATGAATGATGATCGGATTGATTTTATCGTTAATTCCAAGCTATTATACGATTATTTCTATGATCATGGATATCAGATATTATGCCAAAACGGAATCTGGTTTGAACCGGCCTTTCCAAAACATTTTTATTATGCAAATACCCAATCCTTCCAGAAAACATATTCAGAGAAAAGAAAACTTTTCTTTTATGGGCGCCCTGTTAATCCACGTAATCTATTCTATTTGGGAATTGACTGCCTGAATGACGCAGTTTCTTTGGGAATTATAGATACAGATCTATGGGATATTTACCTGGCTGGATATGATGTTGAAGCGTTTCAGTTTTCGAATGGATACATCCCTGAAATCAAAGGGGCGATGACCTGGGAAGAATATGCTGATTTTGCCAGGACAGTAGATGTGGCATTCAGTTTGATGTATACTCCCCACCCCAGTTACCCCCCTCTGGATATGCTTTGTTCAGGCGCGGTTGTTCTGACGAATGAATTTGAGAATAAAAAGAGCTTATCATATTCCTCAAATATGATAATAAAAAAATTAGAAAAGAAAGAACTTCTTGACGGATTGCAGGAAGCCATACTCCTATCGGAAAACCATCAGCAACGCGAACAGAATTATATTAACAATAAAATATGTCAAAGCTGGGACGACAGCTTTTTAAATGTCCTGTCATTGTGTGAAACACAAATTAAGGAGAAGCGGTATGTATAAGCTGAAGGAAAAAGAATATATTACAGCAGAACCGTGGCTTGAAAGCTTTCCCTCCCGCATAAAGCGAATATATGAAGCAAAAGGATTGGGCTTTTATACAGTAGTGTACATATATCAATCTGTTGATACCAGCACTTATCGATATCGAGTGTTTAATATGTGCCAGGCTATTGAATTAGGTTTATCTTGGAGAGGTTCCTGGTTTTATTATGATGAACTTACACTGCTTCCCCATCATCTTGATTGTTTTGATTTAATAATTATCGGTCGGGGGAAATATAATTTCGATATTTTAAGCTTTGTTCAGTTGGCCCAGAAGGCAAAAAAAAGGGTTTTTTTTGATATTGATGATATGGTATATGACTTAAAATATCTGCCCCGTATAGTGAATACTCTTTCTGTGAATATGAGAGATGATATTAGTTATGATTATTGGTTTTCTTATATTTCTAGAATTGCAGAACTCGCAAAAATAAGCAATGGCATAATAACTACCAATCAGTTTTTAGCCCAAAAGATGGAAAAAGATCTGGAAAAACGGTGCTTTATTATCCAAAATTTCCTAAATTCACCGCAAATCGAAGTGTCAGAAAACTACTATCAGCAAAAAAAGGGCGCACTTAGCATTGATCAATATGTTATTGGTTACTTTAGCGGAACTCCATCACATATTAACGATTTTATGTCAGTGGCTCCTGAATTAAAAGTTTTGCTTGAAAAGTATGAAGATATTATTTTGAGAATTGTTGGTTTTATGCAAATGCCGGACTTCCTGCTTGAGTTGGAATCCCAAAAAAGAATTGAACGTGTTCCGCTTCAGAATTTTATTGCGCTTCAAAAATATATCGCAGAGGTTGATGTCAATATTGCCCCATTGGTTAACGATGATTTTTCCAATTGCAAATCAGAATTGAAATTTTTTGAAGCGGCAATCGTTGGCACAATAACTTGCGCTACACCATCCTTTACCTTTAAAAATTCGATCCAAGATAAAATTACTGGTTATTTATGTTCTCCTGGGGAATGGTATGATACCCTGGAAAATTTATATAGAAACAGAAAGAAATATAACACAGAAATCGTTAAGAAAGCACACGACTATTGCATTAAAAGATATGCTTACTATAACCAGACTATGCATATTAACGAGATATTAAATAAAGCTTTTAAAGAATGAGAGGGATATTTACGGAGGATTACCATTACGAGGAAAATTATTATGCACATTATGGTGGAAATAATTATGAGAGGAACAATGGATGGGAGGAAATATTTCAGAAAAAGGCAAAAACATTGACATTGGATTTTAATGCCGATAAATTCCTTGACGCAGGGTGTGCAATCGGATATCTCGTAGAAGCATTAAGAGATCTCGGGAAAGATGCTTATGGTATAGATGTTTCCGATTATGCTATTTCGCAAGTTCGCGATGACATCAAACCATATTGTAAAGTACAATCTGTTTTGACCCCACTTAATGAACGCTATGATCTGATAACTTGTATAGAAGTTGTAGAGCACCTAAAACCTGATGAGCTTGATGATGCTATTGGAAATTTATGTTCTGCTACAGACATCATTGTTTTTTCCTCCTCTCCATCTGATTACGAAGAAGCGTCCCATTATTCTGTACATACGCCAGCTTTTTGGTGCATCAAGTTTCTAAGGCACAACTTTTATCATGATATTAATTATGATTGTTCCTATATTTCTCCTCAGGCTATGGTATTCAAAAAAGGAAGCAAAAATCCTTATGAGTGGATTTCTGAGTATGAAACCAGGCTTTCGGAACTTTGGAATGAAAACCTCGCCTTGCGACACAAAAACATAATTCTTACTGAGCAGAAGCATGTTCTTGATAATGATTGGATTACTCATAGCCAACAGATCACTATATTGTCATCAGATTTGGAAAGTTCAAAAACCAGAATTAACAACTTAATACTGAAAACAAACGAATTATCCGAACAGCTGGAAAGAGCAGGCTTATCTTTAAAAGATTCTGAAGATTCTCTTGCTGCCTTCGAAAGAAGGCATATTGAGGTGTTTGAACAAGAATACATTAAAAGAACCTTATTAGAACAAAAATTAATAATCAATAAAAAGAGAATAAAATTTTTAGAAGCTGAATTACATCAGGCAAATTGTGAAATAGAGAGACTTACCAACCTGAAAAAATCCTTTAACAGCCAAGTGTGCGAATTTGAAATTGCTCAGAAATTTTTTTTCACCCGGCAAATGATAAAAGCTTCATTTTACCTGCACAACAAGAAAAAGCAAAGAGATGAATATCATCAGATAAAAAGATTACATAAAAAAGATTATCATTACTGGTCTCTTGTTTTTAATGCTGAAGATTACTGCAATATGAATCCTGATATTAAAGATAAGATTGGCCGCGATCCTCATGCGCTATTAACACATTTTATCCAATATGGTATGAGGGAAAAAAGAATAGCAAAATCCACTTTTAATATATTCGCATATGAAAAATACAATCCGGATGTCCGGCAAAAATACAAAGATGATTATATTCAGTACTATTTGCATTATATCGAAAACGGATATAACGAAAAACGCCGGACGGTGGAATAGTGGCAAAAAAATATTACATATGAACAGGAGCATAGAAAATGGAGTCGGTATATATTGTAATGCCTGCATATAATGAAGAATCTAATATAGGGGGGGTGATTCGGGCATGGTATCCATTATTGAGCGGAAAGTCAGAGAATTCTCGCCTTGTTGTTGCAGACAGCGGAAGCCAGGATAAAACTCATGATATACTACTTGATTTACAAAAAAGCCACCCCAAATTGGTCATTCTATCAGACACTGGGCGTCAACACGGACCGAAAGTTATTGCATTATATAAGTATGCTATAGAATCAGGCGCCGATTATATTTTTCAGACAGATTCCGACGGACAAACGGATCCCCAGGAGTTTAATGGATTTTGGAATCAGAGAAAAGAATATGATGCTATATTAGGAAACCGGACTGTAAGAGGGGATGGTAAATCAAGGGCCTTTGTAGAAAAAATTGTATGTGTGTTAATACAACTTTTTTTTGGTGTAAAAGTTCCGGATGCAAATGCACCTTTTCGTTTAATGAAATCCATTTGTGTAAATAAGTACCTGTCCCGAATGCCGCAGGATTATAATCTTCCCAATATTATGATGACAACTTACTTTACATATTACAAAGATAAAATCAAGTTCGAAGAAATTTCATTTAAACCAAGACAAGGCGGTGTGAATTCTATTAACATTCCCCGAATTATAAAGATAGGATGGAATGCTCTTGGCGACTTTTGGAAATTCAGGAAGGATATGCACAGATGGCAAAAGTAAATAAATTGGGGGGAATCTATAAAGATATTGTATTTTATATAATTTTCGGAGTATGTACCACACTTGTTAATATTATTGTTTTTTGGATCATGGCTCACCGTATGGGAATGAGCACGTTACAAAGTACAATAATTGCATGGATAACAGCTGTTCTGTTTGCTTATTTGACCAACCGCAAATGGGTATTTCACAGCAAAGCAAAGGATATTACAAGCAGATGCCAGGAGATTATGTCTTTCTTTTTGTGTCGGCTTGCAACAGGGGTTATCGATTGGCTTTGTATGTGGATATTTGTTGATATTCTGGGGATCAATGATATTTTTATGAAAGCCTTTACTAACATTCTGATTATTGCATTAAATTTTATTGCTAGCAAACTCATCATTTTTAAAAAATCATAATTTACATAGGAGTATATGATGTTCAAATATTCAAAAAGCAAAAGAATCATTACAGTGTTGGGTTTGATCATAATGTTGGTTATAGGATATATGGTACTGTCAACTAAATTCTCTTATCTGGAAACTGCGTATTTAACAAATTCATCAGACGATATAATCTGTGTGAATACAAAAGAGACTGTAATAGAAGAACAATTCCAGATGCCTTATGAAATTTTAGACTCGGTTGCATTTCAGGTAGGAAATTATCAGAGAGACAGCAATTCAAGTTGGGAACTGACTTTATCTAATGAAGACGGAACTATCATCACATCTAAAATATTTGGCTTCTACGACGCAAAAGATAATGACTACTATGTTATCAAATTCGGAAAACGCATCATTGTAAAGCGCGGCGCTATTTATAGATTGTCAATTCGCGCATTGAACGTAGATGAAGGGAATAAAATAGCCTTTTACAAAGGATACCGTACAAATTCTTTTTCTGACAGTGCGCAGCTTTATATAAATGGAAACAGAGATTCTGGAATTTTATGTATGTGCATAAATGGGAGTAATCAGGAACCCTTTTGGTTTTGCGTCTATTTTATTATATTAGTAATTACAGCTTTTATCTTGCTGCGAGGATCTTTTTTACAGGATAAGGGGATTTGGTGGTACCAGGACACGATAATCTGCTCTGTTTTGGTTGGTGTTATAGTGTTTTTAATATGCATTCCTTTCGCTTCAACGAAAACAACTGGGGTTTTTATCGATGAAACTGATAATATCAGGGGCGGAATGATAATTGCACAAGGCGGCGTATTGTACCGGGACTATGTAGTACAGCATCCTCCTGTGGCATATTATCTTTGCAGTATCTTCGCCTTGTTTGGAGCGAATAGCGTAGAACAGATGCGAGTGATGTTCTATATTCTTTTGGGCATTGTTTGGGCGCTTATGTATGCTCGTTATCATCAAAGTTTTGGCAAAAGAACTATGGCTGTCTTACCAGTTGCGATAATTCTCTGTACAAAATCAATGTTTGGATCATTTTCAATCATGATTTTATCAGATGTAATTCAGGAGATGGCGATGATCCTGCTCCTTTTAGAGTTTATTTATTATTGCAAAGATGGGAAGAAATTAGTAGGTGTAAAAAGATGTCTCATAATATCTTCCGGTGTATGGATGGCATTTGGTTCTTCATTTCTGAGTGTTTATTGCCTGTTTTTTATTGTAATCGGATTTTTGTGCATAGAATGGGGGATATGGCGCAGACAATCCTTGCCTGTAAATAGAATATTGCCCAGATATATTCCACTAATCTGTATAGGGAGTATTCCGCTAATTGCCGGAGTTATATATTTTGGATTAAACCATTCTTTATATGAATGCTACAGACAAATGTATTTATTTAATCGGGAAATATATGTTAAATACCAAGGTATGGGAAGAAGTGTGTTTGAACCATTTCTTTCTGGCCTCGCCGCTGTGCTTAACCAGTATGTTTCAGGTTTGATGTCCATTGGCGGAAATACAGGAATATCATCCTATACAGTTATAGCCATTTTATCCGTGACTGTTTACATCGTATTTGCCGTGAAAAAAGTTCTGGAAGAAAAGAATCTTATTATATTTTTCTTGATATTGACGTTAATGATATGTGCCGGAGCGGCAAGAGGGGCGCAAGGATCCCATAGTCTGGCATTTTGGGGAATGTTAATTACATGGAATATCATATTTCCAGCAAAGGAATATCAACTCTTTCATTTCAAAAAGGGGATACAAAGCATTTTGCTTGCTGCAGGCTTATGCCTGATAGCAGAACCATACGTTTCAGCTGTCACAGCAAATTTCACAATAGAGCAGGAGACTGTAAATTATAACGATTCCCTGATTCTATCACTAACCGATCCGGGGGAAGATATTTTTATTGATGCAGGGTGTAATGATTCCATTTATCTTCTGACAAAGGGAATTTATCCAATAAACAGAGCAGTTTATTGCCTGCCTTGGTATATGGATTGGTATGAAGACTGGAATATCGAGGATTTGCAAAGAACGTCACCCAATATTGTTGTCTGGAATCCAGATCAAGCAGTTTGGGGAAGGACTTCCTATTTTATGAAGCTTAATGATTATATTTTGGGAAACTATCATCAGATCAGTGATGGTTCTATTATCTGGAGAAAGAATAAATAAAATAATGTTTGAACTTTTTAAAAATAAAAGAGATACCACGATTGCTTTAGCCTTTGGAATCCCATTCTGTTTTATTAATCTTTTAGGGAAATATCTGGAAAGCCATTTAACTGCTAGTTTTGATAATGTTCTCTTTGTTATTTTGAACACAATTTTTTTTAGCCCGATAGTTGGAGAAATATATCTTAGATTACGTAAATATTTGATAAGTTATCCATTATCCTCATCATTTGAATCAGAGATAACACTAAAACAAAAATATATATATTTTTTGATTTGTGTTGTCTGTATGAACCTTGCTTATATACCTGTGCTTTTGGCATATTATCCTGGTTTGTTTGCTTATGATGTGGCATGGCAAATTTCCCAGTCAACAGGAGGCTATTACCGTCACCATCCTTTGATACATACTCTTTATTTGCAATTTTTCTATTATATTGTTGGTGAAAAATGCAACAATTACACAGTAGGGATTGCTTGTGCATCGGCTATGCAGATGTTTCTTTTTACAATGATGGTTTCTTACATCCATTTATTTCTCTACACAATAGGGGTAAATGTAAAAATACGTAGAGTTCTGCTTGCCTTATCCTCCCTGCTGCCCTATTTTTCCGTTTTATCTATTTCTATGACTAAAGATGTTTTTTTTACGGGATTTATGGGAATACTTTGCGTTTGCCTTTTTTATTGGGAAAAGTATCCGCCTCATTATAATACTGTCGGAAATATTGGTTTATACATCATTTCAGTTATAGGGGTAATTTTATTCCGAAACAATGGAATATTCGCGGTTGTAATGTCTTTTGGAATCGGGACAGGGATATTAGTGATTAAAAGGAAAAATTTCAAATATTTATGGAGTACATTGACGGGGATCATTTTGGCTCTTATCATTTCCGAAGGACTCTCCTTTACGTTATCTGCAGGAAAAGGTTCCGGAAATGAAGCGCTAAGTTTGCCATATCAGCAGATCTCTTACGTTTATCATGCAAAAAAAGAAGAACTGTCAAATGAGGAACTGTCAGAGATATTAGAAATCATACCGACTGTTGAGAATTATAATCCGCATTTGTCCGATCCGGTAAAGGGAAGTGCTACAGGTAATCAGAATCTAAGAAAGCTCTTCTCCTGTTACATAAGACTATTTCAAAAATATCCTTTGGATTATTTTCAGGCTTTTCTACAGCATAATTTGGGATATTTTTACATTGGAGATAAAACACACGCGGCCATTTATGGGACAACAGCGGAATCAAGGCAAGGGTATTTACTGACAGATACAAAAGATGGATTTGGCGTAATACATGTTTCCCGTTTTTCAGCATTAGAAAAGCTTTATGAATATCTATACACAACAAATAAATATCAAGAATTATTTATACTAAGATTATTGTGTTCTCCCGCGACATATTTCTGGATGATTTTGCTTCTTTTTACCTATGTTTTAGATATGGGGCGAAGGGGCATTGTAACATTCACATTAATTGGATTTTTCATATTGACGCTTTTGGCTGGCCCATGCGTCTTAATTCGATATGCGTTTCCGTATATTGTATGTATTCCAATTTTACTGACTATGATATTGTCTGATAAAAACTATGAAAGGCCAAAAGAAGAAAATGGATAAAATAGCAATATTAGTGCCTTGCTATAATGAGAGCAAAACAATAGGAAAGGTAATTAAAGATTTTAAAGACGTTTTACCTGAAGCGAATATTTACGTCTATGACAATAATTCAACAGATAATACTGCTGAAATTGCAAAAGAAGCGGGTGCAATCGTGCGCCATGAATACCGTCAGGGAAAGGGAAATGTGATCCGCAGCATGTTTCGGGATATTAAGGCGGATTGTTATCTTATGGTGGACGGAGATGACACCTATCCGGCAGAAGAAGCTGTGAAATTAGTTGAACTGGTTTTGGATAAAGGTGTGGATATGGTAATTGGAGACAGGCTCTCCTCTACATATTTTATAGAAAATAAAAGAAGGTTCCATAATACAGGAAATCGGTTGGTCAGGTTTTTAATTAATTTCCTGTTCCACAGTAATGTCAGTGATATGATGACGGGATACCGGGCATTTAGCCCCTTGTTTGCAAAATCATTCCCCGTTCTTTCAAAAGGTTTTGAAATCGAAACAGAAATGACAATTCACGCACTGGATAAAAATTTTCTTATAGAAGAAATTCCGGTAGGATACAGAGATCGTCCTATTGGAAGTGAATCCAAACTTGACACAGTTTCTGATGGAATCAGGGTTTTAAAGACTATTGCAGCATTATTTCGGGAATATAAACCGTTTGCATTTTTCAGTATAATCGCTGCCTTACTGGGGGGGGTGGCATTGATGTTTTTTCTCCCAGTTTTATTAGAATATATTCAAACCGGAAAAGTGCCGAGGTTCCCTACAGTCATTGTTTCCGGGTTTGTGGCAATCTTTGGGATTCTCCTTTGGACATGTGGCGTAATATTGGATATCATAATAAAGAAACATCGGCAGCTATATGAATTGTTTCTAATTCAGATACAAAAAGATTTAGAACAAAAGGAAAGATAAACAAATGCTCATAAATACTGTTTTATTTGGTATGCTCCCATACTTAACCTACTTGATGGCAAGTAAAATCCACGCCTTCCCGCCCTCCTGTATATCAGATAAACCACTTGGTTACATCTGGCGAAAAAAATGGAAGTGTAAGAGAGCAATGCCTTTATTTATGCTGATATTTTCTGTCATTTTTATTGGATTTTCCTATTTAAACTACTTTTTTCTGGTTTTACTGTTCATTCTGCCCTTCGCTATAATGGGAATGTCCTCAACCACATGTTTGCCGGAACAGGGCAAATATAAAATGGTTAGTATTTTTATAACCATATGCCTCTTGATTTTTTTGATTGGAATAAATACTTTTCAGATACAAGAATTAAAAAATTATAATATTGCGCAAAAACGCTTATTTATTTCTTTCCATATATTATTGTTTTGGTTCTTAAATTTAGAAGTTCTTGCATTATTTTGCAGGAATAGAAATCAATCAGACGCAAGGAAAACCCATTTCCCATATTATGGTAAATTTCCAGAAGTTTTCTTCTTAACAGGCTTTTTAATATTGATTACTTTTATCCGTGTTTTTTCAAGGATGGGATTCCACAGTCAGCTACCGCTTTCAGACCTTATTATAAAATTCTTTTCAAATCCGGTTCACATTCTGAACCTCTACTTTTTATTATTTATGTTGACCTGCCTTTGGGGATTGTTTGGCCGTGGCTTAGGCCTTCTTTTATCCGCCCTCACCATCGCTTTCCTGTTTTTCAGCAATTTTTTGAAGTTAAGATACCATGATACTTTTTTCTCATGGTTTGATTTACTTCAAATAAAGGAAATGTTTCTGATTGGCCGGGAGTTTTTGACAGCGAAAATGCTGATATTGATGATTCTCCTGTTTATAACCCTTATCCTTTTGCTGATTAAGTATCGGAAGATAATATCTCGTCTGCTCCGGCCGGCTCCGTCTCCTCCGATTGCTGCTATTTCCATAGCAGCCTTGACTGCCATGCTGTATATGCTTTTTCATGGTGACTTCCGACCGCTGGATATCTATGCCAGAACCTGGGAAAACGAAAAAGTAAATGTCCAATACAATGGCCTGATAATGAATCAATTTTTGAATTTACAAAATTTAAAGAATGCCATCATTAAAAAACCCGATAATTACACACCGGAGTATGCCCTTCAGCTAAAAAAAGAATTTAAAAATCTGGATATCATGCCGCTATCTCAGGAAAAACCGGACGTTATCCTGATCCTGGCAGAATCCTATTTCGATTTGAATAATGTGGACGGGCTTTCCCTTAGCGAGGACATAGGCCAAACAATGAGAAAGTATTCCCCAGCCAAACTCCTCTCCCCACGTTTTGGAGGCTATACCTCTGCAATCGAGTTCGAAGCATTGACCGGATTATCCTTAGCCTTTTTACCAAACGCACTTACACCTTATACAACGTATTTCAATAATCCGGAAATGGAATTTCCCTCTATTGTACAGGAATTCAACAACAATGGATATATAACAAAGGCAATGCACCCGGATCTTCCTGCTTTTTATAACCGGACGATTGTTTATCCGGCTTTAGGCTTTCAGGACTATTTGGCTCTTGCTGATTTTGAGCTTACCAAAGAAAATACAACAGAAAATGGCTGGTTAAAAGATGATGCGTTTGGAGATCGGATTATTCAGGAATTAAGCGCAGAGGACACTCCGCAATTTATTTTTGCGATGACAATGGAAGAACATTATGTGACATTGGAGAAATACCCAGAGACAGAAGTAAAGCTGCAGGCATCTGGAATTCCGGAAAAGGATCGCAAAGAGTTGGAGCAGCAGGCACAATCCTACCTGAATACAGATAAAATGGTAAAAAAGATTATTGACTACATGAATCAAACAGATCGGCCCACCTTGTTGTATGTATTCGGTGATCATCTTCCTCCGATTGATGCACTGGGGCTTTTAAGCTACACCAATGACACTTATCAAAAATATATGACGGGGTTTGCCATGTATTCCAATTACAAAGAAATCCATGTTGATCCGGAATACATTACCCCCAACCAGATTGCTGTACAAATTCTTCATGATTCCGGAATCACTCACAGCAGCTATTTTGACTATCTGTATGCGCTTAGAGAGCAGTATCCGGTTGTCCATAAAGAATTTATCAATGTGGATGGGAATCCTGACCTGGATTTATACCGGTTTATTCAGTATGATATCATGTTTGGAAAACGGTGGCTGTATGGTTGCCGGGACTGAGAGGGTTTTATGGCACAGTAAACACAATGCAGCAAAATGCAGCAAACGCAATATTATAGAAAAAATTGGTTGCAAATAGCATTGATTAATAGTAACCTGAATTTTGCAAGGGATTGTGTAAAAAATGCCCTGAAAACCGCATGAATAGCGGTGTTCAGGGTATTTCTGAAATGTATAAAACTGTTGTATTTTTCTTGGTATTTTGAGT
>CAJTEM010000031.1 GCA_910575255.1 Lachnospiraceae bacterium | reverse complement strand
CTCTATTTTCGTACCAGATACAGAGAGATGTCCATCTTCCCGGCTCATTCATCTGAGATATGAAACTAAAAATTCCTTGAAAAATAAGGAAAAAAGACTTGACTAAATAGGGAAGGTGAGGAAATGCTTATTGATCCAAAGAAACTTGAATTGCATCTTGCGCGGGCGTGTATGTCCGAAAGGGATTTAAGAAACGGAACTTCCCCTCAAACGTTTCTTCGGATTCGCCGGGGGATGGAAGTAAAACCTAAAACGGCTGGTAAAATTGCACTTGCGTTAGGTGTGGATGTAACCGCTATTATCTGTGATGCCGCTGCAACGGCTGATGATGGCAAATAGGGATTCCGAAAAGCAGAATTAAGTAGCAGTCTTTTTATAAGAATTGTCTATTGTGTGTCGGTCAACAAGTTTTCGCCCGGTTTTTAATGAGAAAATGGGGAAGCGGTTCAAGGGAAAGAACGCTTGAAAAATCCCTTTGTTGGATAGCAAGTTTTCAGGCTTTAGGGCGAAACCTGATAGGGCAAGACCTTCCCAAAGTTTTACAAGGTGCTGACAATAGACAATTTTTATAAAAGGGCTGCTATGCCGGAAAGGAAGGTGGTGAAGAAAAAAGAAATATGAAACCAAAATATGTTGAGTTCAACGGGAAGCATCCAGCCGCCACAAAGGAAAAACGGCAGTATTCGGATAAGCCCCGGAAGAACTGGATCAGCTATGGGGCTTCCTATAGCCCGGAGTTCCTGAAAGTGGATATTGATGATTTCAGCCATAAGACCGGGGAAATTGAAGAACCGATTCATGGCAAGCCCCGGAGTGATGCCATAGTTGCAATACTGGATTCTCTGGGAATCCGTTACAATGGCATAGCCACGGAACACGGGAAGCATTTATTTTTCCGTGTCCCTGAATGGATGGAGCAAAAGAACCGGGGGCCGCGCTGGATATGCCCTTTGGGTATCAAGTGTGAATGGAAGTTCCCGGCTTCAGATGATCATATACCGCTGAAAATCAACGGCGTAGAGCGGAAATTTTTCAAGGGTTCGATAACCAATGAGGATATAGACGAACTGCCGCCGTTTCTGTACCCATTACAAATGGACAATGCCAAATTCAAAGTAGAGTTCCCGGAAGGTGAGAGGACACAAAAACTAGGGGCGTATCTATTCCATTTGGTGAACAAAGGCTTCACCGGGGATCAGGCTTTCCAGATTGTCCGGGTGATGAACGGATATGTGTTTGAAAATCCAATACCAGATAAGACGCTGGAAGCGGAGATTCTGAACGAAAGCACATTGAAAAAATTGCAGGAAGCGGAAAAGACCATCCAAAGGAAAGAGGTAAGCCCGGAAACCTTCAAACGGCTATTGACCGAAAAGGGGATGTTCATTCAGTACAACGAACTTCTGAACATTGTCGAATTTGGGAATATCCCGGACGAACTGGAATTTCAGAACATAAGGGACATTCAAAACCAGATGCCCACGGCTTTACAATATGCCTATCGGAAATATACCGGGTTGAAAAATATCGGCAAGCAGCAGACAGTTGACTTGATTTCTCTGGAAGCTGATAAAAACTCATACAATCCCGTGAAAAATTACTTGCAGGGTGTAGGGTGGGACGGGAAAGACCGTTTCCCGGAACTGTTTGAAGTTTTGGGAGTTCAAAGCGATTTTGAACAAAGTTTAATCAAAAAATGGTTTTACCAGTCGGCGGCACTCCCGTTCAATACACTGGAAGAACCGATCCAGCCGGAAGGGGTATTGATTTTGCAAGGTGATGAAGGGATAGGGAAAACACGTTTTTTCCGCAGAATGGCGGTCAATCCACTTTGGTTCACAAGCCTTGATAAACCAATGTCAACTAAAAACAAGGATACACTGATTGAAACGCTTTCGGCATGGATAACAGAGATTGGGGAGATTGATCGCACATTCACGGAGCGGCGGTCTGATCTAAAGTCCTTTATGACCGCTGAAAAGGATAAAATCCGCAAGCCATACGCAAGGGAACCAGTGACAAAGGCAAGGACAACTTCCATCTGCGGGACTACAAACAAAGCGGAATTCCTGAATGATGAAACGGGTTCCCGCCGTTGGTGGGTGGTACATATCCCCGGAAAGATTAATCTGGATGAATTTGTGACACCTGAAAATTTAAGCCAGTTTTGGGCGCAGTGTTACCGGGCGAACACGGAAAACCCACAGTGTTTTCGACTGTCGGAAGATGAACTTGCAGAACTGGAAGAAAGAAACAAGTCCGTCATGGAAATGCTCCCGGCAGAAGATGAACTTCGGTTAAGGCTGGACTTTGAAGCCCCTGAATCAGAATGGTTCTGGGTGCAGCCCTCCGCATTAAAGAATTTACCTGAATTTGCTGATGTTATGAGGTATGATGCAAAGACAATAGGGACGGCATTGGCAAAGATAGCAAAAGATTTTCCTTTAATGCGTCCCGGAAAGCGGCATGGAATACGAAAATGGTTTGTTCCCCCTGCGATAGAGGGGACTGACAGATTCAGGAATAAAGAATAGGGGGTATGTGGGGTAGGTGTAGGGGTAGGTGAAAAATGGGCTACATACCCCCCTAGAAAACCGTATTGAATCAGGAAAAATTGATAACTGGGGTACATGGGGTATGTGAATAAAATACATTTTCATAAAAAGTAGTTACTTGTAACCAACTTATAAAATGTAAGTCTATATACATAGCATAATTACACCTACCCCACATACCCCCAAAGAGAAAGAAGGTGATTAAATGGCAAAATGCCCGTTGACAAGGGAAGATTGCACGGTAGATTGTGCTTGGTTCAAAAATGGCGAGTGCTGCATTGCTTCGCTTCCTGGTCTGGTGGAAAAGCTGGAAGATGTGGTTACAAGCGTTGAATCACTGGAACAGACAATTAAAAATATAGATTTTCAGGTATGAGAAAGGAGAACGCATGAAAGAACAGATTATTGCATTATTAGATGGGGCATCAGAAACCCAAATCAGGCGGTTATATCATTTCATCAAGGCGTTTTTAGGATTGTAATTCAAAGAAAGGACGGTTTATAGGTATGATAGGACAGATATTTGTAGGTATGGAGATGCCGGAAGTCAGCGTCACGGAAATACGTTCCCTTGGCATATGGGGGAATGTGGACAATGAACCATGTATGATAGCGGAAACCGAAGCGGAATATTATATCTTCCCTCTGTCAAACGGCTTCCAGATACATAACTGCAATAATTTCCTCCGTTCATTGGGGCTGGGCGTTGCCATCCACTTTGAAAGTTACTCCCAGTATGCGGGACTGATCGCAAGGTGTGATTCCCTTCTGGAAAATGAAAAGCCCCTTGCCTGATCCGGTCAGGGAGCAAGCAAGGGACAAGCCGCATGATAAACACACAGCCCCAGCAAGGCAAGTTTATCATGCGGCGGCGTATTTATCAAGCCCCCCTATTTAAAACGGCTATATGGGCTTATATGAGCGTCAGGACTTATCAAAACTTAACATTTGTTGACACGGTTACGCGCGTGAGGGAATAAGGGGACATGGTTACACGCACGGGAGAACTAGTGAAAACTAGAGTTCAAAGAAATGTTTAACGAAATTGAATTTTGAAAATAAACTTTCAAAAAGGCGGTGATGGATTGAAAATCAGGGTTGCATATACAGAGGATGAGAGGGAGAAGAAGCGGCTCCTGGAATGGGCGGTGAAGCGTCTGTTTTCTGATGCCGTAGTGAAAGAAACCGCCGCAAAGGACGGTTTTCTGCATACGGTTTTGACAGTGCCGAAGCCTAAGAAAACCTAAGGTTACGCAAGATAAAAGATGTATATTGACAATACCCCCTATATGTAGTAGGATAGACAATAGAATGAAATACGGCATGAGTACCGCCCTATGGGGTTAGTCTTGGTTTCAAGGCATGGGAAATGATCAGCCTGACGGCTGGTTGTTGCTCATGCCTTTTTCATTTGGAATAGCCCACTTCGGGCGTAAAAAGAAGGGAGATTTTCAGGCTATGGAAGATAACAACATCAACCAGAATCAGAACACGGACCCGGCAGCCAATCAGGGAGCGGGGGAAAAGACTTTCACGCAGGAGGACGTGAACCGCATTGTTGGGGAACGCCTTGCCAAAGAGAAGGCAAAGAACAGCGGCGAAGCTGATCTTGCGAAAAGGGAACAGGAACTTGCGCGGCGGGAGCTACACATGACCGCAAAGGAACTGTTATCAGAAAAGGGCTTGCCCGTGCAGCTTTTTGATGCTCTCAACTGCACCGACAAGGAAACAATGGAAAAGAGCATTGCAACAGTAGAAAAAATATTCAATGAGTATAAGGCGAAAGCCACAAGCAATATAAGGTTCAAGGGCTTCCAGCCGGGGGCAAGCGGCAAAGTGCCGGATGCCGGGGCGGCTGGTGATCTGGAAATCAGAAAGGCTATGGGGCTTCGCACCTGACAGAAAGGAAGCGTAAAACATGGCTATCAATTTAGCGACAAAATTTCTACCGTATGTTGATGAAAAATTCAGCACGGAAAGCAAGAAATCACTCCTGACCAATCAGGACTTCGACTGGACGGGGGCGCACACTGTAAAGGTGTATAAGGTCAGCACTTCCCAGATGAACGACTATAAGCGGAACACCCCGGAAGGAATGACGGGTTCCCGGTACGGCGAGGTGAAAGACCTGGATGCAACCACGGAAGAGTTCACTTTGAAGAAAGACCGTTCCTTCACTTTCGTCATTGACAAGCTGGACACGGACGAAACAGCGCAGAACTTGCAGGCTGCTTCTGCTTTGGAAAGGCAGGTCAGGGAAGTGGTGATCCCGGAAGTGGACACTTACACATACGGCGTAATGTGTACCAATGCCGGACAGAAACCCGCTGCAAAGGCACTTACCAAAGAGAATATCTATCTTGAAATCCTTGCGGGCAACAATGCCCTTGACAATGAGGAAGTGCCGGAAACGGGGCGTATTATCGTTGTTACGCCTGATGTGTATGTACTGATGAAGCAGTGCAAGGATATTACAATGGAAACCGATATAGGCAATGATTTAAGGCTGAAAGGCGTTATTTCCAACCTTGACGGGGCTATGGTTATCAAAGTGCCCGCTAACCGTCTTCCCAAGAACTTCGGCTTCATGATCGCCCATCCGTGCGCCACGGTTGCGCCTACCAAACTGGAAGATTACAAAATCCATGAGGACCCGCCCGGTATCAGCGGATCACTGGTGGAAGGGCGCATTGCTTATGATGCCTTTGTTCTGGATAACAAGGTCAAGGCATTGTATTATCAGGAACAGCCAGCAGCCAGCAAATAAAAATTTGATAAAGATGCCCCGGCTTTCTATCCTCTGATTGTCGGGGCATTTTTGGAAAGGTGGGGCAAATGACCGCAAAGGAATATCTTTCAGAAGTTCAAAGACTTCAAACAATGATTGAACATAAACGGGATAGGGTTAAAGAATACCGCCATGCAATCACCAGTGTATCTTCGGCACGGATGAACCCGGCAAAGGTTCAGGCCAGCAGCCCGGCAGACCGGATCGGGGACATGGTGGGGAAAATCGTGGATCTGGAAGCGGAGATTCAAAATGATATGGTGGATATTGCCTACAAGCGGCATGAGATTATAAACATGATCCACGGGCTTGACAGTGCGGCACATATGCAAGCCCTCTTTGGAAGGTATATCCAATGCAGGGGGCTGGATGCCATTGGAAAGGATATAGGGAAGTCATACCGCTATATGATAGAGATGCACGGAAAAGCCCTGAAAGCGTTTGAAATGGTGAATAAGGACATTTTGGAGAAGGAAGGTATATCATATGAGTAAAGCAATTCAGGCAGCACAGAAAGCCGCACGGAAAGCCATTGAACGGGGCTATACGGGTGGGTGTTGCAACCATAACGGAGTATCAGGAAGTAGAAGATCCCAGAACACATTTTACAGATTATCAGGAAGTCGTTGTTTTGGAGAACCAGCCTTGTAAGCTGTCCTTTGAAACTGTCACAACGGCGATCCAAACAGAAATCGCCGCCACTATTTCACAAGCGGTCAAGCTGTTTATTTCCCCTGATGTAACAATCAATCCGGGGAGCAAGATCACAGTAACCCAAAACGGGACAACAACGGAATACGCTTCCAGTGGCGTTCCGGCTGTATATGCAACGCATCAGGAAATCATGTTAGGATTGTTTGAAAGTTGGGCTTGAATATGCCGCCGTTTTAGGCGGCTTTTCTCTTTGGCCTATCCCTCTATCAAGAAATGTGTTTCAATGGCTATATGGGGCTTATATGAGTTGTGGCGCACAAAAAAACGTGATAGAATGGGGACAATGGAAGGGGGTGCGTGAGCGTGGATAAGGAAAAAATACATGATTTTGCAATCCATTGGCTGGAAAAATACCAAGACCGGGAAACGCCAGACGGCGAACTGGAAGAAGGGTTTGCCAGCGGTTGTATTTCATTGGGCTTTGGAATGGATTGCGGGGAATCCTTCAAAGCTGCTTATGGTTCGGATGCGTTTTCATGTGCTGCCGCACTGGAAAGGAATATCAACCGGGTATGGGATGTTCAGATATTGGGGAACGCCGTCTTTTCACAATGGCGGTATTTCACACACTGGGCTTGTTCTGCCCCGGATCGGGAATGGTTTATTATTGCCCTTTCTCGGCTGGGTGAATTGACAAAATAAGCGCTTTTTAGTGTTGCGAATTTGTTACAAATACTCCTGAAATCCTATGGATTCCAACAGAGCATTATATATTGAAATACCGTAAAATCAAGGGGTTTCACGCCTTGCATAGCATTGAATATTGAACAAATTTATGGTAAGATAGGAAATAAGAAAGACTGCGTTGCAAATAGGATAGACAAAAATGGAAACAATAGGATAGAGATGTCTGCATAGAATGGATCAGGAAGTAAAAACTATATCATCTGATGCTGAAAAGAGGTCGGAACAGGTGGCAAAATATACCGCAAAGGACAGCGTGTTCACTTCACTCTTCCGGGAGCCGAAATATCTTCTGCAGTTATATCAGGCGCTGCATCCGGAAGACCATGAGGCAACGGAGGACAGCATCAAAAATGTGACGATCACAAATGTACTGCTGGACCAGTATTATAATGATGTGGGTTTTCAGATCGGGGAAAAGATCGTCATTCTGGTAGAGCAGCAATCGAGCTGGAGCATCAATATCGTGGTACGCTGTCTGTTATATCTTGCCCAGACTTATCAGGAGTATTTTGAGAGCACAAAACAAAATGTGTATGGGAGTAAAAAACTGGAGCTTCCAAAACCGGAAATGTATGTCATTTACACAGGAAACAGAAAGACGAGGCCGGAGTATCTGTATCTGTCGAAGGAGTTTTTTGGCGGGGATGACAGTGTGCTTGATGTAAAAGTCAAAATGATCTATGATGGGAAAGAGGGAGATATCATAAATCAGTATGTAGCCTTTACAAAGATATATAATGAACAGGTGAAACTGCATGGAAGGACCAGAGAAGCGGTTCTGGAAACGATTCGTATCTGCAAGGATCAGAATGTACTGAGCGAGTATTTGTCAGGGCGTGAAAAGGAGGTTGTGGATATTATGATGACATTGTTTAATGAGGAATATATTTTAAAGACTTATGTGGAAAGCAGGGAAAAGGAAGCATTCGAAAAAGCCAAAATAGGAACAGCTCAAAGACTGCATGAAATGGGGATTTCTCTACAGGATATTGCAAAGGCATGTCAGGTCACTGTAGAGACCGTGGAACAGTGGCTTGGATTTGTCAAGGTTTAACAGAATTGTGAGCATTTGATTATAAAAATCCGAAACCGCCTATAAAATGTGGTTTTGGATTTTTTGACTTTTAATATGACAGATTTTGTCAGAGAGTGATTAACCACAAATTATATTATTGGTATAATGACGGATTGCCTAAAAAGCCTTTATTTATGCGGTTTATGGCTACTCTGAAAGATATTTTACCCCAATAAATACCCCATTTTTATATATTTAAAGCCCCTTTATGACTGCTGCCATGAGGGGCTTTGTGGTGACGCTCAATGCCTTAATTGGTATCGGGTGTTTTTCTGCTTTCAGGAAGTGACTTTTTATATTTTTCTGTATCAAAATCATATTCATACATAGGATAGTCCAAAAATATATCTTGCGCAGTTTCGAGTTTGGAACGTTCCCAATCTTGCAATATTTTTTTCTGTTCACTCCTTGGCAAAGAAGAAATGGAATCAATAATTTTTTGCCAATTTTCCAGTGTGTCATTTATAAAATATTCTACAAATGTTCGAAACTTTTTAACCACAATATAATTATCAAAATAAATTCCTGTAAAATCTTTGATTTCTCCATCATCTTCCCGTATCCTATGCTTTGTGAAAGAAAAATCTATAATTTTATGCAAATCAAAAATTGGCTTTAACACATCCGCTGCGGTGTTATCGTCATCATCATTATCTTGAGGTTCAATATCTCTTTGCAGTAACCTGTCAATGGAAATTCCTAAACATTCAGCTATCATTATTGCTTCATCTAATTTGATGCGTGCTTTGCAATTTCGCAAAAGAGAGAAGCGCCCCTGTTCAATGCCACAATCTGGAAACTTTTCACTTATTCTTTTTAGAATGTCTGCATCATTTTTTATTTTGTTTTCACGCATCCAGTTATCAAGTGTGTCAAATATCTTTTCATTGAGTTCTTTTTCAGTTGAATTTATTCTATTCATGTTAAACTCCTATATAAAATACTGTTTAGACATATAATTTATCTAAAACCCATGTTATATGTTGATTTAATATATTATAGCACTTGGATATACTTATATCAAGACGAAAAACAACATATTTTACAAAACAAAAACGAAAGGAGATAAACATAATGAATCTTGCAAAAAACAGAAATCAGAATGGGGAACTTATTACATTGCAGCAGGCTTGTGCAGAATCCAATTTAGGGAGCAGTACAGTGCGGCGGTTGGCTGATGAAGCCGGGGCGGTGCGTAAAATTGGAAAGAGTTACCGTATCAAGAAGTCGGTTTTCTTTGATTATATCGAAACGGTATATGGGGCGTAATATGGCGAGCCGTGAGGAACTGCTGCAAGGCATCCATCCAAAAATGATACTGGATAAGGCTTTTTTCATGAAAGTGTACGGTTACGAAATATCTTTCCCCGGTTTTGCAGATGAAGCTATAAAAGCCCTGAATGATGCAGGGTGCAGCAGGGCAAGGGAATATTACAATAAAGCCGTATCGGAGTACGAGAAAAAGCATGATGAAGAAATGAAAGAAGTGGCGGCATGGTACAGAGAAGAATGCGAAAAGCAATGGCAGAAAAAGCAGATGGGAGGTGATGAAAAACGGAAATGGAGAATAATGCAGGACTTACACCAGAAGAACGACAGAGAGCTATTGGGCTTATTGCAGATGCTGAATTGAATAGAGAAAGACAAGGCTTTATTGGGGCAGTCAGTGGTGACGGGATTTCGTATTCTTCTGATTTTGCCGATTTTGGGGATTTTGGAGAGTGTGCCGCAAATAAGCTACCATTGTTTAATCTTGACCTTTTACCCTGCAAAGCAAGAATATTTTCAAAATCTTTATGTGAAAGTCTGCAAGTAAACACTGGAATGGTTGCTCCTGCAGTTATGGCGATATCAGCATTAGGGATACAGAAAAAATATAATGTGCGCCCAACAGAAGATTGGGAGGAAACGGCAAACCTCTATATGGCTGTCATAGCGGAACCATCAGAGAGAAAAAGCCCTACCATGAATGTACTTATGCAGCCAGTATACGAGTATGAAGCAGAGGAAAATGAAAGGCTTGCCCCGGAGATTGCAACATATAAGGCAAAGAAAGAAGTCCTTGAAAACAGGATAAGGAACACTATAAACAGCTTATCAAAAAGCGGAAAGAAAAAGGGTGATGAAAAGTACCTTGACATGGGAGATTTAGACACATTCCAAAATGAACTGAACCAACTGGAAGAGGTTGCCCCGGTCAGGCTTGCCGTGGATGATGTGACTATGGAAGTGCTTGGAAAGCTGTTGGAGCAGAACAAAGAGCGTATAGGGATAATGTCAACAGAGGGCGGCATATTCAATATCCTTGCCGGGAGATACAGCGATAAGACAGTTATAGATATTGTTTTGAAAGCATATTCCGGGGACAGGTTTTCACAGGACAGGCTTGGCAGGAAAGGGCAGACGCTTAACAGTCCCCTGATAACAATGCTGCTTTATGTGCAGCCTATCATAATCAAGGAAGTTATGGAGAACAGCGAATTTGTTGGGCGTGGATTGAATGCGAGATTTTTATACAGCATACCGCCGTCAACAATTGGGAAAAGGAGATATAGAGTAATGAAAATTCCTGATACGGAAAGAATGGAGTACATCGGCGTTATGAAGCGGCTTTTTGCAATACCCGTTCCAGACAAGCCAAAGATAATAGAACTGGACGAAGAAGCGGACAGGCTTGCAGAATCTTTCTTTTATGAGATTGAAAAAGAGATGGGGGATGCTTCACCAGAGTTTAAGGCATGGCTTGGAAAATTGCACGGTACTACTATGCGGATAGCACTTTCTTTACACTGTCTGGAATACATTGAGGAATCCGGGGAACACAAGATAAGCGGTGAAACAATGAAAAATGCCATAGAGATGGGGCGATACTTTAAGGCACACGCAGAAGCAGCCTATAACATTATGGGACTTATGGATTCGCCGGAGGTAAGGGATGCTAAATACCTGATGAAACGTATTGATTCTACGGGATTGGCGGAGATTAAATTGAGAGATTTACAGAAATTGTGTAAAGGCAGGACTGGCATGGAAATAAGGGAAGGCATGTTGCCCGGCATTAAATGTCTGATAGAGCATGGATATATTCGAGTAAACAAAGAACGATTAGGGGGACAAAATCCCCAAAATCCCCAAAAGGGCGGCAGACCATCAGAAATCATCTATGTCAATCCAGAATATATCAAGCAGAAGGAGCAGAAATGAAGTGGGAGAAACTGTATTTTCCTTGGGATTGGATGAGGAAATGGAATAGAACGGAATGGGAAGAGCGGACTAAATTATTTGATGATTTTGTAACGTATTTCGGTTTTGACCGGATGGCAAGGGCTGAAAGTGTCGGAAGTTATGAGCGGTTGCTTTATGGCAGGCATAGTTATAACAATGTGGCGAATAGCTGTTATTATCCGCATGGGTGGAAGGAGCCGGAGAACGTGCCGGAGCATGACCACGGACTACTGTTTAAGAAAGTCAGGACAAGCCAGATAGTGTATGTGAATCAGCCATACAGTTTTGATAGGGCGAAGCTTGAAGAATGGTGCAATGAGCGAAATTTGATTTACGTCATTTGTGATAAGAAATACAGCTTCTACTATCCGTATAATACGGATATGGTGCTTGTAATGTCGAATGATACATACATTGAGTATTTTGACTTGCCGGATTGGCCGTTACGGTGGGATGTATCCACCAGGGACCGAATGAAATCAATTATTCCCATTTATGGGAAAGCAAAGGAGCGGACGCAATGAAAGAGAAATTGCAGATAGTACAGCAGATGGAAGAACTTGCAGGTAATATTAAAAGGATTGAGGAAAGTCTGGACGCAATCAGCAGGGAGGATGTGGAGTGTATTGATAATATCAGAATCCAGTACATTATACCCAATGAACGGAATTATTCTGGTAATGGAGTTAAAGCGATAATAAGGGATGTTGCGTTTCCTATTCCTGACGGAAAATTTGCTGATAAAATTATTGCCTGCATCCGGCAGACCTATGAGGAAAGCCTGAAAGAATGTTACAGCCTTATGGAAGAGTATGCGGACAAAATAAAGGACTCACCATGAGAGCTGCATTTCCACCTCAAATTAATGATAACCCTGCTGCCATATTGCTTTTATCCGGCAGCAGTCTTACAGCCGGAGAATGCCGCAAAATGCCACCAAAAAAAAGAGCCTGCCCATGCAGACAAGCCCCGAACGCCTATAACAATCATAAGATTGGAGGGCTTGAAATGTCAAGAAGAAAGCGCAGGAATGGTACAAACACAATGCAACGCCGGAGTTATGCGGAGTACGGCATTGAGCGGCAGCGGCTTGAAGAATTACAAAGCGGATGCAGAACCGGGATATATCCCCCTGAAATCCTGAAAGCGGCATGCAGAGGGCTTGAAGCTATTTCGCCGTGGATTCTGCTATCTGTCAGACAGGGCAAGTCTTTTGACACCCTGGCGGTGCGGTGGGAACTGGGGGAGATAGAAAAGCCGCCATTTTGCAGGACTGATTTTTATTCTTGCAGGCGGCGGTTTTTCGCTAATCTGGATAAGGAACTGAAAGAAAGGGGCGCATAGCGTGAAGTCATACAAATTTGATATTGAGAGCATAAAGAAATTGACAAAACAAATGGTTGTTCTGATTGATACGAGGGAAAAGCGGAACGAACACATATTGTCATATTTCGATAAGCAAGGGATTACATACCGAAAAGAAAAACTGGATTTTGGGGATTATACTTTTCTGCTGCCCTCTGCCGCAACCGGGCAGGGAGATATATATTTCCATGATTCGATTGTGATTGAACGAAAAGCCAGTTTAGAAGAATTATCCGGCAACTTGGCACAGAAACGGCAGCAGTTTGAAGCGGAATTTTTGAAAGCCAGGAACGCCGGAGCGAAAATATATTTGATGGTTGAGGATATGGGCGGCTATTCCTCTATCATTTCCCACAAGTATAATACACAGCTTACGCCCCTTTCTTTTATGTCAAGCCTGAAAACGTGGGAGAGCCGTTTCGGATGCAATGTGCAGTTCATAGATAGCCAGTACAGCGGATATTTCATATACAGCACATTTTCCTATTTCTGCCGGGAGGTATTGAAATAGCCAGTGGCAGTAGGCCGCATTTGAAAAGAGGGTGCATCTATTCAGCGGCAGGGGCGCAGCGGAATTATCGGCAGGGGATATGTGGTTATTGTGTAACGTGGCGCAGTAACTACGGAAAGGAAATATTATGTTTTGTGTTATTCAGGAAGTGGAAGTAAAGACAGTTCCGGCAGGAGAGCCAAAGGGCTTTGTAGTGGATGAAACAAAGATTACATGGGATGGGGAAGGATATACCAAATACAGCTATCATTATGCCAGTGAACGGTTTGAACGCCCTATCAGGAAATCATACCGCATAAGCGTACATGAGAGTTACCGGGAGAATGGGAAAGTCAAGAAGAAACAGACCGTAATTTGTACAGTCGGGTATTATGATATTGTGGACTGGGGCGGTTGGATTGGAGATTTTATCACTGGGGGGCTGAAAGCGAAAGCGGATATACTGGGGCTTACAGAAGATGCGCTTTATGAATTGATTTATGGGAAATGGCAGCCTATTGTTGACCGGGTACTTGCAGAGTTTCAGCAGACAGAGGAACACAAGAGAAAAGAGGAAAATCGGCGCATACTTAACGAGCATAATCAGCGTGTGGATGCGTTCCGGGAAAAATACGGCGTGGATGGCGAATATTATAGCCGCTGCTATGATGTGTTCGGCAAATTGCGCAATCCTGAATACCTGAAAAAGATTAAGGCAGATTTTAAGGCAAGAAAAGAATATGAGCGCAGGAGCCGGGAGCAGTACCGTAGTTATTATGAGAATTTCCGTAGTAACTACGGAGGATATAGTGGCGGTAGTTATTGCGGTACTGCTGCCAGTAACTACAATGAAGTTGACAAGGCCATGCTGAAAAAGTTTTACCGCACATTATCAAAGGCATTTCACCCGGACAGCAACCCGGATAAAGACACAAGCGAGGAAATGAAGATGCTGAACCGCCTGAAAAGCGATTGGGGAGTATAGGTTTTTGTAACGGTTTTTCCCTGATTTTTCAGCAAAAGGCAGCAGAGGGGAAAATACATAAAATGCGCACAAAAAAGAGTTTTATTCGCTGAATGTTGCGAAAAGTGGAATAAAAAAGAGTTTTGTAATACGATAATGCGCAGGAGGAAAGTTCGAGAAAATTCGAGCAAAAAAAGAGTTTCTTTACACGATACACGTGCGAGAGGAAAAGTGCAAAAATGCACAGAAATGCACACCAAAAAAAGAAGTTTAATGACACGGTATAGGAGCAAGGGAAAAGCCTTGATTTTCCGGGCAAAACTGAATTAGTGGACACGATACGCGCGCAGGAGAAAAGTTACAAAAAGTTACACTAAAAAAGAATGTGCATCAAGACATATCGGACACCCTAAAAAGCAGATTACTAAAAAATACTAATATTCACCATATAGGGTGAGTGCCGGAGCAGATCGGCAGGACACCGGGGCAAGCTGCAGCAGTATCTTTTATTTTCTTAGTCCTTAAAAAGATATTGCAGATTCCGCATCCCCTAAAAGAGTATTCGGGGTTATCGGAGTCCATAAAAAGAGTATGCCGAGATTCCCAAGACCTTAAAAGGGCGGCGCGCAATCGGCAGTTCCGGCAGTCATAAAAAAGTAACCCGACATTTCCGATACCATAAAAGGGGCTTGTATCCTCACATTTCTTACACCCTAAAAGGGAGCAGAGAGCAGCCGGCAGAACCTAACAAAACCTAATATTTCCGGGGGTGTGGAACTTGTGAAAACCTGTTATTTCCCGGTACATAGAACCTGAAAGAACCTGAACCTTTAACCCTAAATATCCCTAACCCGGATAAACCGGAAAAGTTTTTTTGCATTTCCTCCACGTTTCAAGTACAATAAAGAAAACATTGGAGGATGTATTCATGTTACTTATGGATAAATACGCTGACAAGATTTATGGTACGATCACTTGCTATGACCGTATGATCATCCAGGGATATATCCCCGGATGGAGCCATGCCGAAGGCATGACCGGCTACCTGAATGCCAACAACATCCGTATTTTTGATTTTTCAAATTTCTCCCAGCCCCTTACCGAACAGGTTCGTACAAACGCCCAGCGTATTGCAGATGAAAATAGCATTGAAATTGAGTTCATCCGTAAACTGCGTGCTTTCCGCAAGGATGACCGGATTCAGGAAATCATCCAGAAAACCGGAAAGACCGAAGGGCTGGTCCACATCTTTTCTGCCATGGAACAGTGCAATACTTATAAGCCATGGCATGACAAGGCCACGGGGAAGACATTCCTTAAATTTAACCAGAGCAAATGCCTCCACTATTACTTCTATTTCATTGACAAAGAACTTGGGCTCTGTTACCTCCGTGTCCCTACCTGGGCGCCTTTCCGTCTGCAGTTCTATATGAATGGACACAATCTCCTTGCCAGTAAACTGCAGAAGAAAGAAATCACTTACCGCATGCACGATAATGCTTTCCTGGAAATCTCAGATGTGGAAGCCGCCCAAAAGCTCTCTGACAGGATCAACCCGGAAGACCTCCATAAGGTTTTGGATGCTTTCGCAAAACGCTACTCTCCAGCCCCTGAAACACTCGGTCTCGGCTACACATGGACTGTCCAGCAGATCGAGTGCGCAACAGACATCATGTTCAAACAGCCGGGTGACCTGGAACCACTTTATGACGAGATTATCCGGACGGCGATCTTTACGGTAAAGCCGGACAACATCGCCACCTTCTTGGGACAGCGTATTACCTATAACTGTAAGAAAGAAATCGGCACCAGCTATAACCAGCGCATTCTCGGAACGAGGATCAAACACCATATGGGTGATGTATCGATCATTATCACCTGATAAGAATTATCACCAGTTACCAACGGCAAGCCTTGATGGTAACTGGTATGTAGTTCCTATTACTGGTGATAACGTTATTTTGCCAGCTTTTTGAGCCTGTTCATGATATCTGGATCTTTCCAGTTCGTTGTGATCGGCTCATTTCCTATCCCGTGTGCCTTCAGGCTTTTTTCTGCTTCCGCAACCGCATGGATCATCGCTTCGCTGCCAAGGTCCAGGTATTCTTCGGTCGTCTGGATGTTTTCATGACCAAGGAACCTCTGGATTGTGGCAATGCTTGAACCGTTAAGGAGCATATGGGTTGCCTTTGACCTGCGCATGGTATGTGGTGAAACTGCTTTGTTTCCTAATGTTGGTTCCTTTTCGGCTGCAAGGGCGGCATATTTTTTCAAAATATAATCTATGCCGGAATCTGTGATCCGCCCACCTGATTTATTCAGGAATACAGGCCCTGTTTTTCGGCCATAGCGTTCCATTGCCTTACGGATAAGCGTTGCGCTTTGGCTGGTAAGATAAACGGTACGGTATTTTGATCCTTTCCCCAAAATAGTTACCGTGGCATCAGCGGACAGGTTAAAATGTTCGAAGTCCATGTTCACTGCCTCATCCACACGCGCGGCAGAATCATAAAGGATGCTGGCCAGGATATAGTGACTGAAGCCATTCCGCCTTGTTATGTCAATGCATTCGAGCATGGCTTTGTACTCTCCAATGGTAAGGAAACTCTTTTCAGGCTTAGGCGCTTTTTTTGCCTTTATGGAACGCACGTCCAAATAAGCCTGTGTATATACAGGACTGACCTGCCTTGCGAATTCAAGGAATGACACAATCCCCGCACGGCGCAGGTTGCGGGTGCTGGCAGACACCCCGTTGTCATCTTCCAGATGGTTCAGGAATGCGCGCACGTCGTCTTTTGCAAATGACGATGCGTCCATTGCCTCAGGTTTGGTTTTGTGTGTCCTTGTGTACCATTCTGTGTATTGGTCAATGGCCGTGTAGTATGACCGCAGCGTTGCGCCTGACTGTCCAGCCTCGCCTTTGACATGTATCAGCACATAGTCTGAAAGAATTCCTGTGAATGATTTATTCATAATCCGGGTCACGCTCCTTTTCCTCGAAAATCGTCTGGATGAAGGGAGCGCAGTTTTCCATCCGTTCCAAAATGGGCCGGAATGATTCGCCCGTAAGCCAGAGGTAATCCTGTGTCTCACGCAGCGAGGCATGCCCCATATATGTCTGGAGATAGTAAAGGTATGCGTTTACATCTATGGCGTTTTCCGTAAGGCGCTGGAGGGAATGGACGGCGAAAGTCACGCGCAGGTCATGGAGCCTTGGGCCGCAGCCCCGGCCTTTATGCTCGATACCGGCTATTTTGAGGTACCGCCGGAAATACTTGTAGATTGTTTTTGTCAGCACCCGTCCGTCATTCAGTTCCGCCCCTGTGTCGAAATAATACAGGCCGGATGAACGGTGCCCGCTAGAGAGCCTGGTATAATCCCTGCAGACATCCACAAGAGAAGGGGACATTGTAACAATCCGACGGTTATCATTCTTTGCATGGTTGATATGGATAATCCCGTTATCAGTGTCAACCTCAGATGCCAGAAGACAGGAAACTTCGCCCGCCCGCATCCCGGTACAATACAGCATCGCCATGATACAGCGCATACAGTTCGGAAGGTTCGTCGTGGGCTGGCCGCGCTTTGCTGGTTCATACTGTTCTGCCGCCCGGAGCAGTGACGCCACCTCATTTTTTGTGAACACATAGGGACGGAATGTCCTGCCTGTGCGCCTGACAACCCTGGCAGGGACATACACCTCAGCCGGATCAATGCCTTCAACAAGGATGAGATACTCGCTGAATGCCCTGATAGCAGACAGGTATCTCCTTGCCGTAGCGTTGTTTACATGGAGGCTGTCCACATATCCAAGAACCACTTCTGGTTCCAGGGAGATATGGCCCTGCGGACAGCCACAGCAGTAGGCATCAAAAAGCTTTAAAGGCTGGAGATATGAGTCAGGGATATATCCACAAGCATTTACCTTATATTCAACAAATCTGGAAAACGCTTCGGCCAGATAACTTGAAAACTGACTGGAGTCGCAGGAATAGGATTTATTCATAGTCCGGCACCTCCAGTCCTACAAGGCGCAGATGGGGGATGTCAACTTTGGCGTAAGCCTTGGTTGTAGCGACAGACGAATGGCCGAGCACTTTTGATATCGTCAAAATATCAACATCGGCGGCAAGCATGTTTGACGCAAGTGAATGGCGGATGCTGTGGCTGCCATGCTTTCTTCCCTTAAGCTCAATACCGCTGCAGATAAATGCATACGCCACCATAGGTGACACGGATCTGTCGGCAAGCTTTGTCCCATCCTGTTTCAGGAATACATGGATGTCTTCTGATTCAGGCCTTTCATCCAGCAGGTAGTGCGCCAGCGCATTGGCCGTAAGATCCGTAAGCTTATGTTCCAGGGCTTTCTGGTTCTTGGACTGGACGATCCGTAAGGTTCCCTTTTCCCAGTCGATAGAGCTTAATGTAAGGTCGGAAATATCTTTTGCCCGGAGCCCAAAGACAGCGATAAGGAGAACTAAGGCATAGTTTCGGGCAGGGGTTTTTCCGTGTGAACTGACATATTTAAGCAGCAGGGAGAGTTCCTCTGGTATATATATGGTTGCAATCTCAGCTCCCTGACGTTTTTTATATGGTAAAAAGCATTCCTGGATATCCATAGGAAGGCCTTCGTTTTCGCTGCAGAATGCAAAAAAACGCTGCAGGACATTCCTGTATGTTGCTGCCGTCAGCCTGCGGTATTTGCCGAACCCGTTGACATACCCCAGGACGTTTTCCCTGGTAATGTCTTCGGCCGGGCACTCCGCCAGAAAGCGGCGGATGACCTGCAGGTTGTTTCTGGTGGTTGCTTCTGTAAGCCCGCGCCCAAGGAGATGGCCCTCATATCCATTGAGGATACGGCTGCTTTCGGCGGTCAGAGGTTTTTCTATGGATACCCCGCTCCGTGGCCGTCTGGATACACGGCCGCTGCTGTTAAATTCCCTGAGTGCACAAAACGCCTTCCTTGCATTGGATTCCGTCTTTGATAATCTATAGGGATCCGTGGAAAATATGTCTTTTCCATAAATGGATTTGACAGATTGGGATAGATTGCATTTTGAAAAATCTGTCTCCTCTCCAACCAGTCTCCTGAACTTGTTCCAATGCGGCCGGTATCCGAGAGTGATTGTTGCTCTGCTGAACCCCTGGCGATACATCCAGCCTTCAGTGTCCTGGATTAATTGTAATACTTGCATAAATACCTCCTTCATATGATTTGATAAACAAATATATTAAAGGTATTTATGGCATCAGCCAAGTGTTATCACCAGTAAAAGGAAGTGTATACCAGTTATAATCAATGTTTGTTGTTGGTAACTGGTGATAATTCTTATCAGGTGATAATGATCGTTATCACCAGCTGGTGGTAACGATCAAAATGTATGATAAGTTTGGCCATGTCTTACGGATAGAAAGCACCTGCAATAACATTGGGGCTTTCCGGGTAAAACGAAAAGTGGAGCACAGGGACGGCAGCTCATCGGAACAAAAGGCTCCATTGAAAAAAAGCATTTATAGCCTTTACCAGCTGTTCACGATTATGAAAGCAGCAAACTACCGATACCTGGAATTTATCTCATCCTTTGATGACCACAGTGGCGGGAAGGAAAACCTTACAAAGGTTACCGATTCCGTTGTGGACAAGGGGCGCTCTTACCGCGGACTGAATTTCTTTGCGGAGCGTGACCTACAGGTGCTGGAAGCTATTAGCCGGGGCGAATACATGACTTTTGGAATGCAGGGAAAGGATATCCGCCAGCATCTTGAAAATATCAGTCCGTCAGCCATGTCCCGAATCTTTAAACGGCTCCGTCTCCATGGAATCATCGAGCGGGCACAGGGTACTTATAAATACTTTGCTACAGCTTACGGAAAAGAAATCATTGCCGCAGGACTTACTGTTAGGAACCTTGTGCTTGTACCGGCATTGGCATAGGTATTTTTCTTACGCAGAAATTTTGCCATTTTGCGTCAAAAATCATTGGTAAGTGGCCTAAAGAATAGCTTTATAGTCCTGCCGCTCTCTGCAAAACTTAGTATTTCCGGGAATTATGCGCCTGCTGCCATATAGAGTTTTGCGGTGTAAATCGTACAAAACAGTACACAAAAAAGAGAACGGTTATTGTAACGGCACTATGCCGGGAAAGGATAGACGCAGTATGAGATTGAACGGTAAAAGAATTGTGGAAGTCATGGAGGAAAAGAGCCTGACAGAAGAAACGGTATGCAGCAGGACGGGGCTTTATCAGAAGTCTTTCCAGTGGATTGTAAAAGATGGCTTTGCATCCGAGGACGCAGCGGAACGGATAGCGGATGCAGTCGGCCTGACGGTGGGGGAAATCCTGCTGCCGGAAATCACTGGAAATGTGGAGAATGTGATTGAGTTCGTAAAGGACAGCGAGAGGGCAGCAGTCACTTTCTGCCAGGGGCGGTATAAGAGCCGCATTAAGAAACTGGCAGCAGAACGCCCGGAGGAATGCGAGATAGTAGCGGAGAATCAGGACGGCAGCTTGTGCGCACATATCCCGGTCGCATGGATAAAGATAAACCCTACAAAACAGCTTTCAGAGGAACAGCGGAGAGAGATAGCGGAGAGGTTCAAGCGGAAATAGTTTTAAATGCTTTGTAGTAGGGCTTGAAAAGGGGCAAATTCGGCTTGAAATGGCGCAAGGGTAGAAATATAAGGGTAAGAGGATAAAAGGGCAAAATAGGCTTTTAAAACGTGAATAGACAGAGAAAACCGCCCTTTGTACTTTGGCGAGTGTCGGGGCGGTGTTCTTGTCAGGTAAAGCATATTCTGTTTGGGACTGCTGCCATTTATAGTGATTGTACTTTTGTCAGTAGGGCATCCTGCAACACTTTTGAAAAGTTGATGCTTTTTTCCTCACAAAGAGTATTCAGCCACATGGGGATGCTTAAAGTCTTTTTTACTGCCTTGTCGCTGTGCTGCCTTGCGTATTCGGTCATATCCACCAGTACCATATTGACGAAAGCACTTTCCACAGCGGATTCCATTTCAAAATCTTTCAGGATGGCAGCAGGATTGATTTCGCCTAATGAACTGGGAGCCGGTAGGGGATCGCCGTCACGCAGAGCAGTAAACAGATGCAGGCCGCAGGCATCTTGAGCCATGCGCATAGCGTCCGCCACATTATCCCCAAAAGTTGCGAGGTTTCCCAAATCGGGGAAAATGACTGATATTTTGCCCTCTTCCTCATAGAAAACAGCCGGGTACACATAATTCATAAATCATTGCTCCTTTCCGTGTAATCTATATAATTTGCAAGGGGCAGGGGCTTGCTACAGCCCCGCCTGCTTGAGTATGGATTTAACAATACTTTTCGGGATGTCGCCGGGATGATTCGGAACGCTTACTTTTCCGGGCTTTGTTGGGTGTTTGTATTGGTAATGTGAGCCGCTTATGTCTGACACGTACCATCCATCATCCTTTAGCATCCGGTCGGCTTCTCTGAATCTCATGTATGTTTCCTCCTTACAATTATATAATAACACGTATTTTACGTATTGTCAAGAGAAAAACACAAAAAATATACGTATTTTACGTAGATATTATATGCAGATACCGGGAAAGTATGCAGACTGGCAGCAGGAAAAAGGGAATCCCCCACAAATGGGGGAAAGCGTAAAAGTGCGCTATCCTGCTGCCGTCTTGCTTTTTATCAGACGTTACCAAAACACAGAACCGCCCGGCCAGTACCCGGAATTTTCCTGGAGCAGATTTGAAACCGGACAGACATAACCCCGATTTTCCGGGGGAATATATGCGGCTTTCCTCTTTTGGAATGAGCAAAGGGGGATCTGATTTGCCCCCACCCTGAAATTACTGGATAGCCCCTGGCGGCAATATCCCGATTTGAAATCGGAGGACTGATTGTATCAGGTAAGCGCAAAATTGCGCCGAGCGGTAGTTTCTTGATTTGAAATCGGTAAACCCGATAGCAACACGCCACAAGCCCCTATTTTGGATTATAACGGCGTAGACGGTATTTCTATCAGGTAAGGCAGTACAAGCCCGGTATGGGGCAGATAGAACCTTGCTAGGGCGGTTCTGAATGGCGGCGGTCACAACCTTTTGGTTGCCAGTGTGTTTCATTCCTCACGGATGAAGAATGGGGCTGAAAATTCCGCTGTACTCCTGCCGGATGCACAAGCCCATTTGGGATTTACCCCCTACCCCATAATTATCGGCACCCCCACTTGTGCCAGCTTGTCGGCATATCCTTTATGTGGTTACTGCTGATAGTTTCATAATAACTACATTGACGGACATTTGCTCTTTACCTGATAGGTGGTTTTGGGGATTTTGGGGATTTTGTCCCCAGTCAGGGAACCTTGAAAATGATTTTCCACTATCAGGAGCAGAGAACGCTATTTCTTGTTTTGGTTGTCGCGCTCCATTGTTTCAGACACAGAACGAACGATAAAGGCATTAACACTTTCATTCTGTTTTTGTGCGTGTTCTTTTAATTTTTCTTTTTGGCCTTTAGGGAAAGTTACGTTGATACGGTCATAGTTGTTCTTTACATATTTATTAACGGCTTTTTGTTGTGCTTTACTAATTTTACTATCTTCTGACATGCAGACACCTTCTTTCTTTTGATTTGTTCCAGTGGGCAGTTATACATAGAGATACTTTCTCCACCATACCAAAATTATAGCAAAAAGTCTATTGATGTAAATATACAAATTAGACAAATATATTGGTGTAAATATATATAAAATGTCAATAGACTATTGGTGTAAATAGATATATAATAGACCTATCAAGAGATGAAAGGAGCAACACCACATGAAACAGATTACCAAAGTAAGAAAAACCGTGTGCGCAATGGCTAACCAGTTACGGAAAGCCGGGTACTCTCTCAAAGATGCTTTCAAAAAGGCATGGCAGAGGGTAAAGATGTCAATGACAGTCAAGGCGGTTGGCGTGACATTCGAGAACAGACAAGAGCGGCTGGCATTCCTGCAGCAGTTCAAGCCGGAGGATTTGACCGTAACACTGGAAAGAGAAAAGGAAAATAAGTTTGATAGTAACGCTATTCAGATAGTTGTGCATATCAAGCCGATTCGCCGGAGAACAGTTATCGGGTACGTTCCGTCAAAACTGGCAAGGGAGCTTTCCAAAGTGCTTGATATGGGTATTCAGGTAAAGGCTACCCTGATGCAGATTATCGGCGGCTATGGATGGAAAGAGAGTCTGGGCGCACTGATTAACATAGCAGTATAAAGAAAATGCCCTTACCAGAGTAGCAGTCTGATAGGGGCAAGTAACCCGACAACTAAGCAAATTGGGGGGTATGCAGGTATTGTAACACGCCTGCTGCCCTCTGTAAAGAAAGTAGAGGAAATTATCTTGGATTGGTATTTGCAGTTCCTTAGAGAAGAAGGAGCAGGACTATATAAAGGGTACAAGTACCCAAACTTGATTGAAGTACAGAAACAAAGCTGTCTGTATGTTGGATATTTCGCAAACGTAACAAATGAATTGGTACTGGCGGCATTCCGGGGCGAGGAAGAATTGACCGCTGATGAAATACGGAGAGTGGCACGTTATAACGGCATACCGCTATCGGTTCTGACCTGCCCGAAAGTGATTATGCTGGACATGGGCAGGAGAAGGCACAGGAAGATGGTTGCCGAAGTAAACAACCTGTATATCCGGCTAAAGTGCATGGCAAGGGAGGGCAATCAGAAAGCAGAAAAATATTTAGAATGGGCTGACCGGGAAAATCAGAAGTTCCTTAAAGCGGCGCATATCAATAAACTTTCATACATTCACTATTTGGGAGCGAAAAGGCAGCTATCTGATTATATTCTTTTTGCAAGACCTGAACCCACGAAAAGGGGAATTTCTGCCCGGAAAGGCGGTGCGGCATGATGCAATACCCACTGACAATAGAGCAGTTCCAGTACTCGGAATTTGAAAGGGGTATCGGCAAGGAATTTATCACGGCCTTTATCAATGCAATAAATAATGTCTATGAAAAAGGCAGGAGAGTGAAAAACAGCGGCTTTTGTTTTACGGTTGGTATGGTAAAAGGATGGTACGAGAAAGAGTATCATAGTATGTGTGAAAGTGAGGAAAGCAATATGTTATTTGACATTTATACAGAATATGCGAATGAAGCATGGCGGCAGGGTGTGAGAGCATCCGGGGAAGTGGTGGACATTCCCACTGATGAAGTAAAGATTTATCCTTGCTTTGCGGCGCATGAGCCGGAGCCGGAGAAGATGCAGAGGAAAGAGCGGTATTTCGAGGAAACCGGACTCCTGCAGTCACAGATTATCCTTGACAGCCAGGGCAATCTGGTAGACGGTTACACAAGCTATTTGGTGGCCAGGGCGCACGGCATCCAGTGTGTTCCGGTCCGGTACGGCAGACGGCAGATTGTGAGGGCATCCCACAAACCCGGCGGCAAGCTGTATTCCTGGGAACTGCCGGGGCTCCTCATTGACCGGGTATCTGCCGGGGACAGGACGGTTGTGCGCACGGAGAGGGGCGTTAGAACGGTTATTGTAACGGCAGTCGAGGAATGCGCCGGGAATGGGCCGGAGCCGCTTAGAATGGTTATCAGGGTAAAGAGGAAAAAGCCATGATGCAGCGGCATGAGGTTATCAGGAAGATAATGCAGCAGTATGCAGAAAGAACACCCATAACAAAACGTGGAATAACGCTTTTGTATGATAGAGCAGCTTCGAGGGGATATAATTCCTTGCTTATCTTTATCGGGCTGAAAACGGTTATCTGCAAGAATTATCTCCGGGAAGAGTACACGCCACCCAACAATGACCCATTGATGGAAAATGTGGACGAGAGAATCTATATAGAGGACTGGGAATTTAGAGAAATCATGAAAGGAGGTGCTGCATAATGGCAAAGGGCAAAGAGCGGATGAACCTTGCAACGGAGATTTTAGGCGACATGAAAAGACAGCTTACCAGATGCAGAGTTGCGCTTATTATCTCACTGGCCGGGAATATCATCCAGGCAGCAGTATTGATTTTCAGGTAAAGGGAATAAGGGAGCGGGCGGCGGCTTTTATGACTGCTGCCCTGTCCCACATTATAGAAAGGCGGTGCTTATTATGGCAAGACTGGGAGCCGGTACAAGGAAACGTGCAGACGGCACACTGGAGAAGCGGTTTACCATAGACGGCAAGAGGTACAGCATTTACGGGAAGAATACAAAGGAGATTTCGCAGAAAGAACAGGAGATCAGGAAAAAGATTGAAGCCGGGATATACACGGATAACCGGAATCTGACGCTTGACCAGTATTTTGCTGAATGGCTGACCGGGAAGAGGAACGGAACAAAGGGTAACACCCTGAAAACATATAGAAGCTATTATTACAAGCATATATCTCCGCAGATTGGCGGCAGAAAAGTACAGCAACTTGAACGCAGGGAAATTTTGAACATGCAGAGGGATATTTCCGAGAGGTTGGCAGCAACTACCTGCAATGGGGTAATGAGGACATTAAAAGTAGTCCTGAATGATGCTGTACATGATGATATTATTCTCAAAAGCCCTGCGGATGGAATTAAGGCTTTAAAGGAGACGGACAAGGCTACGGAAACATACCACAGGGCGCTGTCAGAACAGGAGCAAAAGGACTTCATGCAGGAGATGGCGAAAGATTATTATTACGAGTTTGTTTTGCTTCTTTTATGCACGGGCATGAGGATTGGTGAAGCCGCCGCCCTGGCATGGAGCGATATCGACTACAGGCAGAATGTTATTCATGTAACGAAGACCGTCACTTTCAATGAGAATGGCACCATGGCAATAGGGAGCCCCAAAAGCGAAGCGGGGAAGAGGGATATTCCGTTAAATGATACAATCAAGGGGGTTCTGTCAGACCAGCGGAAAAAGCTTGGGAATGTTCTGCCGATGAATGACAACAGGATTTTTGCATCCGTATATGGCGGCATAGTACATAACCACGCAATAAACCGGGCAATCAGTGACGCACTGGCCAGACTGGAAGAGCAGGGCAGACCAATGGAGCATTTCACAGCACACGCTTTAAGGGATACCTTTGCGACACGGTATATAGAGCAGGGAGGGAGCCCCCAGACCTTGAAGACCATCCTGGGGCATAGCAGCCTTGCAATGACGATGGACTTATACAGCCACGTTTTGCCCAATACAAAACAAAAGGAAATGGACAATCTAAAAATTGTGATATAGCAGCAGGGGCGGCATTGTGACCGCCCTTTTCGTTACCCCAGTAATACCCCAATTTCCACCCCTTTTCCGTGGGGTAGACATTGAATCATGATAAACAAAGATAAAATGAAATAGAGGGATTGACATTAAATAAGTCCGATAGAATCAAGGTTTTTGAGCATGGCGATGAATAAAGATAAAAAATGATAAAAGGAACAACTTTATATTATTGGTATAATGACAAATTCGTGAATTGGTGTTATAGTAATTACAGTTAAGAAAAAAGCGGACCGAATGAGTCCAGAAAGGAAATGATCATGGCAACAGTTAATTTCGCTGCGAAGGCTTTCGCATATTATCTGCATAGCGAACATTATGAGGCACTGTTCAGTAAAGAAAAAGAACAGAGTCTGGTTAAGATGCGCTCATGTAAGGTAAGGAAAAGGCGAAAAACTGTGTGATACCTGGACGGCAGATTTTGTACGGATGCCTGACAGGAATAGAACATGGATTTATGTACCGCTTATCTTGTATGAGGTAGGCGGTATTTTTTATGCTCCATTCGCTCAGATGGAAGAGCACTCGACTTTTAATAGAGTGGCCATGGGTCCGAGGTTTCCACTTCGTTCCGGTCCGTGCTAAACGTGGTCCACCGGACCACAGCACCCCGCAGGAGCTACTGTGGCTATAGGACAATGGTAGTCCGGCAGATTGTGGCTCTGCTTATGGGGGCGCAAGATGTCCGGGGGACATCTGCTCTGCGCCGACCGAAGCGGAGCGGAGACCGATTCCCCCTGGTCACCCCATGGATGGGTATGCCTAGTGGCGAGGGCAGCGGACTGTAAATCCGTCACAAAGAAACACCGCAGGTTCGAGTCCTGCCCCATCCACTTTCCGTTTGTGTGTCCGAGAGGTCTATGGTGCCTCTCCGTTCCACTTCGGTCGTCGCAAAGCGGATGTCCCCCGGACATCCTGCGACCTGCTAAGGCGGTGTGCGGCAACGCACCGAAGGTTCGAATCCTTCCGCAAACGTTTTGAGTCCGAGTAAATCCGGCTTTTTAATATGACAACATTTTCATCAAACATTGCCAGTTATTTATTGGTACATTTTCATAAGAATTTCTTCCACTTCTTCATTATTTCTAACTGCTTTCCATTTTGCAATCTCGTCTTTGATTCGTTTTTTATGTTTCAGAAATTGCACTCCGGATATTTCAGATAGCAATTTCTCACAGAATATAATTTTATCTGTTACACTTGATGTTCCAGTCCATGAATTAGATACTAGTATAACACTTTTTAATTAGTTACACTTTTTGAAAATGTTTCAGTAACCACAGTTTCAGATGCATCAATGTCGCCCAAATTCCACGTCCAATGATAAACCACTGGAGTTTCATTGATTTCATCAAAATATTTGTAGATGCGAGTTACTAATTCGTCCTTTGTTTTGACCCGTATGTTTCTCAGCATCTGTTTTGTCATTTTACTGAAGAAACCTTCTGCAAGGTTGAGCCATGATGCATGCTTTGGCGTGAACACAAACTCGAATCTGCCAGGTACGGTTGATAGATATTCCTGTACATCTGCAGATGAATGCACCTTTAAATTATCGAGGATAAGGCGGATCTTATCTTCCTAGGGATATTTGTTATTCAAATTCTCAAGAAAAGCGATATAATCTCTGCTGTTATGCGTATCACTTACTAGAGGAATCGCTTCACCTGTCTGGAGGTCTATTCCCGCAAGCAGCGATACTGTACCAAGCCGCTTATACTCATAATCACGCTTTATGGTGCCATGGCCCTCATTAGGCAGGAGATCCTCTCCGGTTGTTGCAATGGCCTGGATCCCGGGTTTTTCATCATAGGAAAGGACGTGTGTTGCCTGACCCTCAAACGGGATCCGCTTACCTTCCTTATCAAACTGAAGCAAGATCTGCTTGTACACGAGAAGGACATTATGCATTTTGCTGTCGAAGTCCGGGTCAAGCCGCCCGCAGTAATACTGAACACGGAATGGCTTAATGTTACTTTTTGAAAGAATTTTAAACACACTGCTTTCCGAAATCGTTGTAAGACGTTGGTAACCTGCGGCCGCAGTGTGTTGACGGATATGTCTGGTCAATGCTGAATTCGTCCATGTTTCAGCTGCATAGCCAAGGTCTTTCGGTTTTTGGCAGGCAATACCTGTTATCCAGGTTTTGGCCTCACCGGAGATTTCCTCTTTGGGGCCTCTGCCCTCAGAAACGCTTAAGATATCATCCAGTGTTTCATTGGCGGAGCGGTTGCGATACTTTTTGGTCCAAAGAAGAACTGTTCTCTTGTTTATGCCAAGTTCCTCTGCAACGGAATCGTTTGAGCGGCCATCTGCTTTTAAAATCAATATCTTTGCGCGTTGTACAATGATCGCAGGAGTCATGCCGGATTTTACAAGTTTTTCGAGTTTTTCCTTGTGTTCGGCTGCAAGTAACAAAGGTTTTGGTGTATTCATGATGCGATACTCCTTTCAATAGGGCAATTTAATTTCCGCCCCTTTATCGCAACACCCCCGCGCGTCCGGCTGGACGCGAAAAAAACGGGCCAGAGGTTCACCCCTCGGCCCATTTTTTTAGGTGATCAGGTCGGATTGGAGGAAATATATGATAGCATTGACCGAGAATGAAAAGAGGATGGTATTTCAGCTGGAAGGCTGCAACAGGTATGATGCGATACAGGAGATTGCTGTGTTCTGCCAGTATACCCGTGACCATGACAAAAGGAACATTGCCGAAAATCTGTTAAAGAAACTCCGTGAACTCTCAGAAAATGACTGTAGGGAGCTGATTTGTGATATTCAGAAAAATTATCATCTGCCTCGGAAAGCAAAGACTGTTGGAGAGATGATTGCTGTGGCCCGGCAGGAGTCCGGCGCCCAGAAGCTGGAAGGGCATGACATCATGGCGCTGGAACGCTTTGGCCCGGAGGTGAAGCATATGATTATATTTGATGTGTTTTCGAGAGAATCCCCCATAGGAGATAAAGGGCATAGGATGCGGCTGTTTCTGACAGAAGTGGGATATAAAAAGGCGTTGGAGAGTCAGGACAAGTCTTTTATTCGGATTCTGAACCATGCAAAAGTGGCACAGGGGCATTTGAGATATGACCAGCCAGGCGGAGAACGGTAAAAAGTTTCTGCTGCCTAACCAATGTATGCTTTTGGGTATATACGAAAACATATAGATTTATAGACAGCTAAAGGTATCCGCTCTTTTATCTTCTCTGCATAATTCTGAAAAAAACATACAAACTATATTTTGACATATCTATTGACCTTTTAGGTATAAATATAGTAGTATGGAGGTGGAAGGAGTGGATACCTGTATGCTGAAGGAATATCTGGAAAAAAACTATGGTTACAACGAACCGATTTTCATAAACGAGATTCAGCTGGATGGGCTTAATGATAATGCCCTGCGCCAGTATTTCAAACGGATGCTCAAGTCAGGCGACCTGGCTCGTTTTGACACAGGGATTTATTATCTCCCCAAAGCGTCACGGCTGCTGAAAAAAAGTTATTTAGATCCCATGAAAGTCATTATACGCAAATATATCCAAAGTACAACAGAAATCTACGGATACTTCGCCGGAGCTACTTTTGCCAATCAGATCGGTCTGACAACCCAGATGCCGGCAATGTTGGAGATCATCACATTAAAAGAATCAACAAAGGGGCGTACAGTTACCGTAGGCTCCCAAGCTATCCGGCTGAAACGGCCCGCTACGACTATAACATCGGAAAACGCTGCATTGCTCCAGCTTTTGGATGCCGTTTCCCAGGCAGAAAAGTATTCTGAGCTTTCTGCTTTAGAAACCGGGAATCTTCTGAGAAACTATGCAAAACAACAAAATTATAGTAAGGAACTTCTTTCCAGCGTATTGTCTGGCATTACAGGTCCTACTGCAAAAAAACTGATTGAATGGGGAATTATTTATGAATTTACATCATGACCACGAAGTATTTAGCGAATTTATCATCGCTGCTTCTAACGAACTGCATATACCTCCCGGAATTATTGAAAAGGATTATTATGTTACGCTTGCTCTCAAGGAGCTGGCCTCCAGGGTAAAGTGGATGGTTTTTAAAGGCGGCACCTCTCTGACAAAATGCTATCAGATTTTGGATCGCTTTTCGGAAGATATAGATATTTCCTATGCCGCATCAGAAGGCGTTCCTGGCGAAAGTCGTAAGCGGCAGCTAAAAAAGGCAGTTATTTCTTCCATAGAGTCTCTGGGGTTCTCTGTTACAAACCTCGAAGAAACCCGTAGCCGGCGCAGTTATAACTGTTACAGGGCTGGTTATCCCAGTATTTATTCCCCGCTGTTGGAATTAAAACCAGAATTGCTCATTGAAACCTATATTGCCCTATTGCCCTTTCCGACAGTAAACCGCATGGCCGATAATTATATATACCGTTTCTTGAAAATGACGGAACAGGAAGAACTGGCAGAAGAATTTGACATCATGCCCTTTGAGATCACAACGCAGGCGATTGAGCGGACTCTGATTGATAAGGTCTTTGCCATCTGTGATTATTATTTGTCAGATAAGATTGACCGGCATTCCCGGCATTTATATGATATCTACAAGATTATGGAATACACTAAGCCAGATGCATCTTTATTGGGGCTTGTTCAGGAAGTTCGGAACCTACGGGAACCTCTTCCGGTTTGTCCGTCCGCGAAAGCAGGGGTATGTGTCAATGACGTTCTGGCAGAGATTGTGGATAAAGAAATATATCGGCAAGATTATGAAACGATTACTGGCAAGCTTTTATTTACATATGTTCCTTACGAAACGGTCGTTAGTGGTATAAAGGAAATTATTAGAAGAGGATATTTCAGTAATCTTTAATGAATTTAATAAAATATTTTCCTTTTTGGGACATGTTTCCAGTGGGAAATGACTTATGGGCAGTAGCTTATAAATTATCATTTATACGAAGGAGGCGTTACAAAATGTCTAAATATAATTTCTACTACGATGAGTCTGAGCATAGCCGAAAAATCAACTACAAGACGGTAAGTGCCTCTAATTATTATGATAATTTCGTAACCATGATTGTGGGATGGTCAGCCGAAAAGAATGATATTTTGCAACAGCATGCTGCTTTTGAGACCAGATACGCAGATAGAAAAGATCGTAATGGTGAAATCAAAAGTACCATGTTTCCGCAAAAACAATTTAAGTATGGTTTTGCCTCCCTCAACAAGCAGAACACTCAGTTTTTAAATGATTTCCTATCGCTTTTTGACGAGGATATTCATATTTATTTTTCTGTTTCCAGCAAAATAGAATACCTTGTATTACAGCTTTTTCAAGGGTACAGAAACAGTTTTCTCATTGATGCAGACTTAATGAAGTATTCTATTACAAAGGCTCTCGTTGTATATCGTCCGCATGAAATCATTAAATGCCTGTATGGATCGCCGGAAGACTTTTTAGAGGAACTAAAGAGGTTTTTTCAAGATAGGATTGAATACAATAAAAACAATCCAGAATTGAAGCAAGCAGAGACGATGGCATTTCAAGATATTTTACTCGTATTAGATGAGATTTCAGATGTCCCAGAGCTTGATTGGGATTATCATATGTCTTTTGATGGATTCAATAAGTATCTGCAAGAAAAAGATATACAGAACTATTCATTGATTATTGATAAAGAAGGTGGGATTAAAGACAAAATCCAGTTACAGAGAGATTCCGATTCCTGATTATGTTTTTGAGGCAATCTTAAAGGAACGACAGGTTTATGAGAGAAACAGAAACCGCAGAAAGGGAGAGTTTCAGGATATGGATTATATCTGTTGTTCCAACTATGGCAAAGCAAGGAGCAAAGGGTTCCATTGCAGGTATTATAAACAGCTTCTTGCTGAAAATGGCTTGCCGGACATCCGCTGGCATGATTTGCGCAGTACATACTGCACGCTCCTGCTAAAAGAGGCATTCAACCCCAAAGCGGTATCGAAGCTTATGGGACATGCCAAGGAACTCATAACTATGGACGTTTACGCCGATAATAAAGGTATCATAGCGGATGGGGTGCCGGAAATTGAGCAATATATGAAGGAGGATTTACCGAACCTGAGAGAGATAGAAAGTTTTAAAAAGGAACTGTTGGAGATTGTTGTAGATGTAAAAGAATTTCTTCCGGATGCAGGGTGAGAGAAAGGATAAAAAGAACAAAAGTTCGATTTTGTATCTATACAAATTTAACGATTTGTGGTAAGATAAAAAGGCTCTTTGGTGCTGCCACGTCCGTATGGAATTACAGAGGTGCGCCAAGTTGCAAAAACAGCAAATTGTGAACGGGATTCGTCGTGGGCCTGTTTTTCTCCAATTTGAGTAAATGCCACGACGAAAATAAAATGTTCCACGACGAATTTTTGCCTAATAGGCGTCTTTTTTTACTATGAAATCAGAGGTGAGCATTTGTGCAAAATGAACAAAAAATCTTCGAACTTCACAGCGAATACAAGCCCACAGGCGACCAGCCCCAGGCCATAGAAGCCCTGGTGGGTGGGTTCCGGGAAGGCAATCAATTCCAGACTTTACTGGGTGTTACGGGCTCCGGCAAGACCTTTACCATGGCCAACGTGATCGCACAGCTGAACAAGCCGACTTTGGTAATAGCGCACAATAAGACATTAGCGGCACAGCTCTATGGTGAGTTCAAAGAGTATTTTCCGAGTAACGCAGTGGAATATTTTGTGTCCTACTACGACTACTACCAGCCCGAAGCCTACGTCCCCTCCACCGACACCTACATCGAAAAGGATTCTGCCATCAACGACGAGATCGACAAATTGCGCCATTCTGCTACAGCAGCGCTTTCCGAGAGGAAGGATGTGCTCATCGTGGCTTCGGTATCTTGTATTTATGGGCTGGGAAGCCCCATTGACTATAAGGAGATGGTGATCTCCCTGCGGCCGGGGATGGTTCGGGATCGGGATGAGATCATTCACAAGCTGATCGATATTCAGTACACCCGCAATGACATGGATTTTCACCGGGGAACCTTTCGGGTGAGGGGAGATGTACTGGAGATATTCCCGGCTTATTCCGGCAGTGAGGCGTATCGTGTAGAGTTTTTTGGCGATGAGGTGGAGAGGATCACGGAGATTGACGGACTGACTGGTGAAGGAAAGCTGCAGCTGGGACATGTTGCCATCTTTCCGGCCTCTCATTATGTGGTTCCCAAGGATAAGCTGCAGCTGGCTACAGAGAATATCCTGGAGGAAATGAAGGAGCGGGTGGCCTGGTTTAAGAGCGAGGACAAGCTTCTGGAGGCACAGCGGATCGCGGAACGCACGAATTTTGACGTGGAGATGATGCGGGAGACCGGCTTTTGTTCCGGAATTGAGAATTATTCCCGACATCTGACTTTTGGTAAACCGGGAGAGCCGCCGTGGACTCTGATTGATTATTTTCCGGACGAGTTTCTGATTATTATTGATGAATCCCATATTACGCTTCCGCAGGTGCGGGGGATGTATGCCGGAGATCGCTCCCGCAAACAGACACTGGTGGACTTTGGTTTCCGGCTGCCCTCGGCACTGGACAACAGGCCGTTGAATTTTACGGAATTTGAGAGCAAGATTGACCAGATGATGTTCGTTTCTGCAACGCCTAATGTATATGAGGCAGAGCACGAGCTGATGCGGGTGGAGCAGGTTATCCGGCCTACGGGGCTGTTGGATCCGGAGATTTTTGTGAGACCTGTGGAGGGGCAGATCGATGATCTGGTTTCTGAGGTCAATAAAGAGGTGGAGGGCCACAATAAGGTATTGATCACCACACTCACTAAACGGATGGCAGAGGATCTGACAGACTATATGCGGGAGGTGGGAATCCGGGTAAAATATCTCCACTCGGATATTGACACGCTGGAGCGGGCGGAAATTATCCGCGATATGCGCATGGATGTTTTTGATGTGCTGGTGGGAATTAACCTGCTGAGAGAGGGATTGGATATTCCGGAGATTACCCTGGTTGCCATACTGGATGCGGATAAGGAGGGCTTTTTGCGGTCCGAGACATCTCTGATTCAGACCATAGGGCGTGCAGCGAGAAATGCGGATGGTCATGTGATTATGTATGCAGATGTCATCACCGATTCCATGCGGACAGCGATTGAGGAGACGAACCGGCGCCGGCAGATCCAGCAGAAATATAATGAAGAACACGGCATCACGCCGACGACAATCAGGAAGGCAGTCCGTGACCTGATCGCCATCTCCAAGGCAGCAGAGGCAGATGCCGGAAGCATGGAAAAAGATCCGGAATCCATGGATGCCAAGGAACTTGGTAAGCTGGCCAGAGAGCTGCAGAAGAAGATGAATCAGGCAGCTGCAGAGCTGAACTTTGAGGAGGCGGCGATCTTGCGTGACCGGATGCTGCAGGTAAAAAAGATGCTCCTGGATATAGAGGAGGGATAGCAGAAGAATCATGACATTGCCTGTGAACAGTAACTGCCAAAGAGAGAATTCTGCCGAAAATCGGTGCTCATTATTGACAAACATTCTCAATAAGAGTATAGTTTTCACTGGCATGTGGGAATCAAAATGTGCCTGGAAGGAAGGCATCTGGAATGAAATTAAACGAGGGAAAGATCGGCGGCACCTACCTGGTAGACAGCGTCATGGTAGATGAAGCGATTACGCGCCGCCTGGAGGCATTGGGAGTGAATGAGATGACACCAGTGGCGATACTGAATAAAAAGGGTAGCGGATCGGTCATTTTCAAGGTGCGGGGAACCCGTCTGGCTGTGGGAAAGCGAATCAGTGAAAATATTTTCATCAGAGAGCCGTCGTCAGATGCTGCCGGTGAGACCCATGAGAGAAAAGAAGCCGGCAGCAGGACAGGAAAAGGGGGTGGCGTTCATGGCTGACAATCAGAACGAGATCTGTGTAGGCTTTGTAGGCAATCCAAATTGCGGCAAGACTACATTGTTTAACGCCTTTACCGGCGCCAGCCTGAAGGTGGCGAACTGGCCGGGAGTGACCGTAGAACGGGTGGAAGGCCACACCAGTTATAAGGGCAGGCCAATCCGGGTCATTGACCTGCCGGGGATCTACAGCCTGACCTCTTATACGATTGAGGAGATTGTAACCAGGCGGTGTATCGAAGAGGGCGAGGTAGATGTCATCATCAACGTGGTGGATGCCTCTTCCCTGGAGCGTAATCTGTATCTGACTTTGCAGCTTCTGGAGCTGAAGAAGCCAGTCATTCTGGCATTGAATATGATGGACATTGTAGAGGAGCGGGGCATGGAGATTGATCTGCACCGGCTTCCGGAGATGTTGGGACAGATTCCGGTGGTGCCGGTATCGGCCAGAAAGCGGACAGGGCTGGATGTGCTGATGCATGCAGTAGTTCACCACTATGAGGAGGAGCCACAGGGAGTGGTGGTCTGCTATGACGGGGAGCTGGAGGGAAAGATCTACCGGATTGAGGAGATCTTACGCGACAGATACGGTGAGATGGAAAATATACGATGGCATGCGGTGAAGCTTCTGGAGCGGGACAAGGAGGTGCAGAATGATCATCCGGTGGATGTAGATGAGATTGTCGGTAATGGCTTTGAGAAGAGAATCATCAATGAGAAATACGATTACATTGAAGCGGTCATCGAGGAATGCTTGTTCAATAAGCAGGAACGGGCGGCAATGACGGATCGGATTGACGGCTGGCTGACGGATCCGGTATGGGGAATCCCTTTGTTTCTGGGTATCATGGCGGCGGTATTCTTCCTTACCTTTACGGTGGGAGATTTCCTCAAGGGGTATTTTGAGATAGGACTGGACTGGTTTTCTGCTGTAGTGTTCGCATTCCTGACCAGGATTCAGGCTTCTTCCTGGATGATCTCCCTGGTAGTGGACGGTATTGTGGCAGGTGTGGGAGGGATCCTGACCTTTTTGCCTAATATTTTCATCCTGTTTCTGGCGCTGGCATTTCTGGAGGACAGTGGCTATATGGCGAGGGTGGCTTACGTGATGAATGAGGTGATGGGGCGTGTGGGTCTGTCGGGCAAGGCATTTTTGCCTATGTTGCTGGGATTTGGCTGTACAGTGCCGGCAGTAATGGCTTCCCGGGCACTGCCCAGTGAGAGAGACAGAAGACGCACCATCCTGGTCACGCCGTTTATGTCCTGTTCAGCGAGACTTCCGATCTATGTGCTTTTTGCAGAGATGTTTTTCGCCAGGCATGCGCTTTTAGTAGCGTATTCTCTTTATCTGATCGGTCTGGTGCTGGCAATTCTGATTGCATTCTTTGCACATAAGCTGGATGACAAGGGAGCCGGAGATACCCTGTTGATTGAACTGCCGGAATATAAGACACCGAATGCCCGTACTGTATGGATCTACGTGTGGGATAAGATAAAGGATTATCTGTCAAAGGCAGGGACAACAATCTTTGTGGCATCGATTGTTCTGTGGTTTGTGCTGAACTTCGGCCCGTCCGGTTATATTCCGGATGTGACGGATAGCTTTGCTGCCATGTTCGGAAGAGCGCTGGTTCCGGCACTGAGGCCGGCGGGACTGGGAACATGGCAGATCGCGGTAGCTCTGATCTCAGGGCTTTCGGCAAAGGAAGTGGTGGTATCCAGCTTTTCTGTACTGTATGGAATCAGCAACATCAATTCGCAGGCAGGGATGAGCCAGCTTTCGGCAAGCCTGGCATCGATGGGGTTTGGCGGGGTCAATGCCTATGCGCTGATGATCTTCTGTCTGATGTACACGCCGTGTGTAGCGGCGATCGGCGCCATCCGCCGGGAGACCCGATCCTGGAAATTCACACTGGGGATAATGGGATTTCAGATTCTCATTGCCTGGCTGGCAGCAGTAGCCGTGTTCCAGATAGGAAGCAGGTTTTTCTGATGCCAAATAGTTATGACTGGATGATGCGGATGCAGTCGTCGGCACGGGTGTAGAGATAGATATGGTCAGAGAGCCGGTCTTCTTTTGGCACCTCGGACTGGTTGATATTCATCACCATGGAATTGAGATACTCAAAAGACATGTTATTATTATCAGGTGCAAGCAAGACTTCGTGGATGCTGGAGGGAATGATGATCAGATCATACCCCAGGCTGTCTGCGAAGTTTTTTAATGTATTTTTATACAACATGCAGCAGGCCCCGTAAATACCAGAGGAATTGGACAGAACATAGAGGGGGGAGAAGTTCGCTTCTTCCTCCAGAAGCAGATCCAGAGTATCCTCATTATAATCACTGCCAAGATTTTGGCGGGCAATATCTTTCATTACCTCTGACATGCTTTTCAGCTCGTCTGGGTATTCTCTTGGCGTATTCCGGAGAGCAAGACGCAAGAGTTCTGAGGTCTCTGCCTTCCAGCGCTCCTGGAGATCTTTATGGATCAGAGAGGTCATCTGTCCGGAAGAGGTACGGTCTAAAAACAGATAGAATACAATCGAAAGATCCAGATAAGGAACATGTGGGATGCTTTGGAGAAGCTCCTGGTTGGAATCCGTGTGGATCAGGCGCATCATGATCCGGGATTTCATATCATGGAAATTATTGAGATCTTTTTCGTGAAAAGGGTCGGACGGCAGGCTGCTCTGAAACAGTCCGAGAATATCGGAGCAGATCGCTTCTGTTGACATGCCATCCCGGTAAAGTGTGTAATAAGGGTTTAAGTAAACGGTAGGTGCCAGAGAGGAGTCCGAAGACTGAATGCTCAGTCCGTCCATCAGGACGCCGTTATTCTTGGGAACAGGACGGATAACCAGCTGAAGGTCTTCTCCCAGTCGTGTCTGTAATGCCTGTCTGATTGTTTCAAGAAATGTTGCGTAATCCATAAAGATACCTCCTAGACGATATAGAATTGTTTGACATAGATCAGGGGACATGATTCTGAGAAGAAACGACAGACCTGAGAATGCCGGAACACCAGATAATGGCATATTTATTATAACGGATTCCCAAAGATTTGACAAGAGAAAATAAAAGAAAAATGAAAATTTGTGAAAACTGAAAGAACCGGTTGTAGTTTGGCAGAAAAACAGATAAAATAAAAGAATAGTCCGGTGAACAGACGCGAGGGGCTTGTATAACGGTCAAGGGTAAAAAGATAAAGGAATGAATATATGAATCGTACGATAAAAAAGGTCGGAATTTTAACAGCGATATTTGCAGCAGTGTTGATTGTATATCTGGCGGGAAGCCAGGAGTGGAGGGCGCAGAAAGAGCTGGAGTATCTGGTTTTTGAAAAGGCCAGGCTGCCAGTGGTATACGTGGAGATGTATGGCAGGAAGATGAATCCGATGTACGGCTACCGGCAGGATATGGGAAATGCTGTTGCCAGGGAGAGTCTGACGATTCTGCCGCAGAACCGGGCACTTCCGGTGCACATAAATGGTGGCAGTGAAAGTGTTCTGGGAATTCGTTATGAGATCCGAAGCCTGGATTTACAGCGTCTGGTGGAGAACACCAGACTGGATTCCTGGGAAGAGCAGGAGGAGGGGATCCGGGCGGTGCTTCCCATACAGAACCTGCTTGCGGCGGATCGGGAATATCTGCTCCGGCTGGAGGTGGATACCCAGACAATGGGAACCGTCTGCTATTATACCCGCATTATGTGGACAGAGGATACCAAAGCGCAGACCATGATTGATCTGGCGGTGGATTTTTCGGAACGGACCTTTCATTATGATCAGGCACAGGGGTTGGTCACCTATATGGAGCCTACGAGTACTGAGGACAACAGCTCTTTTGGACATACCTGCATTCATTCGAGCTTTTCCCATCTGACTTGGGGGGGATTAAAGATGCAACGGAAGGGAGAAGCCCAGGTGACTTTAAAGGAACTGGACGGGCTTATGGGATGTGTCAACCTGACCTATCTTGCATCTCGGGAAGATTCGAACGAGGAGGAGCTGTATCAGGTGGAAGAGAGTTTCACTATGAAGTGGAACGAGATCCGTACTTATCTGATGGATTATGAGCGGACGACGGATCAGATATTTTCCGGAGAAAGGGACGATTATTCCGGTAAGCGGATTCTTCTGGGGATTACGAATGACGATCAGGTGGAGGCCAGGAAAAGCGAGGACGGGAACATCATTGCTTATCGGGTGAACCGGGATTTGTGGAGCTATGATCAGAAGGAGCGCCAGGGAACGCAGGTGTTTTCCTTTCGTGACAAGGACCGCCAGAATATGCAGAATAATTACAGCCAGCATGACATCCGCATTTTGAAGACAGAGGATAACGGGGATGTGGATTTTTTGGTCTACGGATACCAGAACCGCGGAAATTATGAGGGATTGTTTGGAATTGTGGGCTATCATTTTGAAAAAGAGAATAATGTTTTGCAGGAGCGGTTTTATATACCGGTACAGGCATCTTTTGATCAGCTGGCCGGGGATCTGGAACAGCTGACCTACCAGTCGGATTCAGATATGCTGTATCTGTATCTGAATCATGCCATATACGGGATTGACAAAAAGAGCAATGAGAGTATGGTGGTGGCGGATGGCCTGGAGGAGAACAGTTATGCCGTCAGCATGGACAAGGCAAGGATTGCCTGGCAGGAGGGCGGAAAGTGTTTTGAATCGTCCGTACTGCATGTTTTGGATCTGGAAAGTGGGGAAAAACATGACATCCGGGGTGGAGAGAACGAGTATGTAAGGACGCTTGGCTTTGTGGGGAGAGATCTGGTCTATGGTATAACGAGAACAGGAGATCAGTGGATCATCAACGGCAGGCAGGCAGGATTTCCGATGTATGCCGTGGAGATTTTAAATGATGAGAACCAGGTAGAGACCCGTTATGAGAAAGAGGGATATTATGTGGATGAGGTAACTGTGGATGACAGTCGGATCCACCTGAAACGGATGACCAAGACAGGGGAACATCGATATGCAAATGCACAGGAGGATACGATTGTCTGCAATGTGGATATGGGACCGGGAAAGCTGGAAGGGATCGGATGGTTTGCTTCTCAGGAAAAAGGCCGGGTGTATTTTGTACAGATGGATCAGGAGATTCGTGGCAGTCGGGGAATCCGTACGAGTTCACCAGAAAAAATCGGGACAGATACAGCAGGGGTGCTGGAACTGAAATCGAATTCTTCTTATCAGGGTCTTTGGTTTTATGCCTATGGAGGAGGACGCCTTTTGGGAGGCACCTCGGATTTTTCTGATGCTGTGGCGCTTGCATATGAACGTATGGGAATTGTAACGGATCAGAATCAGCAGATTTTGTGGGGGAGAGTGAACCGCGGCAGTATCCGGAACATTTCGGATCCTCTGACGGTCTTTGCTGCAATAGAGCGACGTCTGGACAGCTTTTCTGTCAGCAGAAGTTATGGGGATGAGCTGACGATACTGGATGCCAGGGGCTGTACGTTGCCGCAGATGCTGTATTTTATCGATCAGGGGATTCCGGTGATCGGATATACCCAGGAGGGATCCTATCTGCTGCTGTGCGGCTTTGACCAGTACAATGTGACAGTCTATGATCCGGAGCTTCGGGATACTTATAAGGTAGGACTCAATGACAGTACGGAATTCTTCCGGGCCAGAGGCAATGATTTTGTCTGCGCGGTGGCTGGTGTGGGATGGCACTAGTATAACCCGTTTTAAATACCTTTCTGTTTCGGCAAGGATACTTTTCCGAGAGTGCAGAGGGAAAAGCGGAGGCGTAGTGGGGCTACGTTGAGCATTTTCCCTCTGTGCTATCGGGAAAGCAGACTGGCGAAACGGAAGGTTATTTAAAACGGGTTATACTAGTACTGCATTGCGAAAATATCAAGCGCTGATAGCAGGTGATTGATTCACCGGAATTTAGGCAAGGCTGTACTAGGCTGAATGTTAACGGCAGCCTGTTACGAAACCCTTGCATATTTCTGGAAATCTATTATAATAATATTTGAAGTGAAACAACTGGGCGTTTTCATTATGGAGGAGGCAGACAAAATGGACATTCGTTATTCGGCAAATCAAAAAGATTTCAAGCGTTACACCACAGAAGAGACCAGAAAGGAGTTTCTGATTGAGAATCTCTATGTGGCGGACGAGGTGGTAGCAGTATATTCTCATGTGGATCGGATGGTTACCCTGGGATGCATGCCTGTGAAGGAGACGGTATCCATTGACAAGGGAATTGATATCTGGAAGAATTTCGGCACGAATTATTTTCTGGAGAGAAGGGAGATCGGCATTTTCAATATCGGCGGAGCCGGTGTGATTCAGGCGGATGGAGCGACCTTCCATATGGGATACAAGGATTGTTTGTATATTACAAAGGGGACAAAGGAGGTAACCTTCTCAAGCGATGACTCCGCGAAACCGGCGAAGTTCTATATGGTTAGTGCACCGGCCCACAAAGCATGCAAGACCACCTTTATTCCGATCGAGAAGGCGGCGAAGAAGCCGCTGGGAGCGATGGAGACCTCGAATAAGCGGGTGATCAATCAGTTTATCCACCCGGATGTTCTGGAGACTTGTCAGCTGTCCATGGGCATGACTGTGCTGGATCCAGGAAGCGTTTGGAATACCATGCCGGCTCACACGCATGAGCGACGCATGGAGGTATATATGTATTTTGAGATCCCGGAGGATAATGTGGTCTTCCATATGATGGGAGAGGGACAGGAGACCCGCCATATTGTGATGCAGAATGAACAGGCAGTGATCAGCCCATCCTGGAGCATTCACGCCGGAGCCGGCACCAGCAATTATACATTTATCTGGGCCATGGGCGGAGAGAATCAGGCCTTTGATGATATGGATACCATTCCGACTACCGAGCTTCGCTAAAAGACCGCAGACAGATTAAGGAGGACAGGCATATGATATTGGATCAGGCTAAGAATCTGGATTTTTACAAGAACCTGGGAATCGAAGGACGTTACGCAAAAGCGATAGAGTGGCTGCAGGCGAATAACCTGTCAGAGCTTGAGAACGGGAAGTATGAGATTGACGGCAAGAATGTATATGCCAATGTGATGACTTATACCACATTGCCGTGGGAAGAGGCCAAATATGAGGCGCATGAGAATTATACGGATATCCAGTATGTGATCGACGGAACAGAGATTATGACTTATGCACCTGTCAGAGCATTGAATCCGGACGGAGAATATAACGCTGAGAAGGATGTTATCAAGTTTGACAATGCCAATCCGGGATTGCAGGTGATCTGCAATGCGGATGATTTTATGATCTTTTTCCCATGGGACGGGCATAAGCCCAAAGCGGCGAATGGGGTTCCATCCTTTGTCAAAAAGGTGGTTGTGAAGATTAAGGAGAAGTAAGAGGCGACCGTTCGGAGATATCGTAACGGCTGCGATAAAAGATTCCGGAGATAGGGCGGGAGTCCGCTTTGAAGTGATGAAGAAATGCTTTCAGAGGCGCTCCTGCTGCGTGTTGAACGAGGCGGGGCGCTTTTGTCAGAATTATCTGGACAACATCCCGGAAATACTATATAATTACACTTGGATTTTGCCTGAAAAGAGGGATAATATGTATTCGTTTCATGCCCGGGTGCGTTACAGCGAGGTGGGAGGAGATTGCAGGCTGTCGATACCGGGAATAGTGAATTATCTGCAGGATTGCTCGACCTTTCAGTCAGAGGATTTGAAGATGGGGATTGAGTATCTGGAGCAGAGCCGGCGGGCGTGGTGGCTGTCGTCATGGCAGATCGTGATTGAGCGCTGTCCGCAGCTGGGGGAGGAGATTGTAGTCAGTACCTGGCCTTATGATTTTAAAGGCATGTACGGTTACCGGAATTTTACGATTCGGGACAGTCAGGGAGTCTGTCTGGTAAAAGCAAATTCTGTCTGGTTTTTGTTTGATACAGCGGCCGGGCGGCCGGTCAAGGTTGAGGAGAGGGATATACGGGGGTACCAAGCAGGAAAAGAAGAAAAGTTGGATATGGAGTATGCACCCAGAAGGATTGGTTTGCCGGAGGTTTATCAGACAGGAAGAGCGGTGGAAGTGGTCCGGCATCATCTGGACACGAACCATCATGTGAATAACGCACAGTATGTGGCGATTGCGAGGGAGGCTCTGCCGGAGGAACTGAGGATTCGCGAGATAAGAGCGGAATACAAGAAGGCAGCGGTATTGGGCGATGTGCTGATCCCCCGGATCAGCCGGGAGGAGAATGCCTGTACGGTCGTGCTGTGCAGTCGGGAGGATACAATCTATGCCGTAGTGTGGATGAAGACGGCAGAATAAAATGCCGAACGGCCGATGAACGGCAGAAGAAAGCGCAGGGGCGCTAGTGAATGACAGAGAGCGGGAGGAAAGAGGAGTCCGCCGGGCGGATGGCAGGATAAAGGGACAGTTGCTGCAGAGATGCAGATACCTATAGATAGGGAAAGAGAGATTTCAATGATTGAATTAGGAAAAATTCAAAAGCTGGTTGTTCAGAGAACAAAGAGCTTCGGCGTGTATCTTGGAGAGACGGGAGATGAATCAAGCTCCGTATTGCTTCCAAAAAAACAGGTTCCGGAAGGGACGAAGCCCGGAGACGTGCTGGAGGTTTTTATTTACAAGGACTCGGAGGATCGGCTGATTGCGACTACCGGAAAGCCGAAGCTGCAGGTGGGTGAGGTTGCATTGCTTCAGGTGAAGGATGTGGCGAAGGTAGGAGCATTTCTGGACATGGGGCTGGAAAAGGATCTTCTTCTGCCTTTTAAGGAGCAGAACCACAAGGTTCAGGAAGGAGAGATGTGCCTGGTGGCTCTGTATGTGGATAAGAGTAAAAGGCTGGCTGCTACCATGAATGTTTATTCCTATATGAGTGCAGAATCTCCTTACAAAAAGGATGACCGGGTGACCGGCATTATCTATGAAATCAATGAAAATCTGGGTGCTTTCGTAGCAGTGGACAATCAATATTATGGATTGATTCCCAAAAGAGAGATGTACGGAGACTTTCATCCGGGGGATACGGTGGAGGTATGGGTTGTTAAGGTGCGGGATGACGGGAAGCTGGATCTGAGTCCGCGCCAGAAGGCATATATGCAGATGGATACCGATGCGCATCTGGTGATGAAGGCAGTAGAGGAGTTCGGCGGTGTACTTCCTTTTAATGACAAGGCGCGGCCGGAGACTATCCTGCGGGAGATGAAGATGAGCAAGAATGCTTTCAAACGTGCGGTAGGGCGGCTTTTGAAAGAGGGAAGGATCCGGATTACGGAGAAAACTATTGAACGGATTTAGCTGGTTAAAGAACAGTAACAAGTCACCAAAACGGAAGCCAGCCAGACATAACAGGAGGATTGTTTTGGACACGATCGAATATTATAATAAGTATGCAGCAAAGATTTTTGAGGACACGGCGGAACTGGATACAGAAGAGCTGCGAAGCAGATTCTTAAAATATCTGGAAGAGGGGGATACCATCCTGGATCTGGGATGTGGTTCCGGAAGGGACAGTCTGGCTTTTTATGAGATGGGGTACGACGTGACGCCACTGGATGCGTCCGAGGAAATGTGCAAGCTGGCAGAGATACATACCGGCATTGAGGTGCTGCATATGCTGTATGAGGACATGGCCTTTGATGAGGTGTTCGATGGTGTCTGGGGCTGTGCGGCGCTGGTCCATGTGCCAGAGGATGAACTGGAAGGAATCCTGGAAAGAGTGATTGATTCCATGTGTCAGGGAGGGATTCTGTTCTTATCCTTCCGGGAGGGGGATTTTGAGGGATTCCAGGGAGAGCAGTATTTCTGTGAATATACGGAAGAGAAGCTGGAGAGGATACTTAAGGAGACCGGCCGTCTGGAGCTGAAGAAGCTTTGGAAAACGGATGATGTAAACCGGAATTCGGAAGATCACTGGCTGAATGTGCTGGCAAAAAAGACCTCTTAGGGCAGAGTTTTCGAAAGATTTTCGACAAGAAAAGAAGTGGAAGTTGGGCAAGATTCACAAGGTTTTATTTTAAGAGTTTGCCGGATGCCGATTTTTTGTGAAGATTTATGAAGTTGTGTGGGAAAAGTGGGTACTTTTGTACCCGCTTTTGTGATTTCAAGCACTTTTTTTTGCTGATAGACAGATGTTACAAAATCAAAAACAGGTTTTTGGTTATTTGCCATATGGCAGAAAAAGTCTGATTACGGTATGATAAGAAAAGTAACAGGACCGGGGTGTCTGGGAATGGCTTTCCGGTTAATCAAAAATCAGAGTTTATTATCAGGAGGAAAAAGAAATGGCTAGTCTTTCACTGAGGAATGTTACAAAGTCGTATCCCAATGGATTTGTAGCAGTAAAGGATTTCAACCTGGAGATTGCAGATAAAGAGTTTATTATTTTCGTAGGACCGTCCGGATGCGGAAAGTCCACCACTCTGCGTATGGTTGCCGGTTTGGAAGATATCTCTTCCGGTGAGCTTTACATTGATGGCAAGCTGGTCAATGACGTGGAGCCGAAGGACAGAGATATTGCGATGGTATTCCAGAACTACGCTCTGTATCCGCATATGTCCGTGTATGATAACATGGCATTCGGATTGAAGCTGAGAAAGGTTCCGAAGGATGAGATCGATAAGCTGGTTCAGGAAGCTGCAAGAATTCTGGATCTGTCTCATCTGTTAGACCGTAAGCCGAAGGCTCTGTCCGGTGGTCAGAGACAGCGTGTGGCTATGGGCCGTGCTATCGTACGTAACCCCAAAGTGTTTTTGATGGACGAGCCGCTGTCCAACCTGGATGCCAAGCTGAGAGGCCAGATGCGTATTGAGATTTCCAAGCTGCATCAGAGACTGCAGGCAACCATTATTTACGTTACTCATGACCAGACCGAGGCTATGACTCTGGGTACCAGAATCGTTGTTATGAAAGACGGTATCGTTCAGCAGGTAGATTCCCCGCAGAATCTGTATGATAAGCCCTGCAACAAGTTCGTGGCTGGATTCATCGGCGCTCCGCAGATGAACCTGGTAGACGCTACAGTTGGCAAGGCCGGAAGCGGTGTGACCCTGACCTTCGATGGCAATACCATCACATTGCCGGAGGAGAAGGGTAAAGCTCTGGAGCAGAAGGGTTATGTAGGCAAGGTAGTTACCCTGGGTATCCGTCCGGAGGATCTGCATGATGAGGACGCTTATCTGAAGGCTTCTCCCGACAGCGTATTCTCTGCTACGGTTCGTGTATACGAGCTGCTTGGTGCTGAGGTATATCTGTACTTTGATCTGCAGGAGACCAACTGTACTGCACGTGTGAACCCGCGTACCACGGCAAGACCGGGCGATACCATCAAGCTGGCGATGGATCTGAGCAAGATTCATGTATTCGACAAGGAGACCGAGCAGGTAATTACAAACTAAAGAAACACCAATAAATTTGTAAAAACAGGCAGGCGGGTAGTGATACTCGCTTGCTTTTTTTATCAGTTTGCATTAAGATATAGGAGAGGGTGACCAATATTTGAAGAAGGAGCGTATACTATGATTTCAAATCAGATTCTTCAGACGACTATCGAAGGTTTGAAGGGAATTACCAGAATTGATCTTTGCATCTGTGACACAGAGGGCAAGGTGCTTGCCTCAACATTTCCCGAGGCAGAAGAATATGAGAGCTCCATCCTGTCTTTTGTAGATTCGCCGGCAGACAGCCAGGTGATTCAGGGCTACCAGTTTTTCAAGGTTTTTGATGAGCATCAGCTTGAATATATTTTGCTTGCCAGAGGCGGAAGCGATGATGTATACATGGTGGGCAAGCTGGCGGCATTCCAGGTGCAGAATCTTCTGGTGGCATATAAGGAGCGTTTCGACAAGGACAATTTCATCAAGAATCTGCTGTTGGATAATCTGCTTCTGGTAGATATCTATAATCGTGCGAAAAAACTGCATATCGAGACCAATGTGCGCCGGGTGGTCTTTCTGATTGAGACCAAGCATGAAAAGGATGGAAATGCACTGGAGACGGTCCGCAGCCTGTTTGCGGCCAAGACCAAGGACTTTATTACGGCTGTGGATGAGAAGAATATCATCCTGGTGAAGGAAGTAAAGCCCATGGAGGATTATGACGATCTGGAGAAGACCGCCAACATGATACTGGATATGCTGAATACCGAAGCGATGACCAAGGTTCATGTTTCCTTTGGTACGATTGTGGGCGATATCAAGGAGGTGTCCCGCTCTTATAAGGAAGCAAAGATGGCCCTGGATGTGGGGAAGATCTTCTACAGCGGCAAGAACGTGGTGGCCTACAGCAATCTGGGGATCGGCCGTCTGATCTATCAGCTGCCGTTGCCGCTGTGCCGGATGTTTATCCGGGAAGTGTTTGAGAGCAAATCCCCGGATGATTTCGACGAGGAGACATTGGCGACGATCAACAAGTTCTTTGAGAACAGTCTGAATGTGTCAGAGACCTCCAGACAGCTTTATATCCACCGGAATACACTGGTGTATCGTCTGGACAAGCTTCAGAAGAGCACGGGGCTGGATCTGCGGGTCTTTGAGGATGCCATTACCTTTAAGATTGCGCTGATGGTTGTCAAGTATATGAAGTACATGGAGAACCAGGATTTCTGAGTAAATAATATGATAGAGATTTTAGACGTTTGCAAGGCTTACGGAACGGGAAACCGGGCGTTGCGGGATATCAATATCACCATCGAGGATGGAGAGTTTGTGTTTATTATGGGGCGAAGCGGATCCGGCAAGACCACGCTTCTGCGTCTGTTGATTAAAGAAGAGGAACCAAGCTCCGGGGAGATCATAGTCAATGGGATAGAGCTGCAAAGGATGCGTCGGCGCCAGGTTCCGCGTTACCGCCGGAATTTCGGAATCGTGTTTCAGGATTTTCGTCTGCTAAAGGATCGCAATGTATTCGAGAATGTGGCCTTCGCCCAGCGGGTGGTGGGGGCCTCTTCGCGTGCAATCCGGGAATCTGTGCCGGAGATGTTAAAGCTGGTAGGGTTGTCTTCCAAATACAAATCACTGCCGCAGCATCTCTCCGGCGGAGAGCAGCAACGGGTGGCAATTGCACGGGCATTGGTCAACCAGCCGGAGATTCTGCTGGCGGATGAACCTACAGGCAACCTGGATCATCAGAATGCCGCCGAGATTATGAATCTCTTGTGGGATATCAACCAGATGGGAACTACCGTGATTGTGGTGACGCACAGCGAGGAGATTGTGGAGCAGATGGGCGGAAGAGTGATTACCCTGGATCGGGGGCAGATGATTGAAGATGAGATAAGGGACGGATATCAGGAATGAGGATTGGTGTGCTGTGGTACTGTGTCAGACAGGGGCTGAAAAATATAGGCAGGAATATCTGGTTTTCCCTGGCATCCGTGGCAACTGTTTCTGCCTGTGTTTTTTTGTTCTGTCTGTTTTTCTCCATAATCAGTAATATACGCTTTATGATTAAAAATATGGAGAGTACGGTGGGGATTACGGTATTGTTTGAAGAAGATTTAAGCGAGACAGATATCCTGGCAATGGGGGCAGCGATCGGCGGGCGCAGTGAAGTAAAGGATATGATTTATGTATCGGCAAAAGAGGCATGGGATTCTTTTCAGAAGGATTATTTTGCTGGTCATGAGGAACTGGCGGCAGGTTTTGCCGAAGATAATCCGCTGGCGGGTTCTGCCAGCTATGAGATCCATCTTTATGATATCGGGGATCAGGAGAAAATGGTTGCCTGGCTGAAGGCAATGGACGGGGTGCGTCAGGTGAATTATTCCAGTGCAGTGGCAGCCGGATTTTCCGGCTTTAACCGGGTGGTGGGGCTTCTGTCCCTGGTGATTACCAGTGTTCTGCTGTTGGTGGCGATGTTTCTGATCAGCAATACGATATCTGTGGCTGCTGCCTTTCGAAAACAGGAAAGCCAGATTATGCGGTTGGTTGGCGCGACGGATTTTATGATTCGGGCGCCGTTTGTGGTGGAAGGAGTGCTGATCGGCATGATCGGCGCGGGGATTCCTCTGGCAGGGATCTATATTCTGTATACCCGGTCAGTGGCCTATCTGACGGAGCGTTTTGAGGTGCTGTCGAGTGTATTTCTGTTTTTGCCGATGGAGGAGATCTATCCGGTCATGGTGGCAGTAGCGATGTGTCTGGGGATGGGAATCGGCTTTTTCGGAAGTCATTTTACGATCCGCAAATACATGAAAGCATAGAAGGATAATCGGAATGAAGGTGCAAAGGAAACGAGGTTCCAGAGGCGGCATCGTCTTTTGGCTGGCCGCTGGTTTGCTTCTGGCAGTGGTAAGTCCGGCCTATGCCACAAAAAAGGATGTCGAGGACGCGAAGAAGAAGGCCGGAACGCTGGAGGCCGAGAAAAAGAAGGTAGAGGCAACGCTTAAAAACCTCGAAGGTTTAAAGCAGGATGCTGCTGCTTATGTGCGGGAGCTGGACGCAAGCCTGGGCACTCTGAATGCAGAGCTGGAGGAGCTGGGAGAACAGATTACAGAAAAAGAGGCTGATATTGAAGCAGCCGGGCAGGAGCTTGCTCTGGCAAAGGAAGTGGAGGCAGGGCAGTATGAGTCCATGAAGCTCCGCATAAAATATATGTATGAGCGTGGAGAGACCAGCTATCTCGACATGCTGCTGCAGTCAAAGAGTATGCTGCAGCTGATAAACCGGGCGGAGTACATTCAAAAAATATCAGAATATGACCGTCGGAAGATGGAAGAGTATGAGGCAGCCAGGGAGGCAGTGGCGGCCCGCGAGAAGCAGCTGAATCAGGAGCATGAGAGGCTTCTGGATTTTCAGGAGCAGACCGAGGCCAAGCAGCAGTCGGTGGAGACATTGCTGGCAAAGAAGAATCAGGAGCTTAAGAATTTTGAGAGTCAGATCGATACGGCTCAGGGGCAGATCAGTGAGTATGAGAGAGATATAAAGGCTCAGGAGAATAAGGTAAAGCAGCTCGAGGCGGAGATTAAGCGCAAGGAAGAAGAGGCCCGGAAGGCCGCAGAAGCAGCCGGAAAGACGTATAATACGGTCAGCCTTGGGAATATTAGGTTTATATGGCCCTGCCCTGCCAGCAGCCGGATCACTTCCGGCTTCGGGAAACGCAGCTCCCCGACAGAGGGGGCATCTGTCAATCATCAGGGAATTGATATCGGCGCTGCTTCGGGCAGCTCTGTCCTGGCTGCTGCCTCGGGCACGGTGGTGATTGCTACATACAGCTATTCGGCGGGGAATTATATCATGATTAACCACGGCGGAGGGGTGTATACGGTTTATATGCATTGTTCACAGCTGCTGGCTTCGGAGGGACAGTCCGTGATGCAGGGACAGACGATTGCGAAGGTGGGATCCACGGGATATTCCACCGGGCCGCATCTTCACTTTGGCATTCGTGCGAACGGGCAATACGTGAATCCAGGCAGCTATGTCAGTCCATAGAGGAAAAGAACAACAAAGGAGTCTATTGTGGAAAACGAGATCAGAACAAAGGGTAAATTTTGGAAGGGAGTACTGGTAGGCTCCCTGGTGACAGCATTTGTCGGGCTGATCATTGTCGGAATCGCGGCGGGGATTAACCTCATCGGACAGACGGTGATGGATAATCAGGCGCAGATGCAGGTGGAGGCAGATACCGATGGACAGACAGGGCTGGATCTGGACACCATCAATCAGAAGCTGAATACGCTTAAGCACCTAGTGGATTATAATTTCTTATTTGAGGAAGATATCGATTCCGAGAAGCTGGAGGCCGGAATCTACAAGGGAATGCTTGCCGGCCTGGAAGATCCCTATACGGTTTACTATACCCCGGAGGAATACGAGTCTCTGACAGAAGAGACCGAGGGGGTCTATTGCGGAATCGGTGTGCTGGTAAGTCAGAATATTTCTTCAGGAGTCATTACGGCGCTGCGGGTGTTTCAGGGTTCCCCTGCCGAGGAGGCAGGGATGAAAAAGGGGGATATCCTTTATAAAGTAGGAGATACCGAGGCGTCCGAGATGGAGCTGGATGTCCTGGTGCAGAAAAAGATCCGCGGGGAAGAGGGCACCTATGTGGATATTACCGTGATCCGTGACGGGGAGGAGAAGAAGCTGCATATCCAGAGAAGGATTGTGGAAGTGACGACCGTAGAGTCACAGATGCTGGAAAACCAGGTGGGCTACATCCAGGTAACACAGTTTGAACTGGTGACCGGGGAACAGTTCAAGCAGGCGGTGGATTCTTTAAATCAGCAGGGAATGGAGAGCCTGATTATTGACCTGCGGGATAATCCCGGCGGAGTATTGGATGCAGTGGTGGAAATGGCGGCTTACCTTCTTCCGGAGGATACGCTGGATGGAATGATTGTTTCCACTTCTGATAAGAACGGAAAAGGTGACCGGTATTACAGCGAAGGCGGAAAAATCTGTTTTGCCTCGGATTCCGGTCAGAAGGATCCCAGATATCCGAAAAAGGACGGGCATGAGCTGGATATTCCCATGGTGGTACTGATCAACGGCAATTCAGCCAGTGCGTCGGAGGTACTTGCCGGGGCTCTGCAGGATTACGGATGTGCAAAACTGGTCGGAACAACATCTTTTGGAAAAGGGATTGTCCAGAGCCTGGTACAGCTTGATGACGGATCCGCGGTGAAAATGACCATATCCCATTACTACACGCCAGGCGGTGCAGATCTGCACAAGAAAGGCCTGGATCCGGATGTGGAGATTGAGATGGAAGTCCCGGAAGATCTAAAGGAAGCTTTTGAGGTGCCGCTCGAGAGAGATAACCAGATACAGAAGGCACTGGAGGTATTGGGGGAAGAACAGAAATAAAATTTTTAAGGGAATGATTTTCTTAAGGCTGGCAGATACCAGCTCTGGAAAAGGAGAAGTGCGGCCCCTGGAATGGTCTGCTGCTTTTGACTTTGCAGAGATTTAAAAGTCCTTAAAGTCCCGGGTTTTGCGTTGAAACGAAAATCCACACTGTTTGAGCGAAGCGAGTTTGTGGATTTCCGTTTCGCATTCAGCAAAAATCGGGAATTTTAGGAATTCTTAATCTCGAAACTGGAAAAAGCAGCAGACCATTCCAGGGGCCGCACTTCTCCTTTTCCAGAGCGTATCTCCTGGAACCTTTCCTCCCGCAGCAACCTCAATCCTACAGATCCAGCTTCAGATCCCCAGGCCGGATCCACTGAAGCTTTCTGAGTATTTCTCCGAATATCCAGGTCAGCACGGCAGGCAGGAGAAAGCACACAAGCAGAATCCCCAGCCACATGGAGGCGCCGCCTCCCATGGCGGTATAGACACCGATGGGGCCGACCATACCGCAGGTGCCCATGCCGGATCCAGCGGGAATATTTTCCATACGGAAAAGGCAGGTGGCGACAGGGCCGGTAACCATGGAAGCCAGGGTCGGAGGAATCCAGGTGCGGGGGTTCTTGACAATATTACCCATCTGCAGCATGGAGGTCCCCAGCCCCTGGGCGAGCAGGCCTCCGATGCCGTTCTCACCAAAGCTCAGGATAGCAAAGCCGATCATCTGAGCGCAGCAGCCGGCAGTGGCAGCGCCTCCGGCAAGGCCGTCAAGGCTTAGCATAATGCAGATGGCAGCGCTGCTGATCGGAAGAGTCAGGGCAATGCCGATCAGGGCAGAGACCAGAATCCCCATAAAGAAAGGCTGCATCTCGGTGGCAGTCTTAACCAGATTACCGAATGCGGTCATGAAGGCCGATACGCCGGGCCCCACGAACTGAGCCATCAGGACACCGGAAATGATGGTTACGCCGGGAGTCACCAGAATATCCACACGGGTTTCCTTGGATACCAGCTTGCCAAGCTCTGTGGAAATGACCGTGGATACCAGAGCGCCTACAGGGCCGCCCAGAGCGTTGCCGGCAATACCGACTGTGGCAGCAGAAAAAAGCACCAGCTGGGGGGCATGCAGGGCATAGGCAATCGATACTCCCAGTGCGGCGCCGGTAGCGCTTTTGCAGTATTCTGCGATGGTATTGAAAAGGGTAATCTGGGTTTTCTCTCCCAGGGTGCCGAAGATGGTGCCGATCAGCAGAGAGGCAAACAGGCCAAAAGCCATAGCGCCCAGTGCGTCGATGAGATAAGTTCTGACCGTAATATTGACGCCCTTTTTCTTCAGAAATTCTTTACAGGTAATGTGTGCCATGATGGTTTCTCCTTTTTGAATGATAGTCTCCCGGGAAAGGGTTCCGGGGAACAATGGCTGCGGTAAATGAAACGGACAACGCAGCAAATCGGGATAAGACACACATTTGACGTCCCAGGTCAAAGCAGTTGTCTGTTATCTTACCATAAGATTTTGAAAATGCAAGCAAAAAGTAAAAAAAACAGTCGAGATTGTTAAAAAAATATCAAATTAACCAATGGACAGCGGCATGGAAATATCGGATAAAGTGTGCTATACTATAACGAATGACAAACACACTCTTGGGACAAAAGGAGGAATCAGGGGATGGTACAGAGGATTTGTCCGATTTGTGATCAGGTGATGAAGCATTCGCATTATTGCAGGAATTGCAGAAGCTGGGTGCGGCAGCCTTTTGAGCGAGAAGTAACTTATTATCTGAATGAACGGCATCCGGAGAATGAGACGGCTTGCAGCTACCATGGGAGAGGAATGCCAGAAGACAGAGGAAGGACAGAGGCGGACAAAAGGACGGCATCGACATACGCAAGATCGCAGGTGACGGGAAATACAGCAGGATGGATTGCCCGGGAAGCCAAAGGAAGCGGTGCCGGTGATGTCCTTGTCCGGAGGGATATCCCGGATGGAGCAGGTTACAGAAACCAGAGTCACAAAAGCGGCAATCCGGTACTTCGGGCAGCAGCTATTATCGTAGCGGTGATACTGGCGGCTTTTCTTTTCCAGACAGGTGTGGGCTTTGCAAGAAGACAGATTTTTTCACAGCTTGCCGGGAAGGATACCTTTGCCTATGACAAAGAGGCGAATCCCTGGGAGATGGAGGGAGATTATGAGGAGGGGTATCCGGGCGGAGAGGACTGGTGGGATATAGAAGGCGAATATCCGGGCATAGAGGACTGGTGGAACGACGAAGAGGGGGAACCGGGGCAGGAGGAATGGTGGCAATTAGAGCCTCGGGAACTGACGGATGAGGAAGCGATTGCGCTGGGGATGACCTGCCAGGGAGACAGGCATTTCACCATGCAGGGCCCGGAGCTGGAGGAAGCGATCCGCCGGATTTCCAGGGAGCAGGGATGTCAGGAGGTCGTGGTCAGGCAGGATTCCAGTAACAGGGCATATCTGAGAGAGGACGGAGAGTGTATGAATTCCTTTTTCTCCACGGAGGCTGACTTTTCCCTGATCCGGGATCGCGGGATTTTGTACGTGGATCATGTGGTTGTGGATTATGACACGGTGAGCGGTGAGCTGCATGCAGTGGAGATTCTTATGCAGAACCAAGAGGGGGCGATAGAAATGGCAGCCGGAATTCTGGAAGAGATCGAAAAGGAATGCGGCCGGAAGGATGGCCTCTGGTCAAAAAACGTTCGTCAGGAAATGCTCTCACAGATGGAAAACGGAGAGTGGTATGACTGGGCCAGCGAGGATGTCTGGATATCGGGTATTCCTGAGGAGGATGGCAGATGTTGGATTTCTATCGATGTGGCAGAATAAGGAAAGCGAGAGGGACAGAAAATGAAGATCAGAGAAATTCTTTCAAAAGGGGAACCGATTCTTTCTTTTGAGGTGTTTCCGCCCAAGACAGAAGATAAATATGATTCCGTGGAGAGGGCGGCACGGGAGATTGCGAAGCTGAAGCCGGCATTTATGAGTGTGACCTACGGGGCAGGCGGGGGAACCAGCCGCTATACGGCGGATATCGCGTCGGATATTCAGGATTGCGGGGTGACGCCGCTGGCCCATCTGACCTGTGTGTCTTCCACACGGGAGAAGGTCTGGTCAGTTCTTAAGGAGCTTAAGTCACGTGGGATCGAGAATGTTCTGGCTTTGCGGGGAGACATTCCGGCAGACAAAAAGGTAGAAAAGGATTATCGTTATGCTTCCGAGCTGATTGCAGAGATCCGGAGAACCGGGGATTTTTGTATCGGAGCCGCCTGCTATCCGGAAGGGCATGTGGAATCGGAGAATAAGACAGCAGATATCCGGCATCTGAAGGAGAAAGTGGAGGCTGGTTGTGACTTTGTAACTACACAGATGTTTTTTGATAATAATATTCTGTATAATTATCTCTATCGGATCCGTGAGGCCGGGGTGACGGTGCCGGTGATTGCGGGAATCATGCCGGTGACGAATGCCGCGCAGATCCAAAGGATCTGTTCTATGTCAGGGACGTACCTGCCTTCACGGTTTAAGGCGATTGTAGACCGCTTCGGGGAGAAGCCGGCGGCAATGAAGCAGGCGGGAATTGCTTATGCCACGGAACAGATCATTGATCTGATTGCCAACGGAGTGAAGGGGATCCATATCTATTCCATGAACAAGCCGGATGTGGCAGCACGGATTCGGGAGAGCCTGTCAGAGATTCTGCAGTAGGAGGAAGACAAATGCAAAGCATTTTCAAGCTGCCTTCCGACGACATGCCGCCAAACGAACGTGAGGGGGCATCAGGTGGTGCGACAGTGACGGACAGAATGGAAAGATGGCTGGAGTCTGGGGAAGGGTTTCCCTGGAACGAGAAGGAGATCCTGAGGTATCTGGGGTATCGCGGGCAGGAGATTCCGGTAAATGTAGAAGAGCTGATCTGCGAGTGCTGCCGCAAGCTGGAGCAGGCCGCGGCGCCTAAGGCAGTGTGGAGGGAGTACCCGCTCACTGTCCGGGAACATGTACTGGATATGGTTTGTCTTCAGACCAGAAGCAGGAATCTGGAGCGCAATCTCAAAGATTGCGGACAGATTGTGGTATTTGGTGCGACTCTGGGCAGCGGGGTGGATATCCTGCTGCATCGGTACGGACATCTGCAGATGAGTAAAGCAGTGATTCTGCAGGCAGCATCCGCGGCGATGCTAGAGACTTATTGTGACTGGAAGAACGAAAAATTACGGCAGGAGTATCAGAAAAAAGGCTGGTATATGCGGCCCAGATTCAGCCCGGGATACGGGGATTTCCCTCTGGAATGCCAGAGAGGGATAGCGGCGGCTCTGGAACTGAATAAGCGGATTGGCGTGACACTGACAGACAGTCTTTTGATGGCACCGTCCAAATCCGTGACAGCAGTGATGGGGCTGAGCAGGAAGTCCCGGATCTGCAGCATACAGGGCTGTGAAGCATGCGACAAGATGGATTGCAGTTACCGCAGATGAGAGCGTTTCCGAGAGTGCAGGAGGAAAAACGGAGGACAGAAAATGACGGACATCAGAAAGGCAATGGCAGAGCGTATTTTGTTTTGTGACGGTGGTATGGGGAGTCTCTTACAGGCAAAGGGATTAAAGCCGGGAGAACTGCCGGGGATCTGGAACGTCACACATCCGGAGGTTCTGGTGGAGATCCACCGGGCATATCTGGAGGCAGGGGCGGATATTGTGACGACGAATACCTTTGGGGTAGACGGGCTGAAATACAACGAACAGCTGGGATACCCGGTGGAGGACGTGGTTGTGGCAGCGGTGCGCAACGGGCGTGAGGCGATCCGCCAGAGCAGGAAAGAGGCGTTTGTTGCGCTTGACATCGGTCCGACCGGAAAGCTTCTTAAGCCTCTGGGAGATCTGGATTTTGAAGATGCGGTGCGTCTGTTCGGACAGGTGGCAGCGATTGGTGCCAGAGAGGGAGCGGACCTGATTCTGATTGAGACCATGAGCGACAGCTACGAGGCCAAGGCAGCAGTGCTGGGAGCCAAGGAGAACTGCAATCTGCCGGTTTTTGTGACAGTAACCTTTGACGAGCGGGGAAAGCTTCTCACAGGCGGCAATCCGGCCTCCGTAATCGCCATGCTGGAAGGGCTTGGCGTCGATGCGCTGGGAATGAACTGCGGGCTGGGACCGGTACAGATGAAGGGTATTTTAAAAGAGGTGCTTAAGCTGGCTTCGGTTCCGGTGATCGTCAACCCGAATGCCGGTCTGCCGCGAAGCGAGAATGGACAGACCGTCTATGATATTAACGCAGAGGAATTCGCCGCCGTGATGGAAGAGATTGCCCGCATGGGAGCGCGGGTGGTCGGGGGCTGCTGCGGAACCACGCCGGATCATATCCGCCGGATGGTAAGGCTTTGCAGGGATATCCGGCCTCAGCCTGTTTGTAAGCATACGAGGACAGTGATTTCTTCTTTTGCCCAGGCGCTGGAGATCGGAAAAGACCCGGTTTTGATCGGAGAGCGCATCAATCCCACAGGAAAGCCGAAGTTCAAACAGGCTTTGCGGGAGCACAATCTGGAATATATTCTCCGGGAGGGAGTGACGCAGCAGGATCACGGGGCGCATGTATTGGATGTAAATGTCGGGCTGCCGGAGATTGATGAGCCGTCGATGATGGAAGAGGTTGTAAAAGAGCTGCAGAGTATTATAGACCTGCCGCTGCAGATTGATACCTCCGACTTAGCGGCCATGGAGCGGGCGATGCGGGTGTATAACGGGAAACCGCTGATCAACTCGGTCAACGGCAAGGCAGAATCCATGCATGGGGTATTTCCCCTGGTAAAAAAATACGGCGGGGTGGTGGTGGCTCTGGCATTGGATGAGAATGGTATCCCCGAAACCGCAGATGGAAGGATTCGGGTGGCGGAGAAGATCTACCGTACGGCAGCGGAATATGGTATAGGTCCGGAAGATATTTTGATTGATAGTTTATGCATGACGGTCAGCTCGGACAGCCAGGGAGCCATTACTACTTTGGAAACCGTACGGCAGGTAAAAGAGAAGCTGCACGGAAGAACCATCCTCGGAGTCTCCAACATTTCCTTCGGCCTTCCGGTACGGGAAAATATCAATGCGGTGTTCTTTGCCATGGCATTGCAGAACGGGCTGAACGCGGCCATTATCAATCCGAATTCAGAGGCCATGATGCGAGTGTACCACAGCTTCCGGGCATTGACAGCCTTAGACGGGCGCTGTGAGGATTATATCCAGGCATATGCCGGGGAGGAGGCCAGAAGAAAGGCAGCTGCGTCGGCAGGAAAAGCGGCGGATAAGGCCGGAGCCGGTGCGGCCGGATCCGGCATGCCCAAAACGGACACGGCCGGAGGCATGGCAGCCGCAAAAGACTCTGTTTCCGGACAGAACCAGAGGAAGGGAGAAGGATCCGGGCTGGCAATAAGCATTGAGCGGGGATTAAAAGAGCAGGCAGCGTATGCCGTCCGCGAGCTGTTAAAGACCCGGGAAGCCATGGATCTGATTAATTCGGAGATGATCCCGGCCCTGGACCGCGTGGGAAAGGGATTTGAGGCAGGGACAGTTTTCCTGCCGCAGCTGCTGATGAGTGCAGAGGCGGCCAAGGCGGCATTCGAGGTGGTTCGTGAGAGCCTGCTGGCATCCGGCACAGAACAGGAGAAAAAGGGAACCGTGATTCTGGCGACCGTGAAGGGAGATATCCATGACATCGGGAAAAATATCGTGAAGGTTCTGCTGGAGAATTATGGCTATGAGGTGCTGGATCTGGGAAAGGATGTGCCGCCGGAGCGGATTGTGGATGCGGCCATTGAGCGAAGGGTACAGCTGGTAGGCCTGAGTGCACTGATGACAACCACAGTCCCCAGTATGGAGAAGACGATTGCCCAGCTTGGTGAAAAAGCGCCCTGGGCAAAGGTAATGGTGGGAGGAGCCGTACTGACAAAGGAATACGCAGATTCCATGGGAGCAGACTGCTACTGCCGGGATGCCATGGCTTCCGTGAATTATGCGGAGGAAGTTTTCGGGGGACGCTGAGGGGTTGCTGCTTTTCACAGGGGGGCCGAGAGGTACGCTCTGGAAAAAGGGTTCCCCGGCTTGCGAGTTTCGGATGCGGAAACTCTAAACTTGCAGAAATCTGCTAAAAGCAGTGTCAAAAATACAGAACTCGCTTCGCTCAGACAGCTGTATTTTTGACACTGACGCAGATTCCTGCGAGCTAAGAGTTT
>CAJTEM010000030.1 GCA_910575255.1 Lachnospiraceae bacterium | reverse complement strand
AATATCAGTTAGAAAGGCTATAGCCTTTCCGTCACTTTTACCTCTTTGCAGGAAAATCCCACGCAGAGTTTATATGCGACAACGTGTCGCTGCACTGTCAAAGGGGGCCAGCCTTGCCCCGCAGGAAATCAAAATGCTTTTTGCCGTCTTGCCAGAAACGTTTTGTAAAGGACTTTTTAATCAAGTTCACAGAAAATTTACATTTTAGGGCAAAAAAATAAGGCCGGGAACCTGTTTTTAGATTCCCGGCCTATGGTCTTACTATGCTGTCCGTTCTGCTTTCAATTTTTTTACTTCGTCAAGAGGAAGTCCTGCATATTCCGCAATTTTTTCAAGTGTCAAAATCCCATCTGCCAACATTCTCTTTGCGGAATTGATTGCTCCTTCTTTTAATGTCTGATTCCTCATATCTTCCATAGCACGGCACATAATCTCGATTCCCTCCTTGCTCTCTTTGAAAAATCTCACCCTGTCCGCCAGTGTCCCATAATACATATCCGCTGCGTCTATACAGGAGAAGTCATGCATTAACTTCCCGATTGGCGTATCTCCACGGTAAGCGCCATTTACATACAGTATGTGCGAACCGTCCTCAAATCTTTCCCCGGTTCCTGAAAAGCACCGCTCAATCGGATAGAGCGGTAGCCCTTTTCCCATTACGTCATTCTCTGTGATAAAGATTACCCACGTTTCCGGCAGCTTGTCGAAGTCCTCGCCTTTCTTCAAAAGGTTTGCGTCCATCATGCTGCTGTTGTACCTTGCTCTTTTTCTCCCGGCTCCTTTGTCGGAGCGCTGTACTTCTACATTCAGTTTTGCCCCTGTGCTGTCCGTAGCCAGGATATCCAACCTCACTGAACGGTTCAGCAGGTTCTCCACAAATACCTGGGTGCGGACGTCCAGCACCTTTAAATCCGGTTTTTCCAGAACAATCTGCAATACCAGTTCTATGCTTGCCGTATCTCCCTCAAAACACTTTGTGAGGAAATCATCATCAAGCAGGCGAAAGCCTCTTAGCCTCTGTAAATCTTCCTGATGTTTCTGGTCTATCTGTTCCGTCACTGTCAATCTTCCCACCTGCTTTCCCTTCTGTTTTCGTATCTCCATACTACCATAAACCTCCTGATTTTACAAGCCAGGAGCCAGCGCATTTCTGAATCCCGGCCTATTTCCGTTATCGCTTTTTTACATCTGCTGTATCTCATTTTTCAGCATACGCTTGATTTTGTCGCTCATGGTTTCCCTGCTGGTCTTGCTGAAATGAACCCTCACAATGTAGGTAGTCCGTCCAATCTTCTTCACCAGTGCAGGAGCGTCCTTAGCCGGTGCCGTGGTGGTAGTGTCCTCTGTGATTTTCTCGTTACTCATAAATGCTCCTTTTCATGCAATCAGGTTTTGTTATTCCTTACTTACAATCTCCTTCGCCGCCGCTTTGGTCGCCCTGGCTCCTTCCTCCCGGAAGTTCTTACCGGAAAAGAGAACCGGCGCACACCGTTCCAGTATGCGGTCATAAATCCTTGCGTGGGCAAGGTCTGGCGGGTTCTTGATTTCTTCCAGTTTCAGGTTTGTTGTGACAATCAGCGGCTTCTTACTCCGATATCGGCTGTCAATGACGGTGAACATCTGCTCCATGGCATACTCGGTACTGCGCTCCACTCCTAAATCATCAATGACAAGCAGGCTGTAATCGTCCAGGCTGGCGATAAAGGCCGCCCTGTCCTCGGCAAACACACCGGTCAGCCGGTTCAGGATAGACGGAAAATTTGTCATCAGTACCGGCACGTCACGGTCAAGCAGGGCATTGGCGATACAGCCGGCAAAAAAGGATTTTCCGGTTCCCACGTCACCAAAGAGCAGAAGGCCGGTATTGTCCCGGTATGCCTCCTTCCAATGCTCCACATAGGCGTGTGCCTTCTCCATGACGGGATTCTGGCCGTTATCATTGGCGAAAGTGTAATCATAAAGGTATCTGTCCTGAAGCCCCTGTGCCTTCCGGCGTTTGATACGCTCCATGCGTTCCCTCTGTTCCTCCATGGCTTCCGTTCCTCCTGCGCCTTCTGCTGGCAGGGGCAGAGGCAGCGGGGCATGAAATAGCCGGAGCCTCCGAACCTCGGCACAACGGTCTGGCGGCTGCCATGGCATTTCTTACAGTGGATAAGCCCGTCAGCCGGTTCTATGTATTCGTCCCCGGCAAGTTCCATATCCCCGGCGGCCCGGTCAATGGCCGCCCGGACTTCTGCGGTAATCTCAATCATATGGTTTCTCCTTCCTCTACGCTGTAATCCCGGTTCCGGGCAGGCGGTTTCTCCTTCTTTTTGTCGGCGTTCGCCCAGCGCCGGATTGTGGCGGCGTGGTTTTTATATCCTTTTCCGCTGGATTCCATGTACTCGGACAGCCGCTCAATGTACTGTTCCCAAAGAGAGGGAAGTTCCGTCTGGAGTTCTGCCAGTTCTGCGGAAGATAGAAATACATTCCGGTATCTCCCATAAGCGTGTGTTATATCTCCCTCTCTATTCTCTATTCTCTATACTCTTATCTCTAATCTCTTTATCTCTATACTCTAATATAGGCGGACATTTGTCCACCCGGCCATTGGACGGACAAATGTCCGTTTCCCCGGACGGGAGCAGGTTCTGGCGTTTCAGCCTCATGCGCTCCTTTTTCTTCCGCTCCCCCTCGCTGGAAGACTGGCCGATCAGCAGCTGGATGTCGCTCATGTAATAGGCTCCGTCCGTCAGTATCTCCACAAGCCCAAACTCCTGGAATATCTTCAAAGCCCGCTCCACCGTGCCTACCTGATGCCGGGTAAAGGTAGCTATGGTCTGCACGGTATGGGGCAGATAGTCATTCAGCAGGAGTACGCCGCTGCTTTTCAGCGACATCAAATACATCTTGAGCAGGAGATTGGAGTACAGAAGGCCGTCCTGCATACTCTCCAGGATGACCATGGTTTCGCTGCTATAAAAATTCTCTTTCAGCTTGAGGTAATAAAATCGTCGGTTCTCTGTCATTTAGTTGCTCCTTTGGTTCAGAATGGGTTATTTCGGCTCCTGTACGCATTTTAAGGCGGCTTTTGGGGTGTCGGTGATAAAAAGTATTGCCTCCCCTCCGACACGCTCTGAAAGTGCCTGATTTACAAAGTTTTTTCCGCTTCTAAAGCGTGACATAAGCGCCTTTGTTTCCGTTTGCGCTCTGTGGCGTGTTTCCGCTTCATACGGACGGCACATTCCCTACAGTATTTCGCCCGGTTGGAGCCGGGCAGGAAAAGAGCGCCGCACTCGCTGCACCGCCTGCTTTCCAGCCGGTGGTAAAGGGCCGTTTCCAGCTGGTGGTCTAAAGGCAGCACCGCCGCACGGAACCAGCGGCAGAGCAGGGAGTGGGAAATGCTCTGGACACAGACGCACCCGTCCCCCTCGTCAAGCACCATACACTGGCCATTGTCATAGTTGCAGCACTCACGCACCAGCCGCCTCGCCCTGCGGTACTGCCGGTAGTCCATGGCCGGGATTCGCTCATGCCGCCTGTTTCCCATATCTCACCTTACAGCGGCACAAAGGCGGCTGCCCCTCCCTGAAAAGGAAAACCGGCTCCGGCGCTTTCGCCCCCGTAGGCGCTGGCGGCGTGGGCGGCACGGGTATCTTTACGGTGATAGTGATTGTCATGGTGATAAACTGCTGTGTCATAATTCCTGTTCCTCCTTCTTTCTGGCCGGTTCATTTTCCGTCCTGGCCAACTGCTCCGCTGTCTTTTTCAGGTTCTCCACCGCTTTGATGTCCTCCCGCATGGATTTCATTTTCTGGTACTGCACCGATTTCTCCGCTTTCAGGCGGTCGGCCTCGGCCTGCCATTTCTTCGGGGTGATTTCTTCGCCGGTGGCTTTCAGCTTTTCCAGATACCGGACGGCGGCCTCATATAACGCCAGTTCCGCACTGTGCTTCTGCTCAAACTGTTCCTTTTTCTTTCCTGGCTTCATCTTGTCGAACTGGCGGCGGGTTCCTTTGTTCCTCTCGTATTTCTCCCACATGGAGAGACGTTCGTCCAGCACTTTGATACGCCGCTCGGCGGTGACAATCTTCCCACGCAGGGAATAGTAATCTTTGTTCATGGCGACCACTTTTTCATAAAGCTGCTCCATAGAAGTGATGTTGTTGCCGTTCAGAAAATTGAACAAGGCGGCGCTTTCTTTCAGGTTCCTTATCTTCCCATACCGGGAGCCGGGTTTTCCGGCTGACAGCTGCGTCTCGTAAAGCTGCGCCATGATACTGTCTTTTCCTTCCGGTTTCCCCGCCTGCTCCTTTGTCCATTTATAGAGCCGGGTAATCCGTGCTTTGATTTCCTTCAGCAGCTTATTGTCGGCGGCAATCTGGCGGTTGATATTTCCCTTCTCCGTGGCAATGCCTTTCCGCTCCATCTGGCTTGCGGCAACGCCCAGATGGATAGAAGGTATCTTGTCAATGCCCTGACGCTCGTAGGAACGATGGTCAATCCGTTCCGGCCTGCCCGCTGCCTCCAATGCTTTATTGGCGTAAGCTGCCCAGGCAGACCTCCACTTCTCTACATTTCCCTTGTCGTTCCAGTCGGTAGTGTCCTCCCGGTGGTTCTTCCAGCCGCCTTTGCCGTTGGGGATTCTCTGGCCGTTTTCGTCCAGTTCGTAGACCTTCCGGCATTTGTTCCTTTCAAAATAAGTTCAATACTAAGCGCCTCATTTTCATAAATAAGTTTCATACTAAATTACCAAAACGTTCAACGGCATCACCTCCATCATCTCTTTAAAAGCTACGCGTTCTTGCAAATTCGGGATGGATTGGATCTCCCGTTGAATCAATTCTTTCATATACTCTACCTGTCTTATCGCCATCACCCCCACTATTCATCTACAGAATCAATATCATTGTACCATATCACTTCTTCCTCTGATTAAATTGGGAAGATTATTATCAATCCATTCATCATCCCTCACCCCGCCTGCATAATATTTTAATTTGGGTAATGATAAAAGTGTCTTTCTCCAACGATTCAAGTCAACCCTGTTTTTCGTATCAGAATCATTCATCTGTATTTGCAATTCTACAAGATTAGGTAAATCCGACAAGGGACTTATATCTGAGATAAAATTCCCATCCAAACATAAAAACTCTAAATTAATGCAATTTTTTAATGGGGAAATATCTCTTATCTCATTCTCATCTAACGAAATCCTTTTTATGCTTTTTAAATTTGCCAGAGCATCTATATCCGTTATCAAGTTATTACTTAAATCTAAATATTCCAATTGGCACAGCGAACGAATTGGTGTTATATTTTCCAGCAGGCAACTTCTGCATATAAATACCTGTAGCCCAGGATAGGCTTCTATTCCGTCAAGATCCTCCATTACATATCCATATAACTCCAATCTCTTTAATCTCTTGTGCTTTCCCAGCGCATCCAAAGAGAGTGCATTGGGAAATTCCCCATTTTGCAAATTACCTTCATTAAGTTCTAAACTTTCAAGATTCGTTAAATTAGTCAAATTTGATAACTCTATATGCCCCCAGACAGTTAATTCTTTAAGCCATGTCATTTCGGAAATTCCAGCAAAGTCCGGACTCCCTGCTATACTTAATGAATCCATGTACTTCATATTTCCCAAAAAACTGATATCTTGATCGTTGCCTACATGTATCATTCCTATTTTTGAAATATTTGTATGTGTTTTCAGCATTGTATACAAAACAGAAGACAGCTCTTCATGATTTATGCAACTCAAATCTAATAAACAATTCTCTTTTGGTAAACTAAGCAAAGAATCATAGTTAATATCGCAGCCATAGTTTGTTATAGTCAATATGACCTCTTTCAAACCTGTCATCTGAGAAAGAGAAGAATAATCCACTTCCGCAATTGGAATACTCAAAGTCATAATACTGCTATTTTGGGAAATATGTTCTATGAGTTCTTCATCTATATGGTTTCCCATAAATATCAATGTTTTTAATTGTGTCAGTTCTTTAAAAACCTCTGCCCCGCTAAAATGTCCATCAGCAATTTCCAAATAATTCAAATTTTTCAAATAGTATAAATCCTTAATATTCTCTATTGGATTTTCTGGCTCATCTATAATTTTGTAAACAGACGTATTCCACAAGTCTACTCTTATTTTTTCTTTATATTCCCCTTCTTCCTCCATATGGATCCGCATAATCCCTTTTACAGAAGCAGCTTCTTCATATGTCACTTTATTTCCTGATGTTTCAAAAACATCGCCCATGACTTGTTCAAAGTACTTATCTCCCCATTTCACATAATCACTTCCTTTGGTATAATTATTCTTACAACTTATCGCCATACATAATACTATGGCTATTGCCCCGATTATTTTTTTCATAACGCATCTCCGCTATTTCTTATTTTTTCTGTTTTTTTCAGCAAAGCGCTAATTGATATCGGATGCAAAACCCAGTTTAAATCACCCCCCTGTTCACTTGGCTCTGCCGATGTTCCAGGAATTGAAATAGGATTATCATTATCAGCCATACCCTTTTTGTATACACAAAAACCCACCCCGTATATATGATGTGTATGGTCACTTCCCGTATATTTAGCTGTTTGTGTATGTGCGCCTACTATTTCACCATTTTTATTATAATCCGGACTCGTATATGTACTTCCATCTGCACCTACAACACAGGTTTCATAAACAGTATACTCTTTCTTCTTCCCAGTAATTTGTTCGAAAAGGGATTGATTCTTGGGAATAGGATTTCCTTGTTTTGTTAAACTCGCAAAAGTACTTGTAAAATTAGGCCTCACATTAACATCTGCCATATTGCACCCTAATAAAAGAACATAGTCAATCCTAGGAATATTAATATTTTTTAATTCCCACATTTTTATCACTTCTGCTCCGCCTTCCAGTATGGAGAGTCCATCTGCACCTGCATGATTATGAAGTACAACAATATGGATCTTTTTTCCATCATTGGCAATATTATTGTTCCAATAATCATAAAAAACCATTTTGTCTCCATTTATACCAGGAGTTGGATTTGCTTTATACTCTGGATATTTTTGTACATATTTATCAGGAATATCGGAAAAAGGAACAATATGTATTTGCTTTTCAATTTCCTCTTGTTGCTTTTCAGAAATTGATCCTTGTCCATTATAAATCCCCATAAATTTAGCTATTTCTCTCTGAAATCCAATCCCAAGTTTTAAACTATTCTCATATATCGATTCCCACTCCTCCTGTGTCTGTTCTGGTTTTGGCCGTCTGTCACCAAAAAATGGATCAAAGAAAATAAAGCTTTCTAAAACCCTATTATCTTCATCTTCTTCAATAGTTATATCGACTTCTGGCTCTCCTTGCACTGCATCTTTTGTGTCTATATCTATCATTTCTTGCGAAATTATTCCACAATTAACATTGTCAGGATCTATCCAATGAATAGAAACTAACTCACTATTATCATCATACCTTGCAAGACGAACTTTCGTTATTTTTCCCGATTCATCTTCCTTAAATCCTGTAACATAGACCTGTACTCCATTTTCATTTTGATCTACAATTACTGCATTACTTAACACGCCATCCGGTTCTACAATAACCGGAATTGGATTTGATTCAGACGCACTTTTCAAAGTGGTATCTTTATCAAATTTCCCATCCTTTGAATTTTTAGCATTATCTATTTTCCCCGTTCCTTTACTACTCTGTGGGGTATAGGCACATGCCTTAGAACTATATTTTGATGATATATATTGCTGTTCCATCATTTTAACTTACATTCCTTTCCCTTCACTCAGGCACAAATAAGCAATGGAATATTTTTCCTTCAACCTATCCTCCCATCATAAATTAATTGCTGTTCATTCATATATTCCCCCAAATACACAGGATAGTTTCTAATCTGTGGGAACTGTTTAACTACAGAATTTATAAAATATCCAATCATTTCATCTACAACTAAATGTAAATTTTCAACGCTTTCTTTAATTTTCTTCTCCTGGCTGCCAATCTGGTATTTATATCCTATACAGTATTCCTCATTTACAATTGGAAAAATTAATTCCATATAAGCAATTATCTCTGCCATCTCCCAATAAACCCAACAATCTGTATTCCCATTATATAATTTTTCATCAAATAGATAGAGCCTATAGTATGGCCGTTTGTTATAAATACTTGTCCGTAAATAGATAATATGCAATGACACTGCTTTTATTTTTAATTGCCCTGCCTTATTAAATAATTGCATTAACCCATAACCAAATGAATTGCTAAGATTTTTTCTGTTTTTATAAAGTATACACATCCATCGTTTCCGGGAAACCGGGCATATACTCTCTATATTACTTACTCTTTCCATGTATTTATCCTTATCGCAAACGCAAACGTCCAGCTACAATATCGATGGTATCATCTATATCAATCCTGTTTTCCTTTTGCTGCACCGCAACACCAGAATTTCCGATAATACAGACCTCCCCTTTTCCACTAATATCAATATTATCTTCGGATTCAATTATAATCTGTTTTTCACTGTATAAAATGATTCCCGCTTTATCATTCAATTCTATATGGGATCCTGCACCATTAGAAATGTAAATAGATTCTGGTGAAAATACCACTTCCTTTTTGTGCCGGGTACGTATGCTTTTTATCTCTGCTTCCATCCGATCTCCCATATGGACACTACTCACAACATAACTATCCTTTTCATATCTACTTGGAAATACTAATCGTATTCGGTCTCCCTCTTCTGGCATAAAATACCAGCCAGTATCATCAGCAGAGGAATAAATCGTTGCATAAGAAAACCAGCGATAATCTTTTTGTTCTATATCACTATCCAGTTTTACCTGTATTGCATCTCTTTGAATTTTATGTACCCGTCCCATTAGAGCAACTCCTGCCAATTTTTCATTATATGTCGTTCGTGTCCGGAAACCATAAGCCTTTTTTAAAGTATATCTATGTACTAAACGAGCTCCAACTAAATTAGACTCAATAGCAAATATATAAAGGTCTATTCCATTCAAAACTATACAGTCACAAAGGCTGTATATATTATCCGACTCAACAATATAACTAACAGAATCTGCTTCATCGTACTTTAATTTTGTGTCAGATTGATTATAGTAATACTCTTTTATGTCTTTACGCACAATATATTCTGCTGTATTCAATTCCCCCTTAGCCAAATACGGATGCATACCAAAATAAATTCCATTTTGGCTGATACTGGTACAAGGAAACAAAAAGCCATGACAACGGCTTGCTAACCTCTTTAAAAATTCCCAATCCGTTTCTTCATACTGTACCAAAAAATCATGTATTTTCTTTTTCTTATCTACATTCTGCATTAGGACATCCAACTTGTAGCCATCCTTCTCACTGTTTTTACACAATAATCCAATAACATCCTCATACGTTAATTCTGCTCCTTGAAAAGAACGCATATACTTTTTTATATCAGACTTTTTGCTATATGAAGTAATTTTCAACAATAAAGTATATACATCGCCGCATACTGAAATATAAAATTCTTCAATAATACCATTAAACCAAATATGTTTTTTATTATCTTCATCGCAAATCCACACTGACACTTTTTCACTATATACCCCCAACTTTTCATAGTCAGTTGCAAACTCTTTACTGATTACTCCAGAAAATTCTGCCTCCATATGCTGATTTGCGGACTGAAAAACCTTTATTTTTGTAAAATTTTCAAACGGAATATTTTCTATATAGATAACTTGTCCTTTCATCCCTTATTCCTCCATCAATCCAGATACGTTTGAATTAGACGCACTCCTTTATAATTTCTTCGCATAATAGCTTCTGCTACTGGTAAAGATACTAATATTAAAGGTTTCTCCCTTCCAATTATCCGGACAATATCAAAGTTTTTCATTTTTTCACGTTTAAAAACAGGTTTGATTATAACGGTCCCCCTATTTTTTATAATACTCTGATCGGATAATCCATCTATTGCTGGCGGTATATATGCATAGTAGTAAAAGGGAGTATTTTTGTATTGATCCCAAAAGCAGAATAATTTATATTCCATTCCTATTGCAAAAATAGAAATAATCTCATTAAGATGTTCACTTACTAAAAAAAGAGCACTCAATAAATCTGGATATTCTTCATAAGCATTGCCTTTTCTTGTAATTACTGTCATCCGGGAAAGTTTTTCGAGATTATAACTTTTATAATCATAATTACGCAAAATAGAGAATATAGGTATATGAATGGTATCATATATTCTATCATCTTGCTGCAGTATAAAGTATTCCATCACAAAATCTCCTTTCCTGATTTTTTAGGCACAAATGCTAAAACCTTTCTTGCTAAACGATTTTTAATGGAAACTGCTGTTAAATGGTTATATGATTTATATGGTTTATTCACATCCACATTCTTTATAATTAAATTTGTATTAATAGAATCAATATTAATCTCATCACCTGCAAAATCAATCACACTTTGATTATTTGGTTTGGTTATATAGATATGCCTGGAACCCTTCAAACCTAAAATATGGGAGGCAATGATGTCAATTCGGCCTTCTGCTGTCATTTTAATATGCTTATCACTATGCAGTAATATCCCAAGGCTATCTGTTAAATCAAGTCTATTATCTCCATTTTCAAAAAAAATTGCTTTGGGAAGCATTCCCATCCGCTTACCATGCTCTGTTGTGAAATATCTATTATGATAATCAGACATCTCCTGACATTTATCACCATTTTCTCTCCAACATGTTTCAACTACTGCGGAATTATCACGATCAGAGCAAAAACGTAACATAGCTTTTGTTCCTTTCTGTGGCATAGAATACATAACATTGCCGCTTTGTGGAACGTAATTAAACCAGTATGCTTTATCTATATCTTGAAATTCATCAATTTCCAAATGTAACTTTATTCTTTCTCCATCAGTATCCAAAACAATTCCCCGTAACTGACAGCCTTTTAAAGAATGCCTGAAACTCTTTGCAGCAAATCCTTGTCTCGATCCTAATGTATAAGTATTTACAAATTCACCATTCTGAAAAACGGAGTGCTTCTCTACTATCATCAAAATATGTCCATCCAAAAACACATAATCTCCAATGTTTCTTTGCTCCCTTGATATACAAACATAAATCTTTCCATTATTTTCAGTATAACCTACAGTATAATTTTTTATTTCCCAATCAACTTCCTGATCTTTGATTTTCCCTAATGCAAAGGCAGGATAATCTACCCTATAGTTTGCCACAACATATGTCTGAAGATTGTTGGCCATTCTCAGTAAAAATTTCCATTCTGTTTCACAATATTGAAAGACAGGTTCTTTTATCGGCTGTTCAGCTTCTTTTCCTGATACAAACAATGCATTTTCCGTTTTGAGAGCTTTCCTAATTACATCCTTATAGCTCTGTTCTACATCCTGATAAGACCGATCATATGAGTATACATCTAGCAAAAAAGTGGCACTGATACATGTCATGTAAACTTGAAATAATCCACTTTGCGCTTTTACCTCCAATTCTATTATTAATCCTGCAAAATATACTTGTCCATCAGGAAGAATGACTCTAACCATTTCATTCTTCATATTCTTTTTTATAATATTTAAAGCGCTTTCCTTTTCCAGGATCCCCCAAATTTGCATTGATACATGTTCATTTACTTTTGCATGTAATTCCATTTTGTCTATTCTAATAAACGGAATAGCACTTGTGACAGATATAATATCAGATATCATCCACATATAAATCTTCCCCCTAATAAAGCAGCCTTAACTTTACTTTGTACCACTTGCCTCCTAAATGCCATAATCTTATATCTTCCCAAACACCCATATAGGCATCTACTTTATTATCGTCGGAATATAAATAAGGATATGTATAATAAGCTGTTCCCTCCTTTTTCTGGCTATTCGGTATAAATAAAACATCTTCCTTCCCAATATCCCCTCCATATTCGGTACAATAATAAACCAGATAATCCATGGTATCCTTTTTTTGTTCCCATTCCCCATTCCGGATGAGAATTACCTGATTTAATTTTTCAAAACGTTTAGGTATCCATCCATTGGCAACTGTACAAAAACCTGGAACCAAAAGTACCATAATTATACTCAAAAAGAATCTCCTTTTTCTCTTGATGTATTCCGTTATTCCAATCCATAAAGCTGCAACTATAAATATTCCGCTTATCAATTTGCTTATTTTATATATAAATATTGTTGCCTCAAGTTGATCGTTATACTCAAAGCACCTGAGACATCCATATAAAATCCCAAAAATCAATACCTCGATAGCTAAAAACTCCCATCTGAAAAATCCTCTTTTTCCTGCCATCAGTTTCTCTCTTTCCGAATCACTTCAGATTTGTCCATTCCCTTTGAATGATAATAGTCATCAATACCATCACTAACAAATTGCGAGTCAATCTCATTATCTCCCCAGTTCCCTTTTATCCAGCTTGACATATATTTGATGATATCTTTATCATCAAATACCTGAGCCTCACCTGCTGCCATAAGTAAAAGCATTTCTGCATCCGTTTTATCTGCATTTGCAGACCGAATAACATCTATTGCTCCTCTTGATAAAATATTCTTTTCCCCTATTGAACCCCAAGGAGTTTTTAAAATTGGTTCTGATGGGAATAAATCATCAAGATCGAAATCTTTAAAATACGCAATCCCATTATATCCATAAAGATAGTTGCCTAGATAATCTGATCGCATACCTGATTCCCATTTCCTAGACCAAATAGAAAAATCGTACCCCCTTTTTCCTATGGCATTACTTAATGGCCTTGACTTTAGGTCAGCAGGTGCGTTTGGTTTCACAAGATTTGCAAATGTTATTAATTGATTACCGAAAAAATTATTATTGGGGACTATTCTTATTATGTCATCCCCTAATGCTCTTGCCACTTCTTTAATAGCTATATTACCATTTTGTAAAGTTTTTCCTAAAACCTTCTCAGCTATCTGAAGTTCTTGAGAATCCCGGCCATATTTCTCAAATATTTTAGAAAAAGTATCAAACTCTTGTTGATATAATGAGTATAAATACTCTTCATATACTTTTACAATTTGGTCTGTCTTTTCCATCCATGATTGCTTAGATGTAATGATTTTCTCAATTTTCTTTCTATACTCCTCTGGAAGCATGAATTTTTGTTTTTCTAAGTTCTGTCCATCATTCCTAAATGAAATTGCACCACCACGACCACAAACTAATATAGATTTAACAAGCAGAGGATGCCTTCCATTGACCAATTGACGTTTTCCTGTTTCGATCCAACAATTAGCAAAAATAGGGTCACATTCCTTTTTCAAACATTTGCAAAATCCAAAACTACCCAAAAAATTATCACTCACAGAAACATCTATATCAAGTCCAGTTGACCCATATCCTGTAATATATCCCCTGTTTGGGAAAATCATGCAAACATCACTGATTCCACATGTACAAAAAGCCAGAGCCCCGGACACTACATAATTTTCCAGTAACTTCTGATTTTGAAACGAATTGCTTTTTTGCAGTCTGACTACTTTTGATTTTTGCTTCATATTTTTCTCCTCAACAATGCGCAATTGTTTCTAATATTTGCAATACCAATTTTTTCCATGGTTTCCGATATCGTTGCAGACAGCAGAAGCCACCTAACATTAGTGTATTATTTAAACACAGTACATACATAATATTATAAATGTTATCATCTAACGCTACTGTTGAATAATCAAACCAAAAAATATCAGACAACTCAGAATGAGCAATACCATCTTGGTAAAAAACAGATGCAGGATACATTCTTTTTAAAACCATCTGAATTCCTTGTGATATATCTGGTAATTCCTCCTTTGTAATTATATCTTTAAACTGATTAAACAAAAAATTTATTGTTTCATCATCTGATGTTGTTAAAATAATATCTGGACGATTTTCGTCTGGATATTTTACTTTTGTTGAATAGGAACTTAAAGGAATTGTTCCTTTCGGAAGCATCATTTTAAGCATGATTTGGGGAATTTCCTGATAAACAAAGGTATATTCCTTCTCTCCAATAACGACTGATTCATTAATATCATAACAGTTTTTATTTTGCATATATTTTTTAATAATTTCTTGATCCATATTCATCCTTTCCACCTTACTATCTAATCCTTGCATTTTTAGTGATCCCTCTAACTGATCTCTGTTAAATTGGATTTTCAAATAAAAATCCCCTATTTTTCACCATTAAAAAAATTCAGTTCCCATGTATCATCCTCAAAATCATAAAACTTTTCCTCGTCTGTATAGAGTTGCTCTCCATCTCTTAGAACAGGAAGCACTACGAATCCCCAACGTTTCTTTGATACCCAGACAAAAAATTTCATTTCGCCTTCTATAATGATATCTGTTTCTTCCTGGATGATGGTTCCTCTATATCTCTGCTCAATTTCTTCCTGGGTGGTTTTTCGAAATTTTGAAGTGTCATACTCATAATAATAAGTCCTCAACCGCTTCCCCTGTTCATCATTTAAATACAGATCTAACTGCCGTCCAATACGGAACCGGGAAATATAACCAATATGGTCTTCCGGATCCAGGCTCTTTACCAGGATCTTTTCCTCATACTCATGAGTGTAAGCCATGATTTCATAGGGAAGGCTGCCTACCTGATAGCTTTGGTTTACTTTCATATACCCCAATTTACAGTTCAGAAAATAGGCTAACGCCCCCTCCAGGCAACACATCTTCAGCCCGTTCCCATCCCTGTCCTGCTTCAAGTTCTGGATCAGTTTACCTGGTATATATTGTTTTAATGCCTCCGTAAACAGAACGGACTTACAAGACTGTCCTGTCATCTTGATCATTTCATAACCGGAAAGTTCGCCCAATTCAAATTTTTTATCCAAAAATCGCTCTATCAGGCCATAAATATCAAGTAATAACAGCTGCTCCACTTCATTTAAATATAGTTGGAACGTGATCTGCTCCTGCGCATAGCGAAAACTGCCCTCCTGACAAACAGAGAGTTTCCATCGGTCAAGAAACAATCCCTGCCCTTCCTTATCCCTCTGGGTTGATATACGCAGTTCGTAAAGATATTTGGGTTGGAAGAATGACTTTTTAACTTTTTCTGCCAAATCAAACAAATAATAATAATTGTTCTTTACAAAGAAATAAGGCTCCCTTCCCCGTTCCTCGTAATCTTTGAACCGGGTAGGTATCCATTTTTCTGCCATTTCATAGCGTTTCTCAAAAGTTTCATGCAGATTCCCCCATTCCGCTCCCCTATCCTCTTCTTTTGGAAAAAATCCCAATTCTTCTGTGAGTCGTATCTTCAAAAGCTGCAAAATTCGGTAAGTCAGGTTATTTCCTCCAAAATTCGTGTCCCCATTTTCATATCGGGTTTCCAGATCCACAATGTAGGAAACCCGTGTATTGTCTATCCGGAAACATCCGGAAGTCAGATCTGTCGTTCCTCCGCCACAGTCAATGGTCAGTGCATGGTACCAATGATCGTTTTCAAACTGTTTACTCTGGATCATCTGGTTGATACTGTGAAATAAAACTGCCATCCCTTCATCCAGTTCGCAATTCACAGCATATTCCGGAAGCAATTCTTTAAATAATTCCTGGAATTTTTCCTTCTGACGAATAGGAGCCAGAAGCTGGATCTGATGAAAACTACATTTAAACTGTTGTCTTGCCAATCCCAGCAAGTAATCGAAATAGGCTCTCAGCATGTCTTTTCTTACAAACTGATACTTATATCCATTTTGTAAGATAACGCTCTCACTCCGTTCTGCATCGCTGACCCATCGTTTAATATCATAGAATACCGCTACATCCTCATCTCGATAGTTCTGTTTTGTCAGCTCCTGCGCCTCTGCTCCAAATAAGAATTCCGTTTTATCCTCTTCCGCAAGCCGGACTCCAATCACGCTGGGAATGATTGGCGTCCCATTGATCTGGGCAATCTTGGTACTGCCATCAGGAAGACAAATACCCATAGTCGTATTGGAGCTTCCAAAATCTATTACTAATGGTAAATCCACTATTTTGATTTTTTGCTCAGAAATATCTAAGAGCGGTATCTGAATCCCTTCCAGGTATCCTGGAACCAGAGTGCGGTTTCCATGGTAACAATCATATAAGAATTCGGAATCCCGCTCATTAGGAAAATATATCAGGGAATACTGGTGCTTTCCCATTGGCTTTACCTGTACATCTTTTCCCTTTGACAGCCAAGTGCCTTTTTGATCCTGCCTGATATAGAAACAGGTATAAACCTGGAATATTTCATCCACCAAAAGCAGATTTCCTTCGTAAAGATCACCATCCGACTGTACCTGGTATCCATCCAGTTCATTCAGCCCAGTTGCCTCATAAAGGACAATGGTTCCTGGGATATGGATTATCTGGCTTTGAGAAAGCTTTATTTCATGTCCCTGTAGGTACTCATCCAGCCTCTCCAATCCGCCCTCTACGCCAGTCTGGATGTGCCGGAACTCTTTCTGGCCACGGAACCGCATCAAAATACGGATCAAAGTTTCCCGGTCTGATACCGCTGCGGAAGGGATAACCAGGCGTTCTTTCCGGCAGATCTCCCGCAGATGGAACGTTGTCATCTTTTCCAGCTCGCTCTGTCTATAAGTTTGTCTTTCTGTTTCTATACGATTTGGATTTAATGTGTAGGTATACCGTCCCATAAGCCTTCCCTCCCTTTGTTTTTGTTTACTCTGAATGCATTTTACGGCTGCTGCAGTCCCACTCCCGGCCCATACTCTGTAGTTCCTTCCATCTGCTCTGGCTCTGCTTCTGTTCCCTGTGCTTCTTGTACAACTGCCTGTGTCGCCTTTTGAATGGTCTCAGCCTCGATACCCGCTCTGGCAGCCTCGATCTTACGGTTTAGCCCGTCTGCCAACTCCGGCAGTTCCAGACGTATATAAATAGCCTGCGCTGTCTGGTAAAAGGTGATCGCGCTTTCATACACCCCCTGTGCCATCAGTTCATTCCCTTTGTTTTCCAACTCAACTGCATTCTGCTGGTCGTTAGCTTTTTGCTGGTTCTCTAACTCCCGGCTCGCCTCACTTTCTGCCTGCTCTTTTGCCACTTGGGCAGCAGCTTCCCCTTCCTGTTCCTTTCGCTTTGCTTCCTCTTCTATCTGGCCCTTTTCCAGCTTTTCTTCCGCTGCTGCCTGTTTTCCCAGGGCTTCTGCTTTTCCCTGGCTGTCATATAAATCTGCAGCCTTTTCTTTCGCCTCTTTATAAGCGGAGATAGCCCCAGGCAGATTTCCGTACTCTTCTTTCCGTTCTCCCAAAGCAATCAGGTCATATACCTCGATATAATCCTTTGCCCGGTCAAGCTGGCTCTCGATATAGCCTTCTCCTACATTTCCAGCCTCTCCGGACATCTCCCTTGCGGTCAGATAGAGTCCCTGTGCTTTTTCGTATTCCCCTGCCAAGAGCGACTCATCTGCCAGAAGGATCTGCTCCGCCAGCTTCTTATACTGATCTGCCATTTGGGAGTCATCAGTTTTTTTCAGGTTATCCGCCAGCTTTTTTGCTTCCCCGTATTCCTCCGCTGCTCTTTGGTAGTTGTCATACCGAAGATAAGTTTCGCCGCTTTCCATGTATTCTTCCAATTTCTGCTCTTTTGCCCGGATGCTCCTGTAACGGAGGAACAGCCCAAGACTGATCCCTCCTAAGATCAGGACAACCGGAATGGCGATCATCAACACTTTCTTTAACGTCCATGGCTTTTTAGGGGACTGATACACTTTTTTGACAAAAGTGACCGCCATCGTATAGTTATCAATCTCTTTGATTTCCTGCCGCTCCAGGATATAGTCCTCAGTACGGTGGAGGATCTCATCCGGCTCTTTGGCATCATTGACGATCTCCAGAAGTTCCTCATCCGGGCACTGTTCCCATATCCCTCTGGAGAACAAAAGAAAAATATCTCCGTTTTCCAGTTTTCTCTTTCTGGATATCTGAAGCTTGGGAGTCCCGCGCTCTCCCAGAAAGGAATAGAGGTTGTTCCGTTCTTCGTGAACCGATACCTGGTCAAGGGGGATCTGCCCCGATCCTGCCAGATGGCTGGTCAGAGATTGGTCTTCTGTCCTCTCTAAAATCCTTGCGTTGCGGATCAGATAATAGCGGCTGTTTCCCACATAAGCGTAGCGGATCTTCCGGTAATCGGTAACAGCAATCACAACGGATGCTTTCAGATGCATTCCCTTCTTCTGCTTCAAAAGTTCTGTATGCGCCCGGTGTACCATCCGTTTCAGGCGTCCTTTTCCCAAAGAAGGGGCTTCCGTAAAATCACGGATGATACTTTCCACCACAAGCCGGGCTGTATTTACGGATGGCTCTTCATCCAGGCTGTCTGCCAGGACATAACAGGCAAAATCATCCATCTCTGCATAACCAAAATAGTCACGGTTAGAAAGCTTCTGCCCTTCTTCTGACATATTGCCGGTTTTAAATTCCGAATTCATCCTTCTCATGCCATTCCTCCCTGTTAGCTGAACGCCCTGTCATCTGCGGCGGCCCGCATCAGGATCACACTTCCGTTTTCCTTCTGTGGATCTTCCTTCTGTTCGGCCGCCTGGATCACTGCGTCTGCCTGTTCCTGCAGGCTCCCTCCTCCTGCCAGGATATCCTCCAGCTCACTCCAGGACAGTTCTTCGAAAATCCCGCAGGTTGCCAGTAAAACCACATCCCCAGACTTTGTCTTAACCGGCTGATCCGCGATCTCGATCTCATGGAATCCATCCATCCCCAGATAATTCCATATCCGTTTTTCCTCCATGCTCCACACAGCTTCCTGTCGGGAAATCCTCCCATCTTTCCAGGCTTGCGCCGCCAAAATATCCAAAGTCTGCCCCTTACTTAAAGGGATCAGTTCTCCTCCCCGGAATAATGCGATCCGTATATTCCCTGCGAGGGCATAGTAGAGATGGGTTTCATTGGCAAAGACCGCTCCAAGGCTGGTGCCTCCTTTCCGTTCCTCCAGGGTTGCCTGGATCCTCCGGTTTGCTTCATAAAAAGCAGTACGGAAAAAATAATCCGGCTGGTTCAGGACACAATACGGTTCAAACCAATCCAATACAGTATCCACTGCGATCTGGGCACACACCCGTCCTGTATTCTTTTTTCCGATCCCATCCGCGATCACAGCCAAAACACCTGCCTGGGTCCTTAACACCTGTGCCCGGTCATCCTGAAGTTCCCGGTTCCCTGTTGTCTGGCTGATCCCGGCATCCGCCTGCAGGCCATCCCTGTCCTCCATCTGGTTTCCCTCTACCGTGAACATGGCCCAGACCCGAACAGCTACAGCCGCGACAAGACAGGCCAAAGCTGCCGCGCCAATGAATCCTGCTTCTGTCATCCCCATGCCTTTATCCTTCCTATTTCATATCTTCCCAAGAGAAATTCATCCCGCACAGCGGAACAAACAAGAACCTGCTGTTTCCCATACTTACCGTATCATAAGCTTTTAGTTCCATGGGGACATACACAGGCTCATCGTTCAGATAAGCAAGACCGGACGAATCTCCCGGCAGAATCATGGTATTCATTTTCTTTGCGTCATACACAATGATGGTATGGTTTTTCCGGTTGATCTCATTGTCCCCCAAGATCTGGATATCCATATCATCCCCCCGCCCCACGAAATTTTTTCCCTTATAGATTCTATAATCCATTCCAACTCTGGCCCCTTCAATGCACACCAGCCAGCCGCATACCGGCCGTACCTCTTCCTGGAGGATCTCTACCGGAGGTTCAAAACCGACCGGCTTTGTGGCTGCAGTTTCTTCCTGGAGCTTCATGCTGCAATATGGACATATCTTCCCGTAACGCTTTGCGTTATATACATGTCCGTTTGGGCATCTTACTAAACTCATCTTTTCGGTTCTCCTATCTCCTTCGCTTTTTTCTGCGATTAATACGATAACAATTCAAATTCCACATCGGATGGATATCCGATGCTTCTTGTCCGACGCAGACGGACAAGAAGATGCCTCATCTGAACGGTTGCCTTTCACAGCCTTCCTCATTACTGTTCCGGTTTTCAGGACAGAAGAAGCCTGGTATTCGCAATATAGAGGACATCTCCCGCCGCAACCCGGCAGGGACGCCCCATGACTTTATAGCACTCCCCATCCTCCGCCTTCCGGATCTTTACGCCATTCTGGGAACCCAGATCCTCTACATACCACTGATCCAGACAAAAGTTCAGGGCGGCGTGCTGGAAATCGATAAAGCTGCTGAACGCGCAATCCTCCAGATCCACATCCACGTCCTCCCCTCCGCCTTCCCGGCCGATCACGATAGAAACCCGCCCCGCCATATCCCAGGATTTTACTGGCTTATCCTGTTCATCCAACAAGATCAGCCGTTCGATCTTCTCCACCGTTCTGGCCCTGCTTTTGTCTTTTGAGTACGATATGGCTTCCCTGCTCCCCTGCTTTGCTATTTGATAAAACATATCTACTATGGCGAAAACCCCACATACGGCACAAACCGTCGGAATGGCCGCCGGCCAGGCTGGGAGCCACTGGCAGGAATAAGCCACATAACAGAGGATCAGGCTGCTTAGCAAGATCACGGTATCTGCTGCCAATTTTATCCGATTGTTTTTCCTCATCCACTGTCACCTCTTCCTTCCATGTGGAACACCAAAGAACTGCTGGAATATTTCATCCGGGCAGACAGGCCCTTGTTTCTGGCCTTTTTTTGCTTGCTTATCCTGGTATGTTTCCGGGCCAGCCCCTGGCCGGAAGCCAAAAAAACGTTCAAACTGCCCCATACCGGGAACGGGGCCATGCCCTGGCGGGGCAGATTGTCCGGATGCAGTTTTTTGCCTGCCGGAAGATGCCTGTCTTTTCCTGGCTTCATCATAACGTTTCCTTTTTTCCTCATCCCCCAGGCATTCATATGCTTCCTGGACAATGGCATACATCTCTTCCAGCTGCTTTTGCTTTGCGGCATCCTTCCCTGCTACATCCGGATGGTACTTTTTGACCAGTTTTCGGTATGCCTTTTTTATTTCCTGCCCATCCGCATTTTCTGATATCTCTAATATGGCATAATAATCCTTCATCGCTCTGGCACCGTCCGTATCTTTATCCCCTGATTACAAAAAGAATCCTGCCCCGCAGTTTCCTATGATTACAAAAGGGCCGCCTGGGAACAGGCAGCCCTCAACCTTCCGCTTAAGCTGCTTGCGGAAAAACGTTTATGATACGCTGTATCCGCCTTCTACCGCAACCTGCGCCATTTTATCTTTCTTTTGCTTGATGGTCAGGGTAAAGCTCCCAACACCTTCCACATCGCCGTAATCTTCCTTGTAGTCAACCACAAAAGCATTTGGGTATGTATATTTCCGCACAACCTGGGAGGCCGCGATCACTTCCACGCTGACTTTCCGGTAACAGTCTGACTTTTCTGCCGGCACCAAAGCCCAAAGCCCAAGCTGCCTGGTGCTGTCAAAGGGATCCCCGTCTACAGCGGTCAGGATCTTTCCGGTAATGGTCACAGTACTTCCCATATCTGTGGAACGGGCATTGCTGTCATGGGGGATATCTGTCCGGAATTTCACGCCAGTGACAATGGTAGTCCCCAATTCAATGGTTGATGGCCCTTCTACTTTTAATCTAAATCCCATAATCTCTCCTGCCTTTCTTTTCTATCATCAAATGATATCTATTCTTTTTAGTAAGCATCGACATGTTATGTATTAAAACCGCCGTCTATTCTCCGCTGAACCCACCTTCAAACTTCAGGTTTGCCATCTTATCTTTTTTCTGCTTGATCAGAAGGGTAAACACGCCCGCCCCGGTTTCATCCGTAAAATCTTCTTCATAATCCACGACAAAGGCATTCGGGATACTGATCTGGCGGACAATCTGGGAAGCATTCACCACATCGATCTGCACTTTCCGGTAACAATCCGAATTTTCTGCCGGCACCAAAGACCACCGGGCGATCTTGCTGGTATCATCAGCAGCCTCCCCATCTACGGCGGTCAGGATCTTCCCCGTGATCAGTATGGTGGAACCCAGATCTGTGGAACGTGCATTGGAATCATGGGGGATATCCGCCCCAAATTTCACCTGAACAATGCTGGTTTCCGGAAGGTTGATCGTTTCGCTTCCCTCAATTTTTAAACGTAATCCCATTCTCTCGTCCTCCTTTTTGGCTTTCTTTTTTATCCTTGTATTGCCCTATTTTATAAACGGCAACCGTAAGGGCAGTCACAAGCGCAATGTCAGTTAGATATCTCATGTGTATATACAGCATCTATTTTTCCCCGGCTTTCCTGGTGAGCTGCACCTTTAAATTCCTGGTGGTGTTAGCAAAGGTCACCTGGACATTGCAGATCCCGTATTTCTCATCGATCGTAAAATCCAACTCATCCCCATCCTGCAGGACGGAATTGATAAATTCACGGTTCGCATCCCAACGGCTCTTTTGGCTGTTCGGATTGCTGCTGAAGAATTTCAGGATCTTGTCCTGTTTAAAGTCCCCACTGTAGAAGCGCAGCATCCGTTCAATATAGGTGACCACCAGGGTCTTATAAATCGGTTCAAACTCCGTTCCATTGCTTAACAAGTTCCTTGCTTTATATACGGTAATGTTCTTGATCTCCTGGCCTTTATGCTGGGCGTTATCCGAGGAAAATACAAAACCAAAACCGGTATGGTTGATCGAGTTTTTGATAGCGTTGGTAAACCCGGATATTTCTTTTGTCAAGCTTGTCGCTGCCAGGAGGGCATTATCATCGGCCTCCACATCAAACCTTACGCCCGGATACTCACTGCTGGTATTGTGGAAACGTTCCTTCAGATATTCCGGACACTGCCAGGCAGCGGTAATCCCGGCGGCCTCATAAGCCGCCCCAATATAAATCCCTTCCAGCCATATCTTCATAACATCCTCTTTTTCGCTGGAAAGGGAAACAACCCCATCCTCATCCATGACCATCCGCCTATCAAGGATCAGCCCTGACTTATCTTTTGGGATGATCGTCGCGTTAGGGATACAGGGAACTACAAATTCACTGTATTCCTTTTTCATCAAAGGCGCACATTTTTCTTTGAAAATGCCGACGCCTTCCGTCGCCACATAGTTAAAGGTGGTTTCCTCCCCTGTCTGGAAACTGAAAAATGTGGTGATGCGGTAAGGCTGGATGGCATTCATCAGGATCGAAAGGTTCTCCATGGTATTGGTCCCGGTTTTTTCCTGCTTCCGGTTTCCCGCAAAACGCACCCTCTGCAGCTTTCCCCCGCTGCTCTGGTTCAGTTCCACATCCGGTACGATCGCAAACCAGATGGTGTTTTCAAACTCATTTTTATCGTTTGTGGTATTAAAATAGGTCAAGAGCCTGGGGAGATTACTAGCCTTTACCATCATATCCAGGGGGATGTTGGTGATCAACAGCTTTGGCTGCATCCCCTTCTCTTTTACCTGATACTGGTCAAAGAAGATCTTCACGCCCAGAATCTTCTCAATCAGAGGTTTCACCGCTTTGACAAAATCATCCTTGCTTTTTTTGTAAAACTCCAGGTACTGGTTATAGTTGCGTACCTCAGCTTCCCGGTCCCCTTGTGTTTCCATTGTGGAACCCAGCGGGCAGAAAGTCCTGACTACCAACTCCCGTACATAGTCCGATGGGGTATCGTTCAGAGCATCATAATCTTCCCGGAAAGCTTCCACCAGCCCGGCATTGACTTTATCATCGACCACCGCTAGCTGGGTATTCTCCTCCTGCTTCATCTCCAGGATCTTCAGTTCCCCATCTTCCCCCATGCTGAGAAGCCCCGCTTTAAACTCTGGCCCTCCCTGCTTTGTTTCTCCATCTCCAAGGAGAAGCCGTGTTTTTGCATCTTCAATCGCCAATGGGAGCATGGCAAGTATATGGTTGTAATTATGGCTGGCCTGTTCGAACTGGTCATTCAGCTGGTCCCCCAGATCCAGTTTCTTGGGATCTTCCTCATCCAGCTGGATGTATTTTTCATAGGTATACTGGATCTCCCGGCGGACCTGGCGGATATCCTCCATGATCTTCTTGGGTGAGATCATATCCAGGATATTGCTGAACGTAAAATCCACGTTGGCAACCCCCTGGGCGCTCTTCGCCTCCAACAGGGTGATCAGCATATTTAAAAGGTCATTGCTCTCATTTAAAGGGATCTCCGTGATACAGTTTTCTGGCACATTTTCCGGCCTGACAAGGGTATATTTGACTTCCCCGGTATACGCATCGCAGTAGGAATATACAGTCGGGCTGAACTTTTCCAGGAATTCCTCAAAACTGGATACCAAAAGCTCCTGGTTGATCTCTTTTATTTTGTCATCATCCAGGCTGCTCTTTCCCCTCACATCCCCGATCAGGGTGAGGATATTATTCCGTTCCGGATTGATCTCCGTAAAGAGCAAAGTCCGGTTGGTTTGTGTGATCGTTTCCATAGGTTCCCACTCCCTCCTCTTTCTTCTGTCTTTATCCCCGCAGGAATCAGACCAAATGCCATAATACTTGTATGGATATCTGGTGGCCGCCGCAGGGGTCCGATGCCCTGTGTCTGCTAAAGTTCATCGGACTGGAACACCGCGATGTAATGGATCTCCAACTCATAGCTCCCATCCAGGGACGTGATATAGACCACATCCCCGAAATTTATGCCATATTGTATCTGTTTACATGCGATGGAATTCCCGATCATGACCGGGCATTTTGATGTATGGTACAACACCATGCGTCTGTCAGCATCTGCCACCAGGTACACGTTATCCAGTTCCATGTCATCAACCGCTTTTGGATAGTTCTTCAGCAACATACCCAGGGTCAGCTTGTTATCCCTGGCTTTATAAAGTTGAAAGGTCAGGGGCGGTATCTCTTCCTCTGTTTCCGGATACAGCGTAAAGTAGGCATCCAGCCTGCCGCAGAAATGGTTCTTTTTGGTATCTGCTTCCAGCTGTTCCAAATCCTGCCTGGGCCTGTGTGCCAGCTTCCAGAAGAAAACCGCTGCAAGGCATCCCGCTAAAATAGTAAGCACCCACCAGTATGCGATCCATAGTGGTGTAACTTCTATTTCTGTTTCATAAGTACTGGTACTTTCCCCATCAGAAATCATCAGTATCACATTCTGTATCCCTGATTTCCGGGGATATATGGTCAGGACATCATTCAAGATCCTGATCTCTGCGCATTCATCTGCTACCGCTTCCAGCTGATAGGACAAGTGATCTCCATCCGGATCACGGAAATACTCATCCAAAGGATACTCCTGCTCTTTGGAAAAGACCGTGAGCATCCCAATCTCTGGCAATGCCCCTTCCGGCGCACGGTTTTTCACAGTAACGGGAACTGGTTCAAAAGTGCTGTTCCCCATGCTGTCTTCCAGATATGCATGCAAAAAACAGGTGCCTGACTGCCCGATGATGGTTTCTCCCTGGATATGCCCGTCTGAAAATACCATATCCAGGGATACTTCCGGACTGTTTTCCCCTGCTCCTTCCTCCCCCTGTCCTACAGCCAGGGAAAACCGATAGGTAAAGTTCTGATATACCCCGGCATCTTTTACCTGATTTCCTTCCCTGTCCCGGAAATAGAATTTACAGCAAAATGGTTCATTTTTATGTACCGCAGTGCTGGCTTCCAACACCGGTATCAGAGAACGGTAGCTGATCAGGTACAGCTGAAGTTCCTGTTTTTCCAGAGTTTCCGCCTGGACAGACAGCTCCTTTGCTTCCTTTTGGATCTCTGTGATCTTCCCCACGGTGTAATTGCCGAGGTCAGAGGCTTCTATTTCCTGCCCTCCGTAGAGGATACTCACATCCCCAAGTTTCCCGGAAGAGATCAAGAGCACATCCATCTCATCCAGATAGGTTTCTTCCAGCCCGACACGGATACTTTGGATACCAGGTGCAAACACGCTGTCCGTAATCTCCCGGATACTGTAATCCATGTTGGTCCCAAAGATCCCATACAATATTTCAATCAGCCTCTCCGGTGTTTCCGCCGTATACATCTGTGCAGATGTATCCTCTGAGATCCCTTTTAAGGCTTCTGTATTTCCATCATAATCCCCGAAGGCAATACTATAGACCGGTATCCCTTCCTTCGCGCATCTTCCGGCTGCCTCCTCCATATCCGCCCTGGACATTTCCGTAGTCCGGCCGGTGTCCGATCCTGCCAAATCCGGTTCCCCGTCAGAGATCAGGACGATCACCCGTTTTCTGTCCGTTTCCTCTTCCAGAAGCTCTAAACCATAAGTCAGGCCCAGGCCGATATCCGTGTTTCCTGAATACCGTTCCTGGTCGATCAGTTCTTTTAAAGCCTCCCGCTCCCCATCAGCCTGTATAGTACGGGGAGATGTGGAGGTGAGGATCCGGTCATTGTATGCCACGAACCCCACCCGGATATCCGCACTGTGGACCGTATCTACAAATGCTTTTACCATCCCTTTTGCGATATCCTGGGAGTCATTGGTTTTCATAGAACCGCTGTAATCCATAACAAACAGGACATCCAGGCCGCATTTTTCAATGGTAAATTCTTCCGCATAGACCATGCGGGGGCAGAGAAGAGCCAAGATCAGGCACAGTATCCCTACTATCCTATATCTTTTCACTGCTTCCCCACCCCCTGGTCATCTGTCATCGTCTTTCTTTACTTTTTCGCAGGTTTCTTCGGCTGATGCATCCCAAACTCAGATGCTCTGCCATCTGCTCTCTTAGCGGCATCTCCCGCCACCTTTGCCAGAAGCTTAAGGATCTCTTTTTTCATGATTTTTTTCCTCCTGTCATTAGAATTGTTACTGCTATGAATGCACTTATGAGACTGGCTGCCATAGTTATCCAATGGGCCATCCATAAGATGATTCCGATCATAGTCCAAAAACCTCCAACCTGCATACTCCTTTTTCTGAAAAGGAACCGTTCCTCCCATGTGAGCGGCCGGTTCTCATGCTCTATCGGAGCCATTTTAAAAATACACAGCCACAATGCGATCTCTGACACAAAAAACAGTCCAACAACGGTTGTTATATGTCGGGCTGTCCAGCCGGATGCCATAAGACACAGAGCCGTGGTCAGGGAAAAAGAAAGGAAGCATCCCAGATAGCTGTCTGCATGATAGCCTCCGCAAAAGAACCTCAGGCTGACAAATACCAGATAAAATAAAATCGCATCTGGCAGTCGGTGGAACCCACTCCCGATCAACAGGACGATCATGCCATTGACCAGGTTGGCCATGGTTATCTCAAAACCATATTCATAAGTTTCCCGATCCTCTGCCGCAATGATCTGTTCCTTCAGGAGTAATGAAGTCAGATAAGAAGAAGCTTTGTTTATCATAATAGTTCTCCTTCCTCTTTTGGTTATTATACAGGCATTTTTTCCAAAAGCAATCCGTATGACATTATCGGTATTTTTTCGACATAAACGGTATTTTTTCGAAAAAAGTCAAAAACCACCATATCCGCTGATATGATGGCCTTTTCTTATATCCGTTGATATGGCGGCTTTTCCTTCTGTCCGGAGCCTGTTTTCAACAGGATCCTTTGGAGAAACCTGCCGTTTTCCTCTCTGCAGCCATAGCTTCCCTGGTAACGCCCCACGATCTCCCGTATGCTCTCCATGCCAAATCCATGCTTTTCTTTTTCTTTTTTAGACGTTTTGAGCAAAGGGTTCTTTTCAAGGATGGGAGTGGTAACCGTGTTATCCGTTTCAATCTCAATCCAATCCCCCTCCCTCCTCACCACGATCTCCAATTCCCGTTTCTTCCCTTCCCGGCAGCATGCCTCGATCCCATTCTGGAGGAGATTATGCACCAGATTTCCCATATCCAGGCTGTCAACTCCGGAAACATTGCCCAGTACCGCATAATGGAACCGGATCTTCTTCTCTGTGCATTCCTGGATCGCTCTGAGCAAGGCAGCATTCATCCCTTCATTTCCTGTGCCCGACGGGATCTCCTGATAATCTCCCCATTCTGCCCCTAACTTTTTTAAGCTTTCCTCTGCTTCCTCATAAGCTCCTTTTTTCATCTGCCCATAGACCACATTGATCTTTGCCCCCATGTCGTGCCGCATCCGGTTCGCCTCCCGTCCGATCCGGTACAGATCATGGATCTGTTCCGCCTGCAGCCTCTGGTTTTCTTCCCGGTATTCCTCTGCCATCCTGTCCAGGCGGTATTTGCCAAGGAGCTGGTAGACCCCTCCCAGCAACAGGATCACGAAAAAAAATCCTCCCAGTATCCACAAAGACAGGTAATACCTCTCCCTCTGATCCATCCCTCCTTCCTCCAGACGGAACACAAACAAGATCAATAAGAAAAACACCAAAAAAATCAGCGCCATAATCCAGTCCTCCGCAAGCAGCTTGCTTTGCTGCTTCCTCCGGTAAATAGCCAGCGCCATCCTCCCCAATGAAAAACGTAACGCCCCGGCAGCAAGGGAAAAATACAGGTGGGTCTTGTTGTCGGTTTCCAGGAGTTTCCCCAGTTCTTCCCCGGTAATGATCCCCCATGCCGCAAACATTACATACGCACTGATAAACGCGATCAACACCCAGATAGCACTGAGTAAAAAGAAATCTGTTTTCTTTCCTTCCGTTGCCAGAAGGCAGTATCCATATAAGACAGCCCCATAGCAGATACCGAGCAATCCTTCAAAATCTGTATAGTGATTGAGCAATGTGACTGCAAAAAAATATGCAGTACAGCCTGCCAGAAACAATGCTATACCGCAACGGTTTTTATATTTTCTCTTTAACCCATGGCTGATATATTCTAACGCGATAACAGCCGATACCCCATTGATCAGATAGCCTGTAATCTTAACACAGCCTCCTTCCTCTCTGAACGGTTCCTACCATCTCCAGGATCCCCCTCCGTCTGTTTTTTCCGATATCCAATTCCGTCCCATCCTCCAGCAGAATCGCTCTGTTCCCAACTTCCTTTACATATCTTGCATTCACCAGATAGTTTTTGTGTGTCCGGATAAAACCATGGGAGGAAAAGCTTTCTTCCAGCGGCTTTAACGAACCATAAAATTGATGGTATTCCTGCTCTCTGGATTAATGGCGTATAACTGCCCCGCCAGGTCAAATCCACTCCATCCCGGCATCTCCAGATCCAAAAGCACCAGTCTCATTTTCTGGTTCCGGCATTGCTCAAGCATTTCCTCTCCACTTTGACAAATCCGGAGGATGGGATCTCTTTCTCCCAAATGCCTTATACACCTGATGAGTTCTTCACATATCCGTTCCACATCCTCTGGATCGTCATCGCATACTCCAATGACACATGTTTCCATGCTCATCTACCCTTTTTCTTCCTGTGCGTCTGCTTCTTTGTATTGATCCATTGCATTCTTACAGCATATCAGAACCACCTGGTTAAATGATATTCCTTCTTTTTCACTCACTTCAGCAACCCAGTCATAGAGAATGGATGTAAAACGGATCGTTCTTGGAATATTCGGTTTCAATAAAGTTCGGTCTACAAAAAACATACTGCACCTCTTTCTCAAGTTTCCTGCTATCAGTATAACTATTTTAGGTTCTCTTTGTATATACTCTTAAATATAACTAAATATAGTTATATTATTAGTTTTGCACTCGATCTTACATATTTTATACATATGGAAAGCATTGCTGTTTTTCTGATGATGGTTTCTACAAAAATATTTTTAAGCAAATCTTTACCCACAATATTACAATAAGTTCTCTCTGCACTTCTCTTGCTATTTGTTACTTTATCTGAAGCAAAATCTTTCATTTTTCTCCAAATTAAATAAGGTATGGGATATTTAAATCTGATATATATTCCATCAGATTATTCCATCTCCATACCTATTGTGTTATCCTTCTATCTGACATACAAAAAAGGACAGGAACCCTCACCGACCAAAGTTTGTGTCCCTGTCCTCACCCACACCATGACGGACGGTTCCGCCACCGACAAGGATATGATAACAGTAATCACAGAAGAATGCAACGAAATTTCACAGGAGCTTTATGATACCGCCATGGATTCCATCCATAACTGCCAGCTTAAATGCCCTTACAGAAAATAGGCATCTGCAATAAAGAACACAAACTCCCCATTGCCATCGAATCCTTCCCGGGCAACACCCTGGATCACCTGACGCTGCGTTCTGCTTTGGCGAAAAATATCGACGGCCTAGCATTTTCCCGTTTTATCCTAATCAGTGACCGGGGAATATGCTGCTACCCGAACCCGCTCCACCTGAAAGATGAAAACGGAAACCGGCGGACTACCGAAGAAAAGGTGTCTGTCTACTGGAGCAAAAATCTCAGCTGCGTGCAGAACAGGAAAACAAAAAGTTTCATGATTTCCTGAAAAAGCTGCAGGAACACCCGGAAAATTTTCGCATCACCGCGTACCGTTTCATGGATGTAGATGACCCGAACCCGAAACGGATCCTTGACTCCTTTGGCATAGGCATTCCCGCAAAACTATACCGGAGGGCCGGGTTGAAGAGCATAAAAAACAGTAGGAATAAAAATTTTCATGTGAGCTATAAATGTAGGTATATTTTCTCAAAATCTCACAAACCGCATAAACACTGGAAAATTTGCATAGTCACCGTAAAAACGGAGCCATTACAGCTCCATTTTGGTTCTTATAAGTGGCAAACTCAGGGTTTACCATAAATCCCGGGATTTCTCAACGGGTGGCCTCCGAAAATGAAGAATTTGTCTGATACCGCTCTGCGTTTTGGACGTCTCTATGTAGTAACCTGTTTCCGCGCTCCGTAAAAGCTGGTAATCTACATTGATTACCAGCTTTTCAAAGATAAAGGATAGTTTCGTACTTTTCATTTCCGGATTTGTTCCAAGAACCGGATTCCTTTATGGTGTTTTCCGTTTCGATCTCCACCACGCCATTCTCTTTCCGGATGACGATCTCCACCTGGCCTGCACCTTCCTGCCTGGATGGTGACCGTGTCTCCTTTCAGGTGAAATTTTCCACGCAAAATAAGAAAGTATCTCCATCTTTAACGGAAATACTTCCCTCTGCTAAAAAACTTTTTATTGTTACATCAAATTCATTACCTTACACAAGCCGCTTTCCATATTGCTCCAAATACGCCTGTGCCCGCTTTAAAGGCAGCCCAATGATTTTTTCCTGCAGCTTTTTCAAAATCTCTGAATCATCAAGGCCGACTTCCTGCCCCATTTCAATAATCGTCCGTATCTTAATCTTATCAGATTCCGTTTCAATAACAGTTCCACCCATAATATTCACCAGCCTTTCTTCGTTTTTATTGCCATTTGTGATATGTGTAATGATAGTGTTTACAAATCCTTTCAGATCCACAAGCTCATCATCTGATAATTCGCCCTCCTGATGCAGGCGCACCATTTCATCTCTGAAATATGTCAGCTCCTCTACTGCTTTTTCAATGCCACCTTCTGATGCAATTTCTTTCTCGTACCTTACAATGTAAAACGGAATATAAGGGAACAGCCTTTTTTCAACAATCTTTTTCTTTGTAAAATCCGCTAAAATAACATTGTCCGATTGATAGTCCACTGTCTGCCCGTCTGGAAAGGTAAAGGTTATCGTCGTTGTTTTCGGCGTCCTGTCTGTCTTCTTGACATAAATAATTGAAAATCTCGGCATTGGGATTGTTGCATGGCCAATATCCCACGTTGCAAACTGTCTGGCTACAATAAAAGCATACTCTGCTATCCTGATTGCCATAGAACCGTCATCATAGCTCTGGCATTCCAGAAGATAAATTTCGCTTCCTATCCTAATTAGGAAATCCGAAACCTGTTCCTCTATTTCCTTTCTGCCGTCCGCCGTTTCATTTTCTGTCAGATAACCCTCCGAAGGCAAAATCTCTACTTTTACATCTCTGGGGTAATTCCTGCCGAACACATCATTGATGACGGAGACGAACAATCTTTTGTGTTTCATCTTCATTGTCTTAAATACATTGTCATAATCCGGTGTCTTTTTCTGCATACGCATCTCCCTTTCCTTATTCATATTATACCCATCTGGCAGACGAAACGCAATCAAATTTCTGTAAACGATGATTTTAAATATAAATCCAGGATCGTAAAGAAAACCGTGAAAGACGAAAACGGAAACCGGCGGGCTATCGAAGAAAAGGTGGTTGTTTACTGGAGCAAAAAATTTCAGCTGCGTGCAGAACGGGAAAACAAAAAGTTCCTTGATTTCCTGAAAAAGCTGCAGGAACACTTGGGAAATTTGCATAGTCACCGTAAAAATGGAGCCATTACGGCTCCGTTTTGGTTCTTATAAGTGGCAAACTTGGAGTTTACCATAAATTCCAGGATTTCTCAACGGGTGGCCTCCGAAAATGAAGAAAATGAGGTAAGTCATGTTACTCAATGTCAGTAAGTTAAGGAATCGCGAAGCACAGCCAAGGAAACGGGGAGAATAGCCATCAGAAATGGTTTGCGAATTTTGACTTTGCAGAGATTTAGAAGTCCTTAAAGTTCTGAGTTTTGCGTTGAAACGAAAATTCACACTGTCTGAGCGCAGCGAGTTTGTGAATTTTCGTTTCGTTTTTAGCAAAAATCAGAACTTTTAGGAATTCTTGATCTCGAAACCGGAAAAAGCAGCAAACCATTTCCGGTGGCTACTCTCCCCGTTTCCTTGGCGTACCTTTCAGAAACGCTTAACTAACTGACATTGGGTGTGAACAGTAACTAAGCCATTCCACAGAATCTGCCTGAATTCCTTTAGCACGCCCATGCAGCTCTTCGGTAATCTGCGGAAATCTGGCATTGACCCGGTATAAAAAAGCCTTCTGATTAAAATATGCCGTCTTTTCAAAAGGGAAACGGATGACTTCCGGATTGCCAAAGCCCGCTCCCAGCTCCAGAATTACGGTCTTCCGGTTCAATGTTCTCGCCAGCCAGTGTGTATAACGCTCCCACTGGGGCAGATATCCCTCCTCGATATAGACCTGTGCCTCCATGGTATTGCCGGTCAGCGGAGCGCCGCAGTGAGGACAGCGATCTTCAGGAAGCTCTCCCGGCTCCCAGATATCCTTTGTACATGCCAGGGAACATTGCCGCCAGGTTTCATTGCCGCAGGGCGCTACAATCCGCTGCCATCGGCTCTCTGCTGGCGCCGGCTTCGGAGGAAAGAGCCGATCCATCCGCTCCCGAAGCTCTTCCCCCATCCCTTCCCAGCACAATTCCTCCCCGGACATCCCGTCTGCGGATCTCACCGGCTCCTTCTCACTTCCCAAGGGCGTCCGGTAAATCCTCGCATCCGTAGCCATTGTGATAATAAAATAATCCTTCTCCTTCACCAGCTCATACAAGGCCTGATACGCCCTGTCCAGCAAAGCTTCACGCTCTTTTGCCCCTGCCGGGCCTTTTCCGGAAGCATCCCCTTTCAGCTTCCACTCCTCTCCCAAACCAATCAAAACCTTCTCACATCCTGCCAGCTGCTCCCTTAAGTTTTTCTGCTCCGTCATCTTCCTCTTTCTCCCTCCTCCCGAATTATGCCGAGTGTAACATACTTACACCGATTTCGCAACCTGCAAGTAACTCACCCCACGGTAAACGCAAGCTTTTGACTATCAGCCATTGATGGTGTTCAGCCCTGGAGGAAGGGTGGGAGCCGGGAGGGACGCTCTGAAAAGGGCTTCCCCGGATTGCGTTTGCAGGATGCCTGGAAACTCTTAGCTCGCAGGAATCTGCGTCAGGAGCAAAAATGCAGCTGTCTGAGCGCAGCGAGTTCTGCATTTTTGCTCCTGTTTTTAGCAGATTTCTGCAAGCTTAGAGTTTCCGCATCCGAAACCCGAGGTCCGGGGAAGCCCTTTTCAGAGCGTCCCTCCCGGCTCCCTCCCTTCCTCCAGGGCGTACCCCTTGGATCGATCACAAAAGCTTGCGTTTACCCTATAACTCAGCCTCCGACCTCTTGCATTTTTCCTTAACCTTATCTATACTATCCTTATAATCATCGCTCACCCCAAAGGAGGCCAACCATGCAGATCACCTATCTCGCCGTCCGCAATTTCAAATCCATCCGGGATCTGGAGATCCGCAATATTGAGAATGCCCTCATCCTGGTCGGAAAGAATAATACCGGAAAAACCGGAATTTTAAAGGCTATCCGTGCGGCTCTCGGCAACTATCCGGTATCGGAAGGTGATTTCAATGCCAGCAATCAGAATATTGAGATTTCCATGACCCTGGAGATCAGCAGCGAGGATCTGCAGCTGTTCCATGCCCACGGGATTGTCAGCCAGTACAAACGTTTTGAAACCTGGAAAAGGGACTTTTGTTCCCGCCTCCCTTCCTTTGACGGCAATTATCTGACTTTTACCTGCGTCATTAACCAAAACCGCACCGTCCGCTACAGTGATTTGGTTCACAAGCATAACCGTTTTATCCCCGAGCTCCTTCCCCGCCTGTATTTTATCGATACCGGGCGGCAATTGTCCTCTTTTCAGGAGGATCTGCTGATGTTCCAGGAGGACGAGCAGCTGATCCGCCTGCGTTCCCGCGCCTGCATCTTCCGATCCTCCAAAATCTGCAATCAGTGCTTCAGCTGCATCGGACTGATCAATCAGAAAAAGCCCGAAAATCTGCAGCTATGTGAAACAGCCAAGCTTCTCGAATACAAAATGTACCATTTAAACCTCAGTGATTTTTCCAGAAGAGTCAACGAGAACTATCAGAAAAACGGCGGTATCGAAGAGATTCTCTACACACTTACCTGCAATGCCGATACGATGTTTTCCGTAAAGGCAGAAGCGCAGCGGAACGGCCGTCAGCAGCCTTCCCCGGTAGAAGACTTAAGCAATGGCATGAAAAGCATTTACATGCTGTCCCTGTTGGAAACCTACATCGAGAGCGAGAAACATATTCCCAGCATTATCATGGTCGAATACCCGGAGCTGTTTCTTCATCCGTCTCTCCAGAAGAGCGCCGGCGCTATCCTCTACCGGCTCTCCCGCAAGAATCAGGTGATCTTTTCCACCCACTCGCCCAACCTGATTGCCAACTTCACCAGCCGCCAGCTCTGTCAGGTAGTGACCGATCCGGATCTCTGCTGCACCGTCCGCGGGCATACGGATATCGATGAGATTCTTGACGATCTCGGCTATGGAGCCAACGATCTGTTAAATGTCGGCTTTGTGTTTATCGTAGAAGGAAAGCAGGATAAAAACCGGCTGCCTCTGCTGCTGAAAAAATATTATCCGGAGCTTCACGATGATGACGGCCGGCTTTCCCGTATCTCGATTCTGACTACCAACAGCTGCACCAATATCAAGACCTATGCCAACTTAAAGTACATGAATCAGGTCTATCTGCGGGATCAGTTCCTGATGATCCGGGACGGGGACGGCAAGGATTCCGAACAGTTGGCTGCCCAGCTGTGCCGGTATTATGAGGAAAGGAACCAGGAGGATATTGACAAGCTTCCCAGAGTCCGCCGCCGCAATGTCCTGATCCTCAAATATTACTCCTTTGAAAACTATTTTCTCAATCCGTCTGTCATGGCGCGGCTGGGAATCGTGGACAGCGAGGAAGCGTTCTGGCAGACACTTCTCGAAAAATGGAAGGACTATCTGCATCGCCTGTCCAGCGGCCGCCATCTGACCCGGCTTTTGGGAAAGGAAATTAACACAGTCAGGGATCTCCGGCAGCATTTTGAAGAGTTCCGGATCTATATGCGCGGCCATAATCTGTTTGATATTTTTTATGGCCCGTTCAAGCATCAGGAAGCTGAACTGCTTGCACGCTATATTGATCTGGCCCCGCGGGAGGATTTTCAGGATATTCTGGATGCAATCGAAGCCTTTCCGTTTTTCGAAAGCCGGAGGCAATAAAAAAGTATCACAGGACGCACTTTCCTATGATACAAAAACACCTTCCGGAAACACATTCTCTGGTTCCCGGAAGGCGTATGTTATTCTGACAGAACCGGCTCCCCTACATCAGGCTCTTATACAGTGCCTTGATCTCCTCCACGGAGGTATCCCTCGGATTGCCCGGGCGGCAGGCATCCGCAAAGGCTGACTCTGACAAAAAGTCCAGATCCTTCTCTTTGACGATCTCTTTTAAATCTGCCGGAATTCCCACATCCGCCGACAGCTTCTTCACCGCGTCCACCGCGGCCTTACGGTATTCCTCCTGGCTCATCGCATCCACCCCGGCTACTCCCATCGCTCTGGCAATCTCCCGGTATTTCTCACCCGTACAGGGAGCATTATATTCCATTACGGTCGGCAGCAAAATCGCATTGGCCACCCCATGAGGAGTATCATAGACAGCGCCCAGAGAATGCGCCATGGAATGTACGATTCCCAGACCCACATTGGAGAATCCCATGCCGGCCACATACTGTCCTAAAGCCATACCCTCTCTGCCTTCCGGTGTATCCATGACCGCGCCACGCAGAGACCGGGAAATGATCTCAATGGCTTTTAAGTGGAACATATCCGTCATCTCCCAGGCGCCTTTCGTGATATAACCCTCGACGGCATGGGTCAAGGCATCCATACCGGTAGCAGCCGTCAATCCCTTCGGCATACTGGACATCATGTCCGGATCCACCACCGCGATCACCGGAATATCATGCGTGTCCACACAGACGAATTTCCGCTGCTTCTGCACATCCGTGATAACATAGTTAATCGTAACCTCTGCCGCTGTTCCCGCAGTAGTCGGAACGGCAATGATCGGCACACAGGGATTCTTGGTCGGCGCCACACCTTCCAGGCTTCTCACATCCTCAAATTCCGGATTCGCGATGATAATGCCTACTGCCTTGGCCGTATCCATGGAGGAACCGCCGCCGATGGCAATGATATAGTCCGCGCCGGAGGCTTTAAAGGCAGCCACACCGCTCTGTACATTCTCGATGGTCGGATTCGGCTTGATGTCGGAATAAATCTCATAAACCATCCCGGCCTCATCCATCACATCCGTCACCTTCTTCGTCACACCGAACTGAATCAGATCCGGATCCGAACATACAAATGCCTTGCGAAAACCTCGGTTCTTCACCTCTGCCGGAATCACACGGATCGCGCCTGCTCCGTGATGGGAAGTTTCATTCAATACGATTCTGTTTGCCATGGCAATCTTTCCTCCTTCATATATATCCAGGTTTTATGTTGATATAACTTTAACAATTCTGAACCAAAAAAGAAAGTGACAATCTCCTGCTTCCCTCTCCTTTTTCCAAGGCGTACCTTCTGGTAAAACTTAACGAAACGACATTGCATCAGCTCCCTCTTCTTTCCCCCACCACAATCTCATCCTCCACCCTCCCCTTCTGTATCCGGTAAATCCTGTCGCAAAGCTCATAAAGCTCCCGGGTATTGGGCGAAAAAAGAAGGGCTCCCATCTCTCTTCTGCGCAGCTCATTTAAAAACTGCTCCACAATATTCCGCATAATCATATCGGTTCCGGACAATACATTATTCAATACCACTACCCTGGAACGATTGAGAATCCATTTATACAGAGCCGCAATCAACTGCTCCCGGTTACTGATCTCGCCCAGAGGCTTTTTTAAATTTTCATCAGAAAAATGCAGGGATTCCAGAAGATCCTGCACCACTCGCTTCTCCAGCCGGGTATTGATCATGGCTTTGGCAGTCAGACGGTCCAGGCTGGTGATCGTCAGATTGTCCCGAAGGGAAAGCTGGGGGAATATGCTGTTTTTGTAAAAGTCCACATATCCGAATCCCAGGCGGATCAATGCCTCTCTCCCGATTTTCATATGGATCCGCTCCCCGTCCAGGAGCACAACTCCGGATTCTATTCTGGCATTTCCCTGAAACAGACGCCAAACGTCTGTGCACAGTGCATCCTCTTCATCCGTAAAACCAACCACCTCTCCCTGATTCAGATAAAAGGACAACCCCTGAAGGCCTTTGCCATGAATCTGACTCACAGACATCAATACTTTCTGCTCCTGTCTCACTTCTTCCCTTTTGACTGCCCCCGGAAGATTATAATCTCCTGACATGATTTTATTGATATCATATTGATGATACTCTTCGCGAAACAAAATTCCTTCATCCCGTCCGTTCCGCAGAATCACCAGCCGATCCGTAAAAGAGGTCACCCGTTCCGGCATGGACTCAATCAGCAGAATACTCACTTTCTTCTGTCGCAGCTTTAACAAGAGCTGCCCCAGCTTTCGGAATTCCTCCTCGGTATAATCATTCGTGATATTGTCAATAATCAGCAGCTTTGCATGAAGATACCAGGCCCGCAGCAGTGAGATCTGATGCTTTTCATAGAGACTCAGAGAACTCACAGACGCTTTCTCGTCCCACCCGATTTCCAGAGAATGTGCCGCCTCCCGAACCTTCCGCAGCTGCATTCTGGTCGGAAAGAAAAAGCCGGGACCGATTCCTGGCTCCATCAGACAGATATTCTCTTCAATGGTAAGACAGGGGAACAGATTCGGCGCTGAACGAATATGAAAGATTCCGTTCTCTGCCCCATTCCGATTCCTCTTCCTTCCTGTTCCCGGTCCGCTCCGACTCTTTGCGAGACAGATCTCTCCCTCCTCAAAGCTCCTGCTTCCGGAGAGAATCTCCGCAACAACAGATTTCCCGGAACCGCTCAGCCCGGTCATTCCCAAGATCTCCCCCTCGTACACAGACAAGTTCAGACCATTCAGTACCTGGCTTCCATGAATACTCTTTCTCAGCCCCTCAATTCTGACAATTTCCTTTTTCATTCTTCTCCCTTTTTTATCTCAAAGGGCAGGTTAATCTCAACCATGGTACCAACCCCCAGTGTGCTCCGGACCTTCAGGCCGTATTGCTGCCCGTAATAGAATTTCAGTCTCCGATCCACATTGGCCAGCGCAATGCCGCCCCGCTTTCGTTTTCCCGTCCCGGCATATTCCTTTTGTCTGTCCTGCATGCCATCCAGACGCTGCCGCAGGCATGCCAGCTTTTCTTCACTCATCCCCAGCCCGTTATCGCTGATCATCAAAGTAATCCTGTCTTCTGTGCGAATAGCCCTCAGCTTGATATGCCCTTTTCCGATCTTCATCTCCAGGCCATGGTGAATGGCGTTCTCCACAATCGGCTGAATGGTGAGAATGGGCATCTGATAATTCAGGATCGTCTCATCCTCCGCCCCCTCCACAATATACTCTACCTTATCCGGGAAACGATATTGCTGAATCAAAAGGTAATTCCTCACATTATCCAGTTCCTCCTTCAGGGTCGCCATCTCGCCCGGCCTGGATATGCTGTAGCGGAACAGCGTGGACAATGACTCTGTCATTGCCGCAATATCCGTGGCATCGCAAAGCAGAGCATGACTGCGGATCGTGTCCAGCGTATTGTAAAGAAAATGAGGGTTAATCTGGCTCTGCAAAGCAAAAATCTCCGCCTGCGAGCGCAGGTTCTGAGCCTCGTATTCATCCTGAGAAGCACGCTTGACTGCCTCCGCCATCTGATTGAGAGGTCCTCGCAGCAGCTTCAGATAAGCGGCGCAAAAGACCGCCTCCGCCAGCAGATAAAGACCTGTCATTCCGAAAAGCCAGATGCCCTTTCCGGCTCTTCCAATCCAGATCAGGAGCACAAAATAAAGAGCAGAAAAGCCTGCGTTTCCAGCAAATGCCAGAATCGTATTGCGGTTAATAAATTCTGTTTCCTTTTTCCAGTCCCGTTCCATATCAACTATAAAATTTGCGGTAATCCACCGGCTTGATTCCCACTGTCTTTATAAACAGCTTGCTGAAATATCTGGTATCCGTATATCCCACTTTACAGGCAACCTCATTAATTGTCAAGTTAGTCTCCCGAATCAGACGCTGCGCCTCCTCCATTCTCACCTGGGTGAGGTACTGCGTAATGGTAATTCCGGTCTCCTTCTTAAACATGCTGCTGCCATAGGAATACGACAGGTCCGCCGCGCTTACGATATCTTCCAGCAGCAGATTCTCTGCAAAATGTCCCTGAATATATTTTTTCATACACTTAATCGGACGGCTGACATCATCCTTGTGCATTTGCCTGGCTCTCTCCATCTGTCCGGCAGAGATTTTCCAGTACAAATCAAAAAGCTCTTCCTTGGTACCGCAGAAATCTGCCTGCTTAAATACCTGCATGCAGAAGCTTCCCGGCGCCTCCCCTGCCTGCGGATCTCTCGCATAAAGAGCTGCCTCCGTATAGCAGACCACAGTCTGCAACAACCGGTTTAAGTAATAAGGGTTTTCCTGAAACCTCTTCCCGGCATCCTGATACAGCCTCTCAAACCATTCCCGGAAGGCCGTCTCATTCCTCTCCATAAATATCCGGTTCAGCTGCTGCCTGGCCTCCTCGGGAAACTGCACCGGCATTTTGAAATCGGTCTTTTCGCTGCAGACAATCAGCTTGCCTTTTCCTGCACAAAGTCTCTGCCGGATCGCATAATCTGCGCTCAAAAATGCATTCTCCAGCCGCTCCCCGGATCTCTCCATGATTCCGATTGCAGCGCTGACCTGATACATATTATAGGTCGAGATTCGGTCTTTTAAGAGCAGCTCCGTCTTTTTCAGTATCTCAAAATACTGCTGCTCACTCGTATGGAACAGGAGATAGCACCGGGTATCCCTGCAGTACATCTCCACATCAAAGCATAAGTCCCGGACAGCACGGTAATATTTATCCCCCAGCACTTCCAGGTTTTTACTCAGAAAGCTTTCCTCCACGGTCTCCTCTACATCCAGCTTCAGAATCAGCACTGCAAAAATTCCTTTCCGAATATGGAATATTTCCTGCAGCTCATAATCAAACACCTCATTGGATACTGCGTCCCTCCCCGCTAAGCGGCGCGCATAGGCAGCCATAACCTCCCTGCGCTTTTTCGTCCGATCCCTGGCAATCGTATCCTCCATATCTGCAATCTTTGTCTTCAGCTTTTCCCGTTCTCCCTGCTTCTCCCGGAGCGCCCGCAGGGCTCCGTTCAGCTCATCGGCCCGAATCGGCTTTAACAGATACTCTGCCACTCCGTACCGGATGGCATCCTTTGCATAGCAAAAATCCTTATAACCGCTGATAATAATAAATTCCGTGGATATTCCCCGTTCCCTGGCCGTCCGCAGCAAATCGATTCCACTGATGCCCGGCATCCGGATATCGGTAATCACGATATCCGGATGTGTCTGCTCAATCAAAGCCAGCGCGCTTTTTCCATCCGTGGCCTCTCCCACAATCTCAGGCCCAAGCTCCGGCCGGATCAATTTCCGGATCAGCTGAATGATGCTCACCTCGTCATCCGCTATCAAAATTCTCAGCATTCAGATCATTCCTTTTCTGCCCTCTTTGTCGCAAATCCGTCCAGAGCAACCGCAAACAGAATAAACAGACCAATCACTACCTGATGCCAGAAGGTATTTACGTTTAAAAGGCTCAAACCATTCTTTATCGTTGCCATCAAAATCGCTCCCAGCGCCGTTCCCATCATATTGCCTTTTCCGCCGGACATACTCGTTCCCCCGATCACGGTCGCCGCGATTGCATCCATCTCATAGGCATTTCCGGCCGTGGGAACCGCCGCCTCGCTCCGGGACGCCAGGATAATCCCTGCAATTGCACAGAATACTCCGCTTAACACAAAGACCAGAATCTTGATCTTATCCACATGGATTCCCACCAGTCGCGCCGCATCCTCATTGCTTCCGATGGATACCGTATATCGTCCGAATCTTGTCTTATAGAACAGATAACAGCTCAAGGCCAGAAGGAGCAGGGTGATGATAATCGGAACCGGGACCGGCCCGATATATCCCTGGCCGAAAAACTGAATCTCCGGATATTTAAGGCCATACAGCGGAATGCCCTTGGTATAGACATAGATCATTCCCCTCAATATGCTCATCGTCCCCAGAGTGGCTATAAAATATGCCATTCTCAGCTTGGTAACCAGGATACCGTTGATCAGTCCGATAAAGGCTCCCAGGAAAATCACTGCCAGAATCGCCAGGTAAATGTTCTGGCCGCCCAGAATCATCGCTGCCAGCACCATGCCGGAAATCCCCACCGTAGAACCCACGGAAAGATCAATTCCTCCCAGAGAGATCACAAAAGTCATGGCAAAGCCCACAATGGCCGTATAGACAGCCTGACGGATTCCCACCATAATATTGGAAAATTTCAGGAAATTCGGGCAGGCAATACTGAGAGAAACAAACACTGCCAGGTACACAAAAATAATTCCGATGCCATCAATATTTGCAACTTTTTTCCAAACACTGTTCTTAGACTGCATATTGTTTTATCTCCTCTGCTGTTGCCTTCGCCGCCTCCAGTTCGGCTACTGCCTTCCCATGCTTCATCACCAGAATCCGGTCACAGATTCCGATCACCTCTTCCTCCTCTGAGGATACCACAATCACTCCCTTTTTCTCTGCCACGCACGCTCCGATCGTCTCGTAGACTTCTGTCTTGGCATGGATATCGATCCCTCTGGTCGGTTCCTCCAAAAGAAGCACCTGGGCATCTGCAAGAATCCATCGGGACAGCATCACCTTCTGTTGGTTGCCGCCGCTTAAAGACGCAATCCTCTGAGCGCTGCCGCTGCATTTGATATTCAGGCGTTTAATGAAATCTCCGGCCGTCTGATTCTCCTGAGTCCTTCGGATCGTCCGATACCGGCAGAGCTTTTCCAGGGATGCAATCGACATATTCCAGGCCAAGTCCTGCTTTAAAAACAGCCCCTCCACCTTTCGCTCCGCAGGCAGAAAGCCAATATCCGCCTCCATGGCGCCGCAGATCGTATTCGGATATGGCTTTCCCTTGACCTGTATGCTTCCGCTCTTCAGCTTCCGCTCGCCAAACAACGTCCGGATCACCTCATTTTTTCCGCAGCCCTCCAGTCCCACAATTCCCAGAATCTCCCCCTGATGAAGTGTAAAAGAAATATCCTCAAACACTTTTCCGTCAGAGATCTTCTCTGCCTGAAGCAGCACCTCTCCGATCTGGCTTTTCCTTTTGGGATATTTGTTTTTCAGTTCCTTTCCTACCATTCCGGAGATAATCCGTTCCATTCCAAACTCCGCTGTCGGTCCCTCGTCCACCTTCTGTCCGTCCCGCAGAATCGAAATCGTATCGCAGATCTCCAGCAGCTCTTCCAGATGATGGGAAATAAAGATCATCGAGCAGCCCTTTGCCTTCAGCTCCCCAATCACCCGGAACAGCTGCTCCCGCTCTGCTGCCTGCAGCGATGCCGTCGGCTCGTCCATGATGATAATCCTGGCATCCACACTGACAGTCCTGGCAATCTCCACCATCTGCTTCTGGGCGAGAGGAACCCTCTTTAACGGAACTCTCACATCCATCTGTACCTTCAGCTGCCCGGACAGGATATCCTCGGCTGCCTTTTCCATCTCTTTTTCCTTTAGACCCGCAAACAGCCCCTTTCCCCTGGCCTGTTCCCGATTCAGAAAAATATTCTGGGCCGCGTTCAGCTCCGGAACCACGCTCAGTTCCTGATAAATTGTGCTGATCCCAAGCTTTCTTGCCGTCTGCGCATCGGATATGTCCACCTTCTTCCCATGCATCCGGATCTCTCCTGAGGTCGCCTTATAGATTCCGCAGAGTATCTTGATCATCGTGGATTTACCGGCGCCGTTTTCACCGATCAGTCCCAGTACCTCCCCCCTGCGCAGGGTCAGATCCACCCCCTTCAGCACCTTTACGGAACCGAAGGATTTGTGGATATCTTTCATTTCCAGTACTACTTCTTTCATCCTTCCTCCTTCCTCCCACCATCACGATCCTGCTGCATCGAAGCATCAGCTGTAAAATTCCGGCGCCAGCTTAAGCTCCCGGTACTGCCCGATATCATGGCCGAACAATACTTTGGCCTGATATTTCCTTTCCAGCCTGTGGATTCTCTCAACCGTCTTCTGATAACCGATCGTATCGTAAGCCAGCCCCGGAAAACGGATCGGCGGGCCGTAATTCTCCTTCGTATTCACGCAGTCTGACACAAGCAGATAATTCCCGCTGTCCTTCAGATTCACGAGAAGTCCCATCATCCCAAAGGTATGTCCGGATCCGAAATTCAGAATCCGGATCCCGTCCAGAAGCTCCCGCTCCTCTTCTTCCTCTGCAATCAGATCCCAGCAGATCTCCTTATCCAGCCAGGCACGGATATCCTTCCTGATGTACCCTCCCATATCGCCATGCAGGGCATACAGCCTCATGGTCCCGGTCAGCTCCTTGTCACTCACCACCACCCTCGCCTGACTGAAAAATTCGATACAGCCTGCATGATCCTCATGAAGATGCGAAAGCACAATGTATTTTACATCCTCTGTCCGGTAGCCAAGCATTTCCAGCGCTGCCAGCACCCCTTCTCTCTCGTCTATGGATACCGGTGTCCGCATCCGATTCCCTTCATCCCACCGGCCCTTCATCGCATCGGGATGGCAGCCGGTATCAAACAATACCAGTCCTTCTTCATTCTCAATCAGCATGCAGGTAACCGGAGAATCTGCCCAGATACTTTTTACCTCATGCTCTCTGGCATTCCCCAATGCCGGCATACAAACCATATTGGCAAGATCACACTGAATCATTCCTCCGCTGATGATATACATTCTTTTGTTTGCCATAAGCCACTCCTTTCCGCAAAGCATGCGAATGCCGCTTTCTTTTGGTATAAAAGAGGGCTGTTATCTGCAACAGCCCTTTTTTGCAGCCTCTATTCAAATATCACCCGGTCAAGCTCGTCCAGATTGTTCTTGTCGTACACCTTTGACGGCCGGTTGATCACCTTCTCCACCTCTTTGCCATGGATGCAGAAATCCGTGACCGCGTCTACGATATCGAAGCCTGTTCCATACTCACCCACATCGATCGTTGCCTGCATCTCTCCGGCCTCAATGGCTGCCACACCGTCCTTTGTACATCCAAAGCCCACCACTGCAATCTGATCAAGAAGGTTCCTTTCCTTGATTACGGTCAGCCCTCCTAAAACCATCTCATCATACGGTCCGTAGAGAATCGTGATATCCGGATTCGAGGTCAGAATACTTTCCGTCACACTCTGTCCCTTTTCTCTGGTCCACTCCGCCGTCTGTGATGCCACAACCGGGAGGTTCTCATTCTCCTTGGTTGACTCATAGAACCCATCCATTCTTTTGGTGTTAACCACGCCTGCATATCCCTCCAGAACCGCAATCTTCTGCGGCTCTGCACCCAGATTCTCATTAATCCAGGCTCCGATCTCCCGTCCTGCCTGCTCCTGATCATATCCGATGCTGGAAACATAATAAATATTCTGGTCATTGATCTCAGTCATATTAAACAAAAATACCGGAATATCCGCTTCTGCTGCTTCTCTCAGATACGGCAGCATAGATTCATCGGATTCCGTAGCCAGGGCAATCGCATCTACCTTTTGCTGGATCATGGTCTCCATGATGTTTCCCTGCTCCGTGATCGTGCTGGCATTGCTGGAAGGCGCCTGAACGATCAGTTCAATATTATCACCGGTTTCTGCAATATGCTTTTTGGCCCCATTAATGGTCATCGTGTATGCGGTATTCATAGTCACCGGAATCAGGCCCAGCTTGATCTTCCGATCCGTAATCTGTCTGGGTTTTACCGCATACTCAGCCCCTTCTGCAGAGGCCTCTTCCATTTCTTTTGCTGCTTCTGACTCTGGGCTTTCTGCCGCCTCTTCTGCCGCCGTCTCATCCGTCTTTGTCTGCGCCGCTGTTGTCTCTGCGGAACTCTCTGCTGCCTTCTGGTTCGATGTCGCACATCCGCCAAGGGTTGCCGCCAAAAGTGAAGCCGCCATTACCATAACAAAAGCTTTTCTCATAAAATACCTCCCTCATTTGTCGCAAACGCTGTTATTATTTTCTTGTTTCCGTAAAATATTATACAATTTATACAACAAGACGACAATGCTGTGTTTTTTTGAATTAGTATGGTAATTTGCTTCTTTTTGCCAGGGCGTGTCTGAAGTGGGGCGTGCCTGACCAGGAATGAATTTTCAGGCACGTTCTAAACGAAATGAGGGTTCCTAAGCTCCAGCATATCTCCGTCACGGCAGATCACAGCCAGCTCTCCGTCTGCAATCCGGTATGCATTTCCATATAGAATTTCATGCCCGTCTGCACACATCACATAGCTGCCATCCTCCAGGGCATAAAACTCCCGTCCCACACTGTCCGGACAGGTAATCTCCTCTATCAGCCGCAATCCATCCAGTGTATAATCCTTTACCATCTGATAATGCGGCAGAATCTGCAGCCTGGTCAGTCCCAGCCCTTCCAGAAACCGTCGGTAACCTGGATCTGAAGCTTCTCCCGCAAGCTCGGGCTGTGCATACACCACTTCTGCGCAATTCATGCTTCCGGCGCTGATTCCCATGATCACACCGCTGAAATTCTGTAACTTCTCCCGCAGTCCCAGCTCGTGAAAAAAGTGATTCTGCGTCGGTACGTGTCCGCCTCCCAGAATCACCACATCACTCATTGACAACCATTCTGCCAGGCAGCCCGCCGTAGACCTCTCCAACATCCGCAGCGCCTTTGTCTCAATCCTGCTTGCAGCAAACACCTTTGTAAAATATTCACTCATTTCCTGATTCTTCGCAGGATCATCGGGGGTGGCTGTGATCATAAGCACCTGCGGATGCTTAGGACAGGCCTTCTGAAACTGTTCTAAGAATCGGTTCCTGGAAGTAAAGGGGCCAGTCACCCACTTCCCCTCTTCCTGGTAAGAGGCATCCGGACTACTGGTAAGAAAAACGGTTTTTGCTGTATTTTTCTGGTTCATATGGGTATCCTTTCTGTTATATTCCCAAATATATCTGCCTGCTGCTTTTTGCCGGCAGGGAATCCTAAATATTATTTTCTGCATTCCTTGTATATCTGCATCCGGGATAATTGGCGCATCCATAGAAAGCACCATATCTCCCGTTTCGTTTCACCAGAACTCCCCCGCATCTGGGGCATGCTTCTTTTTCCGTGTTCCGGGCTCCGCTGTGACTGCTTCCTGCCATCCGCCTGCCCATTTCCTCAAAACATTTCTGATTCATTATACAGTCATTGAGAGCCCGGTGAGCGCCCTCCGTGCTGATCCCAAAACAGACAGCCAGATCCACCAGACGGTGGCGGGACAGATCCTTCATGCAATTTCTTGCCATATACAGGGTATCGATATAATCATTCCCCAGATCCTGTTTGTAAAGCTCCTGCATCGCTGCATTTAAAAACTTCATGTCAAAGCTATGTATGTTATGTCCCACCAATATCTCATCCCCAATAAAGTCCAGAAAACGCCCCCATACAGCTTTCAGAGCCGGCGCATCCATTACCATGGCATCTGTGATTCCATTGACCCGGGAAGCAGCGGCAGGTATCGGCCGGCCGGGATTCACCAAGGCGGAAAAGGTATCCTGAACCTTGCCGTCTTTCACTTTCACTGCAGAAATCTCGATAATCCGGTCAGTCACCGGACTTAATCCTGTGGTTTCCAGATCAAACACCACATAATCCGGCCGGTAACCGGCCAGGCGCCTGCCCTTCTTTTGTCTGTCCATCGTTTCCTCCATAATCTTACAGTTCCTCGAATGTTCTATGAAAAACTCCGCAGAAAAACCTGCGGAGTCCATATTCTTGCATCTGTATAATTTTCCTGTTTATCTCTTCCTAAACCGCGGAACCCGACATGCAGCCTTCAGAGCATACTAAAATTCTCTTAATGCCGTTTTTCCGTGATATCTCGGGCTTTCTCGCCTTTTCATTGTTCAGTATCCTATACGGGAACCACAGAAAGCAGCAGTCTTTCAATCATCCGTGACCTGATGAAAAACAACGTTTCCTGCACCAAACAACTCCTCTGGATTATTATACTTCACCTTTGCGTAGATGTCCATAGTTGTTCTGCTGTTTTCATATCCTGTTTGTTACATTCATAACCGTAGCTGCTTTTCACGGGCAGTGTCAGTAAGTTAAGCGTTTTTGAAAGGTACGTCCTGAAACGAGCCTGAATATGGGAGAACTCATCGGCACGAACTTTGATGATTTCATCAATGGCTTCCTGTCCGGTGCAGATAACCCAAATCTTACCTTCGCGCTCACTGCCAATCTTTTTTGTCAGAGACTGGAGATTCAAAAGCATATCGGTATCTGTACCAACATACTGACCAACCTCGTATCGGAACATCCGAAAAATACGGCTGCAAAGCTTTCAGTAACGTATGGATTCTCATAAATGGAAATACTTCACCCACACCCGTAAGCATCAGTACATCGCCTGGTTCATGCCCTGTCAATGCCGTAATTCCGAATAAATAGATTTTTACATTGACAAACTGAAGTAAAAATCCTTTTGAAATTGTATATCCATCCAATCCGATCATCAGATTTACAATCGCTGCACGGTCACTGACCTTAATACTCCTTTCAGCAGGTTCATTGCTGAAAAGTTCCTCCGAATAATTGGAAGATTCCCAAAACGTTGTATCAATTCCACAAACGCATTTGTTGTGAAAGTATAATGCTGCGTTGAAACGCAAAACCTTTGTTTTGCAGGTTTCTTATCAATATATCTTGATTCCAGAAGTTCCATCTGCTGAACTACCTGCCTTGCATATCCTAAAAACTCCATTCCCTCCTAAATTTCGGTTGCTTTTATTTTAAATCATCTTTAGAAATTGCTATTGAAGGATAATGAGAAAGTTCCGTCAAATCAACATTTAGTGGCACACTATAAACCATGTAATAATTATTAGGATTGACGGCAATCAATTCATTCATTTTTTGTTCTGCTGAGTCCTTATCATTTGTAGCATACACAACTGATACAACGCCTACTTTATCATTTTCCGTCCCCTGTATATTTCCGCATAATATTAATTTTAATGGGTCATTCCCATTCAAGCCTTGCTTAATATAGTCCTTATATTCCATAGTTTTCCCTCTATCAACTCCGGTTTATCGCTGGCTCTATTATACAGCATTAACTTGCTAAACGGAATAGGATTTCTGAAAGATTTTGGATTTTAATATAGCGTCTTTCTCAACCATTTCCAGTTTGACATACTGGGGAATCGGGATTTATCAAAAAATGGAGGGTGTAAGTCTTAATCAGTTAGCATTATACAAGTTGGCGCTTTAATATATTGTACGCACAAGGCAGGGAATCATCAACGTCCTCATAATCAGAAAAGGTTATTGTCTTCAATGTAATTATTTGCTTCATAATTTTTTTCGCGGTATTTTTTGGGAGTTATACCTGTAAATTTTCTAAAAGCATATGTAAAAGCACTTTGTGAAGAATATCCAAGTGATGCAGAAATTTCAAAATAACTTAAATTACTATATTTTAACAGATTTTGCGCTGTATCCATTTTAGCGGCAGTAACATAGGATTTAATAGTTTGCCCAGTTTCCTGCTTAAATAATTTCGATAGATAGGATACATTTAGCTTTGTAAAATCAGCTAATCCTTTCGTAGATAAATCTGCATTTAGATCTTCATAAATATGATCTATACATTTTCTGATATGAATTGATATTATATCGTCCTTTTTTATTTCGCATATTCGTTTAGCAAAATCCAAACACATATCCTCAAGCAAAACCTGCAGATCCTCACATGTTGCAGCTTTGTCCGATTTTTGACTGTAAATATCTGCTATCATATAAGCTTCATCATGGCCTAATCCGCTGCCCAGACTTGATTCTGCAAGGAGTGTTGCAATAATCACAAAATGATACTTCATATTATTTAATTGATTTTCTGATAAAACTCTCATTTCAGTAGAAAGCTTTATCATTCCCGAAGAAATAAGAATTTTCAATTTTTCTATATCTCCACTTGTTATTGCTTCAAATACAGAATCTCTTAAATAGTATGATTCTTTTTTATATCCATGTACCTTTTGCAAATATAATTGTCTATTAAGTTCTATTCTTATTTTCATAAAATATTCCTTTATATAATAACAAATTCTAAATTCATAAGGTTGCATAATCTTAAGTTATTTTTGATTACACCATAATTTTGATAAAAAAGCAAGCTTTTTGATATAAGTTCTATATCATTAATGATAAAACTAAATAAGATTAGTTTGAGGACGGTGTAATCATGAATAAAATAGATTTTACCAAAGGTTCAGTAACAAAGTCATTCTTAATTTTTTTCTTTCCGATGTTATTTTCCAATATATTACAACAGGTATATTCATTGGCAGACATGGTTATTATCGGGAAGGGATTGGGGGACAATTCCCTTGCCGCCGTCGGTAATTTCACAACATTTTCTTTTTTCTTAACGGGGTTTATTATGGGCATAACAAATGGCTTTTCTGTTAATATATCTCAAGCCTGTGGAGAACAAGATTTAAGTAAGCTGAAAGAAATAATTGCTTCATCTATAAAAATATCTGCTGTATTTGGGGTTCTTTTTTCAGCGGTAGGTTTATTACTTTTAAAACCAATTTTACAGATCATACAAACGGATGATGAACTTTTAAACGATTGTTTAACTTATGGCTACATTATATTCAGCGGTTTGCTCATTACGGTAGCATACAATTTACTATCATCAATTTTAAGAGGAATGGGTGACAGCAGAACTCCCTTATTAGCAATAGGTGTTTCATCTGCATTAAACATAATATTGGATTTATTATTGATTTTTTTATTCAAATTTGGTGTTTCCGGACCAGCATATGCAACAATCGTTTCACAATTAATTTCTGTTGTTATTTGTTGTTTTAGATTACATAGAATGAATGAACTAAAAATTAACAAACGTGATTTCATTTTCAACTTTAGATTAGTAATGGAATTGTTGAAAAACGGCTTGCCAATGGCATTTATGAATTCAATTACTTCTGTCGGATGCATATTTGTTCAAAGTTGTATAAATGGTTATGGCGTTGTTTATACATCAGCATATTCTGTCTGTAATAAATATCTAAATTTTTTTATGTTGCCGGGAATAACTATTGGTTTTGCAATATCTTCATTTTCAGGTCAGAATTTTGGTGGTAAGAAGTTTGAAAGAATTCGTAGTGGTACAAGAACTGCAGGCATAATGGCGCTTCTTTCAGCACTATTGCTTGGAATAGTACTATTTTTCTTTTCCGATTTGCTGGCAAAATTAATGCTTTGTGGACAGGATGCTGTTGATTATGCTTCAATCTTTCTAAAATTGTTAGCAGTATTTATTGTTCTTTTGAATTTATTGTTTGTTTTTCGCAGTTGCGTTCAAGGATTAGGTAAACCTGCTATACCTATGTGTTCTGGAATAATTGAAATGATTATTCGTATACCTGCTGTTTACTTTGGATTACCTGTATTTGGATTTGCAGCAACCATATATGCAGAAGGTATGGCATGGATTGGAGCATTGATGCTCAATGTTATTTCATATATGTTTTTTTTAAAAAACATAAGAAGGGCAGATTAATATCGTAAGGATTTTACTTGTAAGTTTTGGTTCGGAATGGCATAATGATGTTTGGAATGTTTTGGCTATTGAATCTTTAGTCGGTGATTTAGTGCAGCCCGGCAAACTAAAGTTCCTATTCGATATGCTCCTTGTATGCCTCCGTGCAAGTCATAGAAATTCCCCCTTTCTACTATAAGGCAGTGCATGATTTATAAATACATTCTAATAAAGCTCCATACACACACATAATCAATGCCCTGCCTTTGCTTTATTCTTTTACTGCATATCTCACAAGTGCATCTGATAAAACCTTTGCTGACGCCCTCACAGACAAACCCTCAATATCATCAATCCACCGTTTACCGTCATACCTCATAAAATCTTTTCGTGACGGGTTATATCTGTAAGAGGACTTGCCCCTTCAATGTGTAGGCATTGGGAAAGGCGATTTGTTAAGCCTATTTCAAAAAAATCTTGTTTTTATTTATTCGCTGTGTGATTGCGCTCCGGGAACAGTTCCACAGCCTTGCGACATCGGCCTGCCGGTATCCGTCCACAATGAGCAGGGTCAGCTGTTCCAGATCGTCCTCCGGCAATTTGCAGAGCCGCCGGTACAGCAGTTCATCCTCCAGGGAGGACAGCCAGCCAAACCGCCGGGAATCCACATCGCCGGTGTCCCAGGTGCAGGACAGGGATTCAAATTTCCGGAACAGGCAGGACTGCTCGCTCTCGTCCTCACACTGTTCGCCGGGAAGGTGAAATCCCATAGTTTTCCTCCATTTCGATCCAGGCGTGGTTGACGGGTGAATCGAATAGAGGCGGGGACCGGCAGCCGGGTCCCCACAAACAATGGAGCCTATGAAATTGTTGAGCTATGTAGAAAAAGCGCGGGGCAGGGGGAGGTTTGTCGTTTCTCTTTCCCCATACCGTGCGCTTTTTGTCTTTTTTGCCAGAATATCCCTTCTTTTTGCCGAAAAAGGGCAGATAAAAACAGGGCGCAGATGATTGTTGCGTCATCTGCGCCCTGAACGTATCGGTTATTCTGTTATTCAAGCCTCTGCCCCATAAGGGCAGAGATAGATCAAAAGGGACGTTTACGCATAGACGGCCTCCATAAAATTAACCGCTATGCGACAAAGAAGGATTGGGTCAGCCGGGATTGCGGCACCTAATTACCTCTGGGCGGTATTCGGTTGTATCGCTTCAGGAATCTCCAAGGCTGATGCCGCTCCTTTCCCGTCCTATTTTCTGGCCCCGTCCGAGCCGATGGCGTAACCGTCAATGGTGGTATTGACCGCCATGGAACCGTCCGAATAGAAATAGTACCATTTACCGTCAATCTGTTTCCAGCCGCCGGCAAACATCCAGCCGTTATTGTCCAGCCAGTACCATTTTTTATCGTCTTGCAGCCAGCCGGTGACGGGCTTGCCGTTTTTCATGTACTGCCAGGAGCCGCTGTGGTTCTGCATCCAGCCCTGGGCGGTCTGCGGGTCAATGACAATCTCCACAAACCGCCGCAGGACGGCGGCGACCTCGGCGCGGGTGGCGGTTCCTTTCGGGTCAAAGCGGTTGCCGCCTTTCCCCGCCATGATGCCCGCCTGCCGCATGGCTTTGACTTCCTTTGCCGCCCAGCCGCTGATCTGCGCGTTGTCCGCAAAGGTCACAGCTTCGTGGACAACCGGCAGCTCATAGCCCAGCTTTTTCGCGTAATTTGCCATAATGACCGCCATCTGTTCCCGCGTGATATTGGTGTCCGGGGAAAAGGTGGTGGCGGTAGTGCCGTTTACAATGCCTTTTTCTGCCGCCCAGTTCACATAAGGGGCATAGTAGGCGTCTGCTTTCACATCGGTGAATTTCCCGGTTTTATAGTCGGCTTGGTCGATGCCTGCCAGCCGCCCCAGGGCGGTGACGAACATTCCCCGCGTCATGCCGGTGTCGGGGCTGAACTGGTTGTTTCCAGTACCAGCGAGCAGCCCCCGGCTGGCTACGAAGATGATGTTATCCTCAGCCCAATGGTTCTTAATGTCTGTAAAGACCGGGACAGGGTTCTGATAGCCGATGCCGTAGATGCTGAAATGCCCGGTTTCAAAAACAACCGTACCCAGGTCAGGGTCATAGCTGGATTTTGTCAGCCATTCCACCTTGCCCTTGCCATCTACATAGACCGCATAGAGATTTCCGGTCTTTTCGTCCTTTGCCGGAGCATAAGGCAGACGGACAGCGATGGTGTGGCCGTCAAAATCGGTAATCGGCGTTTCTTTCCCGCCGGAGAGATACACCAGCGACAGGTCATAGACCGGCCTTGTGCCGATGGCAGCTTTGGCTTCTTTGGATAAACCGGACGGGTCTGTTTTCTTTACCCGGAAAATAACGTCCCCGTTTGCCGATAGGGTATCCAGCCATTTCAGCAGTTTTGTGTCCATTCCTCCAACAACCACGCCCTCAATGTTGATCTCCAGCCGCTTCACCTTTTCGCGGACGAGGGTGTTCAGGGTTTGGGCGTTAATAGTTACGTTAAAAGAGTTCTGTCCTTCTTTTGGCGTGACAGGAATGACAACCGCCACGCCGTTAGCGGTATTGCCGTTCTTTTTGGCGTCGTTCTTTGCCGTGTTGATGGCAGACTGGACAGTGCCGTTATCCACCGCCACATTCCCGTTTTTATCCGGTGTTGCCGGTTTGGTCTGGCTGGTGGTAGGAGTGTCCGGCTTGGTTTCGTCGGGACGGGCTACAATCGTGGAGCCGCCGCCAGAGGAACCATTGTCACCGCTGGAAGAACCGCCGCCGGACGAGGAACCTCCCCCGCTGCTGGAACCGCCAGAGTTTCCGCCGCCGTTGCTGTTCCTTTCAAATACCGCTTTGACAGTCACATTTGCGGCGGGCATGGTAAAGCTGTTATTACTGATTGTCACGCCGCCGGAAATGACTTGCCATTCCTTGAAGTGATAGCCGCCGTCCGGTGTGGCGTTCAGGGTGATTTTTGTTCCTTTCTCCGCTGATGTCGGAGAAGCGGAAGCTGTGCCACCTTTACCGGCCTGCACTGTTACGGTGTATTTAGCAGGCGGCAGGGGTTTACTGGTAATTGTCAGGGTTCCGTTCTCATAGACGATTCTGTCTTTGTAATTACCGCCCTCCGGGACTTCCGCTCCGCTGGCCGTGACCGTCACAGAGCCGGTTTTGGAGGTATCCGGGGCTTCGGCATAGGCTACGGTTGGCGGGGTTTTCAGGTTTTCACCTTGAACAAGGCCCGTGATGTTACAGTCTGCCGCAGAGAATACGGGGGCAGTTTCCCCCACATAAATCGTTTTGCTTGGGGCGGTAACTCTGATTTCCGCCTGTTCAATCACAACGGGAATCGTTGTGCTGCCAATGTATTTGCCGCCGCCCACAGCGACCACAAGCGAGTAGTCCCCTGCGTTGACGGGGGCTGTGACGCTGCTCCATGTGTAGGAAACCAGCGCGTCGGTGACAACTGTGCCGTCCAGCTTTTTGACAACCGGGGTGCCGGTATAGTTGACCGGCTGGCCGTTATACACCCGCCCGGTCACGCTGATACCGCTGATCTCTACGGGGATTTTGTCGGTGACGGTCACGGTGGCTGTCTTGGTGGCAGCGGTGTATTTGCCGTTTACAGCGTCGGTGCTGGCGGTGACGGTGATAACCGTGTCCTTTTTTGTCCCCGCCGGGATGGAGAATTTGCCGTTTGTAATCGTCTGCGGGGTTCCGCTCCCGATCTGATAGGTCAGCGTGATATTCTCAGGGATGCCCTCCTTAAAGGTCGTGTCGTGAGGGTTCTCCACCGTACAGGTCACAATGACATCTTCCCCCGCAACCTGATAGGCGGGAACGGTCAGGGTGATCTTCGGCGCGGCGGGGTTCACGGTGACGCTGGTATCAACATTCGCCGGGGTATTGTAATTTGCGGTGTCGCTGGGGGCAAAGGACACAGGGAAAGTCCCGGTTGCCGTAGGCTGTGTGTTCCCGCTGGCCCAGTGCCAGCTTCCGGCAATGGCGGCACTCCCGTTGGGGTTTGTCGCTGTACCGCCCGTTAAGGCGCTGTCGGTCAGCTTCTGGCCGTACTGGATGGCCGTGGCCGTGGGCGCGGTAAGGGTGGGTGTAGCCTTGGCAACGGTCACGGACACATTGGTGGTGGTGCTGTTGTAATTCGTGTCTGTCGGAGTGAACGTCACTTCAAATTGCGCTGTCCCGGCGTTGGGCTTGGCGGTGCTGTCTGTCCAGGCGAACGCTCCCGGAACGCTGCCTGTGCCGCCCGTCAGGGTGCTGTCGCTCAACGCCTGCCCGTAGGTGATCCCGGTGGCGGAGGGAGCGGTAGTGATGGAGCTGCTGGCCTTGGTGATCGTGCCGGTGGCATTCACTGAGGAATCCTTGGGCAACGTGTAATTGTTTGCCTTGGCGCTGCTTTTTAGCGCTACGAGGATGGTAGCAGACTTATTTTCCCCAGCATTCGGGTCATCATAGTTGCCATAGGCGATGTAGTCCTCGTCAAGAGTCAGCGTTTCGCCGTTCACCAGCCCGGTAAAGGTCACGCTGGACACAGAAGCGGCAGTATTGCCATCGTAGGTCTTGGATGCCACTGTCGCGCCGGTGGCGGTCAGGGTGGCCTTGCTGATGGTCACGCTGGCCGGGACCGCGCCCATGGACTGGGGCAGGGTGTAGTTGGATGCCGCCCCGCCGGTGAGGGTCAGCCGGGGCAGGGAAACGCCGGTATAAGTCCCTGCGTCGGAGCCGCTCAGCGTTCCGGTCAGTCCGGTGAGGTCAACGGATACATTGTCGCTGTTCAAAACTCCGTCCAGAGTCACGCCAGTGATCTGCACCGAATTGGTTCCGTCATATGTCCTATCCTTCGCCGCTGCGCCGGTGACGGTCAGCGGGGCCGGGGTGACGGTGACTTTGCCTATTACATTGAAACGTTTAACAATGGTATTATTTCCCTGATAAGAAAGGCGGGGGTACGCATCATACCAGTATTCTCCAGCTGGCAGATCAGCTGGCAGTTTGACTTCAAGCTCGCGCCCAAGATTCCAGGATTTGCCGTCAGACAGTGCCATCAGAACCCAGCAATTGTCCGCACTATCCGCCGGCTCAAGGCTGTAGCCATCCGCCAGCTCCGCCGTGCAGACCAGCGTTGCGCTCCCTGTCTTCCCGTAGGTCACAGAAAAATCGGGCGTTATGGAGACGGTCCCCACGACTGTCTCAATTTCGCATTTGTCGCAGGAACGGCGGATGATACCTGTTGCCGAGGTACACTGGTGTACCCAGCCGTGGGCCTCCGTCTTCTTCCCGCCGCACAGGGTACAGGTCTGCCAGTGGTTTGTTTCATCGTGCCCGTAGTCATCAGAGTATGCGCAGCTCTCCGCAGCTCCCTCCAGCCCGCAGGCCAGACAGGTCATGGCGTGGGTTTCCGCGCCTTCATTCGGCGTGTACTCACAGACGCCCTCGCCGGTATGGTTGCACTTCTTCACCGTCACTGTGCCGGTCAGCGACTTATTGCCCAGCACACCCGTAAAGGGGGTGGTGCCGCTTTCGTCAAAATAGGCGTACCGGGTGTCACCGCCCTGGGGCAGCAGACCGCCGAGGGTGAGAGATCCGCCTACAATACTAATCGCCCCCGCCGTCCCGGAGTATGTTCCGCCTGAGAGCTGGACCGACTGTGCATTGTTGACAGCCAATCCACAACCGCCGCCTGTGTTTCGTATGGTTACATTTTCGTTGACAACGGATAAAGATGCGTTCGCTGAATTGATATACACCCCTTCACTATACAGTTGTTTACTGGTAAAAGTTCCGCCCTCCAGCGTAACATTCCCTGCCACAACAATAGCCTGTTTATTCGTAGAAATAACCTCTCCTGCACCCTGAATGGTCAGACTTGCGTTACTCCAAATGCCGATAGCTGTGCCATAAGTGCAGGTGATGGTATGCCCACCCAGGTCCAGGTTGCAGGTGATTTGGATGTTGAGAGGTCCTGTTCTCTCAATATCCTTCAGCAGCGTAATGGTCGCGCCATCGTTTTCCGTTTTGAACGCATCGTCCAAATTGCCCACATAGGTGGTGGTGCTGCCATTTTCAATCTTCGCTACGGCGGAGATGCTGACATCCACCGTCCCTGCGCCGTCCGCCATATTGTCATTCCCAACGAATTTCGCCGTCAGGGTGATTCCCGTACCTGGGCCTCCTGCCGCAACCAGCACATCGGCGGCGCTGACGTTCATGGTGTAGCTGCCGTCCGCGCCAACGTCCGCAGGAGCGCACACCTGCGTATCACCCACAAACACCACCATTTGGCCCGCAGTAGGATCACCCCTCAGACGTGCCGCCGCTTTTGCCGGAGCCTCCCCGGTTGCGGTGGGCGTGGCCTTGACGGTGATGGTGTCGCTGGCGGTGAAGTCTTTGGTTAGGGTATCGCCTTTGTAGGTTTGCACCTTGCCCTCACTGGTCAGGTCGGTGCCAGACTTCTGGAGCGTGATGGTTTTCGTGAACGTATTTGTATTATCGTTGTTGTTTGTATAAGTGGCGGTATAGGTCAGGTCGCTGTCTGCCGCTTTTGCAACCGCCAATGTCCAGCCGCTTACCGTAAAGGTCTGGCCGCAAATCTCAATTCCTTTGTTCAGCTCGGCGGAAAGATCGTTCTGCAACTCTGCCGTCCTGTCTGTCCCGTCATAATAAAGGTCCTCCGGGACAGAAATCATATCCTCCGACAAGTCGGTGGTAAACGTCTCGCCGCCGGAGAGGGTGCCGCTCCCGGACAGACTGGCCCCGGCGGGGATGTGCAGGGAGTAGCCCGCAGGGACAGTATAGCTCCCGGCAAGGGTCACATCGCCGCAGACAGTACCCACACCGTTCTCAAAGATTATGCCGGTGGTTTTGTTGACGGTCGCTGTTGCGGTTGCGTTCCCGCCGTTGCCGATGGGAGCGCCCTCGTAGCCTTCCCAATAGACATTTGTGGGACTGGAAGCGTCCACAATGCCGCCGGTAATGGTGACGCTGCCGGTGCCGCCGGTACAGCCACCATAGGTGTTTTGATACCCACCGCCGCCGCCAATGCCTGCGGCATAGTTTCCTCCAACAGCGGTCACTGTGCCGCCGCTGATGGTGACGGTGCCATCGCCACTCTCGCTGCCACCGCCGCCTCCAATGCCCGCACCCAAATTGCCACCTGTGGCGTGTACCATCCCGCCGTTAATTTGGATATTGTTTCCCGCACCGCCGTTGCCATTGTTACCCGCACCGCCGCCGATGCCCGCGCTGGCATTACCGCTATCGTCAGTCATGCCGGTGGCGTTCAGCGTGCCGCCATTTTCGGACTGGGCGTAGATGGTCAGGCTGTTGGTGCTCGTCACCACAATGCCCTTTTCCGCTGTGAGGGTGCAGCCGTTCGTCAGGATCAGGTGTACCTCCCCGTTGACGGTGATGGGCTGGTCAATGGTGACGGTGCCGCTGACCGCGTACCAGCCCGCAGTCCATGTGACCGCCTCGGCGCTGTTTTCAACGAGGGTACAGGTTTCGGTCTTGCTCTCATAGGTCACTTGGCTGCCGTCCCAGGACGCCTCTTGATACTCGACAGATTCCGTTATTGGGGCAGGGTCGTTGGCCCCGTCCAGCGCCGCTTGCAGCTCGTAGCAGCGGGAAAGGTCGATCTGTTCCTGTTCGTCCTCGGTCAGCTCCCGATAGAGGGCGAGGATTTGGTCAAGCTGCCCCCGTACATCCTCCGCATTATCCTCCGTCACTTTATCCGGCAGGGCGGCGATCAAGTCCTCGATGGGGCAGATACGGCACTCATAAGTACACGGACTTCCTTCACTGTCCTCCGATTCCGGCTGGTAGCCGCAGGCATCGTCATGTTCCTGATGATGCTTGCAGATGCCGGTATCTTCCGGCTGTTTTGTATCTTCTTTTTCAGCTTTCCCTTTGCAGTCCGACAGGCCGGCATCCTCTGCGCCGCAGACCGGGCAGTCAGGATTGATTTGACCCTCTGTACAGAGGGTCAAACAAGAGCATTGCTCTTGTTTGATGATTCCTGTTTCCGGTTCCTCGTCGGCTTCGCCGCTGTCCTGCGGATTGCAGATTTCACACACATAGGTGCATGGTGTTCCCGGCGTACTTTCGGTGTAGCCGCACTCGCTGTCACGGCCCAGGCCGCCCTCTCTGTCGGCTTCGCCGCCATTCACCTTGTGCTCATGCCGGCAGTCCAATTTTTCCGTAATACAGCCGCTTTCCCCATCGCAGATATGGGGGCAGTTTTCCGGCTCCCGTTTCTCTGCGTTTGCCGGGGTAGCCTCGTTGCCCGATACGCCGTCCTCTGTTTCCTCTGGGTAACATTCCGGCGTATGCTCGTGGACGCACTCGGTCACTTCAATATAGCAATCTTCTGTGTGTTCGTGGCCGCATGGCGTTCCCGGCGTTTCTTCCGTATAGCCGCAATCGTCCGTATGCGCGGTGTGGTGTTCGCACAGCCCGGTTTCCGGCTGTCCTCTGTCTGCCACCGCATGAACCGGAGTTCCTGACATGGTGACGATCATCACCGCAGACAGCAGGAACGCCAGCGGCCTCCTTAACTTGTTTCTCATAAAATGCCCTCCTGATATTTTGAAAAATGTATGGTTCCCAATTCTCTGTGCTTACAGGCAGTCTATTTCCATTCCCCGCCAGCAGGCGGGCATCCTCTGCCACGAATCAGTTTTTCCTGCCATGAGTTTCCTTACCGTCTCCCTGAACCGGGATTCCGCAAGCGGGCGGACGATAAAGTCAAAAATGTGCGTCCGTATCGCAACCCCCGCAAAATAGGGGTCATCCGTAATCCATATCACCAGCGCATCGCCAAACCGCTCCCGGTAAGCGCAGACAAGCTCCATCCCCTGCGCACCATCCACGCCTACCACCACAATGTCGTACTTATGTTCCGGGTGGTAATACCCGTCCATGCTGCCCTGCGACACACGCATTCCTGGTGACTCATCCGCAAGTATCCCTGAAAGCATCCCATATTCCTGCCTGCTCTTCGTAAAAACAACGGCATCCATTCCCGTTCCCTCCTTTTCCCTCCTGTGAAAACGCAAAAAGACCGCCGGGGAGCGCGGCATCCTGCACGGCATGATAAGCCTGCAGGAAATGCCCGCCCCTGGCGGTCCTGGTTCTGATGGAACTATATGTAAAAAGACACGACAAAAGGATAGTATTATCCTGTCTGTCTGTCTGTCTGTCTGTCTGTCTGTCTGTCTGTCTGTCTGTCGCTAATTATCTCCCGCTGTGCCATGCCCTGTCAACCTCCTTCCGCAGAAAATTTCTATTTTTAAGATAGCAGAATTCCGGTAAAAAACAAGGCTTCTGGCAGGAACGTCAATTTTCTGGCAAGAACGTCAGGGAATTTTTTAAATGGGGGGCTGGCAGATTTGAAACTTATCTTCTTTTGTGCTATACCCCGAGTTTGCCACTTGTAGAGACAAAAATGGAGCCCTGATGGACTCCATTTTGCTGTAACTACACAGTTTTTCCCGTATTTATCAGACTTGCAGAATCTTGAGAAAA